>NZ_JAFBCW010000012.1 GCF_016907915.1 Desulforadius tongensis
ACACCTCCGTTCGACTTGCATGTGTTAGGCACGCCGCCAGCGTTCGTCCTGAGCCAGGATCAAACTCTCCATAAAATATCTATGGATAAGCTCTTCCAGCTCTCCTGTTCAATATAAAATATCCATTGGCTTTATCGCCCTTGACATCCATCTCTCACTGTTTAGTTTTCAAGGATCGCTGCCAGTTTTTGGGCCGCCTGGTTCAGCGGCAGGATTTAGTTTAACATCTTTGTCCCTTAATGTCAACTGGTATTTTTAATTTTTTTGCCCGCTGCTTTTTGGGATCAGCAGTTTTAAATTGTATTACACCGGGAAAATTACTTCAACAATCAATTTTTGGTAATTTGATTATCTTATCTTTATAACAGGAAAACGATTCGGCAGGCTGATACCAGCCTTTTTCAACAGCACCGCTGCTCTTTGCTGTGCCTGCTGCAGTATTTCTTCTTCATTAACGGTGAGAATTTTTTTATCCCGCATCAACCATTGACCGTCGCACATAGAAGATTCCACGTTACTAGAATGCATGGCATAAACCAGGTTGGCAACGGGGTCATGCAGCGGCAGGGTCCCGGCACTGGCAGGGTTGATGATAATCAAGTCCGCCTTTTTACCCGGTTCCAGCGATCCAATTTGATCTTCCCACAGTACACAGCGGGCACCGTTGACAGTGGCCATTTCCAGTACTTTTTCCGCCGGTAAAACCTCGGGGTTAAGGGTACGTCCCTTATGAATCAGTGTGGTCAGGTACATTTCGCTCATCATATCCATGCGGTTATTACAGGGAGCACCATCTGTACCAATGGAAACACTAATACCCCTGGCCAGCATTTCCGGCACCCGGGCAAAGCCCAGTACCTTCATGGCAGCAGCAGGATTGTGAGATACTTTCACATTATACAGTGCAAAAAGGTCTATTTCTCTATCTGTCAGCCAAACAGTATGTACCGCCAAAAAGTTTTCATCCAGTACACCTAATCTTGCCAAGTGCTCCACCGTGGTAAGACCGCGCTGTTCCCTGCTAAAACGTACTTCTTCATTAATTTCTGCCACATGCATATGAATGCCCACACGGTATTTATCTGCCAGCGTTTTTGTTCTTGTGATTAGTTCATCAGAGTTATTAAATATAGTGCGTAAACTAAACCACACCCTGATGCGGCCATTTGCCCGGCCGTGCCAGCGTTTGATAAGCTCCTCTTGTTTATGCAGGGCAGTGTCAGTGCTTTCCTGCCAGTTGGCCGGCAGTCCTTCACCGCAGTCCATGGTGGAACGGGATAAAATTCCCCGGATACCTATTTTTTCAACGGCTTTACCCATGCCGTCCACTTCCTGCCCCCCGGCTTCGGCAAAGGTGGTAACACCGGAATGTATCATCTCTAAACAGCAGGCCAGGGATGAAATATATGAATCTTCTAAGTCCATGCTGCTTTCATAGGGCCAAATGCGTTTACGCAGCCATGTTAAAAGGTCTACATCATCCCCGATACCGCGACCCAACTGCTGGGATAAATGAACATGGGTGTTAATTAAACCGGGCATAACTATTTTCCCGCTGGCATCAACTATTTCGGCACTGCTGTTGATTTGCTCCGCCTGTACCCGGCCCACCGCCGCTATTTTATCGTTTTCTACCAGGACATCACCGTTTTCAAACACTTGTCTTTCGGAATTCATAGATATGACATAGCCGTTTTTTATCAGTATCTGCCTCATAATCTATCTCCTTATAATTATTTTTTCGATTAAATTCTACATAAAGCAAATATTCCCTTTTTACCGGGATTTTTAAAGACGGAAAACAATGGGATGAAAAAAGACAGGTTTGAAATTGTTCACCTGCCATTGTAAACCCGCTGATATGTTTTATAGTACTGCGGTGAATTTTACTATTTTCCTGCATACCCGTTAATCAACCCCAGCCCCTTTTCCTTCCGATAACGACAATGTTCTAAAAATTTTTTCCGGCATTCCTTGTTATTTTCTAAAAAGTCCAACAAGCTTTCTATCGCCCTGATGGTGGGCAGTGATAAATAATGTTCCATGGCTTCCGCTTCCGCTTTAACATCACACTGGGAATTTATTGCTTTTAAAAAATTCTGCAGTATACCGTTTCTTTCTACCAAAAATTTTCCCACCCGGCGCCCTTTTTCCGTTAAAACCAGTTCTCTATACTTTTTATATATTAAGTAATCTTTCTCACTTAACTTGCGAATGGCATTATTAACCGAGGGCATTGTTACATCTAAACAGGAAGCAATATCGCTAACCCGAACCACATCGTTATGTAGTGAAAAGCGATAAATTTCTTCCAAGTAATCCTCCAGGCTGGGTGACAGCATTGAAACTCCCCCCTATTTTATTGCGGATACCCTTGTATAACATTTTACGTTGCAATCTCTATAAAATTACTTCCTCTATAAAAAACATTTGATTGGTATAAAGTTATAATTTAAAATAATTGTATAAAAATTTTTAACTTGGAGGGATATTAGTGGCAGAAATAAAATACAAACCCATTGGGATAATTCATTCACCTTATAAAGATACAAAGGGAATGCCTATACAACCCACCGGAGCTCAAGGTGTAAAAGGAACCATAGAAATAAGCCCGCAGTACGCCGAAGGATTAAAGGATATAGATGGATTCTCCCACGTTTTTTTAATCTATCACTTTCATCTCTCTAAAGGATACTCATTAACCGTTAAACCATTTCTAGACAATGATTTACACGGTGTATTTGCAACCAGAGCACCCAGGCGTCCCAATTCCATCGGGATATCGGTGGTTAAAATTTTAAAAGTTGAGGGAAATATCATACATATTGAAGACGTTGATATTTTAGACGGTACACCTTTACTGGATATTAAACCCTGTGTACCGGAGTTTGATTTCCGGAAAGTAGAAAAGACCGGATGGCTTTCTAAAACAGCCGGCAGAGTTTCTGAGGTTAAGGCAGATGAGCGGTTCTGTAAGTAAACAAAGCAGTGCCAGAGCAGCGAGCACCGCTTATACAGCATTTTCGGTTTATGCTTTTTATTCAACCCTGTTGCACACATATAATCCCCACCCGGTAAACAGCAGCAGGTAAGCAATCTGTACCGCCGGTGCCCAGAGAGGTATTTCACCGCCCAAAGCCACAGCTCTCAACCCTTGACTGGCCGGAGTTAACGGCAGCACATTTATCACATGGCGCATTATTTCCGGTACCCTGTCTAAAGAGAAAAATGTACCGCAAATAAATATCATTGGCGTAATAACAAAATTGTTAAACCTGGCCATGTCGGGGTGGGATTTTATTTTCAAGGCCACCAGAAAACCCAGGCTGGAAAATACCAGGCAGTTTAAAAACATCAGTGCCAAAAACAGGACATTTATTTCCAGCCTGGCACCAAAAATAAAAGAAATGGTGATAATTATCAGCGCTGCATATATTCCCCTCATAGCACCAGCTACAATTTTGCCGGCGGCAAAGGATAAAATAGTAATCGGGGCCACCATATACTCTTCCAGCGTCTTGTCATATAAGCGAGCAATGGAAAGCGGAGTGGCAATGGCATTAAAACTGGTGTTCATGGTACTTAAAGCAACAATACCGGGAACCAAAAAGTTGATATAATCAACACCACTTAAATTTACAGACCTGCCCAACCCCCAGCCAAAGGTTATCAAATATAACAGGGGGGCCACCATAGAACTGGTGGTAATGGTCCAAAAGCGGCGTTTAAAAAACAAGTACTCTCTCCACAACACTGCCAAAAATCCGGACATTGCTCATTCACTCTTTTCCTCAGTTAATTTAACAAAGATGTCTTCTAGTCTGCTTTGTCTTACAGTTATCCCTTCCCCCATTGAAGAAGCCGCTTTCAGTGCTTCTTTTTGATCTTTATAAAAATACAAAACCGTCTTATCGTTGTAAAACTGTTCTACTACAACAGGCCCCACCATATTCTTGAGTTCATCCAGGGAACCGCTCATTAACAGCCTTCCCTTTTTTAACAAACCTATTTTAGTGCATAAAGCCTCGGCTTCTTCTAAATAATGGGTGGTTAAAACAATGGTAATACCCCTTTTGTGCAGACCCTTAATTAAATCCCAAACCTTCCGCCGGGAAGAAACATCCAAACCCACCGTGGGCTCATCCAACAACAAAATTGCCGGTTTGTGCATCAGTGCCCTGGCAATGAGCAGTTTGCGCTTCATTCCACCGGATAGTTTGCCGACTTGGGTATCGGCTTTATCTGTAAGCCTAGTAAAATCCAGCAGTTCTTTTATCCTGCCTGCGGATTCCTTTTTAGGTATTCCGTACAACATACCATGCAGCTGCAAGTTTTCTACAACGGTTAATTCCGGTTCCAGATTATTGTGCTGGGGTACCAATCCTATTTGAGATTTAAATTTGGTATTATTGCGGTTTACAGGCTCACCGGCCACCAGCACCCGGCCGGAGGTAGGTACGGTAAGGGCACTGATAATACGTATCAGTGTTGTTTTACCCGCACCGTTGGGACCCAGCAAGCCGAAGAATTCCCCTTCTTTAATATGTAAGGACAGGCTGTCCAGCGAAACGGTATCGCCATATCTTTTGGTCACCTGATCTAACGCTATCAATTCAGTCACTTCCGTCTTTTTAAGGAAATACTTTTATTTATTATAATCATAGCATTTCCCGAAAATGAATTATATACGGGTTCGATAAAATCGAACCCGTATGCAAATTAGTTATCCAGCTGAGCAATGGCATCTTTAACATGTTGTACATAAATATCCTGAATGGCGGGATTCTCTCCTAAGCCGTGGAGGTAAGTTTCCACTGTATACTCATCTTTAAGCTGCATTTTCCAAGATTCTTTTTCATCTCCCGCCAGGTCGTTTTGGGCGTGATCACCGGCCACCAGCATAAAGGGCATCAGAATAACACTCTTTATATCCTTAGCCGCCAACTGTTCCTTGATATCTTCCAATGTAGGTTCAGCTTCAACTGTGCCCACAAATATATTCAGGTTGGCTTTATTTATTTCCTGCTGGAATTTATCATAGCAGGCATTTGCTTCATGGTGAGTACCGTGACCCATCAACAGCACGGCCTGGTTTTCTGCCAGTTCGGGAATTTGTTCTTTTAATGCCTCTAAAGCAATGGCATAGTCATTGGGATTGCTTTCGCTGCCAAGCAGCGGTCTGCCCAGTACAATTTGTTCAAAGGCTTTTTCTGCAGCAAATTTATCCACAATAATTTTTACTTCATCGTACTCTGCACCGGGTATTATATGCAGCGGTTGTACCACTACCTGCTTGTAACCTTCTTCTTTCAATTTTGTCAGCGCCTGTTCAGGATTGTCAATGGACAGTCCATCTCTTTGAGCCAGTTTTTTAATAATGAACTCGGAGGTAAATGCTCGACGTATTTCGTAATCTTTAAAGGTATTTTTTATTTTGTTTTCAACACTTTCAATGCAGGCTTTTCTGGCTTCCGGGTAACTGGTTCCAAAGCTAACTACTAAAATAGCTTTTTTATCTTTCACCTGTGAACTTGTTTCCTGTGCTTCCCTTTCTGCACCGCAGCCGGCAAGAAGCACTGCCATCATTACTGCAGCCAGTACTAATGCAGCAAATTTTTTAACAGCCTTCATTTTGTAAAACATCTCCCTTCAATTATCTTAAAAATAAAATTTTCAGCACCAGCCGGCGCCATTTGTACCGCTCTTAATGCAAAATTTTTATTACCCGGCAATGCCGCTTGGTTCATTACGGTTTTACTGATTTTTATTCAGGTATCTTCTAACTAAAATTGTAGATAAATAATTGACCTTTTGTTCTCCATCTTTTTCCAGGTCGGTTACAATTTTTTCCCCTTCTAAACCACATTTACTGACCATAACTGCGTTTTTAATCAATCCCAATTGTTTCAACTTATTAACCACTTGTTTATAATTCTTATAAACCTTGAGCAAAACCAAATTATTTGATGTGGACATCACCTCTTCCAGTTTTTTCTCATCTATAGTGGCCGGAACTACACACAGGATGTCATTCCCTTCTGCCAGCGGGTAGTTTAACCTGCCGCCAATGGCAGAAAAGGATGTCACTCCCGGTACTACTTTAATTGAATGACCGCAGCCTTCTAAAAGTCTTTGTATGTATATGAAGGTGCTGTAAAGCATGGGATCACCCAGGGTTAAAAATACAACCTTTTTCCCTTCATCCAGCAGCTGATTGATTATTTTTTTGTTGTTTTCCCAAGCGTCGAGTAATTTTTCCCGGTTATAAACCATGGGAAAAACTAATTCTAATATCTGGGTTGATTCATCGATATAGGGTTTGGCAATGGACAAAGCTGCACTTCCATCTTTTTTTTCTGTTTTAGGAGCCAGAATTACATCCGCTTGTTTTATTACATTTACTGCTTTGACGGTTAATAACTCCGGATCCCCGGGACCCACCCCCACACCGTATAACACTCCTGCCATAATATCCTCCGTTTCTTTTATTGCTGCCTAAAAAATGGTATCTTACTAAGAAAGACATCAACAAAATAAAAAACCCTTGACCTTTGGCCAGGGTAATAATCGCAATGCATAACAATGAAAGCCGCGCTTAAATTAGACATTAATTAGATAGGTGCTTTGGTAAGCAGCATATCTAAAAAACACACGCCAACTTAAGCATCAACCCTATTACCCGGAAGGTCGTGCTGAATACCTGTTTAGGCAGGTTTCCTGACTTACGGCTCATCGCTCACTCTCACCTTCCCAGCATTTAACCAGTGGTATTCAAGAGCTGCTCACCGAATACAGTGGCCGGTCCGCCCGGGATTCTCACCCGCGTTCCCTTTTAACCTTCACCGGTGGTGAAGGCACCTAAACATTTTATGTAATTTAACATTATATTTATACCAATATTTTCTTGGTTTGTCTATACAATTTTTTATAATTATTGTAAATTCCTTGCCTACAATAACAATTATTTCATATAATCAATTTGTACTGAATTAAAGGGGTGAAAGTAATGCAGAATTTTATTTTTAGAAATCCCACTAAACTGGTATTTGGAAAAGATACTGTAAAAAACATCGGTACAGAAATTAATAATTCCGGCATTAAAAAAGTACTGCTGGTATACGGCAAAGGGTCTATTTTTAAAAATAAGGTTTATGAAACAGTAATCAGATCTTTAAAAAATGCCGGCATAGAAGCGGTGGAACTGGGAGGCGTTAAGTCTAACCCCGTTCTGTCAAAAGTATACCAGGGTATTGAACTGGCCAAAAAAGAAAATGTGGAAGGGGTTTTAGCTGTGGGCGGCGGCAGTGTGATAGATACCGCCAAAACCATAGCGGCAGGTTTTTATATAACGGGTGATATATGGGACGTTTTCGAAAAAAAAACCCGGGTCAATAAAGCGCTGCCCATCTTTACTGTGTTAACCATTTCAGCCACTGGATCGGAAATGAACCCCGTCGGCGTAATAACTAAAGAAGAAGAAAATAAAAAATGGGGATTTGGCTCGCCTTACACCTACCCCAAAGTATCAATCATAGACCCCACGGTGCAGTTTTCCCTGCCCCCGCACCAGACCGTCTACGGTGCCATTGATGCCATGTCCCATGTTTTCGAGCTGTACTTTGGCAGCGAGGCGGATACCGGCGTACAGGATGAAATAGCGGAGGGAATAATCAGAACAATAATGAAGCACGTTCCGGTTCTTTTGAAAGAGCCTGATAACTATCAATCCCGGGCTCAATTGGCCTGGTGTGCAACCCTGGCTTTAAACGGAATTAACCAGGCCGGAAGGGTGCCGGGGGATTGGGCCTGCCATGATATTGAACACTCGCTCAGCGCTTACTACGACATAGCTCACGGAGCAGGTCTGGCCATTATCATACCCGCCTGGATGAAATACGTTTATAAGGAAAACATGAATAAATTTGAACAATTTGCTGAAAGGATTTTTAATATCACCGGCGGACAGCAGGAAGATAAAATTATTCAGGCCATCAACTCATTAAAAGCATTTTTCCAAAAGCTCAATGCCCCCACCACCTTAAAAGAAGTGGGAGTAAAATACAGCGACCTGGAAAAACTGGCTGAAAACACCGTTATCTCCGGTCCCAGGGGCAGGATAAAAAAACTATCTAAAAATGATATAGTAGAAATTTTAAAAGCAGCCTATTAACAAACACTCCCCCACCGGATTTGCTGATTGCCCGGTGGGGGGTAATTAGGCGGATTTATTAACCAACCGGATAAACTTTTTTACCATATAAGGATCAAATTGCGTACCAGCCCCCTTTTCCATTTCTAACACTGCTGCATTAAAAGATAAAGCCCGGCGGTAAGCTCTGTGGGATCGCATGGCATCCCAGGCATCAGCAATGCAGGCAATACGCGCCTCAAAGGGAATATCTTCGCCCTTTAATCCTTCAGGATATCCCCCGCCGTCATATCTCTCGTGATGATAGCGAACTACATTCAGTGCCCGGCCGAGAAAATCGATGGGTGACAGTATTTTGCTGCCAATAAGAGGATGAGTTTTTATTAATGCAAATTCTTCGTCGTTCAGCCGTCCTGTTTTGTTTAATATTTTTTCCGGTATGCCGATTTTCCCCACATCATGTAACAGCGCCCCATATCGTATATTAACTATCTCCGCGGGAGAAACTTTAAGTTCCTTGGCCAACGCCACAGACACCCGGGCTACGTTTTCGGAATGATTATGGGTATAGGCATCCTTGGCATCAATGGCAGAAACCAGGGCGCTGATAGTCTTCATGTACACGTCCTTACGCCCGTACTCGATATTTAAACGGGCATTGTTTAATATTAAAGAAGCGTCACGGGCAAACTTAATTACTGTTTTGCACTGGTTTGGCGAATATTCAATTCCATGCTCGTCCTCACCATGGTGGCGGTGCATAAGAACCACCACACCTATAATTTCATCTGCATAACTTAAAGGGACCACCAGCATGGAACGAATAAAGGGATCGACAGAGCGTAAGCTGCTCAATAAATAATCACTTTCTGAACTGAGGTTGAGACAATAATCCAGCGGCAGCACATCGATAATTTTAAAATTATCGCTGACAAAGGATATTACCCTGTCAACCAGTTTTCCCCGGGAAAGCATCAACTCCATATTGTTGTTTTTCCTGTCGTATAGAAAAATACAACCAACTTCACTACCGGTTATTTCCATGGCCATATCTAAAATCGATTTTATGGTTCCCTTAAAATCGCCACTTTTTATCAGCTGGGTAAATATCTCGTAAAGAAAGGTGACATCATTAAGCTTTCTTTTCAAAATTTCATTTTGCTCCAGCAGTTCAGCATTACTTTTTTTTAACTCGTTATATAACTGTTCCCATCCCTTTGTATAATTAATTATTTCATCAGCAATGTTTTTAGTATTACAGCGAAACGTTTTTATCACCTTCTTTCATTACATTTTTACAATTTGCACTTATCTGCCGCAGTTGAGACGTTAAGTCTCTAACCCGGTCAATGGGAAGAGATAACGAACTTTTATCCTTCCTCTCCTCTTCCACCGCTTCTATAATTTCCGTAATATTTTCCGCCACTTGTTCCGCCACCAGACCTATTTCTTGAATTTCAGCAGTTAGTTCCTGCACCACTTCATTGATTTGTACAAAAAATTTTCCTGTCTCTTTGGCCATTATGGTGCCGCTTTCTACATTCTTTGAACCTTCATTAATCACCAGTACAGTCTTTTCTGACTGCTGCTGCATTTCTTTAATTAGTATTTCAATTTCTTTAGCGGAATTGGCCGATTGCTCTGCCAGTTTTCTTACTTCTTCAGCTACCACAGAAAATCCCCGGCCGTGTTCGCCGGCTCTTGCCGCTTCAATGTTGGCATTTAAGGCCAATAAATTGGTAGAATCAGCAATATTAGTAATCATATCAATTATTTGCGTTATCTCTCTAGATTTTTTACTCAAAGCACCTATTACCGCCGCAGTATTATTGAAAGTGGCATTTATGGCTTCCATTTGACCGGTTACTTTCTCCACCTTAGTACTGCCCTTATCTGCATGCTCGGCTGCCTTTTGAGCAGTATCCGCCACATTCCAAACCATATTATTAACTTCATTTATTTTTTGAGAAATTTCCGCCAGCGAACGGGCAATATTTGATATCCTGCCGGCGTTATCAATATTAATTTCTCCCACAGAGCAAAAAATTTCTTGAGCAGTTTCATTAACCTGATCAATTAATTTTTTTACCTTGCCGGCCGCTTGACGGAAGCAGTTGACTAAATCAGAAGCATCCCCGGCAGCATTTTCATCCAGCTCAACAGGCATATGCTGCTGTACTGTTCTTTTAATATCTGCATTTAATTTGCGCAGCGGTTTAATATGTACACGGTTAACTAAAATGGTAATAGTAGTGCATAAAACCGATAAACTGATAATATAAGCTGTTATATATTTATACAAATCTTTCGATATACTCTTATTAATTAGGAAAGAAAGCAAAAAACTAAACGCCAGTGACAGTATAATTACTAACAAAAATTTTGCCCTGATACTTAAACCCTTCATTATTTAGCTTCCCCTTTCAGAACTCCCAAAAACCACACATACAGTTGTGCGGGCAATTTCATGCCCGCACAACCGATGTTGGTACTAACTGCTGCACTTTTCATTATCGATATTGCAAGAGCAGCCCTCACAACCGCCGCCGCAACCGCTGCCCCGGGCTGATTTTCTAATTTGATATATAATCAGTATACCGGCAGATACAGCTGTAACAAGCAATATTATAGTTTCCATATAAAGCAACTCCCCCTTAACTCAAGCCAAACAGGCGACCAACTTGATAAACAAGAACTGCCATCACCCAACCAAGAACCAGCGTATATACCATTGTAAAAACAGTCCATTTCCACGAACCAGTCTCTCTTTTAATAGTACCGATAACAGCAGCGCAGGGAGTATACAGCAGAGTCATTACCATAAATGCATATGCAGAAAGCGGTGTCCATAACTGATGAATGGCAGTAACCACTCCTTCTTCACCCACCCCGTAAATAACACCCAAGGTGCCCACAACAACTTCTTTAGCCAATATACCAAAAATAAGAGCAGTGCTGGCTTCCCATGAACCAAAACCGGCAGGAGCAAACAGCGGAGCAAAGAAACTGCCTATCTGCCCCAGCGCACTTTCTTTACTGCCCGGTTCCACACCCCAAGGCAGTACTGAAAGCGCCCAAATCAGTACAACAACGGAAAAAATAATTGTACCGGCTTTTTTAACAAAGATACCTGCCCTTTCCCACATGTGAATCATAGTAGCTTTTAAAGTAGGAATGCGGTAAGGCGGCAGCTCTAAAACAAAAGGAGAAACTTCTCCCGGAAAAAGAAGTCTTTTAAAAATTACACCCATTATTACCGCCATTACGATACCAAGCAAATACAATGAAAATATTATCAGACCTTCATACTGGCTGAAGAATGCACTGACAAACAGTACATACACCGGCAGCCTGGCAGCACAAGACATCAGCGGGGTGATAAGTATAGTTATTATTCTGTCCTTTTTGTTTTCCAGTGTGCGGGCAGCCATTATACCGGGTACGTTGCAGCCAAAGCCCACCAGCAGGGGAATAAATGATTTACCATGCAGTCCCAGGGTATTCATGAAACGATCCATAACATAAGCCGCCCGGGCCATGTAACCGCTGTTTTCCAGCAGTGCTATGGCAAAAAACAGCAGCACAATATTCGGTATAAATACCATTACCGAACCTACACCGCCGATAATCCCGTCCACTATAAAGGAGGTTATCAAATCGGAAGCACCTGCTGCTGCCAACCAGCCTCCAACTACCCCTCCCAAAATTTCAAAAAATCCTTCAACCCACCCGATCATCGGATCGCCAAGGGCAAAGGTAAACTGAAACACCAACCACATGGCTGCTAGAAAAATAGGTATACCCAACACCCGGTGGGTAACAACTTTGTCTATTTTATCTGAAAAACTCAATCTTTGTTCCGCTGAAATTCGCTTTCGAACTGCCTGCTTGGAAACTCCGCTTATAAATCCATAGCGCCGGTCGGCAATCAGCGACTCTGCATCTTCACCGGTCTCATCCAAAAGAAAAGCAGCACTTTCCTCGCTCTGTTCCAGCAGTTCAGCGGTGCCCGGTATTGCTTTAACCTGCTGGTAAACCTCTTGGTCTTCTTCCAGCAATTTTATAGCCAGGTATCTAGATGGGTATTCCTGGGATAATTGACTGTGAGAAGAAATGATATCTTCCAGCTTTTTAAGTTCTTTTTCCAAGTCGCTTCCGTAGTTAATTTTTAGAGCTTCTCTTTTGGGTTCATTGGCCGCCTGTATCGCCCTTACTACTAATTCTTTCATCCCCTGCTTTTTTGTTGCCACCGTCGGTACCACCGGTACACCCAGCAGCTTGGAAATCTTTGCTACATCAATATGTATAGCCTTTTCTTTGGCTTCGTCCATCATGTTCAGCGCCACTACAACATTGGCACCCATTTCCAGCAGTTGAACGGTTAAATAAAGGTTGCGTTCTATGTTGCTGGCATCAACTACATTGATAATGACATCGGGCTTTTCTTTTAAAATAAAATCCCGGGCCACTCTTTCATCTTCCGAGTATGCACCAAGACTGTATGTACCGGGCAAGTCAACTACCTTGTAAGCCTTTCCCTGGTGTATGAGTTTACCTTCTTTTTTTTCCACCGTTACTCCCGCATAGTTACCCACATGCTGGCGGGCCCCGGTAAGATTGTTAAAAATACTGCTTTTACCCGAGTTAGGATTGCCAGCCATGGCAATTACTGTTTCACCGGTTTGCAATACTCTGGCTGCCTCCATAAATCTCCCTCCTGTTAAACTAATTAATTAACCAACTTCCTCCACCATTATTTTGTTAGCCACACCCTGCCCGAGCACCAGGCGTCCTTCGCCTAGACTCACTATCAACGGGCCATAGTTGTCGTTTTTGATGATGCGCACAGTTACACCTTCGATAAACCCCATCCCGGTTAATCTCTTTCTTACTCCCCTTCCGCCGGCAATTTCTCTGACAACCCCCGTGCGGTTCATGCCCAGAAACCAAAGCGGTTTCATATCACATCACCTCAACATGTATTTCCGCAGCTTCCTGCTTACGCAAGCTTAAACTGTACCCTCTGACCAGTATTTCCATGGGGTCACCCAGCGGGGCCACACCTTTGACATTAATTTCCACCCCGGAAACCAATCCCATATCCAAAATACGCCGGCGTAACGGACCTTTAGCACTGATGCGTACTACTTTACCCCTGCTGCCGGGTTTCATATCACTTAATACCACACTGTCCTTTGCACTCATATTCCAGTCTGCACTCCCTTCATTTTTTTACCTGTAGAATACCGATCTTAATAATGAAAATTATTCTCATTGATAACAATTATCATTATAGATTGGCAGGTTTTTTCTGTCAAGGTATTTAATAAAAATATTCACTCCAAAAAAACAGCAAATTTAAAAACTGCTGCCCCAGTGACCTGCAGCAGCAGTTTTTAACTATAAACATATTTCTGAACGCAAAAATTTCAGTTTAAATTCCCAATCTTTACTTCAAATCAACCCCAGAGCTCTCACCAGATAGTTAACTGTAATGCACACCACTATACCAACAACGGTGGGAATTACGGCAGCCACTGCCATCCAATACCAACTGCGCTGCTCCCGCTGAATGGTAAAAAGTGTGGTACCGCAGGGCCAGTGACAAAGAACAAACAGCATGGTGCAAAGGGCTGTTAACCAGGTCCAACCATGCTGATCAACCAGCAAGCGGCGCAGGGCTTCTAAACTGTCCAGTTCCATCATCACTCCGCCGGAAACATAACTCATAATTAGAATTGGAAATACAATCTCGTTGGCTGGCAGTCCCAGGATAAAGGCCAATAAAATAAAGCCATCCAATCCCAGGTGCCGGGCAAAGGGATCCAACCATCCCGCTAAAGCAGCCAAAATACTGGTGTCACCGATCATAGTGTTGGCCAGAATCCAGACAATACCGCCGGCGGGAGCAGCAATAATCACAGCCCGGGTCAGCACAAATATGATGCGATCCAATACTGAGCGGACTATCACTTGGACGATCTGCGGTTTCCTGTAGGGAGGCAGTTCTAATGTAAAGGATGACGGTATCCCCTTTAACAGCGTTTTAGTCAGCAGCCAAGAAATTAACAGGGTAATTGCTATACCAAACACCACCAGGCCGGCCACTGACAAAGCGGCAGCGGCACTGCTCATGGACGCCGCCGAACTGCCAACAAAAACGGTGGCCAAAGCAATTAAAGTGGGAAAACGACCGTTGCAGGGCACAAAACTGTTGGTTAAAGTAGCAATCAATCTTTCCCTGGGTGAATCAATAATCCGGCAGGCTATTACACCGGCAGCATTACAGCCAAAACCCATGCTCATAGTCAGAGCCTGCTTGCCGTGAGCACCGGCACCTTTAAAAAAGCGGTCCAGGTTAAAGGCCACCCGGGGTAAATATCCCAAATCTTCCAATAATGTAAAGAGCGGGAAGAAAATAGCCATCGGCGGCAGCATAACCGAAACTACCCAGGCCGCTCCCCGGTAAACACCCAGTACCAAAAAGCCGTGCAGCCAGGCCGGTGCGCCGACAGCTATAAACAGTTCTGTCAACCGCTCTTCAATCCAAAACAACCCCTGGGCCAGTATAGCTGACGGTATATTGGCACCGGTAATGGTCATCCAAAGAATCACCGTCAGCATGCCAAACATGATGGGAAATCCCCATACCGGAGAAGTCAGCACCCTATCTATCCTGCGGTCCCAATCCATATTTTTACCGGCTTTGCTGCTCACTGTACCGGCGGCAATACTTTCGGCCGATTGATAAATACTGTTAACAATACTGTGCCGTACCTCATCCTGGCATATACCAATAATTTCCCGGGCTTCCTTCATCAAAACACCCAGGGATGCTCGGCAGCTCATGCCAGCACCTCCCGGGTCGCTTTAATCATTTCTTGACTGTAAAATTTCTCCAAAGATTCAATTAAAGTTTTATCTCCCTCAAGCAGTCGCAGCGCTACCCAGCGGGAATTTAATTCTGCTCCCAAAACTTCCTTTATCTTTGGTTCCAGTTTGGAAATGGCATTTTCTAATTCTGAAGAATAATGTACAAGTTTTGGTTTCGGCTTTAAATCACCGCATACCACTTGACTTATTAAATCCAACAATTGGGGTAAACCTTCACCGGTGCACGCTGCAGTTGCCACAGCCGGTATTCCCAAAAGCTCACTTAATTTCTGGATATCAACATTCAATTTTTTACGCCGGGCTTCGTCTATCAAGTTAACACAAACAATAACCTTTTCGGTGATTTCCATAACCTGCAGTACCAGATTTAAATTTCTTTCTAAACAGGTGGCATCCACCACCACAACGGTGGTATCCGGTTTGGCAAAGCAGATAAAATCCCTGGCCACCTGTTCTTCTACGGAATTGGCCAGTAAAGAATACGTTCCGGGCAGATCCACCACTGTATACTCGCGGCCTTTATAAATAAAGCTGCCTTTGCTTTGCAGTACCGTTTTCCCCGGCCAGTTACCGGTATGCTGTCGCAGCCCAGTCAAAGCATTGAACAAGGTACTTTTGCCGGTATTGGGATTGCCGGCTAAAGCTATCACAGACCGGTTATCTGTAACTTTTACATTAAACATCTCCCTGGTGGCAGGTATTCCCACTGATTGATAAGTTAAACCCATTTTTGGTCCTCCCCAGCTTTCACTCAGCTCTCCAATTCCACCAGCACTAGACTGGATTCTTCTTGACGCAGCGCAATTACTGCCCCGCGAATATTATAAGCAATGGGATCGCCCAGCGGGCTGCGCCCCACCGCTTCCACTCTGGTTCCCGGCACCAATCCCAAATCCAACAGCCGTCTCTGCATTATTCCCCCGGCATTAACCCTTCTCACCACTGCCGCAGATCCCACAGGCAGTTGATTCAATGTTTTGGAACCGGCCATTTTAAGTTCCCCCTTTCTTAGATCAACGATAATTAATGATGTTTAAGAATGTTAACTATATCTAACAACTCTTAACAATAAAGATAATATGTTGCTGCAGCGCCACCTGTTACACCTTAATATTGAAAAAATTTTCCTTAAAACCAGTGGGAGCAAAAAAGAAGATGGTAATGCAGCCATTGGCCGATCACCATCTTCTTCTATTTCCCATAACATAAAAAAAGGCGGCTCACTGGCCCCGCAAATCACCGGAATTGTGCAGTTTAAAGACATTCCCGGTGGAACATGGGTTTGTGTGGATGTCACCGGTATCCCACCGTATCAACCGGCCGCAGATGACAAGCCGCCACCGGTCCCCACGGTTTTCACATCCACCAGTTTAATAACTGCCGGGTGGGTAAGCCATCGTTTTAATTAGTAACATAGTAATAAATAAAATACAGCGTATAAGCACTTGATACGGGCATTAAAAGTTTATCTAATTTTGTAATAACAAATTTCTTATACTTTAATACCTTTATGCAGCGGTAGGTATTTACCGCAGTTGATATAAACAATACTACCGCCAGCATAAAAGGTACTATAACATCATGTTCATAGTAGATGCTGCCGGTGACAGTATAAAATAGCGAGTAAGAAAAAGAAATCAACGATAAAACAAAAGCAAACAGTTTATTAAGGGTTTCTTCACCTAATAACCTTTGGCTTTCATTGACAGCAGCAGTAAATTCCCCTAAAATTTCTTTTTCACCGGTTTTAAAGTATTCTAATGTGGTAAGTATATCTAAAATCAATATCAAAAAACTAAATATCAGTATCGAACTGCTTATTTACCTCACCCCTTTGCAGTGTGTGTAAGAAAATGACACAGTCACACATTACAGTACAATTATACAAAAAAAGAACCCTGAATACTCTTTCAGGGTTCTTTTTTCACAGCTTATTTTACTGGTCGGGATGACAGGATTTGAACCTGCGGCCTTTCGGTCCCGAACCGAACGCTCTAGCATATTAACCTAAAAGGTATCCCTGGCGGGAAAGTTAAAAAACTAACTAAGTGAACTACCTCTGGGAACATACCTATAAGTAACCTCTACCCGGTTATGTCCCAAATCCCTCGTCAATTTTAATCTTGCCACTTTATCTACCGTTTCTTTATAAGGCCTTTTACACATTGATTGGGCTTTTTGATTAGTTATAGAAAATTCCTTAGCTAAAGTTCGCCAATCTTTCTTTTTTATTAAGTTATTTACCCTCTCCGTATATTCCTCATACCGCTTCACTGCAAAAGTTTTCCGCATACCGTGCAGGCCCCGGCCTTCAAATCCTTCCTTTGAACAAATGGTTTTAATTCTTCTATACATAGTGGGCTGCTTCAACCCTGTGAAAATACGCCCACCTTTGCTTTCCCGAACTAATTTTTCCATTAAATCCTGGTACTTCCTATCGTACTTAACAGTACGCCATTTTCCACCTTTCTCGCAAAGCGTTACTGTACCATTTTTTAAGTCTATTCTATCTGCAGTAACTGCTTTAGTGTAATCTCTTGTAACACTAGCCTCTTTAATCACCCTACCGTTAATAACAACTTTTTGCCCTCTTTTGACCTGGCGGCCAAAAATAGATTCTGCCCGGCAGCCGGTAGCCCGAATAAATTTCAGTGCATCTGCAGCACGCGGATCTATTTCAGCCATTCTTTTAATTAACCTGTCAGCCTCTTCCGGAGTATAAGCCGGGCCACGCTGCACTGTTACATCTTCCCGGCTACGTCTAGGCTTTTTAAACTCTTTAATTTTCCAATTGACTTTCCCAAATCTGGCATTGACCATGTGCTCTAATTTTTGTAAAGCCGCAGTATATTGATGAACAGTCTCCGGGCGATGAGTCAAAGCCACCCGTTCGAGAAAGTTCCTAACTTCATCCGGTTTAACATCGCAAATACGAAATTTATTAGTTCCGCGCCTCTCGGCCAAATCTTCTGCCCAGCGCATGCACGCTGCCCGGTAATCATCATATGTCTTAGCACCAACCAAAGCCCCGGCCAACTTCCCCTGATTTTTTATTTTAACCTTCGATTCACCAAACCTCCGGCTCATGGAAAAAAGCTGGTCAACCTGACGGAAAATTGTTTTCCTTTTACCCAAAACCAAACCTCCCTCCGGTCGGTAAAAATGCACGGCTGCCGCCGTGACCTAACCGAATCCTCACCTTACTTTTCTATTACCTTTTTGCTGCCGCAAAAAGACAATAGAAAAGTAAGGGTATGCATGCCAAGCCTCCGGGTCGTTTATTTATACCTTCGGCCTAAATAAACGACCCTCCGGTCGTACCCCTCATCACCTGGCCTGCCGGCCAGGCGCTTCGCTATTTACCGCCGTCACGGCTGCCGCCGTGTCTCCGGCTATGTCCATACATTCGTCATTTCATTCCGAATGTATGACAGCCCCCCTACACGCCCATGCGCTTTTAGCGCTCACGACCGGGCCCTTAGCCGCACTCGCAGGCCGTCTCAGATCCTGGTCATCGCCGTTGAAGCTCCGCACTCACATGAGTGGGAAATATATACCTTCTCTGGGGAAAGAAGGTGAGACGTTTTTTACCGCAGGTAGCGTTCCCCTGCGGGGTAGGCCCGGCATCCCGCCAGGCCTTTATAATACTAATGTGGAGTTTGCTACCCCGGTTGAACCGGGGGAATTCTTTTTACCGTACCGCCATAACAACCAGATGTGCTGCCAGGTAAACTGGCACTGCAACACACATGAAGGGAAACAACCTGCGTTCCATAAACCGGTCTATCGCATCGTAGGTTTCCATAAGCAAGTCACGGTCGTTATGGCTGCTTTCCGTACTTTCCGTAATCACTAAACTTTTTGTTTGCTCCATTTATTTTTGCCGGGGTACCCCTTGCCGGGGAGTAATAATCCCCGGCGGGCACCTCCTTTATTTATCTTTCTATGTCGTAGTCTCCGTTCTCAATATCTTTTATAAGAGCATTAATACTGCCCAATAATGCACCTGCCTTGGCTGCATAAGAATTACCTGTATCTTTATATGTTTCAAATGCTTCTTCTCCGTTTTCTTTTATCCGTTTTAGACGGGTAATTATTAATTGCTTTTCGATACCTTTCACTTTTTTGATACCGGCGGTAGCCGGTATCCTTCCCCCTTTCATTTATTATCACTATCTTTTTTTGGGCTAACTTTTTTTTGGCTAAAAGCGCATCATCCACACCCTTGGCCCCAGCCCAAACAGCTTTCATAACTTTACAACCACGGCTTACCAGTTCGTTGATTAGTTCTCTTACCGCCCTTGCAATCCAAACATTCTGGGTCTGATCCATGTCAAAGGCGATAACTATTTCCGCTTTCCTGTATTTTTCAATCACCTCTAATACCGGCTTCCACGTTGTAGCCCCTATAAGCCCCAGCACCACAGCACCCAGGTACTGGCTTGCTATGGTCGCTTTTAGAGGGCCTTCTGTTATCCAAATTCTTCGGTCAGTTAGTTTATTGGGCTTTGCCACATGCACCGGTACTCCGGAACATGAGCCAGCTTTTTTCTTTGAGCTGCTGAACAGCCGGTATTTTCCACGGCTATCCGGAATATCCAGCCTGGTTTGTAGAGCTTGTATTCTGCCGTCCGTATCAAGTATGGGAATAATAAACCCCGGTTTCATGCTGAATGTCCAGTAGCAGCCACCTCTCCTGTTTTCAGCCCGGTAGAACCCGGGAATACCCTCAAGGCTGTGTCCCCTGTCAATAAGTCTTTTACATATCGACCAGGGGCGTTCAGCCCTGGGAACTGACCGAAAATACTTTATAACATTTTCCGGCAGCCCTCTATTAACCGATAATTCATTACGGTGTTCCGAAGACAGGCTGAGAAGACTTAAAAAGTCCCTATACACCCTGTCCCGAACTTCCATCGGTGCTGCTGGTACCGGTTTCTCACGGGTTACTCCCTGTATATATACTGGTGCGCTTTCCAGCTTATGCAGCCAACCACCGTTTCGCACAGGGTAGTTGCTCGGCACTCTCATGCAGATTGCAATTTTTGAGTTGAACCCGCACCAGTCAGGCTTGCCGCATATAGGACATGGATACCGGTAACTAACCCTCTGCAACGGCTCAAGATTTCTGGCTGTTTTCATTTTCATAATCTAAGCGGCAGCAGTGCCGCCCTTCACCTCCTTCGGGTTTTGGGCGGCATGAGCCGCCTACCTAACTAATTACATAAGCCCTTCTGATTTTAGACTTGTGAATCTTCCGTCACCGATAATTAGATGATCTAAAATGTTAATACCGATGATTTTTCCCACTTCTATTAGTCTTTTAGTGATATTTATATCTTCTTTACTTGGTGTTGGGTCACCACTTGGATGGTTGTGCACTAACACAATTCTTGCTGCACTGCGTTTAATTGCACTTTTAAACACTTCTCTTGGGTGTACCAATGATGAATCCAATATTCCAATAGTAATAGTTTCTATGGTTATTACCTGATTCTTGGTATCTAAGAGAACAGCTCTAAACTGTTCTCTGTCCAAGTAACGTATTTCATCCATAAGTGTTGCAATGTCGTTAGGAGTTTGGATAGTAACTTTATTCTCTTGTTTTTCTTTCTGTATCATTCTGTGGATCTCAAAAACAGCAATCAATCTTGATGCTAATTTGGGTGTAATTCCCTTTAACTGCAGTAACTCTTCTCTAGTCATCTCCATAATTTCCGACAGTTTTTTAGATAATAAGTACATCATTGTCTCATCGGGAATATTTCCCAATATAGACGTGAGTAAAACCGCCATGCCGGAAGTATCGTTCTTATTAATTTTATAAATTGCTTTTGATTCCATTAGCCTTTTGGCTAATGTTGTAGCCGGTTTTTTATTTCTATCTTCCCATAATGCTATTTGCATAATTACGGTACCGGCCCCTCCAGCCGGTACCTACCCTCCTTTCGTTGGATAGATTTCCGGCCGGAACGGCCTTTTAACTTTCTAAACTCCTCCTTCCCGGCGGGAAAGTTAAAAAAACAAAAAGAGAACGCCCAAAGTTCAACAGTAAAACTTTGGTAATCGTTCTCTTTCTTCTATCCTGCCGGTACAGGCTTATTCTTGCTATAGTTTCAAGTTATTTTACTTATTTTGCCAGGCTTTCTAACCGAGCTACCTTTGCCACAAGATAACTGGTGTTTGTTTCAATACTATCTAACTTACTTTCGATACGTTTAAACCGATCATTTTGGACTTCTCTGTCATCATATAAACCCCGGAGCTTTTCAATGACCTGATTTTCTATGCGAGATTCTAATTGGAGTTGATTGTTTTCTACTGCTTCCATGCGACCTTCCATCGATTCCATACGACCTTCCATCGATTCCATGCGGCCTTCCATCGATTCCATGCGGCCTTCCATCGATTCCATGCGGCCTTCCATCGATTCCATGCGGCCTTCCATCGATTCCATACGGCCTTCTAGTTTGTTTAGGTTATTTCGAATTTCTTCTTGGCCTTCGGCCAGAGCTTGCTGACCTTTGGTTAAAGCTTGCAGCTGCTGTAATACCAGTTCTTGAAACTTGGTATTATCCATATATATCCCCCTTCCTTTCTAAAACGGTACATCTTCATCATTGAAATCGGGTTCATTTTCGGCAATACTACCGTTTACATTCTCGTCATCTTTCGGGTAGTCTAAAAACTCAATACTTCTTGCTACTACTTCGGCGGTTTTCCTTCTAACTCCTTCTTTGTCGGTGTAGGAACGCACGGTGAGCATGCCTTCCACAGCTATTTTGCGGCCTTTCTGCAGATTGTTGGCAGTTACTTCTGCTAACCTGTTCCAGGTAACGATGTTGATAAAGTCTGCTTCTCTTTCTCCATGCTGGTTGGTAAACGGCCGGTTTACCGCTAATGGAAACCTTGTTACGGGTACTCCTTTAGGAGTATACCGGGGTTCAGGGTCTTGCGCCAGTCTTCCGATTAATATCACTTTGTTCACTAATTACCATCCTTTCTTTTTTTATTTGCTTTCTAAAAAACAAAAAGAGACCGCTAAGGTTTAATAACCCTTAAATTACGGTCTCTTTCCGTGTTTCTGATTGTCTTACCCCGTCACAAATACCGCAAATAAAGCACCATTACTCATACGGCGGTATTTGGCCTGTTCCTGTTTCTTTTCTTCAGATTTCTGCGAGGGTTGTTCTTTCTCCACTACTGTAGGAGTAGGTATGAATGTTATGCCCTGAGCCAAACCGCAGCAGCCGTTTTGCCAGGCCATACATTTTTCTTTTACACATTCCATAAAGTGTTCTTCCCATTCAATCTCGTCCGCATCAATTGTAACTTTCTTTTTTCTAAACGGACACAATCTTTCCATTCTTCCGGACACGGGCCTCGGCCCGTATCCTCCACCTCCTTTTAGTTAGTGTAGGATTACAGGCCGTTGGCCTAGGTTTTCTCGTGAACTACCCTTCCTTCCGCCCTTACGGACGGGGACTTCCCGGCGGGAGAGTTAATATTCCAGCTTTTTTAACTGTTCGTCGGAAGCTTTTATAATTCTCTTGTAAAATTCCGTGAACTCATCAAAACTAAAATACTTTACAGTAATACTCTCAAAGGGCAACGCATTTCGAATGACCAACCATTCGTCACCGCCGTCAACCTGGTTAATAAAAGCTATATTACCGAGGTAAAATGCTTTCCCCAGGCACCAATTGCCCTTTTGCATCTTAGAATACAGCTCTTTCAACGTTTCGCAGCAATAGAAGGATTTCTCTGAGAATGGCGGGTCATAGGCTTCCCTAATCCAAGGATTACGGTTACCTATTTCAAGCCATTTTTTAAGTAAATCCCGTCTAAATCCCGTCTATTTCCTTTTATTTCCATTCTTCCAGACACGGGCCTTGCGCCCGCATCCATTCACCTCCTTAAAGTGTTTGGATTACGGGCATTAGGCCCCTATTACGTACCTAGATTCTTAGAAACCAAGAAGCAAGCCAATTTTATTTTTAACTTCAGCCAAAGTTTCAGTGTCCATATGACCAATTAATTTTACTGAAGCCTTTGGCACCACCGTTAAATGATCTGTGACCACTTTCGATGGCTTTCTAAGACCTGCTTCCGGCCACTTCTTAATATTTACTTCCCAGCGATTTCTAGCCGTACTGCCTGATATTTTTGCCACAACCAAGTCCAGTCTAATGGTGTTGTGTTCAAGTGAACTCAACACTACTGCGGGTCTGGTTTTGCTTCCCGGTTTATCACTGTACAGCATATCTTTTACAGTTATCACATCTCCCGGTGCAAATACACCTTTTCTACTAACCTTTTGCTTCTTCCCATTTTCTTTTAAAATACTCATCGTCTTCTTCGGTGTAGCCGTCATCGTCTTCATAGAATCCAGTGGCCTCATGAAAGACCACCTTCTTTCCTGCCAGTTCCGGCCACAGCCGACACATAATCCGGTTGAACAGCCAGTTCTGGTCTTCCCATGTCATTTCTGCAATTTGACGATCTAATTCTTCCCTTGTCATTCTCACTTACTCCTCTCATTCCCGGCACGCTCCTTTCTAACATAAAATAAGCGTCCGGGGCTTTCTCCCACGGACGCTTGATTTAACGCCCGTGGGGCCAAAAAACACAAAAAGACACCTAGCAGAGCAAGCTGAAAATTTTTTGCTCGCCAAATCTGCCAAAGTGTCTTTCATCTTTCGAAAAGAATTCACAAATCTTTCTTAATTTCTTGTCCGGCCTTCTATCCAGTGCATGGGCATACCCGGACTTCAACCCTTGCACTTTCACCCTGCGTTGCCGCCGCCTCAGCACCGGGTGTGCGGGCTACACATTTACCGGTGGTTAGGTTTCTGCTTACCTCTCAGCCCCGTGGCGGTGAAAACCCCAAAAACCCTGCACGGGGGTTGGTGCCGTTTCTTCCTGCAACCTAGCATCCCCCCTCGACGGAGCACACCCGCCGGATGCCGCATTACTGCACGGTTACAGATTTTCTACTTGGATTTACCAGTGTTGGGTTCTGATTCCCCACTGAGCCAAGCTCCTCCTAGACTGTTATAATGGGGGTAGCTAACAGCTAGGGATTTTTTTGTGCCTTATTCCCGGCGCGGCCACTCACCGGTGTAGTGTGAATGCCTGCATTTGCCATGATAAACGCTGTTTATCATGCTGCCGGCATGGAAGACTGTAGTAACTCGATTACTACAATGGCCGGTCTTCCTGGTACAGCCAAAATTTCACTCTGTGATTGACTGCACCTTAGCTTTAAGTACACACTTTAAAATTATCAGATTTTTTTAAAAAAATCAACCCATAATATTTAAAAATTGTTTCTGGTTTACGTCAAAAAATTTATTCTCATTGCCATTCAGTTGTTTAGCTAGATTTTTTGCGTATTTGTTTATATTCAGTGCATCCAGTGTTTTTCGGTTTACCAAGAAAATTGTAGATCTGTAATTAGGTATTTTAGAAACTTTAACGTCTTCTAAAAGCTCAATGTTATATACCTGACCGTTCCGATCTTTTACTTTGTAGTGGCCTATCATGGTGAAATACCCTGATACAGTGAATACAAAATTTGCTTTAAGATATAGTTTGTATTTCTGTTCCAAAGATAAGGTAAACGGCAATGAATTATATTTTTCACCCATGTCATCCAGGGCATATACGCCTCCTGTATCGACCATATACCAAAAGTATTCTCTATCTTCAGTTTTTATATGGTTTTCAAATATTAGACCCGTTATAATACAAAATTCTTTTATTTTTTTAAACCTGTTAAATTTTAGGCCTGTACCTGAAATTATCATATCGGTATCAGCAATCTGAAACTGGTTTATAATTTTAAGTACTGACTTGTGTTCCTCTGCAAGAGCAAATATCCTAAAAAATCCAGCCACATCGTCTTTTGATATATTTCTATTAACTAAAGGTTTCTTAATATTTGAATACCTTCGTCCTTCAATTGACTCTATTGACTCTAAAAAATAATCGGAATCATAATTGCACAGCATTTTTTATGCCTCCATTTGACACTCCCCACGGCTAAAGCCGGGGAGTGTCAAGTGAATTACCGCAGGCACAAGACCGTGCGGTTTCCCATTATTCTCCGTTGATAAAAATATCTTTTAATTGTATGGATAAATCAGTGAATATGCTTGATTTTACTGTATCATCTTTTGAATACACTACCGGTTCTAAGTAAATCCCGTTTTCTAAGGTAAAAATTTCTACTGATTTGTTTTTTGGTGATACTATCCAGTATTCTTTTACTCCAAACCTCATGTATAAATCCATTTTAATAACATAATCTTTTGAAGTCGTAGAAGGAGATAATACTTCAACTGCAATTGTTGGTACTCCTGTATAGTTATTTTCGTTAAAACCGCTCTTATCACAAATAACAGTTATGTCTGGTTGAACTCTATGCTTTTCTGTTTCATTTTGAAAAACAACATCAAAAGGTGCAACAAAATGTTTGCATTCTTTATTTTTAAAATAGATGCCAAATTCCGTAGATAGATTAGTTACCACTCTTTGATGTTCAACAGATGGTGCTGATTGTAAATGCACCTCTCCGTTAATATACTCTAATCTATCTTCACTACTGTTATCCATTTCCAGAAATTCCTCATATGTTACTTTTGTGAGTTTCGGTAACAGCTTAATCACCTCCAATTTCCTAAATATTGGAATATAATTATAATACCACAATAATTATTCTTTAGCTATAGTCTTTGTTTTCTTTTGCTGCCAATAAGCACGGTTTTTCTTCCTTCCTCTAATGAGTTCTGGATCAAACAGTGCTAAACTTATCGTTTTTTCTTTTGGGTTAAAGTTATTTACTTTGCATACCAACCTATCTCCTAATTTAGGTCTTTTTTGGTTTACCGGGTAGGGAGCAATCCCCACAACCCCCGGACATAGGGCTAAAAATATATTGTTTATACCGAGGCGAACCACTGTACCGGTGACAACATCTCCCCTCATATAGCGGACGTGATCCCACGGGTCGACCAGCGAAACCGCTATTTCTCCAGTGGTTTTATCTACCTTATCTACAACTGCTTTTATATATTGACCTTCGCTGTACAGTTCGTCCAGCTGCATAGATTTTGAAACCCTGGCTTCTCTGGGGTTAAAACTGACGATAACTCCACCGCCAATGTCTACGCCCAGCCATGTATCGGTGACGAATACTACCTGAGCTTCAAATTCCAACCCTTCTTCTGCTATGTTAATTAAATATGTCTTGCTTTCTTCTATTATCTCCCGGCGGGTGCAGGCTACAAGGTTGCTTTTCTTATCTATAGCTTTGATTCTGATGTTAATTTCTTTTCCCACAAAGAAGTTCATCATTCTTTCGGTCGGCAGGCCGGTTTCACTAGCCGGTACTAGTCCTCGAATGTTCGGAATGTCATTAAACTCCAGTTCCCATACTAAGCCTTCCAATGTTTCATGTCTTCTAGTGGCAATTACCGCGGCCGTTAAAATGGTATTTCTATCTTTAGCATCGTAAAGCATATTCCAATAATCAATTAATTGATCGTTTAGATTTCTTTCAGGCGGTAAAAGTGTTTTCATGTGTCAATAATCCTCCTTATTTTTTATTTTCCCGCCGGCATCCCCTGCCTGAACCTTTCTTGCTTGTGTAGAAGGCAGGGGATGAAAGGCGGGCCATGTTTTGTTGATGAAGCAATCTCCTTCCTGAGCAGTGAACTACCACTCATTACTTTTTAGTTCCATTAGACCTTTTTTAGTTTTATAACTAATAACCGTACGACTTTTAGTTAGGGTGGTAGCAGAATCAATAATCTCCGGCAAATCCACTTCAAAACTTCTCGGCGGCACCAGTTCGCTGACTTCCAATTTCCCGGCTTTCTTTATTTTCTTTGCCTGGGGCAGTTTAACCCAACCAAGTTTTTTAAGGTATAGCGGATAACACCATTGAATCAGGGCTATACAGTCCAGTGGATCCATTCTTGTTATCTCATCAGGCTCCATCAATGATCTTTTTATTGCACTTTGAGTTTTTTCTGCAAACTTGAAATAATGAACCATTGGTATGGTTAAATCTTCTTTTTCAAATCTACCCTCCACTGCTGCCTTACCCAGTATCCGTGAAAACATACTTGCTGTTTCTTGATCACTGGGGGTAACCCCTAAAAGAAGTATTGTCGGGCAGTTGGCAAGTATATTCTTGGCCTCGTTCGGCCCGTACACGTCGTCCAGCTGGCTGCGGCCCTGTAGAATGAACTGGATGTGAATACCGAGGCTGCGGGCGGTGGAAATGATCTCCGAAAACCCGGGAATCTGCCCAATGTTGGCAAACTCATCCAAAAGAAAACGTACCGGCACCGGTAGTTTTCCATTGTGCTGATCAGCTAGGCGGTACAGGCGTTTGAACAGGAACATATAGAAGGTGGACAAAATCGGCCGCAGCACCTTTCCTTCCCCGCTGACCGGTATAACGCAGAACAGGGCTGTCTTTCTGCGGCCCACTGCACCCAGCTTAATCTCGTGTTCCGACAGCAGCGCGGCCAGCGGCTCCGTGGTCAGGATTTTCAGTTTCGCCGACAGGCCCGACACTGCGTGGTCAAAGTTTGCCGAAGCCACGCCGCGCCAGCGTTCGTAAATGGTGGCACTGATTTTTCCCGCTTGATACGCGGCTTTAAATTTCACGTCCAGATCTTCTTTTGTCCACGCAGTCAAGCTCATAGCCGCCCGCAGGTGCTGCTGTTCCGCCGGGAAATCGCCCTTTAAGAGTCCTGTCAAAGCCTCAAGCAGCTGAACTTCCTTTGCAAGAAAGTATGTGCTGTCATCCTTTCCGGCATTGTGAATCAGGCAGGCCGCCATTTCCGCTATCTCCGCGTCATTCCCACACTCGGAAATGGCGTTCCACCGGTGGCTGACGGCGGGATTGGTCAGGTTGAAAATCCGGACCTCATACCCCTTTTTCTTCAGCCACCTGGCGGTGGTAGCGGCCAGCTCTCCTTTCGGGTCGGTACAAATGAATGATTGCCCATCTGCAACAGCTGCCACGATATTAGAAAGAACAAAGGAAAACGATTTTCCGGAACCGGTGCCGCCGAATATGGCAGCATGTCCGGCCAGGCCCGGTTTGCCCTTCGGTGACTTCCCGGGTATCACCCGGACGATTTTCCCGTCCAGCTTCCCCAGGACTATTCCGCCGGAACCTTTATCCTTGCCCCTGATTTTAGGCGGGCCAAACTCGCACAGGTGCTTTACGTCCCGCAGCGCGGCCCACCGCGCTGTACCGAGGGCAGCATTGTCGGCAAGTTTCAACCCGTGCACCCGGTCCGGGCCGTTTCTTTGCCGGTTCCGCCACCACAGGTAACCGACGGCCGTGCCTGCGCCGAGCAGCACGTTCAGGTACTGCCACAGGCGTTTCACATCCGGGTGCGTCAGCATTTCCGCCGGCCTGCTCAACCAGGCCCAGCCGACACTAAATGGGTGGCGGAAAACATAGGGCAGCATTTTCCCGTGGGCAGCGGCTACCGCCTTCTCTTCCGGGGTTGAAAAGATTGAAACGGCTGACAGATGGTGCTGTAAATCGTGTACCGCGGCAGCCACACTCCCCACTGTCCAAACATCGGCAAAATAAAAAAGCGGCACGGCAACCGGCACGCTTCCCAGTATCAGTGCTGCTTTTTTATGTTCCTGAACCCACCCGCACCCGGGTAATTGTAGTTTAGGTAATTTATCCAGCAACTCTTTAGTTTTCAGCAACAGTTTCACCTCCCAATTCATCTGCCGGCGGTGCTATACGCACCGCTATCCTGTCACGGGCGCCGATGTAATCCAGTATGTTTTTGCTTATGTATATCACCCCCAGTTCACCCTTTTCCCCGATATCCTCGGTGAATCTGATTTTCTTTTCGGTTTCCTTGTCTTTCACGCACGTTGCTGTATAACCGCCCGGTGGAAAGATGTTTTTATCCGGTGCCAGTTGAAGAACCATTTCCTCGCCGATTTTCATCTGCCGGGTAAAAGATATCGGCAGGTATATTCTGCCGATACGATCCACGTTTTCTTTGTAGCACGCCTTGTACTTTGTATTTTTGTACAACCGTAAGACGAATTCTATTGCTCTCAACTTTTCTACCCCCTATCAAACTCAAAACCTACTTTACCGTTTTCCATAACCAGAGCAGCGTCAAACTTTTTCCCAGCCTTGGATTTAAAACCCTTGATTATTCCTGTTTTTCCTTTTTTCAGCAGATCCTTTGCCTGTTTGGCGGTGATTTTTTTTCCGGCTATCTCCTTCCAAATGACGAACTTGCAGCCTTCTTTGTAGCCGCTGCAGCCGTATCCTTTCTTACCCTCGACTACGTTCTTGCCGCATAAAGGACATTTACCAAGAGGTTCAATATTTCTTTGGGGAAAATCAAATTCCACCTTTCCTTCACCGGACAGCTTCAGTACCGCGTCAAACTTTTTCCCAGCCTTGGACTTAAAACCCTTGATTACTCCTGTTTTTCCTTTTTCCAGCAGATCCTTTGCCTGTTTGGCGGTGATCTTTTTCCCGGCTATCTCCTTCCAGATGACAAACTTGCAGCCTTCTCTGTATCCGCTACACCCGTATCCCTTCTTCCCCTCGATTACGTCTTTACCGCACAGCGGGCATTTACCTAATATCTCCCTGTCCTGGCCGACAGCATTGCTGGCTTCCTGTTCCTTTGCTATTTGCACCACCTCCCGTGCAAAGTTTTTTATATTTTCTAACCATGTACCGGCATCATTCTGTCCTTCTTCAATCTGCCGCAGGCCTTCTTCCCACTCTGCTGTCATTTCTACGGATTTCACCTGTTCCGGCACCAGGTCAATGAGTGCTTCCCCTTTCGGAGTAGGCACCAGCGTTTTCTTCTGCCGCTGTATATATCCCACCTTGATCAACCTTTCAATGATCGCCGCCCTGGTAGCCGGTGTGCCGATACCGCCTGCGGCTTTCAATGTATCGGCCATTTCTTTATCTTTAACCATTTTTCCGGCGTTTTCCATTGCCGCCAGCAGTGTGGCCTCGGTGTACCTCTTGGGCGGTTTGGTTTGTTTCTCTGGGGTTTCGACCTTTTGAACGGTCACCGTTTCGTTCTCGGCCAGGTGCGGGATGGCCTGTTCTTCTCGGCCGTCATCCTCTTTCTCCTGCTCCGATTCGTTCCGGTATACCGCCTTCCAACCCCGGTCAAGTTCCACCTTGCCTTTAGACGTAAAACTCTCACCGTTGACGGTAGTAATAACCTTTGTCACCGCGTACCTAGCATCCGGGTAGAATACGGCCAGAAACCGGCGCGCAACCAGGTCATATACAAGCTGTTCGTTTTTACCTAAAGCTGATATATCAGGTTTTTTGTCTGTCGGTATAATGGCATGGTGGTCGGTTACCTTCCCATCGTTTACGTACCTTTTCCCGAGCTGGCACTGCCCTTTGGGAATTAAGTCTTTATACTCCGGCACTTCGCTAAGGGCATTTAACCTGCCCTGAAGCGTACTTACCATTGCCTGCGTAATATACCGGCTGTCAGTACGCGGGTATGTTAACAGCTTGTACTTCTCATAGAGTTCCTGGGCTGCATTTAACGTCTGCTGAGCGGTCAGCCCGTACCGGCGGTTGGCTTCTTTTTGCAGGTCATTTAAGTTAAACAGCGTTGGCGGTTGCTCTACAGATTCCTTTTGATCAACCCCAGTTATCCTACCTGTACCGGTCCCTTTGATTTTTTCCAGTATTGCGTCCAGCTCTTTCCGGGAAAATAACCGGCCGTTATTATCTCCCACCCACTTTCCCGGGTACGTTTCGCCTGTTTCCTTCCTGAATACAGCCCATATTTCCCAGTATTTTGCCGGCTTAAAATCCCGTATCTCTCGCTCTCTTGTCACTACCAGGGCAAGCGTGGGCGTTTGTACCCGTCCCACAGATAGGACGGAGTTGTGTCGGACGGAAAAGGCTCTGGTGGCGTTGATACCTACAAGCCAGTCAGCCTCTGCCCTTGCTTCGGCAGCTGCAGCCAGGTTGTCCATCTCTTTTCCTGCCAGCAGCCGTTGAAAAGCACTTTTTATGGCCGACGGTGTTGCTTCAGAAAGCCACAGCCTTTTAATTGGTTTTTGGCAGCCGCAGTGCCGGTAAATACGCCGGAAAATCAGTTCCCCTTCTCTACCGGCATCGCAAGCGTTGATAACTTCTCCTACTTCTGAAGAATTGAGCAGGTTTCTTAGTACCTGCAGCTGTTTTCTGCCTTCCCTGACGGGTTTTAGCCGGAAGTCCGGTGGTATAATAGGCAGTTGTCCCAGGTTCCACTTTGTCAGACTCTCATCGTATTCATGGGGTTCGGCTAGCTCCAGTAAGTGTCCGAAAGCCCATGAAACAAGGTACTCCTGATTTTCCAGATGGCCTTCCATTTTTTTGAAACTGCCCAGGACTGCAGCAATATCCCTGGCAACTGATGGTTTTTCTGCAATTATTAAAGTTTTTATAGCAAACACAACCTTTCCGTTTTTGTTTAACTCAACTCATTAAAAGTGCGTCGTACAACCCACAACGCTTTTTCGTATCTACGCTGTCTTTTTTATAACTAATCTTGGGTGGGTATTTTTCCGGTTTTTTAAGTGCCTTCTCCATCCACCTAATCACATTGTTAATTTTTTTATCCTGTTCAGCTAGTCGGTCAACCACATACATGACACGTTCCTTCCCGTAAGTTTGCACCCATCGGTAAATATAAGGCAGTATATTTTCATCTTCACCGATTTTTTGAAAATAATGGACTGCTGTTTCTTCGTAGTCATCGTAAAGCTGTTCATCCGTTTTTGTTTTGGTTAGCCGATGTTTTGTCTTTTCGCTTTTCCCGGCCGCATCTTCCTCCTCCTCATCATTCATCTTAATTTCTGTATTGTAATCTCTGTATGTAATCTCTGGTATTGCTTTCACGATTCGTTCGGTTTGATTTTTTGAATTGTTAATTTGATTTTTCGTTTTATGAAATCCATTTTTTATTTCGTGATATGCGTTTTTCGTTTCGTGAATTCCATTTTTCGTTTCGTGAAATGCATTTTCTGTTTCAGAAAATGGAATTTCTGATTCGTTAAAAGGAACAGCAACTTTATAATCCTGTAAAATGTATCCCAATTTTAATAAATCCTGTTGAATTTTTAAAATGTTTACGCGGTACTGCTTTGTCCTGTCCCATTTATACTCCGGGTTGGTTCTTTCGCTTAACCACCCATTTTTAACTAATACGCTAAGATGTTTTCTGATGTTGGCAGGTGCTAAATTAAGCATAGTTTCCTCACTGAGTTCTTCAGCCGTTTTATATATCCATCCGTTGGTTGGCTCAAAATTTTTTTCGACACCGTTTTTTCGGGCTCTGCTAATTTCTTCAGCTATAAATTTATCAAAATCCCTCACCCGCTCACTCCAATATATAAACTGGTTTAAAAGTATTGCTTTTGTAATGTCGCCTGTTAATGCCACAAATTCTTCCTTAATCACAACCCGTTTTAATCGCTTTAAATTATCTTTCATCTCTTTCCGCCCTCCAGTCGCTAATCTTTATTTCCCGCCAGCTTTTAAACCTTTTGAGGTTTTTCCCCTTAACATGCCTGTTGTACGGCCAGTCTTTGAGAAGTACCTGTATGCCGGCATCAAGCATTGCCGTTGCTGTACAAGGCTCATCTTCAAAGAAAAGTACCACTTTTTTCTTTACAGCAAAATCTGCCTTTTCATCCTGGGGTACGAAAAATACCGGTCTTTTTGGAAACCGGTGAATCTCTAACCACCTTCTGGTAATAAATTCGGCCGCCCTGCTTCTACTTGTGACATAAACGATTTGACACCCCTTGCTAGACAGCTCATATAACACACGGGCAGCTCCCGGAAACGGTTCGGCTTTCCGGAGAATGCGTAATCCTTCCCCGGACATGAAAAAATCCCGGGGGACTTCCGGGAACGGGTATTTTTCAAAAGTTATTGTTTCAAAATGCCGTAGTAGTTCCAAGTTCACATTGGCTATGGTGTTGCATATGTCTACTCCTACCCGCATTAACTTCTCACCTCTTAGCTATATTTTATATTTCCAAAAAAGCATCTATATCGAACTGTATATCTTTATCCCGGTTTTCTTTTACGGGACGGGGATTTCCGTTCGCAATCATTTTCTCCAGCCTGTCCAGCCGTGTATTTATGTCCGAAATATAACCTTTTATTTCTGCAAGAATACCCGCCAACTGCATGGCTGCGTCTATGGCTTCCCTTGCTCGCCTGCTTCTTGCCCCTTTCGGGTACTGCCACAGTGGATGTGTGTCCGGCAGTCTAATAACCAGTCTCTTATCGGGCATGTCATACACTCCCTTGCCTTGATATTACTGGGTTTTTGGCTATTTTTTTGTTGTCATGTATGACAAGCGGTAGTTAAACGGTCGCCTGTCATACATAACTACTAAAAAAACACCTTAAAGCCTTATTTCATGCGGTTTCTAGCCGTCTGACAACACTTAAAAAACCCTTTGCGTTAGCCCACTGGGGATCAGGGAGTATTTGGGTGACGGGAAATATATTTTTTAATGCCGGCAGAGCATCAGCACCGCCTCCGGCCAGGTAGGCCCTGCGCACAAATGCTGCCCGGTCACCGAGGCGGGCCATTACCTGGTCAATGATGTTCACGGCTACAGCATCCTTGATTTTTTTAAGTGCGTCTGATAAATCTATTTCATTACCATAGAAAAAGATTTTGCCTTTGTTATTGATTAGTTGGTGAACATCAACCGCTGCCAATGGCGTTCCGGTTCGAGTTTGATATTCCGCTGAAATTGCCTCATGAACCGTGTGAACACCGGTTTCTATGCTGCCGCACAGGCTGGATACCGGCCTCGCTATTCCGCCGGCAATTTCAGCCACCACAAAATCTGTGGTTTTGTATCCCACATCCACCAGCAGCACCAACCCGTCTGAGGGCAAGTCCGGAGCGGTAAGCAGGGCCCCGGCTCCCTGCGGATATACAACTACTCTGCCGAAGCTCACCCGATTGAAAGAACCGTTGTCTACTTTCACCTCAGCGTGCAGGCTCATAAGATGTTTGGAAAGCTCTTCTCGCTGGCTCCGGTAGTATGCCACTGGAAGCCCAACTCCCAATATTGCCCCTGGTTGAATGTTTAATAGTCTGGCAGATGTAAGTATTAAAATGTCGTGATTAGGATGCCGGTGCTTGTGGCGGTCTAGCGTAAACGTTGCACCTCTACCTTCCCGCACAGCCAGTTCTCCTACGAAATGTTTTGTTTTCGTACCGTTCACCTGGCGTATTTCTACCGTATGACCTACGCCTTCTGACATATCCGCTAAAGTCAGTTCCCGATATGGGGCCACTACAGATGGAATTATTATGCGGTGATCAGGGGATACAGCCTTTACGTGGCTGTATCCCACATCGATGGCTATAGCTTGCATAAAACAATCACTCCTTAATTTTCTGTTCTATTTTCTGTTCTAAAATATAAAAAGCACTGGATATATCCTTTACCAGTGCTTTTAGTGACAAAAAAATAAAACCGTCACAGAAAACCTCTGACGGTCTTTTTCGTGCGGGTATATTAGTAGCAAGCATAAGCAAAGTAACTAGGACACTTCTCTGCCTTTTCTAGCCATTCTCTAACTTTTAACGTAGTTATTGTCTTTAACTAGAGTAAATTCTCGGTTTAAAGGTTCTTCTTGAACAAAATAATCAACAAACTCTTCAAAAGTTGCTCCTGGGTTGCACTCTAAAAATTCTTTATAATAATCATCGACTACGCCACCCCATAGGCTGTCTGCATATTCAAGTGCCTGCTTTTTGTTTTTTGCAATAATCCATTCTGCAACCCCATCCTCATTCAGTCTAAACATTTTTTTATTTTGCATAAAAAACAACTCCTTATATTTTTAACAAAAATCTTTTTTTATTTATAAGCTCGTTGTGATAAAATTAAAAAAATATTTTCACTAGTTACCACACTGATATTTTTTAGGATACTTTTCCTTGTATATTTTTTCATAAAGTCTTTTCATCTCGCTGCAAGGAAGATATATTTCAAATTTACTTTTCTCCCAAGTGTGGTAGTGTTCAAAGGTTACTTCTATGAAAGGAACATAATTGTCCAAATAGGCAAAATAAAATTCTATAAATTTCAACCCGTAAATATCAAAATATTTTAGCAGTTGGTCTTTGTAAAACACGTCATATTTTTTAGGATTAAGTTCATCTATATTACTATAAACGACCGGAATGATATATTGCTCCGAATTCAGTACAGCCTGGTAAATCTCCATTTCTATAGAACCTTTTTCCAAGGGAGTTGGATCAGGAAGTTCAATTAACCTGGATACAATTCTCACTGCTTGTCTGTACCAATTCTTCTTGCCAATCTCTTTTTCATACTTGCGATACCATCTTTTGTCTAAATCAATTAATGCAGGAAAGTCGGTCTCAAAGGGAACAACAACTGAATGCCTGAATTCCTTATCCGTCAAAAAGCGTAGTACATCTTCGTGAGTATATTGCGGTATACTCTTTTCCAAAAACATGATCATATTTCTGGTCGGCTGACAACAAGCATCGCCGAGGTAATAAGTAGGATAAAGACCATGATGCTCATAAACTATTTGATTTACTTTCATTTTCAACACCTTTCCTAGGAGGTTTTATATGCAAAACGCACGTCTTCCTAACGGACAGATTATTAATGCATATGAATATGATCGTCTAATACATGGAGATAAGATTTATTGTTGTTACTGTAAAGCAGAAGTAATTTATGTTGGTATTGGCAATAGAAATAATGTTCCTTTTTTTAGAACAACTGGACGTAATAAATCAGTTCATGAAGATTACTGTCCTGAGAAAAGACAAATAAAACAAATAAAAACACTTAAAGCCCTTAATAAGTATACAGTTGATATTAATAAAGCCAACTTAAATGATTTTCACGTTATTAAAGTAGATTTTAGTAATAATGATATCGCTCGAATACCTCATGGCGAGATCAGTGAAATTAGTAAAAATAATTCTAAGAAAAGACTTAATTATACTTTAAGTTATTCAAACAGAAAAAACTGTTTAGTTAGAAGAATCACCTCTCTTGCAACTATTGCTAAAATTTTGCAACAAAATACACCGGAACAGTTAAGGAAAATTGCTCTTGATATCGGTGGAAAGATGGTACCTATCAATCAATTAGTAATTGAGCAAAATAAAGCTTATGAAATTAGTAAAACAGGTAATTTTTACCTTCCTTGGTTTATTGTTTATGGAAAAGTCCGGTCTGTGGTAAAACTTAACAAAATTATGTTCATAAATTTTGATGAGCAAGATGGTTTAAAACCTTTTGCCGCCTATATCTTCTCAGGTTATTACAAATATTTCACATATACCAAAGAACAGTTAGAAGGAAAACATATTCTTGTTCAAGGAAACATTAAATTTAATGAAAAATATAATAAAGCAGAAATTCAAGTCATGTGTAATAATCAGTTATATATTATGAAATAGCATTCTTGAAGATTTCCCGAAAAACAATCAAAAACTACTTCTCCATGATCACCCAATGACCGGATAATGTCCGGTCATTATTCGTTCATAACCAAGCTGCAAATATGCCCTTGATCTTCTACCCTACGGATCTGCGCTGCTTTTGCCAGCGCATCCACTACCTGTTCCGGTGCAAATCTGGCCACTTCTGCCAATGCCACTTCCGGGGCAAAGGATTTCACAGTGCGATAATCCCTTTTGGCCACCATTGCCGTATACACATCGCAGGCTGCCAGAACTAAAACATCAATTGACGGTTCATATATACCGTACGGGTAGCCGCGGCCGCCAGGCCTTTCGTGGTGCTGGCGTACCAGGCGCAGCACATCATGGGGCACATCCGGCCATTTTTCTTTAATTATTTTTTCACTCTGTAAAGGGTGGGTCCGTATTATATCCCACTCATGCGGTAGAATTGGTGTTTTTACAAAAAGTTCTTTCGGCCAGGTAGTCTTGCCCAAATCATGTAGAAAAGCAGCTATACCTATGTTCACCACCTTTTTGCTGTCATAGGACATGCCCATGGCGATAGCCGTTTTGACGGCCAGTTTCATTGTTTCAAAGGCATGTTGGTGCAATACAGGTATTGGCTGCATCATCTTTTCAGCCCAGTCCCAGTATAAGTCTTTCAGTGTTAACACCGCCTTTTTTGAGTTTTGAGTTTTCAATACCTAAAAAACCCCACCAAAAGGTGGGGTGAGGAGGGAAAATGTAATATTGTAACTGCCAAGCGTAAGCATCTCTTTTCTGGCGTGGTATAAAAAAGGGCCAGTTTTTCTACCGAAAAACCAGCCCGGTTAATTTCATTATTCATTTAATAATTGTCAAATTAACCACTTACGGGAACTGTACTTATAATCGAGTAGGAGCTTCTTCCACTGTTTTAATCATCCATGCCCCTGAGCTTGGCATACTAGACAGGGTTGTTTTATTTAATCTATCTAGTTTTTGTGATGACTGTTATGTTGCTACCGGTATCATCCCCTCTGGGTTTTGTGATGACTGTTGTGTTGCTACCGGTATCATCCCCTCTGGGTTTTGTGATGACTGTTATGTTGCTACCGGTATCATCCCCTCTGGGTTTTGTAATGACTGTTATGTTGCTACCGGTATCATCCCCTCTGGGTTTTGTAATGACTGTTGTGTTGCTACCGGTATCATCCCCTCTGGGTTTTGTGATGACTGTTATGTCGCTACCGGTATCATCCCCTCTGGGTTTTGTGATGACTGTTGTGTCGCTACCGGTATCATCCCCTCTGGGTTTTGTGATGACTGTTGTGTCGCTACCGGTATCATCCCCTCTGGGTTCCGTTATCGTTATAGGTACTGTTGCAGTTTTACCTTCATATCTCACAGTTATGGTGGTACTGCCTATACTTACGCCTTGTACCGTACTGCCAACTACAGTAGCTATACTGGCATTTGCCACTTGATAGGATGCAGAACCGGTTACATCTTTGGTACTCCCATCGGAATAATACGCGGTTACTGCCAATGATTGAGTTTTGCCGGTAAGGATATTCACCACAGCCGGGCTTACGGTGATATTTTCCAGTACGGGAGGCGCGTATGCCTCGTTTACCGTTATGTTTATGTTTGAAGTTATGCTGTTATAGCTAACAGTAACGGTTGTTGTGCCAGGTGTAATGCCGGTAACTAATCCGCTGGTATTCACGGTGGCTATCGCAGAATTGTCGGAGGTATATTCCGCTTCGTCGGTTATATCTTTAGTGCTTCCGTCAGAGTAGTTTGCCAGCACGGACAGTGCCGCGGTATTCCCTTCATCAATAACAACCGGGTTAGGAGTTACCGTAATGCTTTGAAGGGTTATTGCTGCATTTACCGTTACAGGTACGGTTACTGATTTACCCTCATAGGTAATGGTTACTGCTGCACTGCCGGGAGTTATGCCGCTAACTAAACCGTTAACTGACACGGTTGTTATACCTGTATCACTGCTTGTATATTCTGCTTCACCGGTTATATCTTTAGTGCTTCCGTCAGAGTAATGCGCGGTTACCGTTAGCTGCTGGCTTTTATCTTCAGTAATGTTTACTGCTGTGGGCGTTACGGCGATGCTTTTCAGGGCCGGATTTACTGTTACAAAACAAGTGTCAGTATACCCACCATCCTTGGTTTTAACCGTAATTACCGCCGTACCCACTCCGACAGGCGTTACTACCCCGTCTGATACAGATACTACGCTTTCGTCACTACTTGTCCAGGTTACGTCTTTGTTAGTAGTATCTGAAGGTTCTATGGCGACTGTTAATGTTTCAGATGGGCCGTTTTCTGTGAGAATTAGTTCGTGCTTATTCAAAGTTACCCCAGTCACAGATACAGTTGAAGTGCCGCCAACTTCAGGCGGTCTTGGAAGTCCCCTAAGCCATGGGTAGCTTTCACCTTCTTCAATGTCCCAGGTGTTTATAAAATCCCACTGGGCTGCTGTGTACGTATCTTTCTTTTTCATTAATGATGCGGGTTTAGAAATACCTCCTCCTTCTGACTCAAGACAACCCGATGGTTCGAGAGCCCAGAAGCTATTCTCCACCACAGGATCAGTACCATAATATGTTCCTAGCAAACCACCAATACGACTATAATCTTTGCCCAAAACCTTTCCGGTACTGTAACACATGTTGATTTTTATATCTCTATAACCAGAAGGTGAAAACCCCATCAAGCCGCCGATATCTTTCCAGCCTGAAACCGGTACTATGGCAAAAGAGTTGGACAAATAAAATTCAGCATAATTTCCTATAAACCCTACTATGCCACCAACACTATTTTCTCCCTTTACGGAACCACCGGTAACATAGCACTCATTAATGGAGGTGTTCTCCACATATCCCACCAAACCTCCAGTTTTGCTGCCGATGTAACTGTAATGAATGCCTGAAACATCTACGCCTGTAACGTAACACCGAGAGATTTTTACAGGTTCCCCATAACTATAATTTTCTGAGATCTTTACTAAGCCTGTAGAGTATCCTACCATGCCACCGTTACCTACCACACCAATCACAGAACCGTTTTTCACATAGCAATTGATTATTTTAGTTCCCTGTTCCGCACGTCCTACCAGTGCCCCCACGAAATTACAGCCTTTAATGTCAACATTTTCAAGACCTAAGTTCTTAATCTCACAAAATCTTGTTTCACTGAACAGTCCAATATTTGAGGTTTCCTTATTAATTGGGTAATGGATATGCAGGTTTCGTATAACATGTCCGTTGCCGTCAAACACTCCCGCAAAAGGTCCCGCAAAAACTACATTTTCATCTCTTTTACCTATCGGTGTCCAATCCCAACCACTTAAATCAATATCTGCAGTAAGTTTAAAACTAGAAGAGAGATTGTAACGTACCTCATCAAGTTCTTCAGGTGTCGCAATGAGATACGGATCGTCAGGAGTGCCTGATCCTCCTGAAAAGGCATGGCATGTCCCAGGAACCGCCGCAAAAACCGCCACTGCCAACATGAAAGCGAAAATCACAAATATTTTATTTTTTGTCACTATATAAAATCCCCCCAAATTTTATAATCCGGAGGGGCCCTGCCAGAGGGGCAAAGCCCCTCCTTTTTACTCGATTACTATGCCGGTAATAGCACCGGTATAACCTGCCTTCAAATTGGTAATTTGTTCGGTTGCAGAAGGCAGACTGGACGGTGTTTGAATTGCCTTGATGTCATCCACAGCACCAGCGGACAGGTAACGACTCGCGGCATACAGGCCAAAGCATACGCCGGTTGCACCTAAACCCACCACGGTTGTCCATGCTAGGGATTCCGCAGTATATCCTTCCTCGCCCTTAATGAACGCTTTAATTTTTTTAATCATAATGTTAGCTTCAACCTCCTAATTAATTTTTATTTTTCAACAACACCAACCAACAAACTACTTACTTTTTAAAGACAATTCCACCTCCCCGTTCACTTTAAAAAACAAAGGGCCACCGGAGTTTACCTTTCCGCGTGGCCCTTATTCTTAACTACAAAACAAAGGCAGGACAACCGCAGAAAGGTACAACTCAGCACAAAGCGTAAAATTCTTACGCTTTACCTTTCAGTGCGGTTCCCCCGCCCCTGAAGTTTCTTTGTTTAATTAAAGTGTAATTCACTTTCTAATAAATGTCAACACATATCTTCTAGTCATTGGCAGTTCTGGGCAAAACATGCAGATTAGCTTTTAGTTGTGTTCTCTTTTTAAATTCCGTTATCTTTAATTTAAACTCCTTCATTTCAGAAGGTCTGACCAAATATTCTGCCAGGGTAGTTCCGTCTTTATCTACCGAGATAGTGCTGAAGGGCCATAAATTTTCAAGTTGATTAACCATATAGTTATCGCTATGATTGAATCTGAATGATATTTTATAGTTTTTTACCTTTCCCTGGGATTTAACCAGGTCTACGCTGTCAGCTTTCAACTGTTTGACTATATCTACACATGACAACTCTTTGCACATATAAAAAACCTCCCTTCTATTTTTTAGGAAGCTTGCAAAACCAAATCTTCTTATACAAAACTGTATCTCCAAACATTTTTTTGGCAGGTATCTCAACTGCCGAAATAACTCCCGGTGAATTAAGGATGATTTTTTTCGAGTTGATGTAAAAGGTTGCAGGAAATTCACCGTCGAAAATTGCGCTCTCTGTTAGCCTATTATCGTATTCGTATATCATGCCGCCGGCATTTCTGTTCCCGTCGTTTCCGTTATAGACTATTAATTTGAACTTTGGTTTACCAGAAAATGCCGAGTATTTTTTAGGTTCCAGATTGTTGTTCAGTTCAAGGTTTTTAGCAAGTAGATCCGTAAACACATTGTAAGCCCGTTCCGGGATAATTATTTTTTCTTTATCGATTACATCGTATTGCAATGCAGCTCCTTCGGTTGCCATTTTAACGGAATTAGCTAAAATTACATCCGCGCTTGTCACGGTCTGCGAAATTAAAACTATGCTTACCAATACCGCAAAAAACAAGACAATTGTGGGTAATGCCATTACTATATGCCCGTTTTCTTCTCTAATCTTCCGTCTTACTGCTAATAGCACTGCCCTCAACTCCTATTCTCACTGTTTCACTGCCCTGGCTTGGGCTGCCGTTTATGACCGTCTTGGCCGTAAAACTATTGAAGTCTTTAGGCATAAACTCTATCCGTAATGTTACTTCTCCCGGGTGATACACCGTAGGACTGCTGCCGGTAATTTTAATTGTTTCCGGATCTGCACCCAGGTTAATTAGTTTTTTAATCAATTCCTGCCTGTCAGAAGCAGTCAACCCTCCTTTTACGGCCATTTTGGACAGCGTTTCGTATTTGTATGCTTCCGCGTGCTGGTAGATTGTCATTACTCCCCAGTATTGGACTGCGGCGAATATCAGAAAAACCAACACGGGAATAACCAGAAGGCCGGTAATTATACCCCAGCCGTCTTCTTCCTTTATTAGTCTGCCCAAATAGCTTTTAATATTCTTTCTTCTCCTTGTTCTGTCACATAAAGCACTGCATGTACTATTCCGATTATAATAGGTATTGTGCCAATACCGATAATCGCAGCTCCGATAATCCATTCGAGAATACTCCCCTCCTCAGAAGTTAAAAAGTGTATTAATTTGTTCAAACCAACCCCTCCTTTCTGGCTAAGCAAAAAACTAGAGCAAAAAATATAATCGGTGCCCCCGTATGACTTACAGGCTTTTTATACAGACCTTTAGACGGGTCTTTTACGCCGCTAAAGCCGAGTACAATCTCTGCCTTCATTGCAGATATAGCATTTCCAAATTTAAAATCACATGCCTTAAATCTTATAAAAAGTGCAGCGGCCAGCAGGCAAACAAAGAAAAATGCCTGGAAATACAAACTTAAAGGCGGCTGTAAACATGCTGCTATCCCGACAATCAGCTTAATATCGCCTGCCCCTATATACCCTGTTAGCGTAACTGTAGCCCCAATAAATACCGATACTAACACATTAATTAAAAATGCTTTTGGGCCGCCTACGTATAAAGACCACGACCAGCCTAAAATAATAAGCGGCAGGGTTACAAAATTTTTAATTTTACGCCACCGCAAATCGGTATACACGGATACTAACGCACCCAGTATGGATATTATCACTGGCACTGGTAAACTAAAACTGAACGTCGTAAATGTTTCCAATTATGTTCCCTCCTTGATAGCGTAATGCTGCCAATATGCCAAACAATATACTTGCACCACCAAGTCCGATTATAACTGCGTACGCTAAATACTGAAACATTACGCCCTCCTCATTTAGCAAAAGCTCTTTTATTTTTTGCTGTAATCCCTTCATATGCAACTTCCTCTCCTTAATTTAATTTGATAGACATAATAGTTTTTGCGATATGATAACCTATAGGCCCCAGAGTCACCCCTATAAGTGCCAGCCCGGGCAATATCAGATATATTGCCTGAATTACCGGTCTTACCCCTAAGCGACGTTCAACTCGGTATTGTCTGATTCTTTCCATAGTCTCACTTTCGTGACTTAAGAAACTCGCTACGTTCGCCGCGCCTATCACCACTGCTCTCTGCATTATACCAACCAGCACATCCGCTTCAGGTACGTCCAATTCCTTTCTAAATTTCTCCAAAGCCCTGCTGGGACCATAACTCCAGTTGGTTAGGCATCTCTGTAATGGCTTTTTAATCACATCAAGCAAATACAAGCTTACCGTTAATGCCTCGTATAAGGAGTAGCCTGCCGACGAATATATACTTATCATTTCGTATAACAGCAGGACTTCACTGGCTTTCTTCTCCTCGTTAAGTTTTTGAGAAAACCATACATAGGCTTTTTTACCTATATATACAAAAAACCCCCCGGCCAGCGAACAAACAACTGCCCATATCGGGTACTGAAACATTACTATATAGCCGACAAACATGCCCATTATCACACTGTAATTTTCTTTTATTACGCTGGTTGTTTTGCTTTTTTTTATATTTTCTTTCTGTGGTATATACGGCTTTATATAATATCCAATTAACTTGAATAAAAAAGTGATGGATATTGCCATACAAACAGCCATAAAAGCAGTAATTAAAACATCTGCCCTCAAATACGATATATCTTGAAATCTGTCCAGCCAGGTAATTTCCACCTTTACCACCCCCTAAAAACAAAAGTTCATCCACTTTGAAGAAAAAATGGATGAACTTTTAGAAGTTTACCTTTTTAAGAACGTTGTCTAAAATCAGGCCGACTGTGAATGACAGGAATGCCAGTAAAATAATTATTCTTCCAAAAGGCCTGTTATAAAATTCCAGCGTAGTATCCGGAAATATGTTAAGAACTATAAAAAAGCCGGGGATAATAAGCATGTTTAAAATAATTCCGATACGCCGCTCCCCGCTCAGCTGGGTAATATTTTTTTCGATTAATAACCTGTGCATGTTCAGTTTTCTTACGATTCGCGGCAGTACCTTGATTATGTTTGCATCTTTTGTTGCTGCGTATAGTAACTGCGCCCACAACTTCCCGTATTCATTGTTGATGTTGGCTGCAAATCGTTCAAAGGCCCTTTTAGGTGCTTTGCTCGCGTTCAAATCGTTCACGCACTTTATGATGTGTTTCCTCAAGGGGTTGCTAACACCTTCGGCGGCTCTAGCCAGGGATTCCCTTAAGTTTCTTGTCAGTTCAAACTCCACGCCAAATAGTTGTAGCGCAGCGGGTAATTGTTCATTTATTTTCCTTTTATGCTTTCTGGTTGCCCGGTTTAAATACATAAGCGGCAGGATTATAAAAAGCACCAGTGCCGTTACAGACATTAGAATATCCTGGAATATGAAATATACAAGAAACGTTCCAACCAGAGGCATTATAACCGTTATCAACATGTACTTGTACGTGCTGATATTGAAGCCTGTATTACTTAAGCCCTTGTCTATACGGTTACTGTAAGCATTCAGCAGCCGGATGCTGTTTTTTGGTACATATAGATTTCTTGCTACTTCCGGCATGGCCAGTATTCTATCTCGTTCTTTTTTCCATAAAAGAACTTTATTAACTGTCGCACCTGCCATAGATAAAAAAAGGTTCAATGTAAGAATAAGCAATACTGTAAAAGAAATAAATATCACGCCGTTCAAGAGCAACTCATTCCCATGCACTAAATTTCATCCCTCCCTTAGTTAGTTAACTGTCTTCTTAACATTTCCAATCCGTCCAGCTCTTTTTTGCTAACACCATACTTGAAAAGTTTCCTCTTTAAGTTTTTTGATAATCCTTGCGGGTATACCCACCTGCCAATTTCATATTTTTCGTCAGACGGTTCCCACATGATAAGATCACTGTACTCCGGGCCGTTTTCTCCATCCCACACCTCTGCAATATGTTCAATCTTCCTAATACCTGTATCGCTGTTCCCGTAAAGCTGGATAATAACATTAAAAGATTGCGCTATTTGCTGTTCCAGTATTTTAACCGGAAGCCTGCTTCCTTCTTCCAATGCCATCTGCGCAAGTATACTCACTGCCTTCCTTGCAGAATCGCAGTGTATTGTCCCCATGCTGCCGTTATGCCCTCTCTGGCAGGCTTTTATCAACTGCCCGGATTCACCAAGTCCACGGGCTTCGCCAACGATAATCAAATCGGGAGATAACCTTAACGTGACATAAAAACAACGGCCCATATCCCATCCCAGCTCCGAGTGTACTTCCAGCGATATAATGTCCCTTTCCGGATACCACTCGTCTAATTCCAGTTCCCTGTCCGTTTCTATCGTTACTATACGCAGTGCCGGGTTAATAAACTTAGCTAGCCAGCGCAGCAGGGTGGTTTTCCCTGTATTGGCATCGCCGCAGATTAAAATGTTTGCCCGGCCTTTAACCAGCAGCGAAAGCAGTTTTAGAGTGTATTCGTCCATTGTTCCGCTGCTGATATAGTTCTCGTCAGTAGTCATAAAAGTACCGTGCCTTCTGAGTGCCAGGCACGGCCCCTTTGTAAGCGGCGGGCCTAACGCAGTTATCCTTGTTCCGTCATACCTCCTGGACTCGCATCCAGGGTTCCCTTCATCAAGGGATGTACGGTCATGCTCAATCAGCCGGGATATTATTTTGCGAATGTGTTCCTCATCCTTGAATGTTATGGTTGATGTCTTGTTGCGGCCTTTTTCCTGGTAATATACTTTTTTAGGCGAATTGATTCTTATTTCATCTATACCCTCCATGCGGTATAAGTCCTCTATTCTATCTAGTCCCCACAGATATTTATATATTTCTTTTGCAGCTTTTTCAGTACTTATTCCATCAACAGATATACCGTATTTGTTTAATAGTGATTCAACCACTTTCCGTGCTTTAAGATCGTATCCCGGTTGACCGGCTTTTGCCAGGTACAGTATTTTGTGTATATCTTCCCCATCTATCTCTATATCGGTTTGAATATCACTTACCAGTTCCTGGACAAATTGCGTTGCTTCAAATAAGGTCTTTTTTCCTAACCTGACAAGTGTACTATCGTTTACAGTTTCTTCAGCATCTTTTTCTTCTATTCTCTTTTCTGTCCCAAAAGACATGGCTTCTTTTTTGTTTTTCTTAAAAAACATTAACTGCCACCTGCCCTTTTACAAAAGTAACTCGTTCCATTACCAATTGCAGTTATAACGTTTTCCACATCCTTATTTTTTATCTTTATAACTGCAACGGCAGTCATAGAAAGAGTTGATTTCTTTTCTCTTATTGCTTCTTCCATTGCTTCTTCCGGCGCATTAAGCAGTGCCTGTTTGTATATACTCACATTTCTTTTGTCCAACACATCAATAATAACTGCCTGCTCTGCCACCAACTGCGCCCGCTCTACTTCATCACTGGCATCGGTACTTTTCCTGGTGGGTAGGTCTGAAGACTGCCTGTCATTTATCCAGTATATATCTACCACGTCGCCAGGGCGTATTTTAAATCCTACAGCTCTTATAGCGTCTACGGGAATACCCACCAGGCCTTCATCTTCCTCTACAATCAGGGAACTGTCGGATAGCTTTTTAAGTAATATCTGTTCGTTTTTATACAGTACGGTATTTGCTCTTTTACCGATTACTTCTTTGGGGTTTTTGGCAGTACCCGACAGGCTGCTGCCCAGAGGTATCTCGATGTACTTAATATCTTCGGAAGTGATCACAGAATAGGGCATTATGTCTCTTCCTGCCACCAATACCTGTTCTGTCGGCCTGTTGTCTATAAGGTAATCCCGGAGTTTATAGGTTCCCAAACCGGCAAGGGTTAAAGAAAACACTATTACCATAAAACCTGCCAGCCTCTTATTTAAAAAAGAGGTTTTGTTAAACTTCCCTTTATTGGCATTTATTGATATTTTCATAAATTACCCCCTTAACCAAACAAAGTTTTCAGCATTCCCTTAAAGTTAAAGACAGAGGTTTCTTCTTTTTTAGTGGTTATTACCCAGTCTGGGCATACAATCCTGACCAGATGACTGATTTCTTTGACAAAATCTGTATCAGGCATTGATATAACAGGATGCCTATTGCTAATCATCATGTGTTCGTGAATATCTTTAAGCTCCGGTATAAGTGCTTCAAAGCCTATTTCCATGTCAAAAACGTTCAACATTTTTTTGGTGTCTTCTATATTCCCGTTATACCGGTTTAAAACTGGAATTAATTTTTCCGTGACTTTGTGATGTTCCAGGTATGGGTGCATTTGGGCAACACCTTCTATCGAAGGGTAGTCGTCTTTTATCACCATGAGCACTGCGTCAGCAATACTTAATACTGCTTCAAACATTTTCCTATCAGAAGGCATGTCAATTATTACTAATGCAAATACTCTTTGGCAGTCTTCAATAATTTTAAGAAGCTGGTCTGCAGTAATCTGCAACCATTCGGACGTAAATACTACGCCGGGCAGTATATGTAAATTGTCAATGTCGGGATGGCGAAGAGTAAGTTCTTCATAAATCTGTCCGTCTGTTGTCTTTAGTTTTACAGGCCAGCGGGTGATTGTAGGTATGAAGTCTTCACACTCTGCCAATGCACTAATTCCCATAATTCCCATATAAGTACATACTTTCGGTATGTCGGCAAAATCTAAAATAACAATGGGGTTTTGGCTTGGTATGGTAAGTGCACTCTGCATGGCTAGGGCGGTCAAAATTGTAGTTTTTCCCTGTCCACCTCCCGGTGATATTGCAGCAACTGTTTTGTTTCTAACAAATCTAGTCCTTTCTACAACCTGAATTTTGTTAATGCCCTGGCTTTCGCTGTCATCTTCTTCCGGCTCGTATTTTCCCAGCAAAATGTCTCTTACTGCGTCAACGCTGATGTTGAATGAGTTGGCAATTGATTCTTCGTCTAAAACTTGCGCCATTTGTTTGATGCGTTCAACTGTATCCTTACTTATTCTTGACATTATCACTTCCATCTCCTTTCCTTAAAAACTATCCAACATAAAAACAGACCGCCCCTTTTGCCTAGAGGGCGGCCCTGCTTACTTTCTTTTTAGAAAGCTAAATAATCTGCCTTTCTTTTTCTCTTTTTTCAGATCATACTTCTGCCCGGCAATGACAGCTAACTCTTCCGCCACACGATGCCACTGGCTTTTTTCATCATCAATTCCCACAACCGTACCTTTATACACAGCTTTAACGTGTTTTTCCCAGTCTTCCGGAATAGTAGCTATTATCCTTGGTAGTTTGTTTTTGGGTACGGTATCTTTAAAACCTGCATTGTAGCAGTTTTCTATAAGCCGCGGGTTATGCAGTTTCGGGCTAAATCTGTTTAGTATGATTTTTATTTTCTCCGGTTGTACACCCATCATTAATAGTTTTGGTGCGTAATCTTTGGTTTCTTCCTCGCTGAACTTGGACTGGTCAACAATAGAAAGGATTAGGTCAGCTAAGGGGAATATTTCATACAGCCACACTTTTTCGTGGAATTCGGGAGAAGAATCTCCTATCACAACCGGGAATTCTCTTACAAGTATGTCTGCAATTTGCACCAATTGCCCTTTCTGGAAATTGGGAATTTGCTTGTTCATCGGCCCGGGCAGTACGTACAAGTTATCGCTTACCTTTACGATTATATTTCTTACATTTTGAGGAGTGATGTATCTTTCAGCAAGGTACTCTATACCCGGCACATTTTTTATGTCAAAAAAATTTTTAAGGTTCGGGCCGCCAAAGGCAATATCCCAAAGCAGTGTTTTTATACCTGCTTTTGATAGTGCCAAGCCTAGTGTAATACAAGCAGTCGTCTTGCCTACTCCGCCTTTGTTTGCACTGGTAATTGCAAACACACCATTGTACTTGGCAGGGGTATTTGCAATTACATTGCTCTGCGTAGGTGATGGTTGATAACGCGCGGTGTTTAACGGTTCAGCCGGTTGCCGATAAGGTTGTCCCTGCTGGTACGGTTGAGTTAACTGTTCCCGTTGTATAGGAACTGTTTGCTGGTTTTCTTGTGCTGGCTGTTGGTACGGCTGTTCAATTCGTGCCGCTGGCCGGTCAGCCTGCACCGGCTGCATCAAGGGGTGCGGTGGTTCTACGTACTGTTGTACGGATATTCCCGGCGGCTGTATTTGCGACTCTATATACTGTTGTACCCGCGTTTCCGGCTGCTGTACGGGTGATTGATATGGCTGCTGTACCGATTCCTGATGCGTATCCTCTTCCTCAATAATCGGCCCTTCTTTAATTTCTTTGGGGTATGTCAGCGCAACCGGCAATGTATACGGCCTGTCGCCTGGCAAAACGCCCGTGACAATGTTGTATAACCCGTATTTTTTGCACATGCGTATATAGCCTTTAGTGGCTTCATTAACTACCCCGGCCAGTATGACTATATGACTTACCGGGAATTGCACCTGCAAGTTGGCAAATAATTTCTGATGATCTTTTCCGGGTAAAAACCTGCTTATAACTACCACGTCCGGCCTCACGTCTGGCCTGTAAGAACTATATGATAAAAGGGCATCCGAGTGGTTTACCGTTATAAATTGCCAGTTCTTGAATTTCGGCATCTTTTGTAGGTTTTCTTTGATTATATCAGCACTAGGATCTTCGGCTGCTATTACGCAGAGCATTAAACGAAACCTCCCTTTATTTTTTTGTTCTATGCCGCTTCCATTCCAAGGCTTTTCTCGGCAGGAAAGTTAAAAATATAACCCGGGTGTCTATCCCGGGTTATACTGTTTACCTCTGTTACGCCCGCTTTCTTTGGCTTCATACAGTGCGTCATCGGCCTTTTTGAATACTTCTTGTACGGCAGCACCGTCAATAGGGTACACCGCGCAACCAAAACTCAAAGTTACGGGTATTTCCATCTCTTGAATTTTAAAAGGTTGAGAACTTACCAATGTGCGCACTCTTTCTCCTATATCAAAAACTTTCCTATAGCAGGGAGTTATCAATACGAATTCTTCCCCGCCGTACCTTGCTAAATAATCGTCCGGCTTTGTGGCGTTTTTTGCCCTGACCGCAAATATTTTCAACACTTCGTCCCCCACTGGGTGTCCGTAAGTGTCGTTTATTGACTTGAATTTATCCAGATCAAGGACAAGAATACCAAAGGCGGCGTTCTGCCTATCTGCTTCTTGAACTGCATACGAAAGTGTCGCTTCGTATACCTGCCGGTTGGGCAATCCGGTTAAAAAGTCCAAATTTTCCTGCTTACATTCAGGCCAAACAATCCTTAAGTCCCTAAGGTTATTTAACCCAAAGATTTGGTAGGGCGATATTGTTTCCCAAAAAAACTTAATTCTTTTCATCTTTTGCTTCTTCCTTATCCTGCTGGTTTTGTTTTTTCAACTTCTTCAGCTTTATCCTTTTCTTTGGGCTTCACTTTCTCCCCGCTTTTCACCACATATATTCTTTCATCTTCAGCGTAGGTTATTAGTTCACTTATTCTTTTCTGGGAAACTTCCACCGCTATTGCAGCAGGAATACTTTTCTTGCCGGTAGGATTTGAAATTTCCTCTAAAGCCGAACTATTCTTGACAGGTTCTATATCGTTGCCGTCAGAATCCAGCACCCTTAGTACCTTTGCGCCGGAATATATAGGCTCATGCAGTAACTTTTTTATCGTCTTGGTTGTTTCTTTAAACCCTAATTCGTATTCTTCCCTTTCATCCATACCTACCACCAGGTACAGGTCAACTTCTTCTCCTGGTGTGACAAAACAAGATTTAATTAAGTCAGTAGGAATAACCAACTGGCAGTAGCCCGGTCTTATTGGTTTTGACAATATTACACTGTTTTTAAATATATACTGGTTTTTGCCGATTGACTGGGCAGTTACCTTCCCTTTTACATCTTCCAAATTCTTTACAAGATTATCTGCAATTTTTTCCGGTACTTTAACAGTTTTGACATCACCCGCTGTTATTTCCGTGCCTACCGGTATAAACCGGGTTGTCTGCAATACTTCAACCGTCTTTGTTTCCTTTTTCAGGTTTATATTGGAAGTTACTACTATTGCCCCGGTAAAGATTATGGCTAGAACCAAGGATACCATTATACCGATTTTTCTACTCAATATAGTATGCCCCCCTGTAAATCCTCTTCTTATTCGCTTTCAGGTGTAAGCTGACAAAGGGAGGATATGGAATTCCGTATCCCCCCTTCTTGAGGTACGCTTTTTGGATTTTTTCCCGTTCTCTTATTGCTTTTCTGAATACTGAAGGCGGAGGTAGGTGGCTTTCCCATATTACCAGGTTCCCCGACATGTTGTCCCTGCCGGCAATACTGATCAAATCCCGGCGGTAGTTTTTAATGTATGCTGCCAAACCACCTTCACCACCTTCGATGTCATTCAGGTGAATTTCAAAGGTTTTTTTTACCCGCCCGTTTATTCTGCTGCCAGTGAGAATTTTGCCCCACCAATTCCATATCGGCAGTAATACCACCGTTTTCAGCTTCAATTCTTCCCTGCTGTACTTCTTTGCTTTGGGCAAATATACGGCGTAAAAATACAGAAGCGCAAAACCGTTCAGCAGGGCCAAAATAAATAAAACCCTGCCAAACAGGATTTTGCCGCTGATAAGCGCCATCGCCGCCATAAGCATAAGCAGACCGTACAGCCATATGACAATGTCCCTTCCTTTTGTACCCATAACTGTACTCCGTGAAACTCCCTAATAGGAAGGATAGCAGTAGCTTATACCGCTGTATGCCCCGTCAAGGTATGTGCTGACAGAACGGCCCTTGCCAACCAGCGGAATGGGAGTTTTAATGTCAATAAACTCCCCTACTTTAAAGTGAAATTTTCTTGTTATTTTTGCAGTTACTGTAGTGCCCCAGTCCACCGGAGCACTAACAGGTTCAATTTCTACATCTATGTCGTCGGGAGCTATATTCAATTCTTTTGTAAATTTGCGCAGGTCTTCATCTGCTTCTGTCGTGTAGCCGCCGTATTTGCCCATACTTCGCGCTATGTACTGCGCTTCGTTTTGTACGGCATTCCACTGCGTGACCATCCCGATGAACATCCCCCCGGCCACTACAAAGCATAGAAAAAGAAATATAGAACCGAAAGACATCACCATGTCTTTTAGCATGTGTATCGCCTTCCTTGTTAGATTAGAAGCCTAGTTCACTTTTAATATAGTCAATCATATCACTAAATAAGTCTGTTGCAGCACCTGGTGCTATACCCAGCAAACCTAAGATAATGGCAACTGCAATTACTGTTGTACCAAGCGTCCATGCCGCTGCTTTAAGGTCGCCGCGTTCATTGGCAAGGATCTGCTTTGCTTGTTTTATTCTTAACTGTAATACTTTTTTCATACAAAGTTCCTCCTTTAATCTTAATTATCTAATTAATGTTTTTTGTGCTCTTTACAATCGCATAATATCTCATGGGTACATCTATTGTTTGCGTTCCCACCCACGGAACGTACCCGCTGAATACCGTTACATCCATCTCCGCTACATAACCGGGCGCGCGGGCAATTCCCATACCCGGCACGTCATCACCTCCTTTTACAGCGTAAAAACTTGTAACTTTATACGGATACGGCCATTCATCAAAAAATTCTTCAATCCGGTTAAAAAAATACGCCCTGGCGCAATCTTCACGCAGTTCGACCATGCTGGTATCGCCGTCCATATTGGCGGCTTGGGCTGCGTATTCCATCGCTTCGCCAAACCACATATACGCCACTACTGCCTTCTGGCGGCAGGCAAAGCCTGTGGCTATTACGGACACGAATACCATCAAAATGAGAATTGCTGCAAAACTCAGTATCGGCAATTCTGCCAATCCTTCTTCTCCTAAGATATCCAGCCTTTTATATTTGTTATCAGGTAATTTATCATGTTGAGGCAGACCAGCCCTATCAGTATTACAGTGAATATCCATACTATCACACCCAGTACTTTTGAGAGTTTCGATTTTCTTGACATTAACAACCTCCATCAAAAACCTAAACCTCTAGACATTTGCTCAACTACACATTTGATGAATATCGGATAGATGAATATAGGTATTGCCCCAAGGAGCGCCACCACTGCGATGAGGGCGAAAAAACCGGATTTTGCTGCTGTTGCCCTGGCTACCGCTTTTTCGTTTTCGTTGTCTATGGTTTCGGCTAAATCGTCAAACATACCCGGCTCCACTTTTGAGTCCCATGCCATGCCAATTCTAAAGCACACGGCGTCTATTACCGGGTGTTTTGCTCTTTTGGCAAGGATATTTAAAGCTTCCCTGGCCTGCCCCGTCCGGCTGATCCGGCTGATAACAGCTTCCATTTCACCTTTTAGCGGCTCCGGCAGGAATGAAAGGGTGAACATCATTGACTCCCGCACAGTGAGCGCCCCTACATCCAGAAAAACAGGCATAAAGTTAACCAAAGACGGCACGCCCATAAACAACCTGTCCTGCCATTTTTTAAATTCGTTCTCCATTATTACCTTTGTTACCACGATTCCTACAATCGCAGCCAGTACCCCGAGTAAAAGGGTAAATATGCCCAAAAATTTAAGACCAATCATTGTTACCAAAAAACCGAAACCCACGCCGAAAAATACCGCGTATTTTACTATTTCGTCCGGCGACCGTTTGATAATGCTTAATTTTTCTTTGTATTCTTCATCTCCAAAAAAGCTTTCAATTTTTTCCCTGATATGGCCCACCGTTATTGCCGCCGGTGATACGTCGTATTCACTGGCCGGCACCAGGAAAAGATACAGCAGGGCAAATACTGATACAAACAGACATATCCATATCGCTAAAATAAGGCTGATAAGTACCACCTCCTATTCCAAATCAGCGTTGCTGGACAGCTTTTTCATGGCAAACAACATGCCTATAACTATAAAAAGTCCCATCGCCATCATAATGGGAGCTTCTTTGTACATATCTCTCAACACTGTAGCGTCAAGAATTAGCCCGGCACCTAAAATAAATATGGCTATCTTGCAGGCAAGCACGGGTTCTATGTTTGCTTTCATTCTTTCAGCCAGTTGTTTGTCTTTTTTCTGTATGGCGTAATTCAATTTTTTCAACCCCCGGGCCGCCGCGGGCGGGCCACCCACCCTGTCGCTGGCTTCGATAATAGCGGCCACCGCGTACAGTTCTTTTAATTTGTACTTATCCCCCATTTGCCTAAGCATGAGCGGGAATGTCGCCGTTCTGTCGAGATTGTGCCGCCCCAGCATCTCCTGAAAATCAGAGGCAAATGGTTCGGGCATTCTTTCTGCCGAGTGTCGGATAACTTCCGACGTCAACTGCCCCGCGCCGTATAAACCAGCGGCACCGGTGATAAAGTCTTTGACCAGCTTGCGCGGCTTTTCTCTTTCCTTTTTTTCCCGCCATTCCGTTATCCAGCCGGGAATAAACCAGCCGGGTAAGGCCAGCACTAATCCGGATAGTGCACTTATGAATATTACCTTTCCAATTATAAAGAACACTACAGCACTTATCAGCGGCAGAATGTACTTTCTTAAAAAGTTCTTTGCCCTACCTATATCGGGATACTCACCAACGAATATTGAGTACAAAAAAGCAAACAGGCTTAAAAATAAAAGGAGTTTAAGCATTTGTCGGCTCCACTCCTAGGCCTGGGTAAAGGTATTTACCCTTTACTTCCTCATAAACAGGCTTTATTGTTGCACCCCTAAAAGCCAGGCGAGCAAGTCTTTTTGCAGTAATGGGGTTTTCATATATCCACCTTCTTGATTTGCCTTTTGTCCGGGCAAACTCTTCTTCATCAAATCTAATTATGGTGTTGTAGCCTTCATCTGTTACTTCAACCAGGCTCATAAATGTTCGCTTGCCTGTAAAATCTTTGTCAACGAATATCAGGAAGTGGAACATGGAGCGAATTTGGTCGTCCACCATGTCCCTGGGCAGCGTCATGCCTCCCCGGGCAAACATTTTGGGGAATCTTGACCGCAGTTCATTTACCCCACCAGCGTGGAAGGTTGTCCAGAAACCGCCGCTGGTACTTTCTGCGATTTCGCTGGACGCCACGATTTCACCGGCCCGTGTCTCACTCACTATTCCCCTGTCCGGGTTGTTACGGTTCATGCTGTCGCATATATCCGGCATTCTAACGATTTCTTTTTCACCGATTTTAACCGTTACCATGTTGATGCAGTTCTTCAGGTTGGGCATGTACAGCTCAAATGACGTTTCACCGATTATTACCCTGTCCATTTCAGGTATAAAAAGTCCCATAGCACGTAAGATAGTGGTTTTCCCACTGTCTGTCCTGCCGCATACCGCAAGGTTTGCCTGCCCCAGCACGAGAAGATCTTTTGCTATATCGTAAAACAACTGCGGAAATGTGGCGTTTTCCACCATTTTTTCAAGGGGTAACGGTGGCCTGATTGTCGGTGATTTACGAATAGTAAACGCTGTACCCAGCGGGCTTGCTTTATAGCCTATTGCCGCCAGACGTGAACCGTCTGGAAGCCACGCGTCAACTATCGGTGATTCAGCGGTGAACGGCCTGCCGGAATAGTCACAGTGTTTTTGCACGAATCTCCTGACTTCTTCATTGTTCTTGAAATAATGGTTTCCAGCAAAGTGTGTTCTACCGTGTTTGCCATAAAACACCTGCGGCCCTTTTTTAGATGGGTTAACCATCACTTCTGTAATCTCTTTAGCTTCTTCACCCAAAAAAAATGGTGATAAAGGGCCGTACCCCGTTGCTTGACCTAAAATATCTTCTGTGATTTCATCAACTTCGTACGGCAGGATGTCTTCTCTTGTCAGTACCGCGTTTTTAATTAAGTGTTTGATGGCATCTGTGTCCATTGCCTCACCTAAAGACGACCTGCTGAATAATTCCGGGTTTTTTTTGTGTATTTGGGATGCCAGTTCTTCGACTATTTTGGCTTTTTCCATCTGTCGGTGCTGCTCCCAATCTTCATCTATGAACTGCAAACCTTTCATTTTAAAGCAAAACCCCTCCTTTTTCTCCTTTTTGAAATCAGTTTTATCCTTCCGTGAAAAGCAAAAACCTTCTGACCTTGTTGCAGGCCAGAAGGTTTTTCTGTTACTGCGCCCTGCTGTTTACACCAGAGCCGTTTACAAGCAGCACACCGCTTACAGAATCGCTTACCGTTCCGGATTTGGTTACTGTTTCATACCATGTATGGCAATGGCGATGCCCATTACTGGTGTGGCAGCTTCTATGTCTAACTTTATATTGGTAAACATAGTGTATAGTGTAATTCGCAGTTAAAGTGTATTTCTTCGGGTATTTTGCCATTAGCTTATCTTTTATGGGATTGTATATTCTGGCCCCGTCCATCGCCCAGTCTTCCTGGAAGGTAGCTGTCGCTTTGTGCCCGTTGGGGTTCATGTTTATTGTCGTTGTTCCTTTGGGCGGCAGCGGGTTACCGAATGTAAATCTCGGGTTTTTCTTCGGGTATGTTATACTTGCCGAAGTTATCTCCCATGATACCAGCTTTCCTTTAGGCGGCGTTGGTGCACTGGGTTTTAATGTCGCAGTCACCCAGTCAGTCCATTTGGCCGTATTTGCCGGCCTGGTGATAGTTTTATCTTGGCTTACCGCCTGGAATGTTAACTTACTGTTTGTTACTACCGGAGCTAAAGGTTTCAGTATATTAATTATCGCTTCATCACGGTTGTTCTCCCAGTTTATATCTTCACTTGTTACCGGGTTAACCCTGACTATTAGTGTTGTTCCTTCACTTTGGGCCGTAACTTTAAACTTATACGCCTTTTCTTCTCCCGGCTTAAATTCAATTACGCCGTTTGACGGCAGGCTGTCAGCAGGGTTTATGGCTGTCAACCTTACAGGCCATTCATTGCCGCCAACTTCATGTACCAGCGTCAGTTTTGCAGTTTCAGGCTTTGTATGCCCCTCTGCCAGCTTAAATCTGACTGTTCCTTCTACCGGTGCCCCCGGCTGTATGTCGTTATATTCCACCTGGTCAAAAACTACTGAAAAATCAGGGGCGGACTGGGCTACCGGTGCCAGCGGTATGGTTAAGTACCAAACACTACCGCCTGATTGGTGCCACATACGCCCCATACCCCAGGTGTATTGAGTTGGCGGCACTAATACATGTACATATTCATGCCAGGGCTTGTCGTCATTAGGGTTAAAGGGTATGGGCACTCTATCAGCGCTTTCAGATTTCGCGTATGCTTTCAAACCTTCGATTATACTGTCGCGAAGTTCTGGTTTGCCGTCAAAATCATTTTCATGAATTAGAGGCTCTCCTCTGGCTTTTAAAGAGGCTTCAACATCTGGATTTTTCCACGGCCATTTAATCCAATTCCTGCTGTTGATGCATCCCCCAGCCCAGTTATCATGGCGGAAGAAAATATTTGTAAATGCTTCGTTGTTTATTGTGTAACCCAAATAACGGTGGTTTCCTGTATCGGAGTCAAAATCAAAAGGTTTGCCATACACAAATATTCGCCTGTTTGCCCACAATTGGTGTTCTTTGTCAATTTTGTCGTTAATTCTATATTTGTTACCCATACTGTATTCTCTAAAATAATCTATTACCCCAAATCTTGCTTTCAGTTCATCATTTGCCTCTTTTAAAGCCTCGTCTATGTTTTGCGGCGGATTTTGCGGCGGCAAACTAACAGGAGGCTCCGTTGAGCCTCCTGTATCAGCCATAACAGCATTCGTAAATGTTAACAGCATAAAAACAGAAAATATAACTGTAAATATTCTTCGCATATTTAATTAACCTCCCTATATATCGCTTAAAACTCCCGGTTCCCAGACTACAATATTTATAAGATAACTACCCGCTGGAGCACCTGCCTTAATTGTCTGACCGTCAATATGGAAATATTTAAGCGGTACATCATCAAACCTGTCTTTTTTCTTACTAACATAGTCAATAATCATATCTGCGTTTTCTTTGCCGAATTTACTTGCCAGAATACTGCGTGCTTTTTCCAGCTGCTGCTCCAATGCTACTCCGTTTCTTTCCAACACATCCAAAATAATAACAATTTCAGTTCTGGTTTCCGAGTCAGGCCCTTCAATTCCATAGTAAGTTTTACCCCCATAAAAAGGCACATCATCAGGTACAGCAAACCCTCCAACCATATGAGTACCAGGCTGGTTTTCCTCTTGTACTACTTTCTCTTGTACTACTTTCTCCACTTTCCCGCCTATGTACTCTATCACGTTGCTGATGTCGGGCTTTAGCTCACCCTTGGGATAAGCTATCACTACGCCGTTCTTGCTATCCCACTCTACTGTATACCCCAATGCTTCCGCTACAAAACGGGCGGGCAGATATGTCCTGCCGGTCTTTAAAATTGGAGCCACGTCTATTGCTCTTGCTTTACCGTTTTCGATTATCTGTTTCTTCCCGATTACCAGCTCTGCGGAAAATTCTCCCCGCTTCAGGGAAGCCTTCTGCTTTACCCCGTCCCATTCAATGTTGTTATCGTTCACGCCCAGGGCATTGCCCAGGTAACGTACGGGCACAAATGTTCTGGATTGCTCAATAAAGGGTACTGCGTCCATCTTTATTCCCGGTGTTTGGTTGTTTACAAAATATTCGTTCTTACCAACTACGAATACAACACTTTTTACCAGTTTACCCTGTTCGTACACGTCTATTTTTTCTCCCGCTTTCACAGTACCCGGCATTACGGCCAGAAAAGCCGCCAGGCAGCACATTAATATAACGCTTTTCAATACTATTTTTTTCATACAGTACCATCCTTTCTTTTTTTCTTTGCAACTACCAAAGCAAACACAGCACCAGCAGTATGAACAGCCAAATAGCGGTTGTCTTCTGACAAGTTTCTTCGTCCATTTCTTAATTAGACTGAATTTACCAGCAATTTGTTCTAAAATCAGGTAGATTTTCGCTAAAGTTTATAAAATTTCCAATAAAACTCTTTCCCATTCTCTCTTCCCGGCGCTCAAAGCATAAACCTCTCCTTCTTGAGCAGCCTTGATATAAGTGGTATAGTCTACTTTAATCTCCACCCGGCGTTGGCATATTTGTTTTGGTATATCCATATCACCTGTAACAAGTAACAGTTCTACAGTGGGTTTCTCAACCTTTATTCTTACTAACTCCTTCAATTGCTGAGCAATCAATTCCCCTTCAAACGGGTTACCGGTATAGGGAATGACTAGCACATCCGCTTCCGCTATGGCTGCGTATGCTGGCGGGTATTCGAAGTCCCTGCCTGCGTTTACTATTATCACGCTCTGGTCTTGTTCCTTAACCAGTTGAATAATTTTCCTGAACAGTTCAACGGTTTCCGCTGGTTCTCCAAAATCCGGCGTGCCTATATTAGTTAGCTTATTGCCGGCCGGCAGGTATTCTACACCCCATTTCATCCTTCTAATCATTTTACCGGCCAGTTCCGGAGTAAGGCTTTTACCGAGCGTCATTATCCCCGCGTCTTTTTTATTAAAATCTTCAATACTGCTGGAATGTTTGATCCCAAACCACCCATCCAGTTCAGGGCAGGCAAGATCATAATTCAATAATATGGTGTTGTAGTGCTCAACCGCAGCAACAGCTAGGTTCAAGGCTGCTGCAGTTCATGTAGCACCTGTGGGACCCCAGACGGTTACAACTTTGCTGTCTTCATAGTTATAATTATTATTGTCTTTTCTTTCCAGTAAATCTCTAACTGCTGCTTTTGTTTCATCAGTTATTTGCTGCAGTTTATTGTTTATTGAGTTTATGGGATTTTTTATCTTTAATTTTGTTAAGCCTTTTTTTGCAGGGTTTAGTTCTTCTCTTCGTACATGCTTATGTTTTTCTGGTTGTTGCCCGGTGGTATCCTCGTTTTTTTCTTCGCCTATTATTGGAAGTGATATATTTGCCCGCTGTAATTTATCAATTATTTCTTTTGGTATGTCTCCCAGTTTCCCGGGCCTTAATAGTTTCTCTATAATGACAACAGGTCTAACAGGATCGTAAACGAAATCGTATACCCCGTACGGAACTAATTTTTCAATTAACTCTTGAGCTTTCATTAATGATAAGTCACCGGGTAAAGCTACCACTCTAATCCCTTTTTCTCTCATGGTTCTGATAAGTTCAACTATGTCGTCATCTCCGCTTAGGGCAGGAGATATGATAACCGTATCTGCGCCGGTTTCTTTAATCATCTTATTTACAATGCTTCGGTGGTAACTGGTTCCAACAGTTTCTATGTTGTTTTCCGGTAACATTCTTGATAAGTCGTTATCTAGCTTTTCAATGCCGGTAGCAATTAAAACTTTCAAAAATCATCTCTCCTTTGTGCTTTGTAGTATAAGTACCGGATTTATCCAATCGTTTTTATTTAAGTCAAATACACTGAAATGCAGGTGTGGGCCCGTGGAAACTCCAGTGCTGCCCACGTTTCCGATTTTTGTTTCCGATTGGACGGATTGTCCTTTTCTAACTGTAATTAAAGATAAATGTCCATAAAGATATTTGTGCTGGCCGTCCTGAACTATTACAGTTTTGCCGTATCCACCTTTCCACCCCGCATAAATGACCACTCCGGAGGATACTGATACTACCGGTGCGCCCTTTGGCGCGCGAATGTCAATACCATTATGGAATTTCTTTGTTTTAAAAATTGGGTGTATTCTTAAACCGAACGGAGAAGAAATATCATAATATCCGGGTACGGGCCAGATGTTGTTTGCTCTTTTAAAGGCTTCCGCCATTTCCCAGATAGGACCGGCATATTCTTTTAGGCATCTTTCTTCTGCATCATCTCCTTTATAGCCACCGTAAAATGTTAAAACTTCAAGCGTATCCTCTTTCCAACCTCCTTCCCAGTCAACATTATTAAGGCCTAAATTTTTCAACATATATGCTCCTGTCAAAATTTGCGCCCTGGGGTTGTCCCTGTCCATTTCCGGGTCAAACCCCAGCAGCTTTGAATAATGTTCCCAGTTAGACGGGGTAAGCTGCATCAAACCGTAACAGCCTGTACTTGAATTTTCAGCCTGCGGGTTAAAACTGCTTTCTTTAAAAGCCACCGCAGCCAAAAACCACCATGGAATACCGTATTTATCTTCTGCTTCTTTGAACAGCGGCATAAGCTCTGGGGGAACCATGGCAGCGGAAATGAAATATTTAATTTCTAAATTATCAAGCAACCACTCCAGCCATTCTTTTTGTTCATTAAATGCGTTGCCGGCTTCCCAGACCGCTGTTCGGGCCAGCGATACTTCATCATCTCTTGCTACCCTGTATTCATCGACAATCCAATCTTCCAACCTCTGCCACTTGTTGGGAAGTATTTGCTGGACGTCTTTCAATTCTTCTTTGGTAATTGTTACCCTGCTCTTGCCGCTGCCGTATGTCCTGGTTACCCATTCATAGTGGTACTGGTAGTGTCCTTCAATGGTGTATGCCTCCACAAGCAGGTACTGTACAGTTACTTCCGTTTCGCTTTCTCCTTCCTCGTTGGTTGAAGTGGTGTAAATATTAGATTGCTTGTAATAAAAATAAGGATGCAGCGCTTCAGCCACATTCTCCTGATCGGTTATCTCATCCTGTCCGAAGTTATATGCCCTGTAAAGGCTGGCAGCGTGAAGCTGCCCCCATTTGAGTGCCAAATCCGTGTCGGAGCCGTACTGGTCAGCCAGCATATTCAGTTTAGTAACGCCCCTGCCGGGATAATACGGGTTGTCTGGAGTGGATTCGTACTTTTCACCGCCCGGTTCCGCCGGTTTTTTATTTATCAACCAGGTATCCTTTACATTGTATTTGTCACAATACTTCTGGTATTTTTCCCGGGCTTCATTATCACTTTCTGCATCTATTTGGGGTACTCCGGCCAGAGCGCCCAGCTGGGGCATAGCCGAATATACAGCGGCTACCAGCATCGCAAGTATGAAGAAAAATATAATAGCAACAATTATATACGGAATAAAGGGTTTTAACGCTCTCAACAGCAGTCGTGTCAGTATAGCTGCCATTTTTCTGGCCTGCTCTACCGCTTCTTTTTCAATTTTTTGAGTGTCCATTTTACACCCCCTATATAAAATAACAACTCCGGCCGTTTTACTGGCCGGAGTTGTTCTAGTTTTTCGTTTTTGAATTTGTCCAATTGGCTACGGCACCGGTTGCTCGCGAACCCAGGCTGGCTGCCCTGCTTCCCAGGGGTGACAGGGCCAGTGCCGAGGCTACCCGCGTGGTGGCTGCAACCCTGTTATTAGTACCGCTGATGTCCTGCATGGCCTGCCAGAATGTCTGTCCGTTCTTTTTTCTGGTTTTTATTTCCTGAACTAAATTATATGATGTTGATGCAAAACCGGTTGCTGACTTGCCGGCTGCCGCGTATATTCCGGCCATCATCGGCGCCACCTCCGGTACTGCAAATGAAGATGCTGCTCCCACTTTGGCCATTGTGCCGGCAGCTTTGTTACCGGCCTGGCCTGATATGTTGATTATGTCGTCCAGTTTGCGCTGCCCTTTTTGGGATATTGACGACATATCCCGGCCCGCAACGGTACCATTATTTGCTGTATTCATGTATTGTTTGGTTGTCCCGCCGGCTGTATCGCTGGCTGTATTTGGTGAATTGGCATTTATATTTCCAATACCCGGATTAGGGCCGCCTGGATTGCCTGGATTAGAGCCTGGAGAATTGGGCATCTTTGAAACTATGTTTCCCGAACCAGAACTCCCGGTAGGTAAACTGACCATTCCTCTCTTTTTCATAAGTCCAAAGGTTGCTCCGATGGCTCCCAGTCCAATCATGGCCCACTTATCTTCATCCACCGTACCGACTCTAGCTACCAGCTTCATGAATATGGAACTGAGCATTTTGCTGACCGGAATAACGGTTAGCAGCATGAAAAAAGTTTCCCAAACTGTTATTTTTGCCATTACTTAACCCCCCAGCTGCCGGACAGCAGTACCGCCAGGAATGAGGCTATCACAACACACAGACCGAGTATGAAAAGACCGATAAATGCCTTAATCAATCCTTCTTTTGCTTTCGCCCTTTCTTCCTGTTTTCTGGCTATGATGATTCTGATTCCCAGGACAACCAGAACCGCCACGCAAATACTGCTGGCAAAAGCAGCAAAGAATACTCCGATCTGCACCAAACCGCTGGAAAACCACGCCGTGTCCACTTTACCAGCCACCTTACCCACGCCGGTGGCAATACTAAGAAATATTCCCAGAGACATGGCGTGGGCGGATTGAAGGAATATGGTCTGAATTATCTCCGCCACCCATATTTCAAGCACCTGACGTTCGGCTGTAAGCATCCATATCCAAGCAATAATCGGAGTTACTACTATATTTGCAGTAACAACCCATTTGCGAATGGTATAAACCGCATTAAAATAAACATCAAACGCCACCATAGAGAGGTTTAAAAGTGCATCGGCAAAGAGGTTTCCTGTCTGAATACTGGATAGCAGGGAGCTGCCGAATATGTTTGTCTGGCCGTTAAATATGAGTTGATCTAAACTTTTTAAACCGAAAAGTTCATTGAACATAATAATAATTGCATTAAACGGGGCAGCAATGATTTGTTCAAACATCCCCGCCGCCTGGCTCATAACCGGTTGTTCCAGTTCCGGGCTTGTGGCAAAGGAGTTGAGTAATTTGCCACAAATCCATACAAACCCATCGTTGATTCCTGACAGGATGGTAATAAAAACCGGAGCCAGAGCCACCAACCCCATCGCCAGCACCGACCTCTGAACATCTTCTATAAACGATGCCCTGATGCCGGGGTTCATCGCCGACCGCATGTAACTGTAGCCGGATCTGACAATTAACAGGAGTAGAAAACCTCCACCAACGGAAGTAAGTACCGCATACCAGAACATCATAACCTGCCATTGCTCTTCCGTAAACATTGACGGGTGCATATACGCTCACCTCGCCAGCACAGCTTCAGGGTCTGAGCGCAGGAAGTGTTCTTCAAAAGGAAAACCTTTAAAGGTTACTACTGCGCTTTCCATACCAGCTTTCAGTATTCCCTGCCCCGGTTGGAATGTTCCTATTCTGCTGACTACTCCATCTGGCAGGTTAAATATTTCTCCCAATTCCTGCGCATCGGTATGCTGCATTTTAAGGAAGAACTTGGTGTCGCACTGGGCCATCAGAACCTTTCCTTCTTCGGTGGTAAATTCTCGGAAACTCTGGGATGCTACCATTAGGGATGTGTTGTATTTCGCACCCCGGCGAGCCAAGTCCGAAAGAAATTTGGCTGTGTCCTTGTGCCGCATTAAAAGCCAAGCTTCATCTACCACCACTCTCTTGCGTTTCTTTGACTTCTTGACAAATTTTTCCCATACCCAGGACAGCATAACATACATGGCATACATGCGCTGGAATTCTGTTTTAAGGGCCGAAACATCAAAGACAACCAGCTGGTTGTCATAGAATTTGCCGATACTCTGGCCGTCAAAATAGCCCATGCCGCCGCCTTTACAAAATGGGTATAAAATGTTGGCCAGGCGTTTGGCACCCATATCCTCTAGGCGTTTCACATAGCTGGATATGGTGGGCATTTCTTTATATGATTTTCCTATATACGTATACGTACCATCCTCAGTTACTCTGCCTTCCGGCAGGTATATGCTTTCCGGATCTTCGGTTATCTCCCGAGCCAGGTATTCGTCCCTGACTGCCCTGGCAGCTTGTGCCCTCTCCTCTGCACTGATTTTTTCCCCGGTTTGAGCCTCGAGTATAGAGGATATTAAGTGGCAAATATCTTCAGCTTTACCGGCAATGTCGATGTACTGCCTGCCTGTTTCCTCATCTTCCTCCGGTTCTACGTCAAAAATATTAAACATGCACTCCATGTTAGACTTGAATTTTATTAGTATACCTCCCATGGCTTCTATTAGTTTCCTGTACTCCCCTTCAGGGTCAATGATAACTACCGATATTCCGTGGGCCAAGGATCTGGCTGTTACACCTTTTACGGTGTAGCTTTTTCCTGACCTGGTAGAACCGGTAATAAACATGTGCGGGCCGTATAACCTGGGACTGCCGATAAATAAGTCCAGAAATACCGGGCTACCAGTTTCATTTATACCGAAATATATCCCTGATGGATGGGTAAAATCGGTAGAAATCAGGGGAGAAAGACAGGTGGCGTTGGCTGCGGTTACATCGTGACATTCATCTAAATTACTTATAAAAGGCAGTGTGTGAATAAAACCTTCCAGCTGACGGTAGTACATGGTTACCGCCCTGGTAGCACCCAGCATATCCTTTACATGATTACATTTGTGTATTAGTTCTCGGTAACCAGGAGCTGTTATCATAATTGTCACTGTGGCTGCAACGATATTATTTCTTCTTAAATTTATATCGGTAAGCAGGTTGTAGTAAAAAGCATATTTAGTTTCTAATGTACCTATTTTCGTGGTTTCACCGTGTTTTTGGGCCAGCTGAAGGTCAGATCCCAAAATTGTTAGCCACCTGGCTACCCGGTCGCTTGCTTCTTTTTTGGTATACGGATGCAGAATAACCGATACTGTCACACCGCCCAGGCTTGTAATATTGTTAAACCACCCGAAACAGATCAGTTCCGGAAGCACATCCACCACCAGTACCCGGCAGTAAATGTCGTCTATTTTCAAATAGTCTTCGTATTCCTGAACCCTCTCCGGTGTAAATAGCTGCAGTAAACCGGGTGTCGAAATATTATGTATCTCTTTTTTGGGTTTGGTTTTTTTGTTGAAGAATTTGATCTTAATCGCAAATCACCCCCTATAAGATAAAAAACCGGGCTATTGCCCGGGTAAAGGTATATTTTGAATTTCTCTGATATTGAATTTTACTGCTGAAAGGCCGCCGAGTGCCGCCATTTCAGAAGGTCGTGATAACCTTTCCGGCAGCATTATTTGCTGCAGGGCGTCTATTACTTCTTCATTTGTGAGCAGCGGGGTTAATATTACGCCGGCACGGGCGCGAAAGGCTTCCTGCAGCAAGGCCATTTTTTCTCTGATTTGTTCAATAGGATTGCCTTTTTCCCCATCATCACTAATAACCAGCCATGAAACCTGGGCCATAGCCCGCCTGCTGGTTTTCATTTCTTCCAATGCCGAAGCGTAAAGGTTCATGTAGTTTGCCAGCTGCTGCTGTTCTGTCGCTGAAGCCTTGGTTCTTATTTCCCCGGCCACTGCTTCAGTATCTGTTACTATCATACTTGTTATGTATTGTATAGGATAATTTATTTGGTTTTGTATGCTGATTAACACTTTTTCCCCTGCATCTTGCTCACCATCGTCTTGCTCACCACCGAAGAGTATTATAGAGAAGTTTGTTCCTTCTATTCTTGCCAGCCCCAGGTACTTTCCGTTGGCATATATTATTCCGGAGTTAATTTCTCGAATATTTATAAGGTCGCTTATATGTCTGTAAGTACGTTTTGACGGTTTTTCTTTGGTTTCTTTTGCTGTTTGTTTTATTTTCTTTCTACTTCCACTGGAATCCGTACGGTTAAGTATTAACAGCATCACCAGCGCTGCTGCCATGACAAAAAAAATAAAGACGACTACCGCTATTGCCATTAGCATGATTATTCCCCCTGCCTGAAGTTCAGGTATTTATGGCACCTTAACCTGTACTTCAGCATTTTAATTAAATGCCTGTCCAGTGTTTCGGTGTGGTCATCTTCTACCACTTGTTTTCTGGCCAGGTATAGCGCGACAGCTATGAAAGGAATTATTACCGGCAGGCAAAATATAATGTTCTGTAATTTTGTCCCAATAACAAAAAATGCAGCAGCTGCGAAAAACAGCCCAATAAAAAAGCCCCCGCCTATCCAGAACATTTCTCTGATTGTGATTCCGAAAATAAATGGGGTTTCTTCACGGGTTGAAAAAGGTACTATATACTCTCTCATTTTCTTAAACTCCTTTAATCAAATACGCTGCAAAACCTACAAGAACAACTGCAAACCCTACTATACCCATGCCGATAAACACGTACATTATGTGCTCTTTAACTTCTGAGCGAACCCTTTCGTTTCCGGTTTTAAGTCTAAACCCCAGAAATATGAGTACGATTGTAGCTATAACACCGCTCAGAGCGCTTGCGCCAAGGGCTATTTTTAGTATTTTATCGGCCAGGGTCTTGGCATCTATCTGATTTAAACCTGTCCCGATGTCTGGGTTATCAACCGCAAAAGAAGGTTCTGATATTAACAAAAAGCATAATATGAGAAACGCAAGTACCGGTTTTTGGTGTTTAAAATTCAAAATTCAACCCCCCCTTACAATCCGCGGTAATAAAGAAATAAACCAACTAACTGCGGGCCCCATAATACCAGCATCATACCCACTATCGCCCAGAAAACGGGTTTCCTTGCATCTTTTATAATAACTCCTATAGTTCCCCCAACAATGAAAATAAATAGCGTTAAAAGAGGTGATACTTCTACTGCCGAACCGTAAATACTCATCACGATTCGTTTAAATTTACCGGTGGCCTGTTCTGGTGTAACCGTGGGTATACCGGTATCTATAGCTGGTACTAATACTTCTTCTGTTGCTCCCGTTTCTTCACAATACCCTTGTGCTGCAAAGCACAGTACTGCAAACATGGAAAGCACCAGCATGATTGAAAGCCGGTACATAACTATCAACTCCCGATCTTTATTTGTCACGGTAATAAAGAACGATTCCAGCTATTAGCGGCAATAAAGTGGCTAAAACTGTACTAACACTACAGCGCAAACACACAGCGGGAATAAATAAAACTATGGTAAACATGGCGCCGGTAATTATTACAGGCATAAACCACCTCCTTAGTAAATCTCATTTAACTATCCAGCCGGGAAGCTAGTTTCTTCGGCCGTTCTAGTGGAATAAAGACAACGCGTGATAATCACCTCCAGAAAAATGTTCTTAAAAAGTGAACTACCTCGAGCACAAGGCCCGAGGTAGTTCACACGCAGTAATCAAACAGTGAAAGCTGTTCGGGTAAATCATAATTTGCCCATATAACTTCTTTTCTTTTTTTCCTTGTTCTGCTGATGTTTCGATCTCTTTTCTACTCCATTCGGTTAATAAGTCGTTGTATAACTCCGAATCATATCCACTTAGTAACACGAGTCCTGAATGCTTTTTTAATACCTTAATAAGTTTTGCATGTTCATCTTCATCGATCATTTCAACATTGTAATATCTCTGTTTTCTAGTGCTCAATAGATAAGGTGGGTCAACGTATATTAAACAATCTTTATGATTATATTTCTCTATCAAACCTATTGCATCTGTATTTTCAATTTCAGCATCTTTTAATCTTTCAGCAGCTTGCAATATTTTCTCAGGTAGCTTATTCCAATCCCCAGTAACTTTTTGTTTGCATTGGCTTCCAAGCACCGGTCCTGCATGCCGCCAGCCGGAACTATAGTATTGCATGCCTGCTATAGCCATATTGGCCCTTACTAAAAATCTTCTAGCTCTTTCTATTTCGTTTCCCGATCCCGGTATATCATGACATTCTTTATATTCATCTCGACTGTATGGTGTAAAATATATTTTTTTAGCAAGTTCTTCAGGGTAATCCCTAATCACTTTAAAAAGATTAGTCACCTCTCCATCCAAGTCATTAAGAACCTCAGTATTGCATGGAGGCTTTGTAAAGAATATTGCACCAGAACCAAAAAAAGGTTCTAAGTAGATATTGTGTTTAGGCATTAAGTCTACTATTATATCTGCAATATTCCATTTAGCACCAGGCCACTTTAAAACCCTCATAATTCCCCTCCTTTAACTTTCCCGCCGGGAAGTCCCCGTCCTGAGCTTGCAAAGGGCAGAAACTTCCCGGCTGGATAATTAAAAAATAAAAAACCCATGTTATGGCTGGCTAAGCCTACACGGGTTTTCTCGGTTAACTCATAAAATATTATTTTCTTACTCTTACCAATCTGTCTATAAATTCGTCAACAGTTTTATAGAGACTAAATCTATTCTGGTTCCTATGAGTCCTTTGAAGAGTGGCAAAGTCTTTTGCTCCGTAAACACCTATACTGGCTTTTGGAACTCTTGTTTTGATAATTTTAAACACTTCTCTAACCTCTTTAGGAGTCGATATTTCAAGAATTTCTGTATCTTCTACATGTTTTGAACGAGAATATATATACAACTTAGACATTTTTTAAAACTTCCCCCTTGTTACATTGAAATGCTTTTTCATATAAGTAATCTATATATGATTTTATGCCACAACTTTCCGGCATTTGAGGAATATCTTCTAGCCACTGTCGTAAGCTTCTCGCATAAGTTATAATGTCTTCATTATCAATTCTTGCATATATATTATCACGCAGATACTGATTAAGTAAAGCATCAGTCCTTGTCCAAAACTGAACTTCTATAGGGAAAACATTATTGTTAAATTTTATGTATAAATGCTGCCCATGATAACCGTCCCTCTCTAAATCTGTGAATCGACATTTTTCCTTACCATTAGGGCATGATGAAATAAAGTCTTCAACCGTTTCTTTTAATTCTTCCCTACTTACTGGCAGAACAAACCTCAAACCTATTATGTCGTTTAGTATTTTAAATAAAGGCTTTGTAATATTATCTTTATTCCAGTTTCGTTTAATTGAATCGTCCTCTTTATACCTAAACGTAAAATCTATGTATTGACTATGAGCTTCCATAATCTTATCAATATTTTGAGCATATTCAATTGTAGATATTATAAACTCATTTTTAAGTTCTAAAAAATCATCTAATTTTAAATCAACCTTTTCTTTTGTTTTTCGCATGTTGCAAGGTAATTGATAATCTTGTATATTGACTATGTTCTCCCATATTTCTGAATATGGTAGCATAGTAATTTTTGACCCCTTTCTACTTATCCCCGTTACTTAATTTTACTACCTATTATAAATAACTAACAAGCTATTTAGCCAAAATACATTAATCCCATGTAATCTTTTCTACTGAGCTTTCTAAATCATGTAAAGATGGCTTGGTATATCTAGCAGTAGTATTCAAATTTGAATGCCCCATAAGTACGGCCACACGATCTAAACTCTCACCAGCATCAACCAGCAATTTCCCAAATGTATGGCGTAAGGTGTGTGGGGTAACTTCCACACCAGAAAGTTGGGCATACTTTTTTATTATCCTTTCAGCAGTTCTAGTTGATATAGGCCCCTTACGACCAGGAAACAACCAACAATCATTAAATTCAGCTGCCATATAAGTTTCCAGTACCTTTCTTGCGGTTATATTTAGTGGCACTTCACGGTACTTGTCACCTTTCCCATGTCGCACACAAACATACCCGGAACGCTCTCGTATAACCAAATCTTCTTTTTTCAGGGAGCAGGCTTCATTAATTCTTAACCCCGTATGAAACAAAAGAGTAATAAGAGTATAATCCCTGAGTGTACCATATTTTTGTACCGCTCTCATTAAAGACCCTATCTCTTTTTTATTTAACCACTCTGGCGCTTTTCTTTGCTCCGAAACTCTTTTAACTTCAGCAGCTGGGTTTACTTTAACACATCCGTTAGAGTTAGCCCAGGAAAAGAAAGCCTTAATAACATCAATTGCCAGGTTAACTGTTGCAGGTTTTTTCCCCTGATTTTGTAAATAACGTCGGTAATCGGCAATGTCGAGAGATGTAATGGCAGCTGGATCAAAAATGGTATACCTTCTTTCAATCCATTGTTTAAATCGATATAAAGCTTTCAAATAAATATAAACTGTACGTTCTGAATAACTGCGGCCAATAAGATAATTTTTATAGTTATCGAACAATTGCATGTTTTAACATCAACTCCATTTGCTTATACGACATAAAAAAGACCGCTTATGCGGCCATTTTTACAAACTTATACGTCATTTATACGGTGTTTTTGTCGTATAAGACTTCTTGTACGTAATTAAAAGTTAAGAGACTATTTGTACATCCCTCCACATATCCTCCTAAAATAATCTCAAACCGAGTACATCTTCTGCTGCTTTTTTATTCAACCACAAGACTTCTTGCCTCTCCCTGCCCCCTTCTGTCAGGGTGTATCGTCCTGCGCTCCCAGTGTTCTAGCCGTCCACGGACACAGTTGGGGAATTGCCCTGGCACATGCATCGCATAGTGTCATATATACACCACCATGTTTCAATCAGCGGAAACAACTACCAGAACCGTCAGGTTCTTCGGTACGTTGAAGACAGCGGGCAGTGCCTGCTCATGGGCACAGCTTAGCCACCCCCCAGGTGGCTGTATTTTTTTGTCCGGCTCTCCTTCTCCAGCCCTGTTGAGAATCAACTGGAAAAGAATATTTTGCGAGCCAATATAATACTCTAATCATCTAATAACAAACCAACTTGCCAATTTTTGAATTCACAAACCTTACATCGCCCATTTATAGTTTTTAAAACAGACTTCAGTCCCAACGATATGCACGATAACTTTCTATAAAACTAAACAACTAACTGCATTGATTCAAGCAGCATCTTAATCAGGCCGTTGCCGCTTATTCTTTTGATATTTGGGGATGTAAGGTTTTGGATTTTACACATTAATGCGCGAACAAGTTTCAAAGGTAAGCGAATAACCGATTTACGGCCCCGGATTATTTCCATTGCTTCTTTATACCTGGCAATTATCGCCTCAATGATTTTGCGATCTTTTACATCCAGTTCCGCTTCGGATTCGCACTGGGCTTTGATATGATCTACCTGCTCATCGGTTATACTGCCTCTGCCGTCCAACAAACCGAAAACACCGGTGGCATAGCGCAAGTAGTGCCAAAGTTCATCGGTCAGGTTGCACTTGACAAAGATATACCCGGGCACAACTGATTCAATGCGTACTTTTGTTGCGCTGAAAACAGCTACTTTTTTAACGGGCGCAAAAATTTCTTCAATATGCTTAACCGCCTGGCTGTTTATTCTCGATATTGATTTTATAAGATTCCTTGCAACCTGATATTCTTTGCCCGTGATGACTTTTAGCACTACCCATCTCATTTTTTATTACCACCTTTAGCGAAATAATATTCAAGCTTAGAGTAATTGGAAGGATTTGATTTTAGTGATTTCAACCTAAGTACATCATATTCACTGTTGTTTTCCAAATAGTTAATATGATTATTCAGGTTAAAAATTAATGTGTTTATTGACTGGCATTCATCCATTAAGTCATCGCCGCCGCCTTCTTGTAGCAGCTCAAAAAAGACATCTTTTTCAAGCTGTTTTTTTTGTCTCTGCAGAAGCCTGCGCTCCTGTTTTAGTCCCTCGAAGTACTCGGCCCGACTTCTAATCCGGAGCGGTTCGTCACCTTTTGGTGTGCCGACCGTAATCTGGACTTGAGCCGGGGCAGCAGCCCTTGCTTTTTTCCTTACCTCTTGAGATAGCGTGTCCATTTAGCTTATGCCCCCTATTCAGACCTAAACCTGGTAGCAGTCGCTTTCCCTCCCGCCCTATTTAAGGCCAGATGAGGGGTAATTACACGCCAGACCTTCGGATACCAGGTACTTGATTGCAGTAGCCAAAGTTGCAGCATCCACCTGATTCTCAATCCCGATGTATTCCTGAACATCGTAAGAACTGCAGCCACCTGGTACATAACCACACCTGTTGAAGTTAGGTACCGCCACTAAATAGCCAAAATTAGTATCGAGCAAGTACACATCTAAACAGGTACCTCGTCCGGTAACCTCGAAGTATCCACCGGCTCGGCTCGCATCCTAATTTTGTTTTTAGCTGCTCTTTCAAACGCTGTCCTAGCAAGAGCTTGCCCCATGATTTTATAAGCTCTTGACCACCTAGCAGCAATATCCGGATCATTTTTCATGGCCCACTTAAGAGCTTCTTTGGCTTCGTTAATTTCGTGCGGCTCATAAATAGGTTTTATTTTTATCTTAACTACTTCAGACACTATACTTCACTCCCCCCGTTTCTTCTCCAACAACTTGCGCCATTTTTTCCCAATGATGAATGGTATAATAAATTAACTAACATGGGTAGAAACTAAATGGCCTTTTTTGGAGATTCTTCTTCTAATAAATCCGAACCACCAATAATTTGGATATTTATTTTTACACCAAGCGCATTTGCTAACTTCTGAAGAGTTTCTATTGTCGGCTTAGATTTGAAATTTTCTATATTACATATATGCTTTGCACTAATTCCGCTTTTAGCAGCTAGCTCATCCAGTGTTACTTTTTGTGCATGGCGTTCTATCCTAAGTTGATTAACAATCTTATTTAGCACTTGGTTCACCCCCTTAACTATATTATAAACCTATAGGTTAATTATATCAATATTTTAATTAACCCAAAAGTTAATTTTTTGGTTAAAAATTTTTGTTTTTATATGTTATTATTAACCTGAAGGTTAATAAAGGGTGATAACATGATTGATATTGGTGTTCGCATCAAAGAACTAAGAAAACAACGAAACATTAGCGCAAAACAACTAGCCATAACACTTGGTGTATCACAAAGTTTTATATCTGGCATTGAAAATGGAACTAAAAAATGTTCTATAGAAAACCTATACAAAATCTGTAACGCCCTGGGCATCACCTTATCCGAATTTTTTGCCGATACACAAGAAGCAAAACCTCTGCCACCGGAAGTTCGGCAGGTGATTGATAAAGTTAAAAAATTACCTCCTCAAAAGCTGAAAGTATTAAATGATGTACTTGATACTTGGGCTGATGATTGATTAATTGACTACACAGCTTTTTACCTTAGCCAATTTCTCACTATGGTAGAATTTATATATTATGAGCCGTTAACAAAGATCTAATTAAAAGAAGGTGATTAATTTTGCAGAATGCCCGTATATCAAATCTCTTAGATATCCAACAATCATTAAACAAAATGTCAAAAAATAAGTTTAATGAATGGTTACATTTTAGGAATCAAAACGAGTTTATAATAAAAGAAGTAATACAAAGGTATAATATCAAAACAAATAAATTATTATTGTTAGGAGCTGGTAATGGTAACGATTTGCCATTAAACTATATTGAAAACACATTTGACTATATTGAAATAGTTGATATTGATGAGAATGCGCTTAATAGGCTTTTGTCAAAAGTAAATAATACAGATAAATTCAATAAAATAATCTGCGATTTAACTGGCTTAGAAAAAGATGTAAATATTTTAAACGAGATAAATTCAACCGATAACATTCATGAAAAAGTATCATTAATTGAAAAACTTAAGCCCAATCCAAATCTTAGTGATATCTCTTATGATTTTGATTTAGTAATTAACTGTAATTTTTCTACGCAACTTTTATTACCTATATTACCCAACTATGGTTTTCAATCTTTACTATTAGGTGATCTTGCAATAGCACTTGGAAATCTGTCTGAACAAATCCACAAAAAATTATTTGAGCAAATTCATAATCACTTAAATTCAAACGGTATGCTAATACATTCTACAGATACCTTTGAGTTATCTAAAATGAGCCCTGCTTTTGAGCCGATATTAGCAGTGGCCGGAACTATTAATAACACTGTTAATATAGATTTAAGGTACTTAAAAATTTTTATGGAACAAGGCTTAGGTATTATAGGTTATCAAATACCTGCAAATACTTTTAAGTTATTTGAGTTCAAAACATTATTTAAGGCCTTATGGCACTTCAATAATTCAAAAGCTTATCTAGTATTACTATGGATTTTAAAGCTAAAGCCAGTTAGGGATTAATTAGTAATAAGTTAATCAGAAAATCCTAATAAAGTGCGAAACTCGTGCAGCTCCTCTTCTTTAGCTTCAGCGATAAATGTCTCTTGTTTTTTAAATTGCTTTATAGAATGTTTAATTAGCTGTAATAATAGTTTGTCATTGCCTACTACTCGAAACTTTTTAGAACTAAAAATTCTTTTAATTTTTATATCTCTAGTTAAGGTCACGCTATCACTCCCTTAGTTTCTAGCTTCTTCAACGCCCAGATTTTTTATTAGCTTGCGACAGCTTTTTGCAGAATTTTCAGTACCTGTTATGATAAAATTCTTAGATAGCTTGTAATTCTCCCCCTGAATTAGCTATCCTTACCCTTTCCCTTCCCTTTATCATAATTTTCCCGACAGCTTATGCCATTTTTTTCTAACATCAGATGGTACAATATCAATATAAAGTAAATCTTAAGCAGAAGTCTTGTTGTCTGTTGCAACATTTGTTTTTAAAAAAATTTCATCTAACGATATTCCATAAAAACTTGCTATTTTTTGTGCAACTTTTAAAGAAGTGTATTTGGCAAGTAGAAATTGCATGAAATGGCAGTAAAAAATGTAGTTATTTGCCAACATCCCTCATTTTTTAAATTTTCATTAATGATTCTTT
>NZ_JAFBCW010000013.1 GCF_016907915.1 Desulforadius tongensis
TGGCTGTCCAGTTTGCCTTCGATCATGGAGACTTCGTTTTTAATTTCGGATAAAATATCCAGCGGGAAAGTTATGCCGTCCAGTTTATTTTCGATAGAGGCCACTTCGGATTTAATTTCTTCCAGACCGAAGGAAGGATTGAAGACAGCGCCTTGGATGGCGGAAACTTCAGATTTGATTTCTTCTAAGCCGAAGGTTTGGCTGTCCAGTTTGCCTTCGATCATGGAGACTTCGTTTTTAATTTCGGATAAAATATCCAGCGGGAAAGTTATGCCGTCCAGTTTATTTTCGATGGAGGCCACTTCGGATTTAATTTCTTCCAGTCCGAAGGCAGGATTGAAGACAGCGCCTTGGATGGCAGAAACTTCGGACTTGATTTCTTCCAGGCCGAAGGTTTGGCTGTCCAGTTTGCCTTCAATCATGGAGACTTCGTTTTTAATTTCGGATAAAATATCCAGCGGGAAAGTTATGCCGTCCAGTTTATTTTCGATAGAGGCCACTTCGGATTTGATTTCTTCCAGGCCGAACACCGGGTTATCCAGTTTTTTTTCAATCTGCCTTACTTCACACTTGATTTCTTTAAGACCAAAACTTTTACTGGTCACTATATCTTCGATTTTATGCACTTCTTCTTTAATATCTTTTAATTTAAGTGCGGAATTGGTTGTCAGGTCTTCAATCTTATCCAGTTTAGACAGCAGGCGTTTAATTTTCCGGGCGCAGTTAATAATTTCATGTTTAATATGGTAAAGGCCGTATTCCGATTTTTTGCAGAGCATGTAATTTAGTTTATGGTCAATTTTTTCCAGCTCTCTTCTGATTTCCGGCAGGCCGTACTTGTGCCTGTCGTTAAGTATATTATCTAAGCACAGGGCCATTTTTTTGAGCACCTGCAGGTCTCTTTGGTAATCTGAGCCCTCTGTATCAAAGGGCGGCCCGCTCCCGTTGTAGCGCATGTAAGATCCCTCCTTGATAAATTTGCTCTTACATAATATGACAAAAGATGGGTATTGTTACTTTTTAAGCACTGAAAATGAGAATAAACCCACTTTTAACTATCCTGCCGAAATCTGTCCATTTTTTCCATGAAATATTGTTTTGCATTGGTTCACCAAATTTAGATGTAAAAGCTGTAATATAATACGGAAAATGGTAGGATTTTCTTTTTATGGTGTGGAATTTGTATATAATTAATAAAAATATTAACTGTATTTCCATAGATATACGGGAATACTGCATGAGAAATCCATTGAAAAACTACTTATGAAGATTGGTGATACCTTGCTGCAAAAATATAAATTTACATTTGTTTGCACAGAGCCTGGTGCGGTGCGGGGACTTGGAGGTGCCGAACTGCATGGAATGCTGTTTGGTATGCTCAAGAAGCTGGATGCCGGAGCGGCTGTGCGGCTGCATGAAGGGGTGGACAAACCTTTTGCGTTAGAGCCACCGCAGGGGCAGTGGGATAGGCAGGGGGCTTTTTCTCTCTGTAGGGCAGGAGAACAGTATAGTTTCTCCATTTCCTGCCTAAACGAAGAAATGGTAGAGTTGGTCGGGAGACTGGCGCAGGCATGGTCAGGCCGCACGGTACGGCTGGGTACGGGCGTATTTACCGGTACTAAAGCTGTAGAAGAACACCCCGGTGGTGTATCTTACCGGAATATTCTGGACAAGCCTGCGTTATCTCGTGATTTTACGCTGGAGTTTTATACTCCCACCTCGTTCAGGCAAAAAGGTACTCAAATTCTTTTTCCTCTGCCTGAGCGTGTTTTCGGCAGCCTACTGCACCGGTGGAATGCTTTTAGCCCTCTGCAGTTGTTTGATGGCGTTGATTTCTCTGCTGTACGGGTTAAAAAGTATGCCTTACACACCTCAATGGTACATTTTGAAAAATATATGATAGCTGGTTTTATGGGTCGGTGTACCTATATTTTGCCGGCAAAATACGCTGAGTACATGGCTTTACAGGTTCATGCCCTGACCCGGTTTGCTGGTTTTGCATCTGTGGGTTACAAGGTAACCATGGGGCTGGGATGCACAAAACCAGTAATTAAGTGATATGCATTAATTATGCCCTTAGAGGGAGGTGAAAATATGAGCGCAGGCAAATACCGGTCAATTTATCATCCTACCGGTAATCCTTTTGTGGATGCGGGCATTTACGCTATGACTATCCTGGCCGGCAGAAAGAATCCCGAAGAACTAACCGTAGCGGATATAAAAGAAAAATTGCCTCTGCTTGCAAAAGTATACTCTACCGACGGTTGGGCCAGGTCACTATACTCGGTGTTTCCTAACCGCCCCGGCATTACCCATCCCCGGTCGGCCAAAAAGAAAGAGGTGGTGCTTGAGGGCCTGCAGCAGCTGGCCGGTCGCATAACGCCGGGAAGCGATACAGGCAATTGTATAGCTTGCGGTCGGCGGGATATGGATGAAGATATGCGTTTCTACCGGGACTACATACCCCTCACCGGCTCGGGTGAGCTGCTCAATTTCTTCCCCTTGGCGCGTCCGGGTACTGATTATTGCTCGGCCTGTGCGTTGGCGGTACAGTTCAGCCCCCTGGTTTACTATGCCTGCGGCAAATTGCTGCTGCTGCATACCGGCTCTCGCGCGGTAATGCGCTCATGGGCCAGGCAGTGCTTAAAAAATCTGGACAATCAGGTGGCCACAGGCAGTTTCACCGGCGTGTATAATGAAAGGTTTACCAACCCTGTCAATGCACTGTTTAATATTGTCGAAAACCTGGTGCTTACTTATGAAGAAAACTGGTTGGAAGAAAATCCAGTCATCCGGCTTTATCATTTCACTAACTATAATCAGGGACCGGAACTGGCCTATTACGACCTGCCCTCGGGAGTTTTTCGCTTCCTGGTGCTGGTAAACCAACATTCCGATGCGGGGCAGTGGCGGCAGCTGGTGCGCAGTGCATTTCAGTTCTCCGCCAAAGAAAAGGATGAGGAAGCAGCCAGCAAAAAAGTACGTAATCTTATTTACCAGCGGTTGCTTGCTGATCAGTCCATTGTGGCCTTTTTTATCAACCGGAAAGAAAGACTGGCTCGCAGCAGTTGGGTGTTATTCAGTCTTTACCTGCGGGAGGTGAGAAGAATGAATAAAAAACGTGTAGATACCATTAAGCGGGTGGCTGATCAGATAGCTTTGACTATTCGCCAAACCGACCGGCTCAAACGATTGGGACAGCTTGAGCGGGTTTCCAGCTATACGGGATTGCGCAGTGTTTTAAAGCTGTTAGTTAAAGACCACCTGGCTTTGGGTGCTGCTCAGCCGCTTTTTACATTGGATGAGTATATGGAAGAATTGTTTCCTGAAAACGGTATGAACTGGCGAGAAACCCTGGATTTGATTTTGTTTAGAATATATGAAAATCTGCACGATTGGCTGCAGGATAAGAAAGACATATTGGCGGAAAATGAACCTGAAACCGCTGAGAAAATATGATTAATTTAAGGAGGAATCAATTATGTCCGGTGTGGTTAACGGTTTAGTTTTAATAGATGCTCCTCATTCCGCTTTAAACAATGCCGGCTTGGATTCAGGGTTAGGTACGGAAAACGCTGTAGCTGTAAAAGTATTACGCCGCGGGCGCAGTGTCTATCCGTATGTCTCACCCCAGGCTTGGCGTTACTGGTGGCGCAATGCCCTGATGCAAAAACGTGGCTGGCACATGTCGCCGGTGGAAATAAACAAAAAAATTGCCTATACTGCTGCTGACCCGTTCAAATATCCCGATGACGATGTTTTTGGCTATATGAGAGCTGAAAAGCGCACTACTTTAACGCGTCTTTCACCGCTGAAATGCTCCCCGCTGGTATCCGTAACGCCCCAGGTACCGGTACAGGATTTTGGCGTTATGGCTAGGCAGGAAGGCGACCCGGTGCCTTATGAACACCAGTTTTATTCCACCGTACTTAAAGGGATTTTTTCCCTGGACTTAGATATGGTGGGGCGATTTACTGCTATTAATAAAACGGGCTATAAAAATATTGACCAGATAAAACAAGAGTGGCGGGACAGCGGGGCTGTGGTTGATAAAGACGAGGTGAAAATGCCCGTAAAGACTAGGGCCGAAAGAGCTGCGGATGTAATAAAGGTGCTGCCGTATATGGCCGGTGGAGCCAAACAAACCGGTCATCTAACTGACGTTACGCCGAAATTTCTGATCCTCTTAATACTGGACGGCGGCAATCATATACTGATGAACGTGGTTAATGAAAGGGAAGGACAGGTTCATATCAACCTTGAAGCATTGAAAGAAGTGCTGGTGGACTATTCCAGGGATGTATTGTCTCCGGTTTTTATCGGACGGCGTAAGGGGTTCATGGACGAAATCGATGAAAGTTTACGTGAATTTACGCAGCAGAGTTTAGATGGGGTAGAGGTGCGTTATGGCTCTATCAATGAAATGGTTGAGGCTTTTGTCGGCTGCGTAGCTGAATATTACGGAACACATGGTTCCTAGTGGGGTGTGTAGCAGTGGAAGTTCTCAGAATAGTTATTACTGCCTGGACTGCATCTTTTCGATATCCCATATTCATTGTGGGTTATCAGCCCAGTTTGCCGGTACCGCCCCTATCTACGATTTACGGTATTATATCAGCGGCCGCCGGCAGACCCATGGGACCGGGGGATACGGCGGTGGGCTATTATTTCCGCTGCAAGGGCAAGGGTACAGATATTGAAACAATTTATGAAATAGGTTCTAATTTAAAGGCAAAGCAAAATATTTGCCGCCGGGAAATCCTGTTTGAACCGGAGTTGGTTTTGTATATAACAGATACGGGATTGGCCGAAAATTTTCGCCGACCGGCACACCCGTTGCTGCTTGGCAGGTCCGGGGATCTGGCTTCAGTACGTTCTGTAGAAGCTGTTAAGTTGGCACCAGCCAAGGGTTCGGTGATTGTGGAAGGCACTATCATGCCGTTTCCCGGCGACGGCCTGCGAGGTATTGTACAGGCACTGCCCACCCATTTTTCGGAAGACTTGCCTAGGCGTGCCTTGGGCACCCGACTGTTTTGCCTAGTGACGGAGCGTCTGGAATTGGAACGAGAGGATCTGTGGATGGATACGCAAGCAGGTCGGGGGGTGTACCTGCACTTTGTTGACAGTGAAGGCCAAGTCTGACGGTGAAACACTGCTGGAACATACGGAGAAGTGCCTGGCCATATTACCCGGGATAATGGATGTTTTTGCAGTAATGCCCCGGCTTTGCGGGGTGCCTGATTTTTTTGAACACCTTTTTTATGCCATCTTTATACATGATCTGGGCAAGGCGGCTGCTGGCTGGCAGCAGTTCCTGGCTGAGGGGCGCTCTTGGGGTTACCGTCACGAAGTGCTTTCTGCTGCTCATGCGGGGCTTTTGCTTTATGATAAAGAAGCTATTCAGGCTATTGCCCTGGCGGTGATAAGTCATCATCGGGATCTTTATTACCTGCGAAGCCGTCATGCCACCTTGCCCGTTGGCGGACCGGGAGAGCAAGACTACTATGACCGGTTGACTCAGCTGACAAAAAACTGGGGCTATCTGCAAATGATGTGGGACAATATACCCGCTTTAGCCCGTCGGTACTTAGGATATGAACCAGGACGGCATCGGGTTCCCGGTTCAGTGACAGAATTGAAAGATGCTTATCGCTACCATGTGGTGCCTTATCTTAATCAATACCGGGAAGAAGAAATGGGATTGGTACACGGCGTATACGGGCTGTGGCTCAAGGGATTACTTACAGCTTGTGACCACCTGGCTTCCGGCGGGCGTACGTCATTGATTCCGAGTGTTGAGGAGATACAACGTTATTTTCCCTTTAAAAAACTAAAAAAGCTGCAGTGGTGTGCTGCAAAAACAAGAGGTAGTGCTTTTATGGTGGCCCCTACGGGATTTGGCAAAACCGAGGCGGCATTGTTATGGGCCGAGGGCAATCAAAAAAGCGATATCGGGGAGCGGGTTTTTTACATTCTTCCATATAATGCCAGTATAAACGCTATGTACCGGCGTTTGTCCCGTATAACAGCTTCTGCCGGTGAGGATCATGTTGCTATGCTGCATGGTCGTGCTGCGTATTACCTGTACCGGGAACTGGCGGAAAAAGACGATGAAAGCGCTGCTGTACAGCGTGCCCGAAAAATGGCATCTCTTTCCCGTAAAATATACCAGCCGTATAAAGTTTTAACACCTTTTCAGATGTTAAGAGCTTTTTTTGGAGTTAAGGGCTTTGAACAGCATATGGCCGAAATGGCCGGTGCCCTGTTTATTTTTGACGAAATTCATGCTTACGACGCCCGTACCACTGCATTGGTACTGACAATGGCCGCCAGGTTGAAGAGAGAATTTGGTGCCAGAGTGCTGATCATGTCAGCTACTTTGCCCGCATTTATTAAAGATATGTTTAAAAACGAACTTTTTATAGAAACAGAACTTGTGGTGCACAAGGAGGAACTGGATCGTATTATTCGCCACCGGGTCGAGGTATTGCCGGGAAGCTGGCGGGATAATTTAGATGTAATAACACAAGATATCCGTACTGGCAAAAAGGTATTGGTGATTTGTAATACCGTATCTGCAGCGCAAGATGCTTATTGCACATTAAGCGGGGCTGCTCGTAATGCTGCTTTGCTGCATTCGCGCATGACTCTACAGCATCGAGAGCGTGTAGAAAAGGCATTGGCCGGTGTGGAACTGTTAGTGGCTACTCAGGTGGTGGAAGTATCCCTGGATATAGACTTTGATATTTTATACACCGAACCTGCTCCCATTGATGCTCTGGTGCAGCGATTTGGGCGAGTGAACCGTTACGGTTCAAAGGGTGTGGCACCGGTATTCATCTTTGCAAACGGTGGTAAGTACGATCATTACATTTATAATTCTGATCTGGTGAAAAAGACTGTGGGTCTATTGAAAGACGGACTATTGGTATCGGAGTCTAAAGTACAGGAAATGGTGGATGAGGTTTATCAGGGCGGGTATACGGCAGATGACCGGCAAATCTTCACAATGGTTGCCAAGCATTTTAGTAATTTACAAAAAGAGATTGTACCCTTTATTGAGGAAAGAGAAAAAGCTGAACAGTTTTATAAGCTCTTTGACCGCGTGGAGGTGGTGCCGTGTGAGTTTGCAGAGCAATATATTGACCTGCTGCAGCAGGGCAGATTTTTTCAAGCTATGGGCTTTGAAGTACCGATAGGACTAAAAAGATTTCACAGTCTGCGTCATAAAGGCCTTATAGAAAAAAAACACGGGATATGGGTGGTTGCTGCTCCGTATGACAATGAACTTGGGTTAATGGTATAACAGGCCAAAATATGGGCAAGGATTATTGGTAAGATTATGTAATTAAAGTGGGGTCGTTTTTATCGTGCAATTAATCGAAGCCGGTGAACAAAAACATTACTTGCCTGTATCGGCACTGGCAGAAATACTTTATTGCCCGCGCAATTTTTATTATAGAGTGATGGAAGCTGCTGAAGATTCCAACGCCCACGTGTTGGAAGGACGACTGCAAGAAGAACGCCGCAGCAGCCGGGAGCGGGTAATTAGAGAAAACTCCCTGCAGGTACGATCGATTATGCTTGCTTCGGAAAAACTGGGATTAATAGGTGTGGTGGATGCTGTTGAGGAAAGAAAAACGGGCGTATTATATCCTGTAGAATATAAAAAAGGGAAAATGGGTGACAACATTAATGATGATGTTCAGCTTTGTGCCCAGGCTATGCTGCTGGAAGAAAAACTTGGTGCGGGAATTGAACGGGGATTTGTGTATTATGCCGGCTCCCATGCTCGTCGAGAAGTTTATCTCAGCAGTGACTTGAGGGAACTCGTTGTTCAAACAATTGACAGAGCCCGGGGGATGATAGAAACAGGTGAAATACCGCCACCGCTGGGTGATAACCGCTGCCGGGGATGCGCTCTGGAAGAAAGGTGTCTGCCTGATGAAACCAGGTATTTAAAAGGTACGGGTTTGCGCCCTAAGCGCCCGGTGCCCGGAGCCAATCTGGGCCGGGTGCTGTACGTGGACGACCCAGGAGCTTACGTACGCAAAAAGGGAAATCGCTTAGTGGTTTCCCGGCAGGACGAAACTATTTGTGATATGCCGCTGTGTAATGTTGATCAAGTAGTGCTGGTGGGCGGGGTTAACCTTTCTACTCCTGCGGCCAGGAAACTGCTTGAACATGGCACAGGCGTATCATTTATCTCTACCAGGGGCAAGTTTCAGGGGGCGCTGGTTCCTGGGTTGACCAGAAATTCAATCCTGCGGCTTGCCCAGTACCGATTATATTTTGAAGAAGCCAAAAGCATTGCATTATCCCGAGCCTTTGTCAGAGGGAAACTGGGTAACATGCGAACTATGCTGCTGCGCTACAACCGGGATTTAAAAGATCCGGCAATAGAAAATGCCGTCCGGCGAATAGCGGTTATCATTAAGGATGTTAAAAGTGTCCGGGATAAGGAACGTCTGCTGGGGCTTGAAGGTGCCGGCTCCCGTGAATACTTTAAAGTGCTGGGCAGGTTGATTAAGCATGATATTACCTTTGACTTTACCAAGCGCAGCCGCCGCCCGCCCCAGGATCCGGTAAACGCCATGCTTAGTTTTGGATATACTTTGTTGGTTAAAGACTGTCTGACTGCCGCTTACGTGGCCGGTTTCGATCCTTATATTGGTTTTTTTCACCGTCCTTTGTACGGCAGACCTGCTTTGGCACTGGACATTATGGAGGAATTCCGTCCTGTGGTAGTCGATTCAGTGGTTTTAGGCCTATTAAATCGCGGCATGATGGAAGAAGGAAATTTTGAGTATAATATGGGCGGATGCTTTCTTAACCGCTTGGGACGGGAAAAGTTCTATCGTGCCTATGAAGAGCGGCGCCGGCAAAAAATCACCCATCCGCTGTTTAAATACCAGCTGCCCTATATGCGGGTGTTTGAAATGCAAGCTCGTTTTTTGGCCAAGGTGATTATGGGGGAACTTGACGAATATATACCGTTTGTTATTAGATAACGTTAAAAGTACGATAATTACGATAATATGGAAATGATAGTATGGAAAATATTGTTATTACCTATGATATCCGGGACGACCGGCGCAGGGAAAAAGTGCGTAAAACATTGAAAGACTATGGAGTACCCGTACAGTACAGTGTATTTGAATGCCGGCTGCGCAAAGAAGATGTGTTGAGTTTAAGATATAAACTGGACAGTTTGATTAAAAAAAACGAAGACAGCATCATCTTTTACCGCCAGTGTCCCCGCTGCAGCGGTAGGGTAGACCGCTTGGGGATGTCTTTCGACCCATTTGGAGATGGATTATATATAATAACTGGTGGAGATTTAGCCAATGAGGATGATGCAGGCGATATTTAAGAAAAGGAAAAGTAATAACGGTTAATCAAGCCTAAATAAGAATAGTTCTTATCGAGCACCCTGGGCTGTGCAAAAAACCCCGGGGTTGCTCGCAAAAAACTTTTTTGGGCGAGCAAGCAGGAAAACCTGCGCTGGTGGCGAACTAAGGAGGTGGAAAAAGATTCATATCGCCTTGATGTTATTTTGCTTTAGCTAAGATATGGAAAGATATATGCTCTTGCTGATAGGTGCTCGCAAAAAGCCATTATAGCCCTTGAGTTACAAGGCCCGAGGACCAAAAGGTCTAAACAAAAATAATTCCCTCTGGGAATTGAAACCAAACCCCAGGCATGTCCAAACTCCTGAAAGTTTTCTGTCTAAACAAAAATAATTCCCTCTGGGAATTGAAACAGTTCAGCATCATCCCATGCAGCCCATTTGCCATTGGGCGTCTAAACAAAAATAATTCCCTCTGGGAATTGAAACGTAATAAACTCAAGGCCATCATCCAACTGAATAGTGCAGTCTAAACAAAAATAATTCCCTCTGGGAATTGAAACATTGGTTGCAGCAGGCTTGGTATGAGGCGACTTATGGGGTCTAAACAAAAATAATTCCCTCTGGGAATTGAAACTGCATGCTATTCCTGCGTTTTCTGTTCCTTCTGAAGTGGCGTGTCTAAACAAAAATAATTCCCTCTGGGAATTGAAACTGCTGGGCTCAGGGGGGCGTGAGCACTCCTGTGCTTACGCCCGTCTAAACAAAAATAATTCCCTCTGGGAATTGAAACTCCTGGCCGTGGGAAGACTATGGCCATGACCGAGTACCGTCTAAACAAAAATAATTCCCTCTGGGAATTGAAACAGGGCACCCAAAAAAAATTTTTCAATTTTTTTTGGGTTCCCACGTCTAAACAAAAATAATTCCCTCTGGGAATTGAAACTCGTCTCGAAGCATCTCGATTAATCCCCTCTCAGCAAGTCTAAACAAAAATAATTCCCTCTGGGAATTGAAACCCGGTTGCTGTGAACTGTTGGGCGCCTCGGGTTCGTTGTCTAAACAAAAATAATTCCCTCTGGGAATTGAAACACCAGCGATAGGCCATTTCTGCTAAAGCATCACCGGGCCTGTCTAAACAAAAATAATTCCCTCTGGGAATTGAAACACCTCTTCAATGGCGGAAGCCGCGCCGAGTACTTGTTGGTCTAAACAAAAATAATTCCCTCTGGGAATTGAAACCCACCTTTCCCCCAAAGCAAACTACGAGCCTGACGATACGTCTAAACAAAAATAATTCCCTCTGGGAATTGAAACCCCATTGAAAGAGTACCTTTTTCGTATGGTCAAACTCTCTAAACAAAAATAATTCCCTCTGGGAATTGAAACATTAATCCCCTCTCAGCAACAGTTACCCTCATTACTTCAGTCTAAACAAAAATAATTCCCTCTGGGAATTGAAACATAAAAAACAAAAGTTCTTTACAAAGTGTTAAAGCTCTTGTTTGTCTAAACAAAAATAATTCCCTCTGGGAATTGAAACTTTCGTATGCAGCTATTTTTTTGCCCATACGGTCTATTTTGTCTAAACAAAAATAATTCCCTCTGGGAATTGAAACTTTTTCGTATGGTCAGGCTCTTGAGTTTAGAAATCCTGTCTAAACAAAAATAATTCCCTCTGGGAATTGAAACCCCTGACAAAGCGTTGCATCAAGGCGATTTCCATAGTATGTCTAAACAAAAATAATTCCCTCTGGGAATTGAAACTGCTATGCATAGGGTTTGTGATGAGTTATCTCATCGGCGTCTAAACAAAAATAATTCCCTCTGGGAATTGAAACGCCTTTACCATAGATGGTGAAACCATTGCCTTAGAAGGAAGTCTAAACAAAAATAATTCCCTCTGGGAATTGAAACAAGCTGACGATGAAGAGTTCAAAGAGTTTCTTAAAAACTGTCTAAACAAAAATAATTCCCTCTGGGAATTGAAACACCCCTATTCTCACTGTTTCACTCGGGCTGCCGTTTAGTCTAAACAAAAATAATTCCCTCTGGGAATTGAAACTACGGTACTGTAGCTGAGGGAATCGTTGACAGCCTTAAGAGTCTAAACAAAAATAATTCCCTCTGGGAATTGAAACGATTGGCATCCCGGCCCTGTCCAGTGGCGTCCAGTCGATGTCTAAACAAAAATAATTCCCTCTGGGAATTGAAACGAGAAACCGGTACCGGTATACTGAAATCACTTAAACCGTCTAAACAAAAATAATTCCCTCTGGGAATTGAAACTTTATTTTAAATAGAAATGATGGTTTTATACCAAACATGTCTAAACAAAAATAATTCCCTCTGGGAATTGAAACCGTATCACTGTTTCTGATCACTCTATATATGTGGTTAGTCTAAACAAAAATAATTCCCTCTGGGAATTGAAACTTTTTCGTATGGTCAGACTTTAGAGTTTAGAAATCCTCATTCGTCTAAACAAAAATAATTCCCTCTGGGAATTGCAGGTTGAAGACAAACACCGCTTTCAAACCTTTCAACCTGAAAGCGGTGTTTTGGTGTTTTATTGAAGCTAATAATTTTATCCGTTAACACCCGCAGTCCTTGTGGTGCCTGGGTTCTTTGTAACCTTTCATGTGTCTAATAATCCAGTCCAGTTTGCATTCAATTTCTTTTATTTCCTTTTTAATTTCCTTTAATCCAAATTCCGGGCTGTCAAGTTTGCATTCAATATCAAAAATTTCGCATTTAATTTCTTTTAAGCCGAATTTTTTATCACAGATTTTATCTTCAATATCTTTAACTTCTCTTTTTATTTCTGATAAGCCAAAGGTGGGGCTGAATATGGCATCATGAATGGCGGAAATTTCTGACTTAATTTCGCTTAATCCAACGGTGGGGCTGAGAATAATATCTTCAATGCCCCCCACTTCTTGTTTTATTTCCGAGAGGCCGAAGGATGGACTGTTTATCATATCTTCAATATCTTGAATTTCTTTTTTGATTTCTTTTAATCCATAGTCCGGGTTTTTTATGATGCATTCGATTTCTTTTACTTCCTTTTTAATTTCTTTTAATCCGAATTCCCGGTTGGTGAGCAGATGCTTGATTTTTTCCAATTTACCCAGTTCCCTGGCCAGTAAATCTTCAATTTGCCTGATCTCTTTTTTAATTTCGTAGAGGCCGTATTTAGATCTTTTATCCAGCATGTAATTAAGTTTATTATCTACATCATGGAGACATTGATTTATCTTAGGCAGCCCGCAGTGATGATTGTTATCTAAAATTGCATAGAGATAGCGCATTATTTTCTTCAGTATTTCTATTTCTTTTTGCATATCGGCACTCAGTTCATTGAACTCAATATCTTCATAGCCCTGTTTCACGAAAGTTCCCTCCTTAAGGATATATTGCTCTTACATTATATGGTTTGGTTGGCAATAATGTTACGAGCTTTCGTTTATTGTTATAACTTGTTCATTTGTTCTTTAATTTCCTGTGATAAAAAGGTATCGTGTTTCCAATACTAAATTTGCAATAAATTTTAAGGAGGTGTTTACTCTGGCCAGCGGCAGCAATTTTGGCAGCGGCAATACCGCTGCTTATAGATTGAGGAATATGCGGGATGCAGAATACCCCGGCGGTGTGGTGGTTGATCCCGTTCCCATAACGGCAGGGGAAGAAATAGTGGTTTTTTATAATGGATTATTGGCTGACAGCGGTGCTGACAGCGTTTATTTACACTACGGTTTTGGCGATTCCACCCGTTGGCATGGGGTGCAGGATTTGCGCATGGCCAAAACCGGTTTTGGCTTTGTAAAAACTTTGCGCATGCCGGAGATAAGCGGCCGGTTTAATTTCTGCTTTCACGACAGCGCTCATAACTGGGATAATAATAACGGGGTAAACTGGAGTTTTGAAATTCACGACGGTTAAATTATAAATTTTCTTGTGCGGGGCATGAATAATCATGCCCCTTTTTTTGTTTAATTTTCATAATTATAGAAAATAATATGAAAGATTATTCGGTGGGAGGTTGGTTATGCGCGTTTTGGTTTTGTCCTGGGAGTACCCGCCCAAAAGCGTGGGGGGGCTGGCCCAGCATGTTTACGATCTCTACAATTCGATGTCAAAACAGCAGCATGAAGTTCATATCATTACGGTGGGATCACCGGATGTGCCGGAATATGAAAATGTGCGGGGTGTAAAGGTTTACAGAGTGATTCCCTACCAGGTATCATCTCCTGACTTTGTAACCTGGGTTATGCAGTTAAACGTGGCCATGTTAGAGAGGTGTTTATCCCTGGTCAGGGACATGGAGGGGGTTTTTGACGTTATCCATGCCCATGACTGGCTGGTGGCCTACGCGGCCCGGGCTTTGAAACATTCTTTGCAGATACCGCTTATTGCTACCATTCATGCCACCGAACACGGGCGAAACAACGGTTTGCACAATGATCTGCAGCGCCATATCAGCGATATAGAGTGGTGGCTTTGTTATGAAGCCTGGCGGGTTATTGTATGCAGCCGCTATATGCATGGTGAAGTAAGGAATGTTTTTCAAGTGCCGGAGGACAAGTTAAGGATTATTCCCAACGGTGTTAACCCGCAGTACTTTGCAGTTAAAAATAACCGGGTGCAGAGAAACGATTATGCTGCCCCGGATGAAAAAATTGTGTTTTATGTGGGACGACTGGTACGGGAAAAGGGAGTGCAGGTACTGCTGGAGGCGGCCCCCAAAATCCTGCATTATTGTCCCGGTACGAAATTTATTATTGCCGGGAAGGGTCCGTACACTATTCCCCTTAAAAGGCAGGCCCGCCGGATGGGGATAGAGTCACGGGTATATTTTACCGGCTATGTGGACGACAGTACCAGAAACAGTCTTTACAAGTTTGCTGACGTTGCTGTGTTTCCCAGTTTGTATGAGCCCTTTGGTATTGTGGCCTTGGAAGCTATGGCGGCCCGAACCCCGCTGGTGGTTTCCGATACCGGGGGACTGGCGGAAATAATAGATCACGGGGTAAACGGCTTGAAAGCATATACGGGCAATCCAAATTCTGTGGCGGACAATGTACTGCATATGCTGCTCAATCCCGATTCCGCAGGGCGGATGAAAGAGCGGGCATATAAAGAAGTGGTTGAAAAGTATAACTGGCAGAAAATTGCCGGGGAAACGGTACGGTTGTATGAAGAAATTTTAGCAGCCCGCATTTCCGGAATTCAACAATACCATTATAAATAAGGAGGTCATAGCCGTTGAAAGCCATTATTATGGCCGGCGGCCAGGGTTCACGGTTAAGGCCGCTGACCTGCAGCCGGCCCAAGCCCATGATGCCGGTGATGAACAGACCCATTATGGAGCACATCGTCAACCTGCTGAAAAAACATAACTTGAAAAATATTGGTGTTACACTGCAGTACCTTCCTGAAGCCATTAAAGATTATTTCGGCAGCGGTGTGGAATTTGGTGTCAGCATGCGCTACTTTATTGAGGAAGTACCGCTGGGCACCGCCGGCAGTGTGAAAAACACGGCCGGTTTTTTGGATGAAACTTTTATGGTTATCAGTGGCGATGCTTTAACAGATTTTGATTTGACCAAAGCAGTTAATTTTCACAAACAGAAGGGGGCTGTGGCCACCCTGGTGTTAACCAGGGTGAAGACACCGCTGGAATACGGGGTGGTGATTACTGAACGGGACGGCAGAATTACCCGCTTTTTAGAAAAACCCGGCTGGAGTGAGGTTTTTAGTGATACGGTGAACACCGGTATTTACATATTGGAACCGGAGGTATTGGACTATTTTCAACCGGGGCAGAAGTTTGATTTTAGTAAAGACCTGTTTCCCCGGCTGTTAAAAGATGGTAAACCGATGTACGGTGTGGTGTTGGAAGGATACTGGTGCGATATTGGCGATTTATGGCATTACCTGCGGGCCCACCGGGATGTGCTGGCCGGAAAGGTAGAAGTTTCTATTCCCGGCCGGGAGATAAGACCCCGGGTGTGGGTGGGAGAAGGGGTTTCCATACATCCTTCCGCCGCTGTCAACGGCCCCGTTTTAATAGGTGACGGCTGTGACATTGGACCGAATGCGAAAATAGAACCCTATACCGTACTGGGTGAGGGCTGCCGGGTTGAAGAACGGGCATCTATTAAAAAGAGCGTGCTGTGCAGCGGTGTGTACTTGGGTGCCGGATCGTCCCTGCGGGGGGCGGTGCTGGGCAGTGGAGTTAAAGTTTATTCCAACGCTTCGATATATGAAGGGGTTGTGGTGGGCGATCACTCCACCATCAAAGAACGGGTGCTGGTTAAACCGGATGTTAAGCTCTGGCCCAATAAACTGGTGGAAACCGGTGCCACGGTGCAGCGAAACATTATTTGGGGTGCCGGTGCATCTAAAAACATTTATGGTCTGGAGGGGATCACCGGTTTAGCCAATGTAGAAATTACACCGGAGTTTGCCAGCCGGGTGGGTGCTGCTTACGGTTCAACATTGAGTTTTGGTGAGCGGGTGATGCTCACCAGTGACAGCTACCCGGTTTGTAAAATGATTAAAGAAGCATTTACTGCCGGTCTGCAGTCCATGGGGGTGCGGGTGCTGGATGCCGGTGCCGTTGTGACGCCGGTGCATCGTTACGCAGTGCGAAAATTGGAATGTAAAGCCGGGGTACATATTAAAATTTCTTCCCTGCGCCCGGATAAAATTAACATGGTGTTTACCAACAGCCGGGGGGGCAATATCAGCCGGGGAGAAGAAAGAAAAATTGAAAACAAACTGGCCGGGGGAGATTACCGCCGGGCTGATGCCGGTAAAATAATTCCCGTGGAACCGGTGCCCGGTACAGCAGAGGCATACCTGGAAGATTTGGAACGGAACGTGGATATGAAAACAATTGCCCGTGCCGGTTATAAGGTGGTACTGGCTTATGATAACCGCAACCTGGATAAGTTTATTGCGCCCATAACATTAAAGGCCGGGGTTGCGGTGGAGACCGCCGGTGCTGGCGGCAGTGCACTGCCCCTCAGCTGGCGCAGTTATAAAGCCATGCTGCCGGAATTGGGCAGGGCGGTGGTGGATAAAGGTGCTGATGCCGGTGCCGTTATAGACCCCAATGGAGACAGTATGATACTGGTGGACGAAAAGGGGCGGGTAGTCCAGGATGATATGCTTACGGCGCTGCTGGCACTGGTGGTGCTGAAGGAACGCGGCGGTCCTGTTGTTGTGCCGGTTACAGCTCCCAGGGCTATTGAAGATATGGCCGTGAAATATAACGGTACGGTGGTGAGAACAAAAACTGCCGTGCGGGATTTGTTAGAACAGATTATCGTCCATGATAACCGGCAAAAAGAAAAGTTATCGCAATTTTTATTAAACTTTGATGCCGTGGCGGCCTTTATTAAAGTGCTGGAATTTTGCGCCCGGAAAAAAATAGGGTTATCAGCTCTGGTAGAAGAGATACCGGCATTTTTTGTGGCTAAAAAGCAGGTGCCGGTATCCTGGGAAGCCAAAGGACGGGTTATAAGAAAGCTGATAGAAGAAAAGCCGGGAAAATTGGAACTGCTGGATGGGGTTAAAGTTTATCATCCGCAGGGATGGGCCTTGGTGCTGCCGGATCCGGAAGAGCCGCTGTGCAGAATTTACAGTGAAGGCAGCAGCATGGAAATAGCCCGGGAATTAACCGATATGTATATTGATAAAATCAATAAAATAGCAGGGGAAAGTTGAAATCGGGCCGGCAGAACCGGCGTTCTGTCGGCTTTACCCTTCTCTTTTTATTAAGGATTTCAGCATTCCTATTCTGCTCCGGCTCAACGAGGCCGTTTTATCCGTTTGCGTAAATATTATCTCATAAGCCCTATCACCCCATCGTTTAACCCTTTGAATATAGTTTTTATTTACTATAAAAGACCTGTGACTTCTGAAAAAGTCTTGGCAGTTTAATTTTTTTTCAACTGTATTCAGGGATTCATAGCTTTTATAAATACCCTCGGTTGTATGAAAAATACTGTTTTTTTTATATTTTTCTATAAAAATGATATGATCTATATTCAAAATGATGGTATCACTTTTATTTTCTATGGTATAGGTTTCTGCTTTCCGGTTTGAACTTTCAATTTTATTCAATATCCTGGTTATGCAGCGGTTTAACCTTTCTTCATCAAACGGTTTAACCAGGTAATCGGTGGCTTCCAGGTCAAATGCTTCGGGGGTAAATTCTATATTTGCCGTTACAAATACCACCTGTATATCGGATCTTTCTTTTCTAAGATATTCCTCTAATTTTGAACCGGCAATACCCGGCAGGGCTGTGTCCCAAAATACAATATGGCAGTTTAGCCCGGATTGGAAACTGACCATAAGTTTCTCTCCACTGTCGAAGATGCCGGCCACATTTATTCGCCCGCTTTTGATCAACATGTTACTGAAAACTTTGGCAGAGTACGGGTTATCATCCACAATTACTGCATCAATCTTTTCCAGCATATAGATCCCTCCGGTAAAAATACGGGGCACAATAAACGCCCTTGATGTTACTTTTTTAAGCCCGCAGATATTCCGGCTCATAATATAAGCAAATACTAAAGGGATTCGCGTTTAAAGCGGCAGCGGTCACCAGCAACGTGCAAAAACATAAATTTTAACTTTGTCCATAAGAAAACCACAAATTATCAACCCCAGGAGGGGAAATTTTAATAATTTACCACGTACAAGCCGAGGTGTACAATCAAAAAACACTTCGGAATAGAGTACAGAAATATTACAGACCAGGAAATGTTATTATTTTAACAACAAACGCCCTTCAATCTTATATTTAGAAGCTGTTTAAAACTGCATTTTTTATTAAAATTACATTTTTAGCAGTGAAAAATCCTCCCGGTGGGGCTTAAACTGCCGGTTTAGGGACGCAAAATGCCAGCTGGAGAACACTTACTTATGTTTATTTCCAAATCAGCAGTTTAAAGACATAATCACTATACACAGAACAATGAAGGGTTAGAAAGATTATGTTAGCCATTTGCTGAACAAGATTTGTACCTTATCTCATCCTGTATTTGGCAGTTTAAACCCATAAACCGGGAGAATAAATCCAAGGCATTGAAAAGGTAGTTTTAGTTGAATACAATTTAAGCTGCTAAAGTAAAAAAGGCTTCAAAGATAGAATCATGTGCATAGGTGAGGAAACTAATTTATTCAGGAGGGAGAGGTTCCATGTTTAAATTAAGTTACAGTACCAACGGCTTAACAAAACTGGATTTTTTCAGGGCTATTTCTGAAGTTGAAAAAGCTGGTTTTGAAGGTGTTGAATTATCGTTTCAATATGGACAATTTGATCCTTTTACAATGACGGATGAACATTTGTTAAAAATAAAGAATTTTTTTAAAAATCGCAAAGTAAAACCAATTTGTATATCTACAGCAACGCCGCGTTTGCTTTCCGATATTCCTCATGAACCATCATTAATTTCTCTTGATGCTGACAAAAGAAGACAGCGCATAGAATTGATCCAAAAAGGTATTGAAATTGCCCAAAAAGTAGATATTCCCATTGTTAGTTTTCAGAGTGGTTATTTAAGAAAAGAACATATTGATAATCCATCAATTAATCCCAGGAAATTGCTGGTAGAAGGCATAAAAGACTGCTTAGCTGACATTGGTGATGTAATATTGGTCATTGAACCGGAGCCCGGCATGTACATTGAAACTCTTAATGATGCAATTTCTCTCATGGATGAGGTAAACTCACCAAACTTTAGGCTGCATGTGGATATTGGCCATGTTTACTGCACCGAGGATGATTACATAAAATCTATTGTTGAAGCCATCCCCTATACCGAATATATGCATCTTGCAGATATAAAAGAAGGATATAATTTAAAGCTAATATGCCTGCCATCATATTCATTAGAGCCATCGAAAATCGATTTAGATTTTGCTGGTTATTTAATTTATATTTCCAGTGGGAATGATTTTCTTTTCATAGACAAAGAGAAATGCATATGTTTTTATTCAAATGAGCTTAACCATGGTGAAAGGGAAAATATAAGAAGCTTTGCTCATGCCCTCAATGGAAGTGCTGGTGTTAAGTTTGTAAATCTAGAAAATGTTCATGGAATTACAAGCGATAAGGAAATTGACCTAGAAGTCAATGCTTTTTTAGATTCCGTTGCCGGTATAGATTTTGAGGTGATAAGGAAGTCTGAACCGATATTGAAGTTTCTCAGAAATAAACAGGAAGCAAATAATGAGCCGATAATCACCAAACCCATTTGCAATACTATAAAAGGGAAAGTACATTATCACGAATTTCCGGGGAAGGGAGAAATTGATTTTAATGCCACTCTTCGGGCTTTAAAAGATAATAACTACAATGGTTATGTAACCGTTGAATTGTATAATCATTCCGACGTTTGGGAAAGCGTTCTTTCAGCAAGTCGAGAATATTTGTTGAAGTGTATGGAGCATAATGGGGAAGAATTAATAGATCTTACAAAAGAAGGATGGAATCCTCAAGCGCTTGGTGAAATTGATCATCGTATTGTGAAAGCACCGTATATTCGGCTGACAGAATATAAAAAGGGAAAACAGGGAGACTATGTTTTTCTGTATGATTTGCGCTTTACGCAGCCAAACACAAGTTATATCAAAGCAGAAGTTTTACACTCGTTAGAACATTTTCTGCTCACAGGTTTTAAACGATACATGGATGGTTTCGTTAGCATGGCTCCCATGGGCTGCCAAACAGGCTTTTATTTAATTTTGTTGAATGAATGCAGCGCCCAAAAAATAATTGCTTGTTTTGAGAAGGTATTAGAAGATATCTTACTTGCCGATGAAGTACCACTTAGCAGCGACAAGGAATGTGGACAAGCATCTTATCATGATCTTGAAGGCGCAAAGCAAATAGCTAAACAGTTATTAAAAGATAAACATAAATGGCTTGAAGTTTGCTGAGCGGCAATTGAGATACCTGCCATCAATTGTCGAATTGAACTGCTGCAGCCCATTGGTCCGGAACACGCCGTCTTTGTGAATTTTTGTTCTAACCTGCCTTTTATTTTGCGTCATACGGAGGATGACATATGATGATTAATCTTGATTTAAGTAAAGTTAGGTGGAGTGTTAAGCATCAAAAAGAAATAAATTACGACATTATTGTAGATGAGAATATCTTCGACCCCCAAAATAAAATAATGCTGATAGGAGGTAGAAAGAAAAACAGTCGTCGTTTTGTTGTTGTTGATGAGTTTATTTATCAACTAAATTATGAAAAACTTAAAAGTTATTTTGATGAAAATCATGTAAAAAGCAAAATCGTTTCATTTCAAAGCGGGGAAAAAAACAAAACAGTGGAAAATTTTATCAGACTATTTAAAGAATTAGATGAATTTCCCATTGATCGCCGCGGGGAACCGGTTATTGCAATTGGTGGCGGTGTTGTTACTGATATTGTTGGTTTTGTAGCAAGCTGTTATAGAAGGGGGGTCCCCCATGTTAAAATTCCTACCACTCTGATGGGTTATGTGGATGCAGCAGTGGGAATTAAAACGGGGGTGAATTTTAACGAACACAAAAACCGGATGGGTAGTTTTGAGCCACCAAAAGCGGTTATTTTAAATAAATTGTTCCTGAAAACTTTACCAACTCGCCATATTTTAAATGGCTTAGGTGAAATTGTAAAGCTTGCAGTAATTAAGGATCTCACTCTTTTTGAATATCTTGAGCAGGATGGAGCGGAATGCATTGAGTCAAAATTTCAAAATCAAAGCGGTCAAGAAATCTTGGATCTTTCTATTGCAGGGATGTTAGAAGAATTACAGCCAAATTTGTATGAGAGCAGCTTAGAACGTTCTGTTGATTTTGGTCATACATTTAGTCCGATCCTGGAAATGCAGGATGTTAACAATCTGCTGCATGGAGAAGCCGTAGCAATAGATGTAGCATTTTCCGTTGTACTGGCTAATATACATTCGCTCTTATCCCGTTCAGAGCAAGAACGCGTTTTGGATTTAATAAGAAAACTGGGTCTTCCTTATTATCATCAGTCCCTTAAACCTGAACTGCTATGGGAAAGCCTAATAGAACGAACGCATCATCGAGATGGTTTGCAAAGAGTTCCCTTACCTCCGGCTATTGGAAAATGTATTTTTGTAAATGATATAAAATATGAAGAAATTGTTCAAGCATGTAATGTTTTAGAAAACTTATACAGCCAGCACGGGTAAAAAGTGGTGTACTGGAACGCCCGGGACATACTGAAGCGGCCGTTGATCTGATGCAGCGGGCAGGGCTGAAACAGATTCCGGTTAAAACCCCGTCACGGTGACGGGGTTTTACATGGTTTGCCCGGCATGTCTGCCGGGCCGAGGGGTTGCGGAAGTATTGCTTATTATCAATCAGCCTGCTCCCGGCCCCTCTTTTGTTTTAGATTGGGAAGCCGATCCCTTTAACTCTGTCACCAGCATTCCGGCCAGAATTAAAACGCAGCCGGCCAGCTGCCTGGTGCTTAAAACTTCTCCTGACGCTGCAAAGGCGGTTAAAGCGGCAAACACCGGCTCTGTGGTGAAAATAATGGCGGTGTGGGTGGGAGTGGTAAATTTTTGCACTGTGTTTTGAATTAAAAAAGCCAGTGCCGTTGCCGGAATGGCTGTGATTATAAGGGCCAGCCAAACCGGTCTGCTGAATGACTGCGGCTGTGGTACCGCTTCGGTAAAGGCGCCCAGTACCAAACTGGCTGCCGCCACCGTGGCAATTTGGATCAAAGCCAGCAGCACCGGATCGTGGCGGGGGGCGTATTTACCCACCATCACTATGTGCAGGCCGAAGGAGAGGGCGCAAAAAAAGGTCAGTACATCGCCGGTGTTCAGCCGGTCTATTCCCTGGCTTAAAGAAAGCAGTCCTAAACCGATGGTGGCGCTGGTGACACCCAAAATAACAGGGATGGTTGGCAGGCGCCGCAGCGTTAGAGCGGTTATAAGTGGGACCAAAACCACTGCCAAACCGGTAATGAAACCGGAATTGGAGGCGGTGGTATATTTTAGTCCCACTGTTTGAAAGGCATAACCGGAAAATAAGATTAAGCCGATTAAAATCCCAGCCCTTATGGTAGGCCGGCGGATATTCTTAAATTTAGACCGGTATACTGCCGCTAAAAAAGCAAAGGCTAAAGTAAATCTAATGGCGTTAAAATAGTGGGGGGTAATGTCAGCCAATGCATCCTGAACTACTACAAAGGTTGCCCCCCATACGAAGGCCACGGCCAGTAACGCCAGGTTTGCCTTTACCTGCCTGGTGCGTATTTTATCCACTGCTGTTATCAATCCCCCTTTGCGGAGCCGGCAGTAAAAATTACCAACCGGCTAATGAAATTAGGATATCAAAAAAGTATTTAATTTACCAGCAGGATTTTTTCGAATGGGGGCGAATATTTAGGGATGTATAATTATTAATAAATAGAAATTTTATTCAGAGGGGGAGTTTTGAAGTGCGAAAATTATTTAAGCTGGGTGCCGTTGCCCTTGCTGTATTGGCCTTAATGGTTGCAGCAGTGGGCTGCGGCGGTGAAAAAGCGGCTGACAAACAGGGCGAAGGTGGGGAAGAAGCCAAGCAAAAGCTTGTTGCAGCCTTTGAACCAACCTTTGCGCCTTTTGAATCCACCGATGAAAACGGTGAATTTGTAGGTTTTGACATTGACCTGATTAAAGCCATTGCTGAAGAACAGGGTTTTGAAGTGGAATTAAAGAGTTTAAGCTTTGACGGGCTTATTCCGGCCCTGCAGACCGGTCAAATTGATGTGATTGTTTCCGGCATGAGTATTAAGCCGAAACGGGAAGAACAGGTTAATTTTTCCATTCCTTACTACGAAGCACCTTTAGTTATAGCTGTGCGTGAGGATAACAATGAAATTACCAAGCCTGAGGATTTGGCCGGCAAGAGGATTGCCGTTCAGATCGGTACCACCGGGGCGGATAAAGCCAACGAGTTTAAGGAAAAATACGGTGCGGAAGTTAAAACCTATAACACCGTTGACCTGGTGTTTAACGAGCTGATAAACGGCGGGGTGGATGCGGTTATCAATGATGAGCCGGTAACTGAAGAATTTATTGAGAAAAAAGGCCAGGGGAAAGTGAAAATAGTTGGTGATACCCTGGTTGGTGATTATTACGGTATTGCGGTGGCCAAAGAAAACACCGAGCTTTTGGAAAGCATTAACGAAGGATTGAAAAAGCTGAAGGAAAACGGCAAGTTTAACCAGCTGTATGAAAAATGGTTCCATACTTCTGCTCCGGACTATCTCCCGGGCGAACGTTCTTAATTTTAATTTATTAAAAAATTAGATTGCGGTAAAAAATATGCGTAGCACGCGGTGTGTTACGCATATTTCATGTACAGATTGAAGAGGTGGATTATGGAAAATATACTACATGCACTGCCGCTGATGCTGGAAGGGGCAGGAATATCCTTAATTATTACAGCCGTAGGAATAATTTTAGGTAGTATTATCGGTTTAGCTGCCGGTTTGGCCAGGTTATCCAGGAATAAATTGGTGAGGCTGGGGGGAACCGCATATGTGGATTTCTTTCGCGGCAGCCCGTTGTTTGTGCAGATTATGCTCATTTATTTCGGTATACCGGGGCTGCTGAAATCGCTGCATGAGTACTGGGTTTCCACCGGCGGAGAGCCCTTTATGACCAATTTTTCATTAAATATTTGGTTTGCAGCCATATTATCCATCAGTTTAAACAGCGGTGCTTATATTGCGGAAATTTTTCGTGCCGGGGTACAATCCATCGAAAAGGGACAAATAGAAGCGGCACGGTCTTTGGGAATGAACCATTTCCAGGCCATGCGCTATGTTATTCTGCCCCAGGCATTTAAACGGGTTATTCCGCCCATGGGCAATGAATTTATCATGCTGTTAAAAGAAACTTCGCTGTTATCTGTAATTGGTTTTGAAGAACTGGCCAGAAAAACCCAATTGGAGGTAGCCCGTACATATGCCACCTTTGAGCTGTGGCTGACTGCGGCCTTTATTTACTTGATTATGACCTTTACCTTTTCCCGCCTGGTGGACAGGTTAGAGGAAAGGCTGAAGACGGATTGATAAAACGCTGTTGTTATGTGATTAATAAATACAAATTTTGAACAATTTTTATAAGCGATTGTTTAATTTATTGACGGGTTAACCGATTTATAATATAATCTTATTTGGTTTAGTGTAACAGATAAGGTCAAAAAAGGAGGCAGAAGGAAGTAATGAAAAAAATTGTGCGTTTTGGTTTAGTTACATTGTTAGTATTGGCTTTAATAGCCCTAGCGGGCTGTGGAAGCGGTACTGACAAGGCGAAGAGCGACAGCGCCAATGAAGCAAATGTATTAAAGGTTGGTACTGATGTTGCTTTTCCGCCCTTTGAGTTTGAAGAAAACGGTAAATACACCGGCTTTGATATTGATTTAATTCACGCCATTGCTGAAGAAGCCGGTTATAAAGTGGATTTGCAGCCCATGCAGTTTAGCGGGTTAATTCCTGCTCTGCAGGCCGGCAACGTGGATGTTGGTATTGCCGGTATTACCATTACAGATGAGCGTAAAGAACAGGTGAACTTTACCGAGCCTTATATCGATGCCGGGCAAATTATTGCTGTGCGGGCTGATGAAGAAGAAATTAAAAGTGTTGATGACCTGAAGGGTAAGGTTTTGGGAGCTAAGATCGGCACCACCGGTGCAAAAATGGCAGAGGAACTGAAGCAGGACGGTAAGCTGAAGGAAATTAAGCTGTATGACAACAATCCTGAGTCTTACCTGGATTTGGAAAGCGGCAATGTTGACGCGGTAATAGTGGATAAGCCGGTTGTTGACAGGTACATTGCCACCAAGGGCAAAGGCAAAATTAAAACGGTGGGTGAATTATTAACCGGTGAGAAGTTTGGTATTGCCGTACCCAAGGGTAATGAAAAACTGCTGAAAGAGCTGAACGATGCTCTGGCCACCCTGAAAGAAAACGGTACCTATGATCAAATTTTTGAGAAGTGGTTTGGTTCCGGCCAGTAAATTTCGTGACTAACAGAAGTTAAAGATGTTAAAAATTATAAGAGAGCGTAACACACAGTGTTACGCTCTTTAACTGGGCGTGAGAAGGGAATGATGGTGTGGATATATCAACTTTGATAACGCAGATATTACCGTTTTTAGCGGTAGGTGCTGTTGTAACGGTAAAGATTACGTTTTTGGCAGTGCTGCTTGGTTTTGCCATCGGATTGGTTTTTGGCTTAATGCGTTTATCCCGCAGTAGAATAATTAATTCCATTGCCAGGCTGTATATTTCACTGATCCGCGGCACCCCGCTGCTGGTGCAGATTTTCTTTGTTTACTTTGGCTTACCCAAAGCCATCGGTATCAGCATTGATCCTTTTTTTGCTGCCACCGGTACCCTGGGGGTGAATGCCGGTGCCTATATAGCAGAGATTGTGCGGGCCGGAATACAATCCATAGAAAAGGGGCAGATGGAAGCGGCAAGATCATTGGGGATGAACCACTTCCAGGCCATGCGGTATGTTATTTGGCCCCAGGCCTTTAAAAGAATTGTACCCCCGTTAGGAAACCAGTTTATTATTACCCTGAAGGATTCATCGCTGCTGTCAGTTATAACGGTGGAAGAACTGACCAGAAAGGGACTAATTAAAATTGCCACAACCTTTGCTTCTTTTGAAATTTGGGCTTTGGTTGGTATAATGTACTGGATAATGGTGCTGATAATTTCCCAGTGGGTTAACTGGACGGAAAAGAGGTTGAAGACCGGTGATCATTAAGATTAAAGATTTATATAAAAATTTTGGCGATCTCGAAGTTTTAAAGGGTATTAACTGCTCCATTAAAGAGAAGGAAGTGGTGGTGGTTATTGGACCTTCGGGGTCGGGTAAGAGTACCTTTTTGCGCTGCATCAACAAATTGGAAGAACCTACTTCCGGTACCATAATTATTGACGGTTATGATATTACCGACCCCCGAACTGATATTAATTATGTAAGACAGGAAGTGGGGATGGTTTTCCAGCGTTTTAACCTCTTCCCGCATAAAACGGTGCTGGAAAACATTACGTTAGCACCTGTTAAAGTGCGCAATGTTTCCCAGGAAGAGGCTGAGAAAACCGCCAGGGAACTGCTGCAGAAGGTAGGCTTGTCGGACAAAGCTGAAGCCTATCCCAGTCAGCTGTCCGGCGGCCAGCAGCAGAGGGTGGCCATTGCCAGGGCTTTGGCCATGCGTCCCAAGATTATGCTGTTTGATGAACCCACCAGCGCGCTGGACCCGGAAATGGTTGGGGAGGTACTGGCGGTAATGAAACAGCTGGCCCGGGAGGGAATGACCATGGTGGTGGTGACCCACGAGATGGGCTTTGCCCGGGAAGTGGGTGACCGGGTGATTTTCATGGACGAAGGGCGGATGGTGGAAGAAGGTACACCGGAACAGATATTTAACAACGCCCAAAATCCCAGAACCCAGCTGTTTTTAAGTAAAATTTTATAGGAATGATAAAAAAGATGAAAAATGGAAAATAAAAGGCGCGTGCAGCATGATAATGCTTACACGCGCCTTTTATTTTGTTCTGCAGTACAAAAGATCACCTGCTTTTTCATCCTCTGATGGGGTATGGGGGTCACGCCGTGTCAGCTTGCGGATTTAAACAGCTGCAGGTACTCTTCCCCCAGCTTGGTTAAAGAACAAATTTTGCTCTTTCCCTCGGAAGTAACATCAACCAAGCCCAATGCATATAACTGCATAATTATATGATCAAGCACCGCCCGTTTTACTCTGGCAGTTAGCGACAGTTCTTCTTTATTCATTTTTCCGTCGTCCATCAGCGCCCTTAAAACATTGTAGGCCTCATCGGGTAACCTGGTCTTTACACTTTGAAAATATTCGGTGATTGGTATTTCTGTCATGGGGAAATAATCACTCCTTTGGCATATTAGTTATTTTGCTAGCCATATTATTTCCCCGGCAGTGCGGTTCTATTCGTTAGTTACCCGTTGAAGCAAAAAATGGGGCCAGCAGAAAACCGGTGGTGGCGCAGAACAAACATAATACCACAGAGGACAGTACGTACAGCGTAAATAACATCATTCTGCCGCTTTTGTACAGCTGTAAAGACTCCAGTGAAAAAGTAGAGAAGGTGGTGAAAGATCCCATTATACCGCCGCCCAAAAAATACATTACGTTATTATCAATGAGGTTAAAATTATGGTTTAAACCGTACAAAAACCCTAAAATGAGAGAACCCAGTGCATTAACAATAAAAGTAGCCCAGGGAAAATTATTTTTTTTGGTGAATTGAAGGCGGCTAACTGCATAGCGGCCGGTGGCGCCGATAAAACCTCCCATTCCAACCCAAAATATCGATGACATTACTCTGCCTCCAGTGCTTTTTTCCTGTGATTAACAGCATTTGCTGTCAGCATGCCCAGGGTGGCCAGCATTATTCCTCCCAGCAGGCTGATGATTATATATGCCAGCGCCGGTATATAACAGCCCTGATTTACCAGGTACATAACTTCAACGGAAAAAGTGGAAAAGGTGGTCAAAGAGCCAACAAACCCCGTGGAAAGGGCCAAGCGTAAATTTTTATTTATCGGCCACAGGTTTAAAAATGCAATTAAGCCCAGTATATAACAGCCCAAAAAATTAACCGTTAATGTCTGCCAGGGGATTGTGCTGCTGTTGGCCGGGGTGATCATCAGGCTGACAAGATAACGGGAAATGGCTCCCAGCACCCCGCCCATTCCCACGTATAAATAACGCAATTTTCTACCTCCCATGATTGTATTATAGCATATTATAGTTACTAATTTCACAAAAACCTCCCGGACATGAACAACCTGCATTGAAATACCCGATTATGCTGGTTTATAATTAAATATAGAATAAATTAGTGGGAGTTGTCTATGAAAAAATTACCTGCAGTTAATAAAACCAATGGTAAGAAAATATGGAAAGTTAAATCAACCAGTTCGCCCCTTAGAATTATACTTGCTAACCAGTTAAATATATCGGAAATATTGGCCCAGATGCTGATTAACCGGGGGATTCATACAGTGGAAGAAGCCCGGGCTTTTTTAAACAGCGGGCTGAATTATCTGCACGATCCCATGCTGATGAAGGATATGGATAAAGCCCTGGCGGCGGTGATGAAATGCCTGAGAGATGGCCAGCCCATTTTAGTACATGGGGATTATGATGTGGACGGTATTTCTGCCACCGCTCTGCTGGTAAATGCCCTGCATCGTTTGGGCGGCGTGGTGGATTATTACATTCCCCAGCGTGAGCAGGGATACGGGCTGCACGGTGATACACTGCGCTGGGCAGCGGAGGAAGGTTACCGTTTGGTAATCACCGTCGACTGTGGAATAACCGCCCTGGAAGAGGCGGAACTGGCCGGGGAGTTGGGGTTAACCCTGGTAATTACCGATCACCATGAACCGGGTGAACAGTTACCCCGGGCGGAGGCGGTGGTAAACCCCAAAAGGCCTGACTGCCGTTACCCTTTTCAGGAACTGGCCGGTGTGGGAGTGGCCATGAAACTGGTACAGGCTGTTTATAACGAGGTGGAGCTGCCTAACCACGCCTGGTATGACCTGTTGGATGTGGCCTGCCTGGGTACGGTGGCCGATATTGTGCCCCTGTTGGGGGAAAATCGTATTATTGTAAAGCACGGTTTGGAGCAGTTAAGAATTAGTCCCAACCTGGGCCTGGCCGCTTTAAAAGAAGTAAGCGGTGTGGGCAACAGGCACATTAATACCGCGGACGTTGGTTTTGCCCTGGCCCCCCGGCTGAATGCCGCGGGGCGGGTGGCCGACCCCCGGTTGGGGGTGGAACTGCTTTTATGCCCGGAACCGGAACGGGCCAGGGAAATTGCCCGAAATTTGGATAAAAGTAATAAAGAACGGCAGAACATTGAAATGCAGGTATTAGAGGAAGCCCTGGCAATGATAGAGCAGCGGCCGGAATTTTTAGACCATAAGGTGCTGGTGCTGGCTGCGGAAAACTGGCACCCCGGCGTAATAGGCATTGTGGCCTCCCGGCTGCTGGAGCGTTATCACCGCCCGGTATTGTTAATTTCACTGGCAGGGGAGGAAGGTAAAGGTTCTGCCCGCAGTATAGATGGCCTTCACCTGTACAATGCGCTGGAATATTGTAAAGATCTTCTAACTAACTTTGGTGGTCACGAAAAGGCGGCCGGTTTTTCTATTCCGGCTGAAAATGTGGACTGCCTGCGGCAGAAAATTAATGAATATGCAGACCGGGTATTGGATGAAGAATCCCTTTTACCCAGCATCACGGTGGATAAAGTGATATCCCTGGATGAGTTAACCGAAGATGTTGTGCAGGAGATGGCACTGCTGGCTCCCTTTGGGCACTGCAACCCGGGACCGGTGTTGGGAAGCCGGGAAGTTCAAATGCTTAACTGGCGTTTAGTGGGAGAGAATCAAAATCACTTAAAGATAAAAGTGCGTGATGACCGGGCGGTGCTGGACGGGATAGGCTTTAATTTGGCTGCCTACGGGGAGATGCTGGCTGCCTGTGAAACGGTTGATTTGGCTTTTGTGCCGGAAATTAACGAGTGGAACGGCCGCCGTTCAGTGCAGTTAAAGGTTAAAGATATCTGCCGGCGGGCAGCCGTTCGCAGCGAGGGGATAAGCTGCCGGTATTTTTCTGAGGATTTGGCCCGCTGCGCCCAGGGGCTGCTGCAGAATAAAAGATTACGGCTTTCCAGCCCGGATTATTTATTGGAAAAATTGGAATTTTATAAACAAAATGGTCCGGTGGATGAGCCGGTTAAAGAAATGTCCACAGAATTTTGGCATCAAATTACGCTGCACGACCACCGGGAATGCCCCGATCGCCTGGGGACTTTAGTGAACATTATCGGCCACCGATCGGTGGTGATACTGGTAAACAGCGGTTACCAGGTGATTGAGCTGGCCCATACCATTGCTTTGAGGAACCCGGAACTGGCTCATCGCATAGGCTATTTCTGCCGGGGAATGCCTGAAGAAGCGGCCAAATGTATCCGCAGCTTGGCCACCCCGGAGTCCGGCTTGGTGCTGGTAACCACCCCGAGATTAATTAAGAATTTAAACATTAAAGATATGGGCAGGGTAATTCTTTATTACCCGCCTTTTAGTGCTAAAGATCTGCAAACTGCAGCCCAGGTAACAGGACTTAACGGTGATTTATACTTTATGTTTGGCACGGCGGATATTGCTGCTGCCACCAAGGCGCTGTCAACTTTAGCCCCGGAAAGGGACTGCCTGGTGGCCCTTTACCGGTATTTAATTCGGCGCGTGGGCATGAGTAAAGTGGTTGAATTGCCGGTAAATGAATTAATGGAGCCGCTGACGGAAGATGGCGGTGCCATGGTTGAGGACTATACCCTGGCTTTATCCATGAGGATTTTTGCCGAACTGGGACTGCTTAAGTTTGCTTATAAGAACGGTATTTACCAGGTTAAAATGCTGCCCCGGCCCAGTCATAAACTGGATTTGGAGATATCAAAAACCTTCCGCTGGACTAACAACATAGCATTGGAAGGACTGCAGTTTGTAACTATAATAGTTAGTGGAAATTTAAAATCTATTACTAAACTGCCATACTTATAAACGATAGGGAAGGAGTTATTACGTTGGATTTAAAATCTGTAATAAGAGTGATACCTGATTTTCCCAAGCCGGGCATTAGTTTTAAGGACATTACTACTTTATTTAAAAACCAGGAAGCCTTTAGGTGGACGATAAAGCAGCTGGCCGAAAAGTGCCGTCATTTAAATGCGGACCTGGTGGCCTGCCCCGAAGCCCGGGGTTTTGCTCTAGGAGCAGCGCTGGCCTATGAACTGGGTACCGGTGTGGTGTTAATACGCAAGCCCGGGAAGCTGCCCGGTGAAGTGCTGCAGAGCAGATATGCCCTGGAATATGGAGAAGATGCATTAGAAGTACACAAAGATTCGATAAATGAAGAGCAGAGGGTTTTGCTGGTTGATGATCTGCTGGCCACCGGGGGAACGGTGGCAGCGGCGGAAAACCTGGTAAGACAGCTGGGCGGCATAGTTGTAGGGGCGGCCTTTATAGTGGAGTTGACTGACTTAAACGGTAGAGACAAATTGGGCAGTTATGATATAATATCCCTTATTAAATATGACATTTAGAAATTAAGGAACTGTTATTTATCATCTTAGGTAAACGGGAGGGATAACGGTGTCCTTAACGGAAATTGTTGACAAAGTTAAAAGTTATAATCCCACAGCGGACATCGCCTTCCTCCGCAAAGCGTACCGTTATGCTGAATGGGCACATTTCGGTCAAAAGCGAAACTCCGGTGAAGATTTTTTTATTCATCCCGTTGAAGTAGCTAAAATTTTAGCTGACCTGCATTTGGATACCAGAACACTGGTGGGCGGGCTGCTGCATGATGTGGTTGAAGATACCGGTGTAACACTGGAAGATATAAAGGCAGAATTTGGAGAAGATGTTGCTTTATTGGTTGACGGGGTAACAAAACTAAAAAAACTGGAGTTTAAAACCAAGGAAGAGCGGCAGGCGGAAAATTTGCGCAAAATGTTTCTGGCCATGGCCAAAGATATCAGGGTGGTACTGATCAAATTGGCTGACCGGCTGCACAACATGCGTACATTGAAATACCAGTCAGAAGTTAAACAGCGGGAAAAAGCGGAAGAAACACTGGATATTTTTGCCCCGTTGGCTCACCGCCTGGGAATATACCGCATCAAGTGGGAACTGGAGGATATTTCCTTTAGATACCGTCACCCGGATGAATACTACAAGCTGAAGGAACTGGTGGCGGCTACCAGAAAAAAACGGGAGGATTATATCCAGCAGGTTATTAATGATTTAAACCAGCGTTTGCGGGAAATGGGCATTAAAGCGGAAATAACCGGTCGTCCGAAGAATTTTTACTCCATTTATAAAAAAATGAAAGACCAGAAAAAGGATTTTACCGAAATTTTTGATGTTCTGGCAGTGCGTATTTTAGTGGACACGGTGAAGGACTGCTACGCGGCCCTGGGAATTGCCCATACCATGTGGAAACCCATTCCCGGGCGGTTTAAAGATTATATTGCCATGCCCAAAACCAACATGTACCAATCGCTGCACACCACAGTGATTGGTCCCAAGGGAGAACCCTTTGAAATACAAATTCGTACCTTTGACATGCACCGTACCGCGGAGTATGGTATTGCTGCTCACTGGCGGTACAAGGAAGGTAAACCGGCGGCCAAAATTGATGAAGCTGACCAAAAACTGGCTTGGCTGCGCCAGCTGATGGAATGGCAGAAGGATTTACGGGATGCCCGGGAGTTTATGGAAGGCCTGAAAATAGATATATTTTCTAACGCGGTGTTTGTATTTACACCCAAGGGGGATGTGGTGGAACTGCCGGCAGGATCGGTGCCCATAGATTTTGCCTACCGCATTCACACCGATATCGGTCACCGCTGCATTGGTGCTAAAGTAAACGGGCGCATTGTACCCCTGGATTATAAACTTAAAAACGGCAATATTGTAGAAATTGTTACCAACAAAAACAGTGGACCCAGCCGGGACTGGCTGAATATTGTAAAAACATCCCAGGCTAAAGCCCGTATCCGCCAGTGGTTTAAGCGGGAAGAAAAGGAAGAAAATATTGTCAAAGGTAGGGAACTGATAGAACGGGAGATTAGAAAGCAGGACCTGGAATTATCGATTTTAAGAAATGAAAAACTGCTGGAGGTGGGACAGAAGTTCGGCCTGTTGAGCTTGGATGATATTTTTGCCGCTGTGGGCAGCGGTCAAATTACAGCCTTGAATATTTTGGGGCGGTTGAAAGAAGAACTGGATATTGATACCAAAAAGATTATTACCACAGAGGATGTTTTATCCAAACAGAGCACTAAAGGGGAATGGGGCAAGCCCACCCAGGGTATCAGGGTAAAGGGGATTGATAACCTGTTAATCAGATTGGCCCACTGCTGCAACCCCGTGCCGGGGGATGAAATTGTAGGCTATATTACCCGGGGTCGGGGTGTATCAATTCACCGGGCGGATTGCAGAAACCTGTTGGAACTGCAGCGGAATGAACCTGACCGGATGGTGGAAGTGGCATGGGACAAAGACTTCAGCTCCACCTTTCACGTTAAATTAGAAGTTTCCGGTATCGACCGGGCCGGCTTGTTAAGTGATGTGCTCAATGTACTGGTGGAGATGAAAATTAATACCAACTGGGTTACCGCCCGTACCAGAAAGGATAGAATGGCCACAATTGAGCTGGCTCTTCACTTAAGGAGCTTGGAACAGCTGGAGTATGTGATAAACAAAATAAAAAGAGTTAAAGATGTTTACGGTGTGCGCAGGATTGCAGGAGGTCAAACTGTGGTACACTGACATTGGGGGTATTGAATTTTGCGTGCAGTGGTACAAAGGGTTACCAGCGGCTCTGTCACCGTTGAAAACCGGGAAGTGGGGGCCGTAAAAAAAGGGCTGGTGGTACTGCTGGGAGTGGGTAAAAATGATACCGATGCAGATGTGGATTACCTGGCAGAAAAAATAGCCCGGTTGAGAATATTTGAAGATGAGAACGGCAAGTTAAATTTATCTGTGCTGGATGTTGGCGGGGAAGTGCTGGCGGTTTCCCAGTTTACACTTTACGGGGACTGCCGCCGGGGGCGCCGTCCCAGTTTTTCCGGTGCGGCAGCGCCTGAAGCAGCCAACGAACTTTATCAGCAGTTTGTGCATAAGCTGCAGCAGCTGGGCCTGAAAGTGGCCACCGGCCGCTTTCAAACCCACATGGTGGTGAATATAGTAAACGACGGTCCGGTGACCCTGCTGCTGGACAGTAAAAAAGAATTTTAGAAAGATTTAACTGGAGATTAGAAGATAATAACTAAAAAATTGTCTGGAGGAATACCGTTGATTGTTGAAGTATTACCTGTGGGACAGTTGGATGCCAACTGCTACATCCTGGCCTGTGAGGAAACCAAAGAAGCGGCTGTTATCGACCCGGGTGGGGATGCGGAAGACATTTTGAATCTGCTGAACCTGTTGGCGGTAAAACCTAAATACATCATCTGCACCCACGGCCATGCGGACCATATTGCCGCGGTGGACCGGGTAAAAGCAGCAACGGGGGCGAAAGTGCTGGTTCACAGTGCCGATGCCGAAATGTTCGGTAACCCGCAAAAAAACTTATCTGTTTTTTTGGGCCAAAATGTTACCCTGCAGCCGGCGGATCAACTGCTGTGCGGGGGGGAGATAATTAAGCTGGGCAGCTTGGAGCTGGAAGTGATAAGTGTTCCCGGGCACACCGAGGGTGGTATTTGTATTAAAGTAGAAAACGCGGTATTTACCGGGGACACCCTGTTTGCCGGTTCCGTGGGCAGGTCTGATTTCCCCGGGGGAGATCACCGGCAGTTGATTAAAGGAATTAAAGAAAAGCTGCTTGTCTTACCCGGTGAAACCAGGGTTTATCCCGGGCACGGGCCGGATACATTAATAGAGCAGGAAAAAAGGCATAACCCCTTTATTCAGTAAGAAACTGAAAATCCCGGCAGGTGAACATGCCGGGAAAAGGTGCTTAAGCCGGCGGGCTGAAGCGCTGGGGCTGGTTGATGAAAGAATTCCGGCCCCTATTGCGAAAGGCCGCCGGCTTAAGTATTTACTTGCGCCGGTGATGATGGCTGCACCCACAGGAACAACCGCTTCCGTGCCCGTTATCCACAAACCTTACTTTTTCCAGCTGGTCTATTACCTGCTTGCGGATACCCTGCAGGTAAATTTTACGCAGTTTTTGTTGTTCTTTTTTTTCTTCTTCAGTTAATCCCTCACTGCGCTGCTTGCGGGCCAGGGCGTTAATTTTATCGATTAATTCTTTTGTTATCGTCATCAATAATCACCTCATCACCCATTATACCCAAAAGATAAAAACATTTAAAGAAATGATCCTGAAAGGGAACTTTTTGGCTGCTTATTACGCCTGTTATCAGGGAGTATTTTCATGTTACTTAAAGAGAGTTGATTTTATGATCGATGAATTATTAGTGAAAAAAGCAGTAAACGGGGATGCAGCAGCATTTCTGAAACTGAGCAAGCAGTACCAACAGCCTTTGTACCGCACTGCCATGGGTATGCTGGGTAACGAACATGATGCTGCCGACGCGGTGCAGGATGCCTTTTTAAAGGCCTACCGGGACATTGGTAAACTGCGCGATCCCAGGCAGTTTAGAAGTTGGCTTTATCGCATCTTAATTAACCGCTGTATTGACATTTTACGCCAGCGCCGGCGTACCACACCGGTGGAGCGGGTTTGGTTATCTGACCCGGTGGAAAACAACATCGAAAGCAGGGTGGATATTTCCCAGGCGGTGGCGGAATTGGATGAACAGCACCGGGCGGTGGTGGTGCTGCGTTTTTTTCAAGATATGAAGATTGATGATATTGCGCTGGTTCTCAACTGCCCGGTGGGTACGGTAAAGTCCAGGTTGTACCGGGCACTGAAAAAATTGAAGCTGTTACTGACTAAAGACAGCGGGTTGGGGGGTGAGCCGGTTGACTTGTGCTGATTTTTCCGGGTTAATAATGGATTTGGTGCTGGGTGAGCTGCCCCCGGACCGGCGAGAAATGGTTGAAAATCACCTAGAGCATTGTGAGCGCTGCCGGCGGGAATACCAGTTGTTAAAACAGGTTACCACCGGCCTGCGGAACTGGTCAGATGGTATTGAAGTGCCGGCCCTGATGGAGAAACGGTTGGAAAAAGCTCTGCGGTCAGAGATAAAACCGCCGTTAAAAAGAATACTGCCATACCTGGCAGCGGCGGCACTGACGCTGGTATTGGCTGTGGGGTTGTGGGGTGAAGCGGGGATGACAACGTTTTTAGACGGGAAAAAAGCGGTGGTGAAAGAAGATGCCCTGGAAAAGTTAGCTGTGAACCCCCCGGACGTGCCCCGGCAGAAAACAAAAGAGGCGGCTGGCAGTAATATGGTAAATGATGAAATAAAAAGTGCGCCGCGGCCGCCGGAAGCAGAGAAGTTTTTAGAGCAGGCGGCTCCAATGGCGCCCCCACCGGCGGGGGGGAAGGAACAGGAATACGCCGGGGAAATAAAGACCAAAGGGTTGAGAGCAGCGGTGAGAAGAGCGGCGGTTATAAGCCTGGCTGAAATTACCCCTGATAAAGTGCGGCAGATTGAGATAAAGGATAATAATGAGCGCAGTTATACATTACAGGATAACCGCCGGGAACTAATCAGCATGATGCTTGAAGGTATTAGTGAAGCAGTGCCCGCCGCGGAAAACGAAGCGGGGGAACACATCATAACTCATGTAATTAACATTCAGCTTACCGACGGCACTAGCTGTATTTTAAATTATGACCTGGAAAACAATGCGGTCTTTTTTAACGGGAAGTTGATTTATCCCGGCGCCGGTTTTGCCAGGGCAGTTGCAGAGCTGCAGCATTAGGATTTGTAACATTTTTAGGACAGACCCCATACCGCATTGATGTACTGCTGAATATTGACAAATAAACGCTGTTTTATTACAATTTCCATAGTGTGTTTATATACGTCAATTCTATGACCGGGAAAAGTAGGCGTACACACCTGGCCAGGGAGGATGGGCCGTGACTGGAAGCCCGTCTGCAGGTAAGGACGTTGAAAGACACCTGGGAGTGGCCACCGAACGATGCACGGCATCCAGTAGACTGGCCCGGTAGGCCCCGTTACGGCCTTAAAGTGGAACGCTTGCGTTCAAGCAGGGTGGCACCACGGGAACTATCCCGTCCCTGGGTATGCTTTGGCATAGCCGGGGACGGTTTTTTAATAGTCGGCTTGTACTGTAAATTTTATAGGGGGTGTCAAAATGCTTACTACCAAACCCCGGGGTACTAACGATATCATCCCCGGTGAAGTGGAGAAATGGCAGTATATAGAAGATGTTATCAGGGACGTTTGCCGTATTTATGGCTACAGGGAAATCCGCACCCCGGTATTTGAACATACCGAGTTGTTTAAACGCGGGGTGGGTGAAACCACTGATATAGTGGAAAAGGAAATGTACACCTTTAAGGACCGTGGAGATCGCAGTATTACCCTGCGTCCCGAAGGAACCGCTTCTGTGGTGCGGGCATATTTAGAAAACAACCTGCACGCCGGTCCGCAGCCGGTAAAACTTTATTACATCGGCCCCATGTTTCGCTATGACCGGCCCCAGGCCGGCCGGTATCGCCAGTTCCACCAGTTCGGTGTGGAAGTGCTGGGGGCGCACAGTGCCGGTATTGATGCAGAAGTAATGGCCATGGCCATGGAAGTATACCGGCGCTTGGGATTGAAGGACCTGGAGCTTCATATCAACAGTTTGGGATGCCCGGAATGCCGGCCCAAGTTTAGAAGCAGTTTACAGGAATTTTTCCGGCCCCGGCTGGAGGAATTTTGTCCCACCTGCCAGGACCGTTTTGAGCGCAACCCGCTGCGCATACTGGACTGTAAAAACAAGAAATGCAGGCAGCTGGCCGCGGGGGCTCCCGCCATACTGGACTGCCTGTGTGACCGGTGCGCGGCGTTTTTTGAGGAAGTTAAACGGCACCTGGAGGAGCTGGGCATTGATTATATTGTGGACAAAAACCTGGTGCGGGGGTTGGATTACTATACCCACACCGCCTTTGAAGTGATGGCTAAAGGCATTGGGGCCCAGAGCTCTGTGGGCGGCGGCGGACGGTACAACGGCCTGGTGGAAGCCTGCGGTGGTAAGGATACCCCCGGTATCGGTTATGCCCTGGGTTTAGAGCGGATACTGCTGGCCATGGAACAGCAGGGGGTGGAGTTTCCCCCGCCGTGGCGTCCGGATGTTTTTGTTGTTACTGCCAGCCCCCAGGCGGAGTATGCCGCTTTTAAACTGCTGGCAGAATTACGAAATTTAGGCTACAGGGCAGATAAGGACTACAACGGGCGCAGTTTGAAAGCACAAATGAAGTACGCCGGTAAGCTTAATGCCCGTTATACGGTTATTATCGGTGAAAATGAGTTGGAAAACGGTACAGCGGTGGTTAAAGATATGATTACCGGGGAACAACGGGAAATTACCCGGGAAAAAATACCCGAAATAATTGGGAGGTAAATAAAATGGAGTTTATGCAGGGTTTAAAACGCACTCACTACTGCGGTAAGGTTGGAAATGATGACATCGGCCAAGAAGTAACATTAATGGGCTGGGTACAGCGTCGGCGTGACCACGGCGGCTTGATTTTCGTTGATTTGCGGGATCGTTTTGGAATAGTCCAGGTGGTATTTAACTCCGAGGTGAATGAAGAAGCCTTTCATAAGGCAGAAACGGTACGCAGCGAGTGGGTACTGGCAGTTAAGGGTAAGGTGCATAAAAGGCCGGAGGGTACTGAAAATCCCAAGATGGCCACCGGCACCGTGGAAGTTTATGCCGATACCCTGGTGGTGTTAAATAAAGCGCAGACACCGCCCTTTTATATCGAAGACGGGGTAGATGTAGATGAAAACATCCGCTTGAAATACCGTTACCTGGATTTGCGCCGGCCGGAAATGCAGCAGGCCATGATTCTGCGTCACCGGGCCGGCAAAGCGGTACGGGATTTCCTGGATCGTCATCATTTTTTAGAAATTGAAACCCCGATGCTGACTAAAAGCACCCCTGAGGGAGCCAGGGATTACCTGGTACCCAGCCGGGTAAACCCGGGGAAATTTTATGCCCTGCCTCAGTCACCGCAGATATTTAAGCAGATATTAATGTTATCCGGGATGGAACGGTACTTCCAAATTGTGCGCTGTTTCCGGGATGAAGATTTACGGGCCGACCGGCAGCCGGAATTTACACAAATAGATGTGGAAATGTCCTTTGTAGATAAAGAGGATGTTATGACGCTGATGGAAGAAATGATAGCGCACCTGTGTAAAGAAACCATTGGTATAGATGTGCCGGTGCCCTTCCCCAGAATGTCTTATCGCGAGGCTGTGGACCGGTTTGGAACAGATAAACCGGACCTGCGCTTCGGCATGGAAATTAAAGACATCTCACCGGTGGCCGCTCAATGCGGGTTTAAGGTTTTTAATTCTGCGGTGAACAGCGGGGGGCAGGTTAGAGGAATTAATGCCAAGGGGTGCGGCAGTTTCAGCCGTAAGGAAATTGATGATCTGACCGCCTTTGTATCTATCTACCAGGCGAAAGGGTTGGCTTACTTTATAGTTACCGAAGATGGGGTGAAGTCTCCCATTGCCAAGTTCTTTAAACCGGAAGAAATTAATGCCATTTTAGATAAATTAGAGGCAGAACCGGGGGATTTACTGTTATTTGTTGCTGACAAACCCTCCGTGGTGGCGGCATCCCTGGGTGCACTGCGGCTTAACCTGGCCCATCGTTTAAACCTTATTCCCGAGAATACTTACAACTTCTTGTGGGTGGTTGACTTCCCGCTGTTGGAGTATGATGAAGAAGAAGGACGTTACGTGGCCATGCATCACCCCTTTACCGCCCCGTTGGATGAAGATGTGGAACTGCTGGAAGAGCAGCCGGAAAAGGTGCGGGCTAAAGCCTATGACATGGTATTAAACGGCGTGGAAATCGGTGGGGGCAGTATAAGAATATATCGCCGGGATATTCAGGAGAAAATGTTTAAAGCCATTGGATTAACTGAAGAGGAAGCCGGTGAAAAATTTGGCTTTATGCTGGAAGCCTTTGAATACGGTGCTCCGCCCCATGGCGGTATTGCCTTCGGCTTTGACCGCCTGGTAATGCTGCTGGCGGGTAAAAACAGTATTAGAGATGTCATTGCCTTCCCCAAAACTGCCAGTGCCACCTGTATGATGACCGGTGCACCGGATACAGTTGATAAGAAGCAGTTAAAAGAACTGCACATTAAGAGTACCGTTGTAAATAAAGAAAAGGAAAAACCGGGGGAATAAAACAGCTAAAAACGGCTGCCGGTGTATAATAATCGACGGTTTTTTATAAAATACAGTATAAAAATATCTATTTTTTGGTTCTTGCCAACGATTCGATATTGTGCTAACATATTATATATAAGCAATAAGTTTACAAAATTAACAAAAATTAGCAACCCTGCTGTGCGCGTATTCATCCTGATGTTTTGAGCCAACACTATAATAAAGGGAGCCTGACTTTGGTTGTGATGATTGCAGGCCTTAAATTAGTAAGGAAGCATGAAAGCAGCCAGGAGGGCACCCACCTGTTGAGCGCAGGTTCAATAAACTCCGGATGGGTACGGCATTGGTGGGGTGTATCTATGTGTTGTGATAAATAGCGCTTGGCAGAGGCCAAGCTTTTTATTTATGATTCTGCCCTCTCATCCATAAACGCTTACCTGTACAAAAGGTCAGCCTGCTTTGTGGTGCCGCGGGCAGTGGGTATAAATTTCCGGTTGTTTAGGAGTTGTTTGCAGTGGCTGTGCATAGATTTTCCCGTACGGAAATGTTAATTGGCCCCGGCGGGCTGGAAAAGTTAAAAAACAGTAAAGTGGCTGTGTTTGGTGTCGGCGGGGTGGGTTCTTACACGGTGGAGGCACTGGCCAGGGCGGGCGTGGGGCACCTGGTGCTGGTTGATTTTGACGATGTGGACATTACCAATATTAACCGCCAGCTTCATGCTTTGGATAACACCGTTGGCCGGGCGAAAGTGGAACTGATGGCCGGCAGGGTTAAGTTGATTAACCCGGAAATTAAAGTGCAGGCGGTGAAAGAATTCTACACCCCGGAAAACGGTGAACAACTGCTGGCCGGTGATCTTCATTACGTGGTTGATGCCATAGACAATGTCACCGGTAAGCTTGATTTAATTAAACGATGTGTGGAAAAAGGAATACCGGTGGCTTCAAGTATGGGAGCAGGGAATAAACTGGATCCCACAGCATTTCAGGTGGCGGATATATCGGAAACCTCTGTCTGCCCGCTGGCCAAGGTGGTAAGGAAAGGGCTTAAAAAAGCAGGCATCTGCCGGGGGGTGAAAGTGGTTTATTCCACCGAACCACCTGTAAAGCCCAGGTTGGCGGAAGAACATACTGCTAAACTGCCGCCGGGCAGCATTTCCTTTGTGCCGGCAGCGGCGGGGCTGATTTTAGCCAGTATAGTGGTCAGGGATTTGACTTTATAATTGGAATATTTAGAAATTTGACAAGGGGTTTTAATAGGCATTATAATGTAAACCTGTAGAAGCAGTGTGAATTTGGCAGAACGTAGTTTGCTAATAAATTATATCCAGTGAAAGGGGCGAGTCTGTTGGCAAGCGAAAACATTATCACTCTCAGCGATGCAGATTTCAAGGAAAAGATCAGCGGCAGCGAAGTACCGGTACTGGTTGATTTCTGGGCTGAATGGTGCGGTCCTTGTAAAATGATTGCACCGGAATTGGAGAAGTTGGCCGGTGAATTGACAGGTAAAGTACAGGTTGCTAAAATTAATGTTGATGACAACCGCGGAACTCCCGGTGAGTACCAGGTAATGAGCATTCCCACCATGGTTTTGTTTAAAGATGGTCGGGAAGTTGAGCGCATCATTGGTTTCCGTAAGGCAGACGAGCTGAAAAAGATGATTGAGAAGCACTTATAATTTTTATTACATAAGTTATTATGCAGGAGATAAGGAGCACGTGCCCGGCGCGTGCTCTTTTTATTAACGTCTACCTTGAAAAACGTTATCTTGCTGAGCCGGTGGCTTTTGTAACGTTCACTTTTTTATCCTCTGATGGTTCTGCAAAGCGGCATGAGTGTCTGCCCTGAAATGTAAAAATATTCTAGTTTATGGAGGGACATACTGTGCTTTTTTACCCGGAACATTTACCGCTGGCAGCGAGAATGCGCCCGCGCAGCCTTGATGAATTTGTTGGTCAGCAGCACATTTTAGCTAAAAATAAGCTGCTGTACCGGGCAATTAAAGCCGGACGGCTGGGTTCGGCCATATTTTACGGCCCGCCGGGTACCGGCAAAACCGCGCTGGCAGAAATTATTGCCTGCACCGCAGAGCGCCCCTTTGAGCGCTTAAATGCAGTAACCTGCGGTGTAAAGGATATGCGGGCAATAGCGGAAAAGGCCCGCCGCAGCGGGCCGGTAATAATGTTTATGGATGAAATTCACCACTTAAATAAAAGCCAGCAGGATGCCCTGCTGCCCTTTGTGGAGCAGGGTCTGGTGACCCTTATCGGCTCCACCACCGAGAATCCTTACTTTGAAGTAAATGACGCCCTGCGCTCCCGTTCCACCATATTTCAGTTTAAACCGCTGCAGCCGGAAGATATAGAAAAAATAATTAAAAACGCTTTGGCTGATAAAGAGCGCGGGCTGGGTAATTATAAAGTAAATTTAACCGCCGATGCTTTGGAACACCTGGTGGATGCCAGTGGAGGAGATGCCCGTTCTGCCCTTAACGCGCTGGAACTGGGGGTGCTGACCACTGAACCGGATGAAAACGGTGTAATACAATACGACCTGGCGGTGGCAGAAGAATGTTTGCAGCAGAGCAGGTTAAAATATGACAAAGCCGGTGACAGCCATTATGACGTGGCATCGGCACTGATTAAATCAATTAGGGGCAGTGATCCCCATGCGGCGCTGCATTATCTGGCCAGGATGCTGGCGGGAGGTGAAGATGTCAAATTTATTGCCCGCAGGCTGGTAATAAGTGCTGCCGAAGATGTGGGGCTGGCTCAACCCCAGGCACTGCAGATAGCCATCGCCGGGGCCCAGGCGGTGCAGTTTGTGGGGATGCCCGAGGCCCGGATCATACTGGGGGAAGTGGTCATATACCTGGCGCTGTGTCCCAAAAGCAACTCAGCCTACCAGGCCATAGACCGGGCGCTGTGGGATGTAAGAAATAAGGACTGCGGTTCTGTACCGCTGCACCTGCGGGATGCCCACTATAAAGGGGCGGCAAAATTTGGGCACGGGACAAACTACAAATACGCCCATGACTATCCCGGGGGCTGGGTGGATCAGCAGTACCTGCCGGACAAGCTGGTGGGAACGGAATATTACCGGCCGAAGGGTTACGGTGTGGAACTGAAGTTAAAAGAAAAGCTGAACTTACTAAAAAGCAAAAAGGCTAAAGGCTGAAACCTATAAAGATATAACCATAGTAATTATATAAGCATGTTCTGATTTTATCTAAAGGGAAAAAACCAACCGCTGCACTAGGAATTTTCATTGACACTGTTATGGCGCTGTGCTAAGATATGGTCAGGAAAAATCCCTAGTAAAAAACTAGGGATTAAATCCGGGGGTGGTTGTTTGAAGTTGTCCACCAAGGGACATTACGGGTTAAAGGCTATGTATGATTTAGCCCTTCATTACGGGAATGATCCCATTCCTTTAAAAACAGTAGCTGAACGCCAGCGGCTGTCTGAAAACTATTTGGAACAGCTAATTGCCACTTTGCGCAGGGCGGGGCTGGTAAAGAGTGTACGCGGGGCTCAAGGCGGTTATATTTTAGCTAGGAGCCCGGAGGATATTACAGTGGGCGACGTAATAAGGGTTTTGGAAGGACCGATAGCACCGCTGGAATGTGTCAGTGAAGAATATTTAGGGGATTGTGATCAATTTCATTATTGTATTTCCCGCAATGTTTGGACTAAAGTAAGGGACAGTATTGTAGAGGTATTGGATTCCATAAGCCTGGCGGATATGTGCCGTGAAGCAGAAGAAATAAAACAATCACGGAAATAGCGTTAGCAAAAGAGGAGGCCTGTTATTTATGCGCAGAGTTTACTTTGATCATGCTGCCACTACGCCGGTGGATCCCGAGGTGGCAGAGCTGGTAATGAAGTACATGACTGAAAGTTACGGCAATCCATCCAGCGTACACAGTTTTGGCAGGGAAGTAAAAAAACCATTGGAATACGCCCGGGAGCAGGTTAGAAAAGCTATTGGCGCCGCTCATGTGGGGGAAATTGCCTTTTGCAGCGGCGGTACCGAAGCGGCCAATATGGCACTGCGCGGGGCAGCTTATGCCAACAGGCAGAAGGGCAACCATATTATAACCACGGCGGTGGAACACCACTGTGTGTTAACCACCTGTGAGCAGTTGGCTAAAGAAGGCTTTGAGGTTACGGTGCTGCCGGTGGACCAGTACGGCAGAATTAGCGTTGAAGATGTGGCCAATGCTTTAACCGATCAAACTATTTTAGTTTCTATTATGCACGCCAACAATGAAGTGGGTACCATTATGCCCATTGCTGAAATCGGCAAAATGTTAAAAAGTCAGGAACGCAGGATTATTTTCCATACCGATGCGGTGCAGAGTATTGGTAAACTGCCTGTGGATGTGGACCAGCTGAATGTGGATATGCTTACTTTTTCCGGCCACAAAATTTACGGGCCCAAGGGGATCGGTGTCATGTACCTGCGCCGGGGTACATGGTGGCAGCCGATAATGTACGGTGGTGGACAGGAACGGCGCCGCCGCCCGGGAACGGAGAATGCTCCGGCCATTATCGGGCTGGGCAGGGCGGTGGAAATGGCCGTTGCTAACAGGGAAGAAGAGGCGGAAAAATTAACGAAACTGCGGGACAAACTAGTGGACCGGGTGCTGAGCAGCATACCAAATTCGCGGCTGAACGGTCATCCCACCGAGCGCTTACCGGGTCATGCCAGTTTTTGCTTTGAATTTGTAGAAGGGGAATCAATGCTGTTGTCTTTAGATATGCAGGGCATAGCTATTTCCAGCGGTTCTGCCTGTACATCCGGTTCGTTGGAACCGTCCCATGTACTGCTGGCCATGGGCATACCCAAAGAAATCGCCCACGGCAGCCTGCGGGTGACTTTAGGTAAATATAACACAGAAGAAGAAGTAGATTACTTTGTAGACAACCTAATACCTATTGTTGAACGGCTCAGAAAAATGTCGCCCCTCACCGGTGGTGGAGCATGTACGCCCTGTGCCTGTGCTGGCTGCGACCAAAGTAAAAAATAAATTATAAAATTATAAGCTATAAATTATAAATTAAGTTGGGGGAGGAGAGGATAATAATATGTATAGTGAAAAAGTGATGGATCATTTCACCAATCCTCGCAACGTAGGGGAAATACCCGACGCTGATGCAGTGGGGCAGGTGGGCAACCCCAGCTGTGGAGATATTATGAAGATTTTTCTCAAAATTAAAGATGATCGCATTGAAGATATAAAGTTTCAAACCTTTGGCTGCGGAGCGGCTATTGCCACCAGCAGTATGGTTACAGAAATGGCCAAGAATAAAACACTGGATGAAGCATTAAAAATAACCAATAAAGCGGTGGCAGAAGAGTTGGACGGGCTGCCTCCCCAAAAGATGCACTGTTCCAACCTGGCTGCCGATGCACTGCACGCAGCCATAGAGAATTATCGCCAAAAACAGAAAGGTGCGTAGGTGAAAGATTTTGGGTAACAAAAAAAAGGTCGTTGTAGCCATGAGCGGCGGCGTAGACAGTTCTGTCACCGCCGCTTTATTACAGCAGCAGGGTTATGAATGTATTGGCGTAACCATGCAGATATGGGATCCGGAGGTCACTGCGGTAGATGATGATTTCGTTGGCTGCTGTTCGCTGACGGCGGTGGATGATGCCAGGCGGGTGGCGGACAAGCTGGGAATTCCCTATTATGTTCTCAACTTCCGGGATATTTTTGAAAAAACAGTGATAGATTATTTTACCGCTGAATATTTAAGAGGACGTACTCCCAACCCCTGCATTGCCTGCAACCGTTATGTAAAATTCGAAGCTCTTTTAAATAAAGCCGCCGCCCTGGGGGCGGAATATGTGGCCACCGGTCATTATGCCCGGCTGGATTATTCCGAAGAACATAATCGTTGGGTAATCAGAAAAGCGGAGGATAAGAGAAAAGATCAAACCTATGTATTATACGGCATGACACAACAGCAGATTGCCCATACGCTGATGCCCCTGGCTGAATACACTAAAGATGAAGTGCGGAAAATGGCGGCAAAACTGGGGTTGGCCACGGCATCCAAACCGGAGAGCCAGGAAATATGTTTTGTGCCGGACAATAACTACCGCCGCTTTTTAGAAGAGCGCACCGGGGGCGGCTTTAAAAAAGGACCGTTTTTGGATTTAGAAGGAAATGTTCTTGGTGAGCACCGGGGCATACCATATTATACCATTGGGCAGCGCCGGGGATTAGGTATTGCCACCGGTGAAAGAATGTATGTGGTAGATATTGATGCCGGGCGCAATGCGGTAATTTTGGGGCCGGAAGAGGCTATTTTTACCAAAGAACTAATATCTTCTGATAATAACTTTATTTTATTTGCCGAACTGACAGAACCGGTTGAAGTAGAGGCTCAGATAAGATATAACTCCAAACCATCCCCCGCCACCATCAGCCCGATGCCGGATGGGAGAGTGCACGTATCTTTCCATCAACCACAAAGGGCTGTTACCCCGGGACAGGCGGTGGTGTTTTACCGGGGAGACTACCTGGTGGGCGGCGGAACAATAGAAAGAAAGGGGCCAAGCTGATGCTTTAATAAATGATTTCGCCCTGCTGTGCATTAATTACAGCTTTCCTGGCAAAAATACTGGTAGAGGATGTTCGAAAAATCCTATCGTGCTCCTTTTCGAACACTCGCTGGTAGTAGTTTTTGAAAGGAGGACCCTAAATTGAATTGCCCTGTATGTGGAGGTAAAGCCACTGGGAAAATTGGGGTCGAACAGTATTACTGCTGGGACTGCTGTTTGGAATATCGGAAAAGTAAAGAAGGCGTACAAATTTTTGAAGTTGACGAAGATGGTAGCCTGGTAGCTTTTGATCCCACGAATCAAGATATGTTGATGTAGTACAGCTGCAGCAGAGGGGGTGAGTGGGGGTTATGCGTGGATTTTGGCGTGGACTTGTAACCGGAAGCATTATTGGTGCCACAATGAGTATGTATATGACTCCAAATAAAAAAAGCCGCCGCAGTTTGATAGGGCCCCGTAGACGTAAACAAGCTGGTCGTATGATCAGGGGAGTTTCGAAAACAGTTCAAGAAATGATGAACTACAGGTGATTGGGAAAAAGTGAGGTAACAGGCCTCACTTTTTCTAATGGTGGTGAGTTCATGAGGGCTTGGCGGAAAGAAACATACTGCTATATATTTTATATTTTAATATTCACTGCCGGTGCAGTTTTTATCTACCTGCTGCGCGAGTTATTTGTCACATTTTTATTAACCATTGTACTGGTGTACTTATTATATCCCCTGGTAAGTTCAATGGAAGCCAGGGGTACTTCCAGGGTAATGTCGATATTAATGGCTTACCTGGCCTTAATGATTGTTGCTGCCGCAGTTTTTATGTACGGCGTGCCCAGGTTGGTCAGTCAGCTGCACGCCCTTGTGGACATGCTGCCCATCTATACTGCCCGGGTGGAGGATTTGGTGCGGGAGGTTCAAAGCAGTTATTACCGGACTGAACTTCCGGCCGGCATGCGCCAGGCTATAAACCGGCAGATTGCTGAAGTGGAACTTATGCTGCAGGGTATTTTGGAGCAAACGGTGCAGGCCATACTGAGTTTGGTGGGATACGCTTTTAATATCTTGCTGGCCCCTGTGCTGGCATTTTATATTCTAAAAGACCTGGAGCATATTAAAGCACAGGTCAAAAGGTGGTTACCGGAAAAAAAGTATGCTGATTTTTGGGTGCTGGGAAGGCAGATTAACGAGGTATTAATCAATTTTATCAGAGGTCACTTAATTCTAATGTTTGTGGTGGGCTTAATGACCGGTTTAGCGATGATGCTGTTAAAGGTTGAGTATGGTGTGATGCTGGGAATTGCCGCCGGGATAGCCGAACTGATACCCTATTTCGGCCCGATAATAGGAGCGGTACCGGCGGTAACGGTGGCCTTACTGCAGTCCAAATGGCTGGCTTTAAAGGTTATACTGGCCATATTGATTGTACAGCAGCTGGAGGGCAATGTTATTGCTCCCAAGGTACTGGGTGAGAGTGTTGGCCTGCATCCCCTGATTATTATACTGGTGCTGGTAGCAGGGGCAAAACTTTTCGGAGTGGCGGGAATGCTGCTGGCAGTGCCGGTGGCAGCGATTTTACGCATTTTATTAATTTTTGGATATAAAAAAATGGTATATTTTCTTGACAGCTGCTAATCTTGACAGGATAAGGGAATTTTCTATATAATAAGCCCAAATGACCTGCTAAAAGGCCTTTCCGCCCCGCAACGGTTTTTGGGAGGGAAGGTTTTTCTATTATACAAGAAGGAGTGGAGGTAAGAACCTTGACCGGTAGTGAAATTAGGGAAAGTTTTCTAAAGTTTTTTGAAGAGCGCGGCCATCAAATACAACCCAGCGCGTCATTAATTCCGCACAATGACCCCAGTATATTATGGACCGCGGCGGGCATGGTGCCCTTTAAGCCATTTTTTACCGGGCAGGCAACACCTGAAAACAAGCGGGTTACCACCTGTCAAAAATGCCTGCGCACACCTGATATTGAAGAAGTGGGTAAAACCGCCCGTCACCATACTTTTTTTGAAATGCTTGGTAACTTTTCCTTTGGCGACTACTTTAAGGATGATGCCATTCCCTGGGCCTGGGAGTTTGTAACGGAGGTTCTCAAGCTGCCGAAGGACAAACTTTGGATAACTATTTACAAAGATGATGATGAAGCCTTTGAAATATGGCATAAAAAAGTGGGCGTGCCGGAGGACAGAATAGTTCGGATGGGGAAAGACACCAACTTTTGGGAAATCGGTGTCGGCCCCTGCGGGCCCTGTTCTGAAATATACATAGATTTGGGCGAAGAACGGGGCTGCGGCAGGGCTGATTGTAAAGTGGGATGCGACTGCGACCGTTATTTAGAAATATGGAATCTGGTATTTATACAGTTTTTCCGGGATGAAGAAGGCAGCTATTCGCCATTAAAGAACAAGGGTATTGATACCGGCATGGGGCTGGAGCGGGTGGCTTCTGTGCTGCAAAAAGTACCTACCAACTTTGATACAGATTTACTGCGGGATATTATGGATTTTGCTTCCACCCTGGTGCAGGTAAAATACGGTGAAAGTAAAGAAACGGATTTGGCGCTGAAGGTAATTGCAGACCATGCCAGGGCTATTACCTTTGCCATCAGTGACGGTGCACTGCCGTCTAACGAAGGGCGGGGCTATGTAATTCGCCGTCTGCTGCGCCGGGCAGTGCGCTACGGCCGGGTATTGGGTATGGAAGGTACATTCTTATACCAGGTGGCCGGCGCGGTAATCAAAAAAATGTCCGATGCCTATCCGGAACTGGAACAAAAGAAAGACCATATTTTGCGCCTGATTCGCATTGAAGAGGAGCGCTTTTTGGAAACACTGGCCCAGGGTACGGAAATATTAAACCAGTTAATGAAGGAAGCAAAATCCACCGGTAAGACAGAGATTACCGGTGAAGATGCTTTCAAACTATATGACACTTACGGCTTCCCGCTGGAGTTAACCAAAGAAATAGCCGGAGAAGAGGGGCTAACCGTTGACGAAGACGGGTTTAAAAAAGCACTGGAAGAACAGCGTCAAAGGGCAAGGGAAGCCCGCCGGGAAACAGAATACCTTTCTGAACGGGGGGCAATGTACAAGGCACTGAAAGAAGAATATGGCGAAACAACTTTTGTGGGTTACGGCCAACTTAATGCCGAAGCCAACGTACTGGCAATTATTAAGGATGACCTGCAGGAACTTTCTGCCCAGGCAGGTGAAGAGGTGGAAATAATTTTAGATGTCACCCCCTGTTATGCCGAAAGCGGCGGTCAGGTTGCCGACCATGGTTATATAACTGCCAAAGATTGTAAAGTAGAGGTGTACTCGGTATATAAACCGGTGGAGAACTTTATCGTACACCGGGGTAAAGTACAGTCCGGTGTGCTGCGCCGTCACCATAGGGTGCAGGTGGAAGTTGACGGTGGGCGGCGTATGAAAACCGCTCGCAATCACTCGGCCACCCACCTGGTACATCAAGCGCTGAAGGAGGTCCTGGGTGACCACGTTAACCAGGCGGGTTCCCTGGTGGAACCGGATCGTTTGCGCTTTGACTTTACCCATTATGCCGCTTTAACAGCGGGAGAACTGCAGCGGATTGAAAAAATAGTTAACGATATGGTGCTGGCTAATTTACCGGTGGAAAGTTTTGAAACATCGCTGTCAAAAGCAAAATCAATGGGTGCAATGGCACTGTTTGGCGAGAAATACGGCCAGACTGTAAGAGTGGTAAAAATGGGTGATTTTAGTTTGGAACTGTGTGGAGGTACCCACGTTACCTCAACCTCAGAAATAGGGCTGTTTAAAATAATATCCGAAAGCAGCATCGGTTCAGGAATACGCCGTATTGAAGCGGTTACCGGCCAGGGAGTATTAAACTACCTGGAAGCTAAAGAAGAGCAGTTAAATCAAATTGCGGGGATAGTTAAAGCATCACCCCATGAGGCGGTAAAGAAAGTACAGTCACTGCAGAATAGAATAAAAGAACTGGAACATGAATTGGAAACGTTAAGAAATAAACTGTCCAAGCAGGAGGCTGCCGGCATTGTGGAACAGGCAAGGGAGATTAATAATATTAAAGTGCTGGCAGCAGTGGTTGATGCTCAGAATATGGACGGGCTGCGCAGTATGGTGGATATGCTGCGGGACAAGCTTGGGTCCGGCATGGTAGTGCTGGGTGCCGATACCGGGGGCAAAGCCAGCCTGGTGGCGGCAGCCACTAAGGATGTAGTAAAACAGGGCCTGCACGCCGGAAAGGTAATTAAGGAAGTGGCTCAGGTTGTAGGTGGCGGCGGCGGCGGACGCCCGGATATGGCCCAAGCCGGGGGTAAAGACCCCTCTAAGCTGCAGCAGGCGATGGAAAAAGCCTACGCCGTAATTGAGGACCAACTAAAACAATAATAAAAGGATTGGGGGTCGGCTCTTTTCCGGAGCCGGCCTCCGCTGTTATTTGGGTGTAAAGTTTTTAATATTAAAGGAAAATAGCATTGATTGGCGAATATAGAAATTAAAATGGGCAATATTACAAAAGGGAGGTTTTGCCATGGCCAGGGACTATTCTGAAGATACCGTTATGTTTAAAGTACAGGCTGAAGAGAATCAGGCTCAGGACATCCTGATGACAGTATATGCTGCCTTGAAGGAAAAGGGTTATAACCCTATTAACCAGCTTGTGGGGTATCTGTTATCCGGCGATCCCGCTTATATCACCAGCCACGGCAATGCCCGTAGCTTGATTAGACGCTTGGAAAGAGACGAATTACTGGAAGAACTGCTGCGTCATTATCTAGATAAATAATAATAATAACATAGCAATGCCTTCCTTTGCGAAAGGGAGTTTATTTTTTTATGCAATATCGTCATCTGGGTAACACAGGCTTTAAAGTTTCCCGGTTATGTTTTGGTGCCTTAACCATCGGGCCGCTGCAGGCTAACCTGCCCGTTGCACAGGGGGCCCGGGTACTGCGCAGGGCGCTGGAATATGGCGTAAACTTTATTGACACCGCGGAATACTATCAAACTTACCCGTATATCAAAGAAGCACTAAAGGGCTGGACATCCGGTGTATACATAACTACCAAAAGTTATGCTTACACCCGTGAGGGGATGCAAAAAAGTTTGCACCGTGCCCTGCAGGAACTAAACCGGGACTATATAGATATTTTTTTGCTGCATGAACAGGAGTCAATATTAACAATAAAGGGCCACTGGGAGGCAATGGAATACCTGCTGCAGGCCAAGCAGGCCGGTAAAGTAAGGGCTGTAGGTATTTCCACCCACTGTGTGGCTGGGGTAACCGCAGCAGCAAGCATACCGGAAATAGACGTCATTCACCCGTTAATTAATATTGATGGTATTGGCATTCAGGATGGAACGGCTGCGGACATGTTAGAAGCCATTAAATCTGCCGCCAGGGCGGGTAAAGGACTGTACGGCATGAAAGCCCTGGGAGGCGGTAACCTGTTGGCCAGTTATGACCGGGCGATACAGTATGTACTGGGCATAGATGAGCTGTCTGCAGTGGCCGTTGGGATGCAGACAATAGAAGAAGTGGAATACAACGTGCGGGTTTTTAATGGTGAAGAAATACCCGCCGCCCTGCAGTCCAGGGTAAGGCGTAAGCCGCGCCAATTACACATTGAAGAATGGTGCCGGGGATGCGGCGCCTGTGTTGAACGCTGTCAGGCAGGCGCGCTGAAAGTGGTTAATAACAAAGCCGTTGTTGATAAAAAACTTTGCCGGGTATGCGGGTACTGTGGGGCGGTGTGCCCGGAATTTTGCATAAAGATTATTTAGGGGGATAAACTTGCGAGTAATGGGACTTGACGTGGGGGACAAAACTATAGGAGTGGCTGTCAGCGATTTAATGGGCTGGACGGCCCAGGGTTTAGAGGTTATACGCCGCTCCAATGAGGAAAAGGATATAAATAGATTGGCGCAGATTGTAGAGCAGTACCAGGTAGAGAAAATAGTGGTGGGATTACCCAAAAATATGAATGGCACCATAGGCCCCCAGGGAGAAAAGGTACAGCGGTTTTCTGAAAAAATCAAGAATGTACTGAAGCTGCCGGTGGAGTTTTGGGATGAGCGTTTAACCACTGTGGCGGCGGAAAGAATGCTGATAGAAGCAGATGTCAGCAGAAGTAAGAGAAAAAAAGTAATAGATAAAATGGCCGCTGTTTTGATACTGCAGGGATATTTAGATAGTGTTTAAAAATGTCAAATTATGATTAAATTACTTGACAATTGGTTATATTTGGTATAAAATGCAATTAATTTAAACAATGAGGTGATACGTTTTGCCAGAACATGATGAAGTAATTACATTAGTAGATGAAGAAAATCAGGAACATGATTTTACCGTAGTAGACGTGCTGGAAGTAGAAGGTTCCGAGTATGCCATTTTACTTCCCGTCCAAGAAGATACTGACGAGGCAATTATTTTAAAATTTGCTAAAGATGAAGACGGCAATGATCTCTTAGTAGATATTGAGGAAGACGAAGAATGGGAAAAAGTGGCTGATGCCTGGGAAGAGTTAGTGATGAAGGAAGGAGAAGAAAGCTAGCAGTATAGCGTTAAATAATGGATTTCATATCGGGGCGCTGGTAAGCGCCCCTTTTTATGTTTAGAAAAAGATACCGGCTTTAATCTGCAGTGCTGACATATTAGGGGCCATTTTCACTTATAAATAAAATATAATTACTCCTGCGGGGAAGGAGTTACGTTAATGGCTGTTAAAAAAACTGCCCCGTGGCTGCTTTTACTGCTGCTCATCGCCGCTGCAGGTTACCGGGCCGGAGTAAAATATGTCTGGGCTCCCGGTGATATAGCAGCCGGGATAAGGGTTAAGGATGTAAGCATAGGAGGTATGAATAAACAGCAGGCCCGGGAAAAACTAATTGCACTACAAAATAAGATGATGACCATACCGGTGACCATTACATACAAAGATCAATGCTGGCCGCTGCCCCTAAGAGAGGTGGGGCTTAAAATAGATACCGAAGAAACATTACGCCGGGCCATGAATATAGGTCACCGGGGCTCATTTATTGAATGTATGCGGCTGAGACATCGTATCAGAAAAGAAGGTTATGTTTTGGCCCCTGTGCTGACGGTGGACTTAAAATCCTTGACTGCTGTGGTAGAACGGTTGGCCGGTCATTTAAATGTACCGGCTAAAAGTGCTGCCTTTGCAATAGATGATAATGACCGGGTAATAATAACTCCTTCTCAAAACGGGCAGTGCATTGACATGAAACAGTTAAAGTTGAAGTTAGAACAGGAACTGCTGGTGAAAGAGCAGATCAACCTGCCCCTTACTATAAGGGAGGTTGCACCGGAATATACCACTGAAGACATTCAGGAAATGGGCATCACAGGACTGCTCTCCAGCTACACCACCGCTTTTGACCCGGCGCTTGTTAACCGTGCCTATAATATCCGGGTGGCGGCAAATGCTTTGGATGGCCTGTTAGTGGTACCGGGGGAAGAAGTGTCTTTCAATGAAGTGGTGGGGCCCCGCAGTTCCGAAGCCGGGTATAAAGAAGCGGGGGTAATTGTTGATAATGAAATGGTTAAAGGTTTAGGGGGCGGTGTCTGCCAGGTATCCACTACCCTTTACAATGCGGTTTTGCTGGCTGATATTGAAGTGGTGGAACGGAAGAACCACTCCTTACCGGTTTCTTATGTACCCATTGGGCGGGACGCCACAGTGGTTTATGGAGCGGTGGACCTTAAATTTCAAAACAACACCGGGCGCTGTTTATACTTCAAGACTGAGGTGAGCAGCGGGCAGATAACAGTAAAAATATTTGGCGATGTAAGCAGGAAAAAGAAAGTGGTAGTTAATAGCTGGATTGAAAAAGAATTAGAGCCAAGGGTTACCTATGAAGAAGATGAAAATTTGAAAAAGGGCCAAGAGGTGGTAAAACAAGAGGGCAGTAAAGGGTATATTGCCCGTACCGAGAGATTGGTGATAGAAAACGGACGGGTGATAAGGCGGGATGAACTTCCTGCCAGCCGTTACAATCCGGTGGATAAAATTATTGCGGTGGGTACAGCGGAACGAGAACCGGTTGTTACACCACCGGCTGAAATGGTGATAAATAAAAAACATTAACATTAAGTAAAAAAGAACCGGTTAAATAACCGGTTCTTTTTCACCATTTGGGCCAAACGCACCTTTTTCTATATTGTCCAAGTGCTCATACATGGCTTTTTGAGCTTTGGCAAAGTCTTTTTCTTTAATGGCTTTATATATTACCCAGTGCTGTTCCAAAAGTTTGCTGGGCAGTGCCGGATCACGGTAAAGTTTAGAACGCGCTTTACGCATTATATGATTCATGGCATCGGAAATTGTAGTCATCAACCTCAATACCATGGCATTACCGGAAGCCTTAGCAACTAAATAGTGAAACAGCAGGTCTGCTTGTTCACCGAGATTGCCTTCTTCTATATCCCGTTCCATCTGCTGCAGTGCCCGTTTCATAGAGTAAAGATCCTTTTCCGTGCGCCGCTTGGCAGCTAAGCCGGCACATTCCACCTCTAAAATCTTTCTTAACTCCATTAACTCCCGGGCAGTTTCCTTACCGGCATTGAGCACTAAGGTTAAAGCATCAATAATGAAATCAGCACTGGCTTCCCGGATGTAGGTGCCCTCACCGGGCCTGATCTCGATGATTTTCATAGCTTCCAAAGCTCTAAAAGCCTCACGCACTGCGGAACGACCAACCTGCATCTTTTCGGCCAGTTCACGCTCGGACATTAATTTATCTCCGGGTTTTAACTTGCCGTCTGCAATTAAAGCTTTTATTTGTTCCACAATTTCTTCGTATATTTTTTTGGTGCGAATGGGTTTAAAATCCATGAAAACACCCTCTGTCTCTCTTTTATTACAACATTAATATTTTATAATAATTTAACAAAAAACTCAAGGTAACTTACTGATTAGTCAGGTAATCGTTCTGCCAGCAGTTCAACAACATGTTTAGTTTTAATGTTTGAGTTTCTCTTGTCTAAGCCGCCGCCAATTTGCATCATGCAGCCTGGGCAGGCGGTGCATAAAATATCGGCACCTGTGCTGCTGATGTCATCCAGTTTGGCCTCCAATATCGGCTGTGAAAGTTCCGGGTAGCGGATGGAGTATGATCCCCCGAATCCACAGCAGCGATCCGGCCACTGCATTTCTTTTAATTCCAGCCCGGCTTCAGAGATAAGTTTACGGGGCTCTTCGTATATACCCAAGTTGCGGCGCATATGACAAGAATCATGGTAAGTTACGCTTTCCTTACCCAGCGGTTTTAATCCCAATTGTTTACCATTGTCTGTTTGCTTGGCCACAAAGTGGATAAAGTCGTATACTTTAGCGGCAAAATCTTCAGCCCGTTTTGCCCATGCCGGATCATCCTTTAACAGCTCAACAAATTCTTTTTTCAGTGATGCGGTACAGGTTGGGCATACGGTAACAATATAATCTACGCCTGCTTTTTCGAAAGCTTCAATGTTTTGCTTGGCCATACGCCTGTGGGCTTCCGTGGCTCCCAGGTGACCGGCAGGGACACCGCAGCATGCCTGCTCCAGCGGGTATACCATTTCCATATTCATGTTATTCAGCACCTTATTTGCCGCCTTGCCCAGTTCCGGGTAAACAAAGTCAACTAAGCACCCACCGAAGAAGCCAACTTTAGCCTTAGGCTGCTTGGGTTTAGACAGCCTGTAAAGTTGATCCCGGAAGGGCTGGTCAGCCAGGGCGGGTAAACTGCGGCCTTCGGTCAGCCCGGCTAAGAATAAAGGCAGGTGCCTGATCTTGTTATCACTGACAAAGGGCTTTTGGGTTTTGCTGCCAATCTTCAGCATACTGTGGAACAGCTTGCGGTTGGGCAGCACTGTGTTCAACAGGAATTTCTGACTGGCGGGCATGCCCTTTTTAGCTGTCACTCTGTTGCGCAGTTCCAGTATCAGTTTTGGAATATCAATTTTACCGGGGCAGACTTCTTTACAGCGTTCGCAGCCGAGGCACAGGTTTTGCAGTTCTCCGGCATCGTCAAAATCATTAAAGAATGCTGTTAAAATAGTTCCAATGCCACCGGTGTAAACACTGCCGTACACGTGGCCGCCAACCAGTGCGAAAATGGGGCACACGTTTAAGCAGGAAGCACAGCGTATACACTGCAGCGCCTGACTAAACAGCGGATCTTCTTTCATTTTGGTACGGCCGTTATCCATCAGTACAATATGCATTTCTTTCGGCCCGATGGTACCGTCCGGCAGGTTTGACGGGGTGGGACCGGTGATCATTGTTACATAACTGGTTAAATGCTGACCGGTGGCACTGCGGGGCAGGCACTCCAGTACGGCACCTACATCAGTGAATTTTTCCACCAGTTTTTCCATACCTACCAGTGCCACGTGTACCGGAGGCAGGGTGGTTGTTAAGCGGGCATTACCTTCATTGGTAACAATTACAATGGTGCCGGTTTCAGCCACAGCTGCGTTGGCGCCGGAGATACCCATACCGGCCTTTAAGAACTTTTCACGCAGTTCTTGCCTGGCCACCTGTACCAGCAGGGGAATGTCGTCACTTAAATTTTGGTTGGTTTCTTTAGAGAAATATTCAGAAACTTCTTGCCTGGTCATGTGGATTGCTGGCATGACCATATGAGAGGGACGCTGGCCGGCCAATTGAATAATCCATTCCCCCAGGTCTGTTTCCGCTGCTGTTATGCCGTGTTCTGCAAGATAGTGGTTTAAATGTATTTCTTCTGAAGCCATGGATTTTGACTTAACAACTAATTCCACTTGATTGGCCAGTGCCACATCCAGGATGTATTTTTTAGCTTCTTCTGCGGTTCTGGCGATGAATACTTTAGCACCCCTGGCTTCAGCATTTTTCTTAAACTGTTGAGCCAGTTCCTCCATCCTTTGAGCAGAACTGCCTTTGCGGTCAGCAATTGTTTGGCGCAGTTTTTCAAAATCCCGACCCTGGTAGGCCTTGGCCCTGGCTCCCAAATAAGCATCGGCAAAACGTCCTAACGCGCCTCTTAAATTTTGGTCATTTAATGCAGAATGAATTTTTGCTCTCATATTTTTGCAGTTACTCATGGGAGACACCTCCTGGATTATCAACAAAAATTATCTTCAGTTCTGCCGGCCCGTGTACGCCGATGGTGAGCACTCGCTCAATATCTGCAGTACGGCTGGGGCCGGTGATAAAGGCCATATATCCAGGGATATGATCCTTGTTGGCGTCAATTTTGGCTATTGCATCCGCCAGTGTCGGCACCAGGGATTCGGTTTTTACAAGGGCAACATGTGTATGGGGCAGCATGGATACCAAACGCTTGTTTAAGTCTGTACAATCCTGCTGCAGGCTGCCAATTTCAGCCACTGCCATATCCAGCTCGGAAAGCCCAATACATGCTTCTTCAGCATGTTTGCGCAGGTCTTCTGTTTTTACCTCTGCTTTTAAAGCGGCGTTTTCCAGGCACTTATCGACCATTGGAGAAGAGGCGGCGGCGATTTTTTTAGCGCCGCCTTCTTCTGCCAAGGTTGATAAGAGTGCACCGGCTTCTTTTAAATCTTTAACCCGGTATACTTGAGCAGAAACTGCTTCAGCAGCTGCTTTAAACTGTTCATAAAGTTTTTCCAAGTCTGCCACTCTTATCCCTTCTTTCTTTAAGTTATATTATTTTAATAAGCCTTTGCTAAAAGCTCTACTGTATGAATTACCTCTTGTGATAAATTCTCCTGGGCAATGCCGTCAGTTAACTGCATCCGGCAGGAACCGCAGCCGGTAATCAGCAGGTCGGCACCCGTTGATTTCACATCTGCCAGTTTGTGCTTCAGCACCCGGTAAGACAAGTCGTAATGGGTTAAACTAAAGGAACCGGCACCACCGCAGCAGCGATCGGGCTGCTTCAGTGGGATGTATTTAATGCCCGGGATGGATTTAATTAGTTCAATCTGCTGCTGATGGGCGTTCATGCCGCGGCCGATGTGACAGGGCACATGATAAGTTACCGTTTTATTAACCGGCTTTAAAACATCCCTGTCTATTGGCAGAATGTCCACCAGGAATTGGGCGAAGTCATAGGTTTTTTCCGCCAGCTTATTAGCTTTTGCACTGTATTCAGCGTCATCCTTGAGCAGTTCAGGATAGTGCTTGCTGAATGATTCGCCGCAGGTGCCGCAGACGGTTATGATGGCGTCTACATCCAGCTTACTGAAAATATCCACATGGGATTTAGCCATTTGTGCGGCAGTATTTACATCCCCGTGTAATAACACAGGTACGCCGCAGCAGTGCTGGTCCTTGGGCACAACCACTTCCACATTATTGCGCTGCATAACCTTCAGCAAAGCCTCTCCAACCTGCGGATAAAGAAAGTTAGTGGTACACCCGGTAAAAAAGGCCACCTTCTTTTTGGGATTGTCAACTTTATTTTCTTCCGCGGCGGTGGAGAGGAAAGATCTATCTGCCAGCTTGGGCAGCACCCGGCGCAGCTGTAAACCGCTGACCGGATAACGGGGGCTCATTCCCTTTTCGGTGGGCTTTAAAAATAACCCCTGGGTTTTGGAACCGATGGCCATCCCGGTTTTAAACAAAGAAGGTTTAGATAACCCTTTAAAAATTAAATCCTTTATCAGGGGTAATCCCCGTTCTTTAACCAGTTTAGCCCTGGCAGCAAGAACTATTTTATCGGGCTGAACACCGCATGGGCAGTTGGCGCTGCAGGCCTTGCAGGTGAGGCAGGTTTCGAAAATTTTGGCTAAATCCTCGGTATATTCCAGTTTGCCTTTCAACACTGCTTCGGCCAGCTTTACCTTGCCCCGGGCAACTGAACCTTCAAACTTTGTTTCCTTGTATAGGGGGCATACCGCTTGACAGTTACCGCACTTCATACATTTGATTATTTCATTTTCTATTTCCGGGTAATGCTTTAAGTAGCTCATCCCTTATGCCCCCTTAATTAGATACCATTTTGCCTGGGTTTAATATTCCTTCTGGATCCAAAGCTTTTTTGATTTTGCGCACAACATCCATGCCGCTTTGGCCCAGTTCCCAGCTCAAGAAATGTGACTTGGCCATGCCGATGCCGTGTTCCCCAGAAAGGGTACCACCTAATTCCAGTGCCTTTTTAAAGATTTCGTCAACGGCCTTGTGTACCCGCTCCATTTCTTCCTTATCCCTGGCGTCGGTAAGGATGGTGGGATGCAGGTTACCATCGCCGGCATGTCCGAAGGTGCCAATGTTAAGGTCATATTTGGCCGCGATTTTTTCTATGGCCACCAGCATTTCAGTGATTTTACTGCGCGGTACGGTGGCGTCCTCCAGCACTGTGGTGGGTTTGAGCTGGGCCAAAGCGGGCAGTGCGGCCCGTCTTGCCGCCCACAGGCTTTCCCGTTCTTTATCGTCTTTAGCCTTTTTAATTTTACCGTTGTTTTCTTTGACTACATTAACTACCTTTTCAGCTTCTTTTTCCACAACCTCGGGAATGCCGTCCACTTCAATTAGCAAAATAGCACGTACATCGGTGGGCAGGCCTACCTGGGCAAAATTCTCCACTGTGCGTATGGTAGCCTGGTCCATTATTTCCAGTGTAGCAGGAATAACCTTATTGGCGATAATACCTTTAATGGCGTTGCCCGCATCCTCCAGCCTATCAAAGGTGGCCAGCATAGATGCACGGGCTTCAGGGGCAGGGATTAATTTAACAGTGATCTCTGTAATTATACCCAGTGTTCCTTCGGCACCGGTAAATAGCTTAACCAGGTCGTAGGCAGTAACATTTTTCACCGTTTTGCCGCCGAAGCGGGCCACCTGGCCGTCGGCCAGCACCACTTTCAAACCCATTACATAGTGCTTGGTTACACCGTACTTCAAACCGCGCAGGCCGCCGGAACACTCGGAAACACTGCCGCCCATGGTGGCGGTGGCAACTGTGCCGGGGTCCGGGGGATAAATTAATCCGTGGGGGGCCACCGCGTTGTTTAAATCTTGAATAATAACCCCCGGTTGTACAACTGCAGCCAGATTGTCAGCATCAACTTCAAGGATTTTATTCATTTTTAAGGTTGAAAGCACAATTCCCCCATGTAAGGGAATGGTTCCTCCGCTGAGGTTTGTGCCGGAGCCCCGGGGATAAATGGGCGTTTTATATTCCCGGGCAATATTAACTACTTTAACTACGTCTTCGGTACAGGTGGGGGTGACTACCACGTCCGGCAGCGGGTTTGGCATATCAGGGGTAGCGTCAAAAGAGTAACAAACCAAATCTTCGTGTTTAGTAATTACATTTTCCCTACCCAGTGCATGTTCCAGCGCTTGTATGGCCTGTTGTTTGGACATCTGCCCTTCCTCCTCTTGTGGGTGCTCTAATATTTATTTGGCGGTTATATTTCGTCCCTAAGCCCCGAGCGGTAACTGCCAGGGCTTAGGGATGATTTAATTGCTCAGCCTGCCTTTTAAAAACTACAGTATGGTCTTAACGGCAAATCCACCGTAAATGATAACTAAGGCCAGCAAACCTACCGCAACAGCATAAAGTGCTGCCGGGATAAAGTTGCGGCGGATGATTACACCTTCTACACCTGCCAGGCCAACGGTGGCACAGGCAGCAACAACGTTGTGCACGCAAACCATGTTGCCGATGGCACCACCAACGTTTTGCAGGCCGAGGATTATCATGCCGGGTAAGGCCAGTTGATTAGCCACTTCATACTGGAATGAAGCGAACAGAATATTGGACACGGTGTTTGAACCGGACATAAAGGCGCCAAGGATGCCTACAAAGGGTGATACAATGGGCCAAGCGCTGCCCACGATTGCTGCGGTAGCCTTGGACATGGTGATCATCATACCGTCAATACCGTTGGTGTTAACAGCGGATTGAACCATCACCTGAACCATGGCTACAGCGAAGAGCAGGGCAATGGTGGCGCCGGTTAACTGCTTAAAGGTACCCACCCAGGCTTCTTTAACTTTTTCCCCCGGCATTTTGTGCAGAAAGATGGTAATAATGGCTACCAGGGTAAATGGTATGGTGCCCGGCAGATACAGGAACGGTAAGCTGTAGTCAATACCGGAACCCATAATGTTTGTCCAAGTGATTTTCTGGGCTGCTAAAATACCTTTTAATCCCAGGCTTGGAACACGAGTTATAACCAGTAATACAGCAATCAATACATAAGGAGTCCAGGCCAACCACAGAGGCATGCTGCTTTCTTCATCTTTTTCTGCTTCTACACTACCAGACCAGTTGCTTTCCCACTGTGATTTTTCAGGAAACTCCCAGGTATCCTTTGGTACCAGGAAGCCATTTTTAGCGGCCATTAAAACGATGGGCAGGCCGATTAACGCGCCAACCAGTGCTGGAAACTCAGGTCCCAGCAGCAGAGCGGTGAGCGTATAAGGAATGGTAAAGGCAAAACCGGAAAAGATGGCAAAAGGAGCGGCAGCCAAACCGTACTTAATTCCACGCTTTTCTTTGGGTCCAAAGAATGCAGTCAGCATGCACAGTGCCAAAAGCGGCAGGAATGAACCAACAATGGCGTGGGGAATGGCACTCCAAACACCTGCTTCTTGCAGGAACTGCAGCCAAGCGCCTTCACCTAATTTTTCTAAAACTGTTGCTTTCATTGCAGAACCAATACCGCCGATAACCGGGGTACCAACAGCACCGAAACTAACGGAAGTGCTGTCAAATACCAGAGCAATCATGGCAGCAGCCAGCGGTGGGAAACCCAAACCTACCATCAGCGGGCCGGCCAATGCCGCCGGGGTACCAAAACCAGCAGCACCCTCAATGAAGGAACCAAACATCCAGCCAACAATGATGGCTTGAATCCGGCGGTCCGGTGAAATACCGTAAAAACCGCGGTTAATGGAGGCCATGGCACCACTTTTTTTCATGGTATTGAGGATTAAAATGGCACCAAAAATGATAATCAGAATATTAAAGGCAGATAAGAAACCAAAGGTGGTGGAAGCAATAACGCGCTTCAGTTCTACGCCCCACACTGAGTAAGCGATAATTGCAGCGATGATCCAGGAAAAGGGCATCACTTTTTTAGCCGGCCAGGAAAAGACGGTCATCATTACAATGGTAAACAAGATGGGCGCAAAGGCTATTAACGCCATAAGGTAAAGATTTTCCATAGCTAGTCCTCCTTGTCATTGATGCTAATAGGATGCTAAATAATTAGCTAATCTAATAATTGATAGAGTAAAATGAAGCTGTAAATTCTTGCCGACTACAAAAAATTACTAGAATCTTTAATAAGTTCATTAATAAGGCTATTTTTAGATTACACTATCAATTATCAAAATTTCAAATTGACAAACAATTTTTTGCACAACATTCCCCGTCTTCAAGCTCTTTACTCCACTTATTTATAAATAATTTTATCTGATATGGCACTTAATGAACTGGTTCCGGTTAAAATCATTGCCTGCTTCAGCTCATTGGTGTATTGATCAATAATTAACTTCACACCTTCGGCTCCGCCGCCAAAGGCACCTACCACCAGCGGGCGTCCCACCAGAACGGCATCTGCGCCTAAAGCCAGCAGCTTGATTACATCCACACCGGAACGAACACCGCCATCAGCCAGGATGGTCAGCTTGTCTCCAACTGCCTTGACAATAGCAGGCAGTACCTCTGCGGCACCGGGAGTGTGATCCAGAATACGGCCTCCGTGGTTTGAAACGACAATTGCAGCACAACCGGCTTCAGCAGCTATTTCTGCTTCATCCACTGTCATAATACCTTTTAAAATAAATGGCAGCTCGGTTGCTGAAACCAGCTCCCGTATTTCTTCTTTGGTTTTAGGACCCACCGGCTGACCTTTTAAAGCCATGGTAACCAAACCTGCACCGTCAATATCCACTCCTACAGCTGCTGCACCGGCCTTTTCTGCAGTGCGAATGCGATTAATAATTTCCTGCTGGGCCCTGGGCTTAATAATGGGAATTCCCCAACCCCTTTCTGCAGCAACTGCTTCAATGCCGGAATCATACATGGCTGGATCGGCGCCGTCACCGGTCAGGCCAATGGAACCTGCCCTGTGACTGCCGGATACTATCATGCTGATAAATTCCTTTTCGCTGAGGGCCCCTCCCATGTTGTATGTTGTTCCGGTCATTGGTGCGGCCAAAACTGGAGTGTCCAAATCCATACCAAAGAGCCTGCAGGTTGTATTTACTTCTTTGGCGTTGTGAATGGTGCGCATGTTAAGGCGATACCTGCTTAAAGCTTCTAAATTGGCTCTAAAAGCGGTACCGGTGCCGGTTCCCCCCATACCCGGAACCTCGCCGGCACATGCACGGCCATCACAAACAGGACACACTCTGCAGTAGCCTTTAAGTTTTTTTCTGGCTTCCTCTCGAATTGATTTTAAGTCCACTGGATGTCACCTCCTTTACTGTTTTACTGTTTAAGTGGCAATGTGGTATGACCAACATACTGCATAAAAATATTCAATAAATTTAGCAAAATTCCTGCTAAAAAGTAAATTTAATTTTAAAATTTTTGTTAAGAAATGTAATTTACTGAAGCAATAAAATTATTTGCTGAGGCATGAAATTACCGCCTGCTTTTCATTTTCCGGTGGTGCCATTGATAGCATGTATAAAGGTTTATTCCGAAAAAAGATCTGTACTTAAATAGCGCTCGCCGGTATCAACTAAAAGGGTCAATACTTTTTTACCTGCTCCCAGTTGTTTGCCCACCTGGCATGCAGCCCATACTGCGGCACCGCTGGATATACCCACCAGCAGACCTTCTTCCCTGGCCAGTTTTCGTGCTGTATAAATGGCGTCTTCGTCTGATACTGAAATAGGTGCATCCAGTATATCCAAGTCCAAATTTTTAGGAACAAATCCATCTCCAATGCCCTGTATTTTATGCTCACCGGGGGAATGGCCCGCTATTACAGCGGAATTGGCGGGTTCCACCGCATATACTTTCATTTTGGGAAAATGTTTTTTTAATATTCCGGCCACACCGGAAATCGTACCCCCTGTGCCCACCCCGGCAACAAAAGCATCTATGGGACCATCCAATTGGTCTAAAATTTCCATGGCAGTGGTTTGCTGATGGAACAGGGGGTTGGCGGCATTTTCAAATTGATTGGGCATCCACGCGTTTGGTATGGATTTTGCGATTTCCTGGGCTTTTTTTATGGCGCCGTTAACATCTTCAGCTGCCGGTGTTAAAACCACTTCTGCACCATAGGCCTGAATCAGCTTGCGCCGTTCAATACTCATAGTTTCCGGCATTACAATAATTGTACGGTAACCCCGAACAGCGCCAACCATAGCTAAAGCAATCCCCTGGTTGCCGCTGGTGGGTTCAACTATTACCGATTTGGAATTAATTATTCCCTTTCTTTCTGCGTCTAAAATCATTCCCAGTGCAGTGCGTGCTTTTGCGCTTCCGCTGGGATTTAAAAATTCCACTTTGGCCAAAATACTGGCAGGGCAGTCCTCCACCACCCGGCTGAGTCTTATCATAGGGGTGCCGCCAACGGCTTCTAATATATTACTAAGAATTTTAGACGATTTATAACATTTATCCTTTGTATTATTAGACAATTTATAACACCTGTCCTTTGTATTATTTTTTTCTTCTATAATTATTTCTTCGTATATTATCTAAAATGTTAGCTAAAGTGAAACTGCTATTATATTAATACATAAAAGCAGCATTATCCATAGCCCGGCGAAATTTTCCCCTTGGGGAATTTACACATAAAAATGGTCTTGACGATATTTAAATAAAGTGCTAATATTACTATTGTCGCTGCGGCAGGCAGCAAAAATTGGTTCTTGAAAAGTTTTAAAGTCTGTTGTATACTAACCAAGTGCCGCGGAAATGATAAAAACGGTAGCCGGCGGTACTGGCAGCGATCCTTGAAAACTAAACAGTGAGAGATGGATGTCAAGGGCGATAAAGCCAATGGATATTTTATATTGAACAGGAGAGCTGGAAGA
>NZ_JAFBCW010000014.1 GCF_016907915.1 Desulforadius tongensis
AGAATCATTAATGAAAATTTAAAAAATGAGGGATGTTGGCAAATAACTACATTTTTTACTGCCATTTCATGCAATTTCTACTTGCCAAATACAATTGAGCATATGAACAACAACTGGAATGTTATAATGACTTCTCCTATATCTATTAGAAACGTGTTTACTACAAAATTAACTATCGTAGCAATTCTGATATTTACAGTGCAGATATTTTTTTTAATTTTATATTTTATTGCAGGTAAACTATTGGGATTATCTACTCAAATGCCCTCGGAAACTATTGGGTGGATACTTAGAGGTTGGTTTGCAGCTTTAACCATTAGTGCACTGCAGCTTGGGCTATCTATACGAATTAAAAGCTTTGCTGTTCCTATCGGAATTAGTCTCTGTTGTGTATTTATTGGTTTAGGTATGTATATTATAAAATTGGGTATGTTTTTTCCTTATTCTCTTTTATCAATAGGAATGGGCGTGCTTAGCCAAGAAGGCTTAACTACTACTGACAATATCCAATTTTTTGTTATGAATATTCTTTTTACAATATTGTTCTCTTCATTTACAATTCATAGATTAAAAACAGCTGATGTAACAACGTAGAAATTCTATTTTAATTCGATATTCGGGAAAAATGGCATCTGCATCAATAATGTTATTTTCAACTATGCTCTGGCTGAGCTGTTCTAAAGTAATGATAGTGAGCTTACCCCGAAAAAATAGACACAACAAACGGCGTGTTTTCTAAGGAAACAAATTATAATGGACCCAAGATTTTAGACACGAAATCAGGGGGTCTTAAGATACAAATATCTGTTCGGAAGCGCTACTCACCTGAATTCAAAAGCAAAATTGTACTGGAAATTCTTAAAGAGGAAAAATCAATTTCCGAAATATCTTCAGAATATGGCATCCATACTACCACCCAGCTAAGGCGCTGAAAGAAAGAAGCCGTTGAAAAGCTGCCCCAGCTGTTTTCAAATCAAGAAAATTGAAGCCGTGAAATCGGAATACGAAAAGCAAATCCAGGAATTATATGCTGAAATTGGGCGACTAACAACACAACTTTCCTGGCTGAAAAAAAATCTGGTCTCTGATCTGACCAGGGCTAAACGCGCGGCCCTGGTCAAGTGGGATAATCCTGACATCTCCATCAGAAACCTTGACATCACCTACATCCACCCGCAAAAAGGCTGGATGTACCTGGTGGCCATCATGGACTGGTACTCCCGTTACGTGGTAAGCTGGGAACTCGATCAAACTCTGGAGCTACCTTTCGTAATTGAGGCTGTAGAGAAAGCCTTGGCCAGAACCAAGCCGGAGATTATGAACAGCGACCAAGGAAGCCAGTTTACCAGCCCTCAATATAAAGCTCCTAAAAGAAGCCGGTGTCCGCATCAGCATGGACGGGAAAAGCAGGGCCACTGATAATATCTTTACAGAACGCCTCTGGCGCAGCCTCAAGTACAAAGAAGTATATCTCAAAGAATACATCAGCCCCAAGGAAGCCCGTAGGGAGATAAACCGTTATCTGCAATTTTATAATTATTTAAGGCCGCATCAATCATTGGACTATCAAACTCCAGCTGAAATTTACTTTCCACAGAAAAATAACACTTTCAAGGAGGCGGCATGTGCCGGGGAAAATATTACAAATCTGGGAACAGAGATTGGTTTATCACCTTAAAAAATAAGAATTAATCACTATGACCAAACATATATTTGTAGCTTAAAATTTTAAAATTTGTATCTTGACAATGAGGTCTACCTAGCAATAACCCAATTTATCACATTTTTTCAACAAAAAAGTGAATTGTCAATTCATCATCCTCATCAGTGATTTCTTCTACAGATAAATCCAACCAACTATCCTCGCTGGCTATAAATACTACCAGATCATCCGTTAATTCAATATCTGAGATAACAAGTTTTCGATCAACAGTATACAGATCCACCATGTGGGGATTATCTTTATCTTTTGCCTCTAAAACATAGCGCATGTTTTCTTCAATTGGCTGGTAGATTTCATCCTTATCCACCGTAAGAGTAAACTCTTTACGATCAGGTTCCTCTTTTTGAAAACCAAACGCTTTTTGATAACCCAATAGCTCCAGTATTTCATCTTCATCAAATCCAAACGACTCAAAATCTTGAATAAACAAATAGCTGAACCATTTTGAAATCGCTTTGTAGTCATACGGACTGCCTGTATAATGTAACGCTAACGCCTTGGCAAGTCGCCGATTTTCAACGCCACAGGTCATCAAAACACAAGCGACCGGATGGTTAATTCCATATCTAATCATAGGAGTAAAAAAGCCCGTTAATGGAGGAAGTTCTTCTCCGCGTTCTTTAGCGATTTCATTCAAATAGACCCAAGCAGAATTCACTCCCCAAGGAAGTTTATAACCAAATACATCTTCAATATAATTAGTTAAAGCATAAAGATCATCGATCTCATTACCAATCTCAGGGTGATTTGCTATGTCTTTTACAGAACAACCTTCCAACCATAGATTCATGATTTCTTTCCAAGAATCATACTCTCTTTTCGGTTTTAGATCATTTAATTGAAAAAGAATAACAGCTATTTCAATTAATAATTTGTTGATGTCTAAATCTATGGTATTACCGGCTTGAAAAAACAAGTCGTAAAGTTCATCTTCATGCTCTTCCATCACTTGACAATCTCTTGGTGAGAAACCCAATCGATAATATTTTTTTCGTTTCGTTTCTGAATCTGCAACTTTGTAAATATACTGTGTTCTTGCTGCAAGCATTTGAGTGCACTGTTCCCAAGCTTTTTCAGGATTTTTAAGTCTTCTTAGTTGAATATGGAGTAATGAATGGGATAATAGCTCCTGCAGTTGATCTGGTGTCACTTCCTGAATATCCGATTCGGCGGTTAAAGCAAGTAATTGACTATCCAACACATTTAACCAACCATAGAATGTATCTACTTCCTCATCAGGAAGCCATGAAAAATCTTGATTTGCTAACGCTTCACATAACGCATCAAAATCCACTTTTCCATGTATTTTTTTCCATTGGTTTCTAATATATACCAAAACCTTTAGCAGTGCACTGACGATAAAAGCTTCATCCATTCCTCTCAACAGTTCTTCTCTCTGTTGCTTTTCTTTTTCGATCACTCTCCTTGGTTTTGTTAAATCTACGAAAAAAATCAAATGCCCTTCATTTTCTTTCATCCCACGGCCAGCCCGACCGCAAATGTTCCAAAAATCAATGGGGGACACGTGTTGCTCGTAATCTTGCTGCAAACTGTGAATGAGAATGGTACGGATCGGTAAATTGACTCCCTGAGCCAACGTTGTTGTCGCTATAATTAAACGAACGACTTCATTGCGGGCAAGGTTTTCAAATTTAATACGTAAAGGCTGTGGAAGATCCCCATGATGAAGAATCACTTTTTCTTTTAAACACTTGGTTACTAAATGATCTTCCCCTAAAAATTCAACCGCCGCTTTTAAAGCATCTTTAAAAAGTGCTTTTTTTCCTTTTGACAAGGAAAATTGAAATCCCGGATGTTCCTTTTTCCAAATCTCTAATGTTTTTAATACTTGTTCTCCCAAAGGTTTCACTGAACGTTTCTGCGCGGTAAAGATCATGATACTTCCTTCTAACGCAAATTTCACCGCTGCTTCAACAATCGCTTCCCGTGAATTATGAGGGTAGAGATTTCTTCTTCGCGGATTCACACGACGAATATTTCGTGGAATAATAAAATGAGGAACAAAGCAAGGTCGATTATCGAGATATTCCAAACGTCCGCCACTACTCCTCCATTCCAGTTCCGCCGTAAGAAAGCGAGCCGGTCTCCAATTGGAGGCAATAATCTGTTCCGAAGAGCCGCATAACCATTCGGAAAATTCCTCTGTATTGGGCAGAACTGCGGAGATGAATAAATACCTCGGTAGGTTATATTGCAACAGTCGTTTTAACCGTTGAAGAAACATCTCATACTTTAGCCCGCGATGGGAAAAGGAAACAATATGTCCTTCATCAACAATCACCAGACCAATTTGATCGATCAGATCGGTATTATATCTTAAAAATGCATCGATTTTTTCCGGAGTTGCCACAACAATGCGGCTTTCCTCAACAATCAATCGTTCAAATTGACCAAATTCAAAACCGCCATACAATTCGGTTACACCAAAACCCAGAGGATGAAAAATCTTTTTCAACCCTTTTTCTACCTCAGCTGCTAAGGAGCGAAACGGTGCGATATAAACACACAACTTGGTAGGTTCATCCAACAAAAACTGGAGTATCGTTAATTCCGCAATGCGTGTTTTCCCAGCACTGGTTGGCATTCTTAATACATAATCCCCCCGCTCGGGTTCAAAAATGTGAGGGACGGCAGTCTTTTGGGAAGGCCACAATTCAATCACTGATGGCATACTCTTATATTGATGGATAATATATTTTCTTACTAAGTCCCCGTTCTCATGAACCAAAAGGAAATCGAGATTTTTCCAAAGTGAATGGTCCCAATACTCCAACAGGATATAACGAGTAAAATAAAAAACCCACCACCAATCCACAAATTGATGTTCGCGGGCTAGATCAATACCAATCTCTAGAAAGTTTATTGCCTTATCAAACAGGGCTTTTTCTCCACATTTTACATACTCCACATAGTACGACAATGCACGAAAGTACGTTTCCTGAACCAATTCCCATATGATTTCATCTGGATCCGCGTCCTCACTATTCCATTTTTCCTTTAATCCTTCATCCGAAAGATTAATACGCTTTAATTCTAAATATACCAAGGATCGCAGCACTTTGATATCCTTCAAAAACAACAGCCGGAGTGCCCGGTATTCCACAGGACTATCAGTGGGAATCTCCAGTTCTTTCATCAGGACATACGAACGCGCATAGAAGCCTGCAATGTAATAGGCCAAAGCGGAAAAAGTCAACTGCCGAATCTGTTCGGCCTTATTTTCCGTTTTATTTGAATAGAGAAACTCTAGCACTTCGGCAGCTTCTTTTAATGCTTCTCTAGCAAGTTCTGCATGTTCTGCAAAGGGCTTCATCAGCACGGCATTCATTAGCAGATAATGGGCTCCCTCAACTAGATGTGAAACGGAAAAGTTGTAATCCGGCCACTCTTCTTCCGGCGCATGTAAATTAATGAGCACGGAACGGGAATAAGCTTGGTTTTTACTATTCTTAAAAGAACGCGATTGAAGAAAACGTTCCACATCTTTTACCAGTTCATCAGCCAATTCGTATGGGATCATAGTTCAATCTCCTGTTCAAAAAGATCATTGATAAAAGGATGTATATCATGCAGTTTAAATTCATAGATGGATAATCCTTCAATGATATTCGATTGATTATGGAGGTTTTGGGTCGGGGTAATATGCCGGTGTTCACTAACCAGAAAAATCAGGTACTCTTTACTGTACGGTTTTTTCATAGAAAAATGATTCAAAAAAGAATGTACCTTTCTAGCTAAATCATAATTCCCCCGCTCTATCAATCTTTCATAAATAAAATTCAATGAGGTTGGTTCAGCCTGACCATAACTTTTCTTAATGCCTTCATAAGCCTCATTTAAAATATTGGCATCATAATGCTTTCTTACTTTTGACTCGGCAACACAAATGATACGCTGTTCTCCTTCTTCCACTCCAAATTTAAATCCGATGACATCATCACCCTTCATCGACTGTTCGGGATTTGGATTGTATCGCAACCGGTAAATCGGTACTTGATAACCTAACTGTTGCTCCATATAGGCACTGGTAACAATTTCTCCAAAATTCCCCATCCGGGTATCTCTTTTTTTCGGTCTCTTATCACGGTAAACCTCGGCCAGTGTACAATATCCCAACTCTTCCAGCGATTTGGTCAGCAGTTTCCGATCATGGTAATGTTCCCAGATATGTTCTGCCAATGGTTTCGCGATCTTTGAGCGACTCCCAGGAAGTTCTGATAGCAAATAGTGTTTAAATTTTATAAATTCCTCTTTAGATAAAGTATCCACCCAGTGGTGAATGAAGTTATTTTGATCTGGTAAAACAACATCCATTTGTTCTTTTAGCGCCATCAGATCACCTTACTTTAGTTACAATGATGAAGTTAAATCTGCACATAGTTTCAGGGAAATTATTATCAGCAAGTGAACACTATTAATGTAAAAATTCTCCATAATTCTCTTAAATCCTTCACTGTTTCTAAACCTTATTTACAAGATAAAAATGCATGTTTTTGCAAAATAATTTTGTAAGTTTTTGCAGCACCCCAACTTACATTTTTGGCAATTAATGGTAGAGTTCTCAAGCCTGTAACTGCTACCGGTAAATATTAAGAGGTGGCTATGGTGGATTACTCTATCAATGATTGCACTAGTTAGCTTTTCATCGTAAAAAATACCGTTCCACTTGCTGAATTCTAAATTTGTTGTAATAATTAGGCTTTTGCGTTCATAACAGTCTGAAATTACCTGGAACAAAAGCTGTGATCCTGTAAAATCTCAAATTAAAAGCTTTAAACCACCCTTGTATTCTCAAATTAAATAATCTGCAAATAATTTTAATGCTAAAATAATTTGCGAAAAATTCTCATTTTATTTTGGTACTAAAATATTGCAACATTTGTTGCAGAAGTGATTACTCATGCAGCAAATTTTTTTAACTTCAGTAACCCCAAAAGAATATTTCGATATGGGTAAAAAATTTCCCTTTCCACAACCTGAAAGCTGTCTTAATCCTGCCTGCCTTGTACAAATACCACCTAAAAAGCATGGGTTCTACAGCCGCAATTGTATCTATAACTAACCGAATAGGAAAAGACCAATTTAGGTATGTGTTTTCCAGATTAATTGAAGAAGCTAATGATAACTTTTTTATTGATGCTGAAGTTCAAGTTGTAAATGAAGAAATAGAAATAATTAAAGCATTAAAAAGTTTTGATAAAATTAATACATTAGTAATTACACTACACCCATCTAACCCTAGCAACAGAATAATCTGGAAAAAAATAGATGAAAGACTAAAGAACATGCGTGCGGAAAAATATCGGGCAGTATATAATAGTAGTGAAGGGTTAATAATTGACCAGTCAGACGAAACGTTTGGTCAAATTATGATGGCTAGTGACGGATACGGTAAAGCTGAATTACATGGTTTAAAAAATAATGAAAAAAAAACAGCCAGCACTGAAAAAGTACCTCAAGATAGTACTTTGAGTGAAGTTAACGTTGCTATTATTGATAAATTTAAGGAAATTTGGAATAGGATGAGAAACTAATGAAATTAAAAAACATTTTCCTCTGCTGGGACTTTATTACAGCAACGGCAATCACTTTAATATTGTGGTTGTTACTCCCAAGCAGTGTTGCAGGTACGTTTGCTAAAGATATATATGGCATTGCAATACCAGTGCTATCTATTGTTTTTTCTGTATACTTTGCAGCGCTTGCAATAATTATTTCATCTGGAGACAATGATTTCATTAGTTTCTTGGAAGAGGATGGTTCCTACACTGAAATAATAAATTCTTTTAAGTATTCCCTTATCATTACCCTTATATCATTAGTTTTTTCAATATTACTTTTTGGCTTTACGTCGTATAAGCTGATATTATCAATATTGTCTCAAAACAAGAATCTTTTTGCAGTATTTGTTTTTTTATTTAGTTACTCCTTATTCACTGTATTTAATTCTAGCATGGACGCTATAACATACGTTAAATATCGTATAAAGTTTACGGAAATTAAGCGACAAAGACAAAGAGATAGTTATTAGCCCGGACCCTAAGCCGGGCTAATTTGTCTTCTCTTAAATCACTCTCACCATGCAGGAATGTAAGCAAATGATGTCAAAATAATGCGCACAGGAACATTTGTTCCACATTATTGCAAGCAGTTACTAATATTCCAAAAACAACATTAAGGGATGAATGAGTATGTCCGGCCATATCAAACAAGAAGGAACAGGCAAATAGAAAATAGTAATCGAGGCCGGCAAGGACCCGGCCACCGGAAAGCGGAAGCAGAAGACTTAATGGTGAGCTGCTGTCGGAATTAAAGCAGGGCTCTTATGTGGAGCCAAGCAAAGTTACTGTTGGTGAATGGCTTGCCACTAGGCCCCTGGAATAAGGCGAAAACATCAAAATAATTCAATCGAGTACCAAAATAAAACAACCCGGCACCATTCCGTGGTACCGGGAACTCTTGATTTTTCTGGTGGGCGGGAGAAGAATTGAACTTCCGACCTCTTGCGTGTCAAGCAAGCGTTCTCCCACTGAACTACCCGCCCACAACTATACTGCAGGTATATTATGCAATATGAACTTTTAAAAGTCAAGGTCGTTTTACCGGCTATTTAATATATCCTGCCATATTTTAAACAGCATTCCCCGCTTCCTTACTTTTTCTTTAGCCACCAGCGGCACCAGCCCTACTTCCTGCCCGTTTAATGTTACCACTGCATATCCCAACTGCTGCCCTTTTTTTACCGGAGCAGTTGTGCTGGCTGATATATTTACTTTTAACCCCACATTATTACCATCAATCGGTAAATTAGCCCTCATTGTTTCCTCCGCCACCAGTTGAACATACCTTTTGACCCCCTCTTTAACCTCCAGCTCACCTAAAATCTGGCCCTTTTCTATCACCGTCTGCTCCTTAAATTCATTAAAACCATATTCCAGCAGCCTGGCAGCATCTTTATACCTGTTGCGGCTGTGCAGCACCACTGCTATTAACTGCCGGTTGCCGCGGGTGGCCGAAGCAATTAAGCAGTTGCCGGCCCGGGCAGTGGTGCCGGTTTTCACCCCATCCACACCGGGGTAATCACTGCGCAGCAGACGGTTGGTGCTGCGCACTTTTTTTTCCCGGTTGCCGCTTTCCCAATGGATGGTCGCTTCTTTGGTTCTTACCAATTGGGCAAAGGTGGAATTTTGCAGGGCATAGCGCGTTATCTTTGCTAAATCATAGGCGGTGGAGTAATGGTTGGGCACAGAGTAACCGTTGGTGTTTACAAAGTTAGTGTTAACAGCCCCCAGCGCCAGCGCCTTTTGATTCATCAGGCGAACAAAATTTTTCTCACTGCCCCCCACATGCTCGGCAATGGCCACGGTGGAATCGTTGGCGGAATATATCAACGCCGCCTTGATCAGTTCCCTTAGTTTTATCTTTTCCCCCGCTTTAAGGTATATTTGTGAACCGATGTAAATATTTTGTGCCCGTTTGCTCACAACAACCACGTCATTGGGGCTGCCCAGTTCAATGGCCAGTATGGCGGTCATAATCTTTGTCAGGCTGGCGGGAGAGCGTCTTTTCTCCGCATTTTGGGCATAGAACACCTGCCCCGTCTCCGCATCCATCAAAATCGCTGCGCGGGCCGTTATTTTCGGTTCACCGGCAGATGCCCCCCCGGGGTTGATTACATTGAGCAAAAAGAATATGGAAAAAATATATAAATACATATTTTTAAACATCATCAAGCCTCCTTACGGTTTTTTTATTGTTGCTGCCTTGGAGTGTATTTATTTATGCCTTTATTAAATTCCATTTTTTACACAAATATCATGGTGCTAATATTATCCCTAGCAAAATATGTATAGCTTAGAAAATAATATAAGGTGGTGTAAGTTTTGCGAGTTTGGACTTTTAACCTTTACAAATGGAGAAAGCGGTTGCCTATCATAGCAGCTTTTCTGGCGGTGGCAGTGGTGCTGACAACAGCCGTTATCCGCACCAACAATGTTACCACTACCAGCGGGGAAAACATTGTAAAACCCCAGCAGGCTGCATATTACCGGGTAAAAACAGATCAAAAAGTTGTGGCTTTAACATTTGACTGGAGCTACGGCACCAAGGTGGCCCAGCCGGTACTGGACATTTTGAAGGAAAGAAATATCCGCTGCACTTTCTTTATTTCCGGCCCCGCCGCTTTAAAATACCCGGAAATATCCAAACGGATTGCTGCAGAAGGGCATGAAGTGGCCAGTCACGGGCACGAGCATGTTGATTTAGATAAGCTGCCCAAAGAAAAAATTAAAGAGAATATTCTTAATGCCCATAAAAACATTAAAGAAGCCACCGGCAAAGAAGCTAAACTGCTCCGCTGTCCCAACGGCGCCTGGAGGGGAGCAGTTTTGGAAGCAGCCAATGAAGTTGGATATACCGTAATTCAGTGGGACACCGATTCACTGGACTGGTTTAAAGACCGCAGTTCCGCCCAAATTGCCGAAAAAGTATTAAAAGAAGTGCACCCGGGAGATATTATTTTAATGCATGCCAGCGACGTTACCGACCGCACTCCGGAGGCTTTACCAATCATTTTAGACGGTTTAGAAAAGGAAGGGTATAAAATAGTTACCGTATCTGAACTGCTTAAGTACGGGCCTGGTACCACAGATTAAACAGTACTTAAAAGAGGTGCGGGAATCGCTGTCCTGCACCTCTTGTCATCGGCTTTTAAAAAACAAAAGGGCAGGAATTCTACCGATGAGAACTCCTGCCGTTAACAGCAGCAAAAAGAAATGATAAGGGCAGCTGAAAGCAGCGCCAGTGCACAACCAACTGGCCGCAGATTATACCCAAAACAGCCCCGGCAATAACATCCAGGGGATAGTGCACCCCTACATAAACCCGGGAAAAACCAATGGCCAGCGCTAAAAACACCGGCAGCCACTTAAACCGCCGCCATGATTTTGCCAGCACCACAGCACAGGCAAAGGATGTGGCGGTGTGTCCCGATGGGAAGGAATACGAATCCAGGGGCTGCACCAGTGTTTTGATGCCCGCCAATACTAAATAGGGTCTTTCCCGTTCAATTACATTTTTTAATAATTCCTGGCTTAAAAAATAACTAAAAGTTAAAGCAACCACCGTTAAAAGGGCTGCTCTTTTTTTCTGTTCCGAACCGGTTATATACATCAGCAGTGCACAAGTGAGCCACAGCACCCCACCGCTACCCAAATGAGTAATAAAAGGCATTATTTTATCTAAGAACGGCCGGCGCCACTGGTATACCTGCATAAACATTTCCGCATCTATCTGCTGGATGATATGCAGTGCGGTGAGTAAAGCATCCAAGTATTTACACTCCTTTAACGCCAACCGGCCCGGCGGCGAATTAGGTAATAGACTACCAGCAGTAAAACCGCCACCGCCACCACTGCATCCAGCCGGTGAAACCAGGGCTTAATCTGCTGCCAGTTTTCTCCCAGTTTTACCCCGGCATAAGTCAGTAATATACTCCAGGGCAGCGAACCGAGAAAAGTATATATTACAAATTTTTTAAAATTCATACCGGCCAGCCCGGCGGGCAGCGATATAAAAGTACGGATTATCGGCATTAACCTGGTAAAAAATACGGTAGCCTCGCCATAACGGGCAAACCAGCGGTCGGCCAGCTCAATTTTCGATCTTGAGATGCCGATATACCGGCCGTACCTGAATAATAACGGGCGCCCGCCCAGCAAACCAAGATAGTAAGAAGCTACAGAGCCGACAGTACCCCCGATTGTGCCGGCCATCACCGCGCCCCAAAAGTTTAACTGCCCGGTGGACACCAGGTAGCCGCCAAAGGGCAGAATTAACTCGCTGGGCAGCGGAATGTTGGCAGATTCTATGGCCATACCGACAGCAATACCCCAGTAACCAAGGGCAGCAATGAAATCCGTCACCCAGGCAAAACTTTCTTCAATTAATGAGTAGATATACTCCAGCATAACTAACCTCCCAATTTAATCTGCTACCCTTTAGAATACCTTTAATCTTCAATTACAGTTACTGTATTATCTTTTACGGTACAGTTAATACCTAATTTTTTTAAATCTGTAACTGAAATATAAGAAATACCTTCGGATAACTCCACCGGGTGAATGGTTTTACCGCTGTCCAGGGGAATAAAAAATCCCGTATCACCTTTGGTGGCCTGTATTCCATTGCGCTGTTCATCCAGGTTAACTGTACAGCCCAGCGCTTCCATGGTAAAGCGCAGCGGAACGTAGTAAACGCCATCTTTATTGTAAGGCTTACCAACGATATATATTTTCTCGCCGTTTAACTGGGCTTCATTTTTATCGATGGTGAAAATGATTTCCTGCTGATCAGTTGGCTGTATAATTTGTCTGGCTACATGCAAAGCTAATCCCGGTGAAAGAACCTGTTTATCGGGCATTATACCGGTACCATCAATAAACTCTCCACCGGGCAGTTGGTACCTGGCCATGGTCAGCTTTAGTGCCCCACCGTTGGACAGGTTAAACACTGTCTGCACAGTACCCTTACCATAGGTTTGGCTGCCCACCACAGTGGCCACTCCATGATCCTGCAGTGCCCCGGTTAAAATTTCTGCCGCACTGGCACTGCCCTCGTTAACTAAAATTACAACGGGCAAGCCTTTTACTTCAACCGGTGTAAAACTGCGGTAAACCTGTTTTTCGTTATATCGATCTACAACACTAACCACTTTTTTCCCCACCGGCAAAAAGTGGTCGGCCATGCGTACCGCAGCCATTAAATAACCACCGGGATTGTCACGCAGGTCTAAAATTAGCCCCTTTACCTTTTTAGCTTTAAGCTCCTGCAGGGCAGCAGCAAAATCACCGGCGGTATTTTCGCCAAAACTGTCGATATTGATGTAACCAATGTTATTAAACATTACTTTAGAAGTTACAGTGGGAGCATTTACCTCTGCCCTGGTTAAAGTGGCATCAAAATACTCCCCGTTGCGGCAAATTTTTAACTTTACTGCGGTGCCCTCCGGGCCCTTGATTTTAAATCCCACAAAGCCCAGGGGAATATCCTTTATATCTTCACCGTCAACAGCAACTATTACATCACCGTGCTTTAAACCGGCCTTTTCCGCCGGGGAGTTTTTAAAAACTTCCACCACCCTTACATATCCCTCATATTGTTCCATCCTTATTCCGATGCCCACGTAATCACCGTTTAAAGAATCAGAAAACTCCTGCAGTGAATCTGGTGTCATGTATTGGGTATAGGGATCGTCAAGGGCTTCCAGCATACCCTCAATGGCACCATTAACCAGAACATCCAGTTCCGGCTTATCAACGTGATTGTTTAATGTGTAATCCAAAATTTCTTCAATAGTGGTGGCACCATCAACATAATCATCAAAAGCCGCTGCCGGCTGCACACAAACCAGCATCATAAAAGCTATCAGTATAAATGTAAGCCTTTTAAACAAAAAAAATCACCTCATTAATGTAATTTTTAACAGTAACTAATTCTATAATTCTGTCTAATCTCCTGCCGGCAGGTATTAGGAAGTTAGGCGGTGAAATAATAATTAACATTAAAAGAGGTAGGTGCTATACGTGTCCCAAGATACTTTAATTGTAGTGGACGGCAACAGCCTGGTATACAGGGCCTTTCATGCCATCCCCCTTTTAACCACCACCCGTGGTTTAATAACCAACGCCGCTTACGGATTTACCAATATGCTGTACAAAATTTTACAGGATGAACAACCGGAATTGGTGGCGGTGGTATTTGATAAAGGCAGGGTTACCTTTCGCACAGAACAGTACAGCAGCTACAAAGCCAACCGCAAGGCAATGCCCGATGAACTGCGGCCCCAGTTTCCAATAATAAAGGATATACTGCAGGCCATGAATATTAAGGTGTTTGAATTAGATGGTTACGAAGGTGACGATTTGATCGGCACCATTGTGGCCAAAGCAGAAAAAAACGGCCTTAACACACTGGTTGTTACCGGTGACCGGGATGCACTGCAGCTGGTTTCACCCCGCACCAAGGTATTAATGACCCGCAAAGGCATCACTAATTTAGATATTTACGACGAAGGCAAGGTTTGGGAGCGCTTTGGTATTTACCCCAACCAGTTTATAGACTTCCGGGCGTTAACGGGAGACAGCTCAGACAACATTCCCGGGGTGCCGGGCATTGGAGAAAAAACCGCTGCCAAACTTTTGCAAAAATACCACAGTTTAGATGAAATTTTTAATCACCTGGATGAACTGCCCAAGCGGCAGCGGGAAAAATTGCAGCAGCACCGGGAGCAGGCACTGTTATCCAAAAAACTGGTTACCATTGAACAAAACGTACCCATTGAAGTGGATTTAACCCAGTGTACCTACCGTTCCCCCGATTACCATCGCCTGCTGGAATTGTTTACCGAATTGGAGTTTAAATCTCTGGTGAAATTAATAATTGGCAGCGATGGGAGTAAAAACGGTAAAAACAAAAAGGCTGCTCATGAACAGCCGGCGGTGGATACTTTTAAAGTGGGATATCAAAAGATAACCAAACCAGAACACCTGGATACTTTATTAGAAGAGGTTAAAAACACAGAAGGGATTTCTCTTGTACTGAACGGCACCGCTGAAACCGGTGTGTCTGCGGCGGCAATAGCCACCGGAAAACAGGTCTACCAGCTGCCGGTGGAGGGAAAACCGGATGAGTATTTGCAGGTATTAAAGGAAATTTGTGAAGATGATCAGGCAATTATTTACTGTCATGACGGCAAAAGCGCCATTTGGATGCTGCACCATCACGGCATAAAGCTAAATAATTTAGGTTTCGACACCATGGTGGCATCCTATTTATTAAATCCCGCTTCCCCCAGCTTGGAATTAGAAGACATAGCACTGCAAAACCTGGGGGTTGTGCTTCCTTCCAAGGGGGAGGCAGCACTGCCCGCCAGGGCGGAAGTGATAAAAAAACTGGTTCCCGTACTAAGGGATAAGCTGAAACAGCAGCAGGAAGAACGGCTGTTTTATGAGGTGGAACTGCCCCTGGTAAAGGTTTTAGCTCAAATGGAAATTACCGGCCTGGCTGTGGATAAGCAGGGGCTGGAAGAAATGTCTGCCGAATTGGGCCGGCGTATTGATGAACTGACCGTTGAAATACATGCACTGGCAGGAGAAAAATTTAACATTAATTCCCCCCGCCAGTTGGGCAAAATACTGTTTGAAAAATTAGAGCTGCCGGTGATTAAAAAAACCAAAACGGGCTATTCCACAGATGCTTCGGTGTTGGAACAACTGGCAGAAAAACATGAAATAGTGGATAAAATACTGCAGCACAGGCAGTTAACAAAATTAAAATCCACCTATGCCGACGGTTTGGCCGCTTTAATCAATAAAAATACCGGTTGTATTCATACCACACTGCATCAGACGGTAACCGCCACCGGCCGGTTATCCAGTGCAGAACCAAACTTGCAAAATATTCCCATCCGATTGGAATTGGGACGGCGGATCAGAAAAGTGTTTGTGCCCCGTGATAAAAACAATGTAATTCTTACTGCAGATTACTCGCAGATTGAGCTGCGGATACTGGCTCACATGGCAGGAGATCCCGGCTTTATAGAGGCTTTTAATCAGGGACAGGATATTCACACCCGCACCGCCAGCGAAGTCTTTGGGGTGCCCATTGATAAAGTAACCGCTGAAATGCGCAGCAAGGCCAAGGCAGTTAACTTTGGTATCGTGTACGGCATCAGTGAGTACGGTTTGGCCCGGGATATTAAGGTAAGCCGGGCGGAAGCCCGCCGGTACATTGACAACTATTTCGCCCGCTGTCCCGGGGTGAAAAACTATATTGACCGGGTAATAAGGGAAGCAAAGGATAAAGGATATGTTACCACGCTGTTAAACCGCCGCCGTTATCTGCCCGATCTTTTCAGCCCCAACCGCATGGTCCGCAGTTTCGGAGAACGGGCGGCCATAAATACACCTATCCAGGGCAGTGCAGCAGATATTATCAAACTGGCCATGATACGCATTAACAAGGAGCTGGAAGAAAGAAAGCTGCAGGCCCGGATGGTGCTGCAGGTTCACGACGAATTGATTTTTGACACTCCCGCAAGTGAGATGCCGGAGCTGGTAGAAATAGTAAAAGATTGTATGGAAAACGCCATGTCACTGGATGTACCTCTGGTGGTGGATATCAAAACCGGACCCAACTGGTACGAAGTAAAACCCATAGAGGAGCAGCACCATGCCTGAACTACCGGAAGTGGAAACAGTTAAACGCTCGCTGGAAAAATTAATAACCGGTTTAACCATTATAAATGTAGATGTTTTGATGCCTAAGATTATTAAGAGCCACACCGCCCAGGATTTTAAAAAGCTGCTTATGGGCAGTGAAATAAAAAAACTGGGGCGCCGCGGCAAATACCTGCTGGTATATTTGAGCGCTAATAAAGTTCTGGTCATCCACCTGCGGATGACCGGGCGGTTGGTTTTATTAAAGGATAACGCAGAACTGCCTAAATACACCCATGTAATATTCTATTTGGAAAATGACAAACGGCTTATTTTTGCCGACATGAGGCAGTTCGGACGTATAGACCTTTTGCCGGAAGAAGAGCTGGCAAACATGCCCGGACTGAAAAAATTAGGCCCGGAACCGTTAGAAAAAAAATTTAACCCGGAGTATTTGAAAAAAGAACTAAAACGACGCCGCACAAAAATAAAAGCCCTATTGCTGGATCAAACCTTTGTGGCCGGTTTAGGCAACATTTATGCCGATGAGGCTTTACACCTGGCTAAAGTACACCCGGAACGCCCAGCCCGGGATTTAACTGCTGAAGAAATAGTTAATCTTTATAACGCCATTGTAACCGTACTGCGGCAGGGCATAAAAAACCGGGGCACTTCATTTAGTGACTATGTAGACGGGGAAGGCAACACCGGCAGCAATCAAAACATGTTAAAAGTCTACCGGCGGGAAGGTAAACCCTGCCACTGCTGCGGCAGCATTATTAAGCGCAAAAAAGTTGCCGGGCGCAGTTCATGCTTTTGTCCTCAATGCCAGCAGCTTTAAGAAAGGTCTAGCATGCACCAAAAAATATGCCCTCTCATAGTATGAATGTAGACTAATGTAACGGGAGGGAAAGTTTTTGGAGCTGCTTACCATAGCCGTATTTGCTCTGGCTTTGAATATGGATGCCTTGGGAACAGCCGTTGCCTATGGGGCTCGGAAAATTAAAATTCCCTTTTCCTCGATAATCATTATCAGCTTAATGTCGGTATTGTCCATCAGTATTTCTATGTCTATTGGCCACATGCTGGCCAGTATACTGTCTGAAACTTTTGCCCACCGGCTGGGTGGTTTAATATTGACAGGCATTGGCAGCTGGCTTTTGATTCAGGCCTGGCAGGAAACTAAAAATGAAGAGCAGGAAGAAGTTAATAAAACCGAAACTACGCTGATGCAAATTCGCATCCGGGCACTGGGACTGGTAATTCAAATACTGCGCGAACCATCAAAGGCTGATCTTGATAAATCCGGTGTTATTAGTTCCCGGGAGGCAATTCTGTTGGGTACCGCACTGGCCATGGACGCCTTTGGAGCAGGTTTTGCAGTATCCATGATGGGGTTTAACCCCATTCTCACCGGCATAGTGGTGGGACTGGGACATATAATGTTAACTTATGCCGGTTTAATAATGGGCAACGGGTTTGCCGCCACCGGCATCGGCCGGAAAATGACCGTTCTGCCCGGGTGCATCCTCATTGCCATGGGGCTATTTAAAATCTGTTAATTTTAGTAAAAAAACTAGAATTACAAAATTAATTTCAGGTGATAAAAATGACTGTAATAGGATTAACAGGCGGTATAGCCAGTGGGAAAACCACAGTAGCTAACTACCTGGCTCAGCTGGGAGCAAAGATAATAGATGCCGACGCCGTAGCCAGAGAAGTAGTCACTCCCGGCAGCCCAGCTCTAAGAGAAATCGTGCGTGCCTTTGGACCGGGCGTTTTGCACACTGATAAAACGTTAAACAGGAAAAAATTAGCCGCTATAGTTTTCAACGATCCTTCAGCTTTACAAAAATTAAACGGTATCACCCATCCCAGAATTACTGAAATTGTTTTAAATAAAATAAATGCATTTAAAAGGAATAGTAATTCGCCTCAAGATATGCTATTATTAATGGCGCCGCTGTTAATAGAAGTGGGACTGCATAAACTTGTGGACAAAGTATGGGTGGTGCATATCGATGCCGGTACTCAATTGCAGCGGGTCATGGAAAGGGACAACCTTACCAAAGATGAAGCGTTAAAACGCATCAATGCACAATTACCGGAATCCCATCGTTTAAAATATGCCCATGAAATTATCGATAACAGCGGTTCTTGGGAAAATACCCGCAAACAAATAGAAAAACTATGGTTTAAATATACCGGATGTGTTAGTCAGTAACTGCAGTGCATATATTTGCCACATAGCAAATAGTTGTCGGAGTGATGGTGTTGGCCCTGTTAAAAAGAAAAGGTAACGGTGTTAAAAGGTGCGTTTTATTTGCTTTCATCATTGTCCTTTTGATATTCAAAGCTGGTGACATAGGCAGAAAAATTTATCCCTTCCCCTACCGTGAAACAATTACCCAACATGCCGTAGCTAATAACATCGATCCCAACCTGCTAGCAGCATTAATTAAAACGGAAAGCAGCTTTGACCCTCATGCCAATTCCCCGGCAGGTGCCAGGGGGCTGTTGCAAATTATGCCCGACACCGGGCGCTGGATAGCAGAGCAAATGGGCCAATCAGATTTTAAGCCGGACCAGTTATACAACCCGGAAACAAGCATCCGCATGGGGGCATGGTATTTGGCTAATTTGAAGGATGAATTTAAAGGCAACCAAACACTAATGCTGGCCGCCTATAACGCCGGCCGCGGCAACGTAAAACAATGGCTGGAAAACCAGCACTGGACCGGCGAATCAAAGAATATAGACCAAATTCCCTTTCCTGAAACAAGGTACTATATAAGAAAGGTAATGCTTAATTATAAAATATACAGCTACCTATACGATGGTAATAAACTATAAAAATCCGTAAAAAATCCCTTGCAGTGAATATAGCACTGTGTTATAATACCTACTGTCAGTGAAACGTGTCGGAGTGGCGGAATCGGCAGACGCGCACGTTTGAGGGGCGTGTGGGGTGACCCGTGTGGGTTCAAGTCCCACCTCCGACACCAGTGCATTTCCACACATCATTAGGTGTTAATATATCAGGGTTTTGTGTCTGTACTGGATCAGCGTATCAATATATGCTGGTCTTTTTTAACGTAGGGGCATTAACCAGCTGCTCATCAAACCCGGGAAAGGGCACTATTCTGCTGCTTTTGCTAAAGTTTCTAATCGAGCTACCTTGGCCACAAGATAACCGGTATTTATTTCAACATTATCTAACTTACTCTCGATACGTTCAAACCGCACATTTTGGATTTCTCTGTCATCATACAAACCCCGAATCTTTTCAATAACTTGGTTCTCTATACGGGATTCTAATCGGAGTTGATTTTTTTCTACTGCTTCTATGCGGGTCTCCATTGACTTCATACCGGTTTCCACTGCTTCTATGCGGGTCTCCACTGACTTCATACCGGCTTCCACCGCTTCTATGCGGGTCTCCATTGACCTCATACCGGTTTCCACCGCTTCTATGCGAGTTTCTACTGCTTCTATGCGGGTTTCTACCGATTTTATACTGGTTTCTACTGCTTCTATGCGGGTTTCGAGTTTAGTTAGGTCATTCCGAGTCTCTTTCTGGCCTTCGATTAAAGCTTGCAGCTGCTGTAATACCAGTTCTTGAAACTTATTATTATCCATACCTACTCTCCTTTCTAAACCGAAATATCGCCATCGTTGAAACCTATTTCATGTTCGGCAGCATTAACACCTGCACTATTGTCATCTTTCAAGCAGTCTAGAAACAACTCAATATTTCCTGCTACTACTTCGACAATTCTTCTTCTACTCCTTCTCTGTCAGAGTAAGAACCACGATGAATATTCTTTTAAGCAAATCCTAAAATACCCTTTCAAAAAACAATACAAAAAAACAGACTTCCAAGCTTTAACATCAGGAAAGATAACAGTGCTTTCAGGTGTTCTCTTGCAAAAGAGCAGTGCTGTCAAAGTAAGGTGAAAAGTTTTTTCATACACATATCTCCCATTTCAATATTTTGACAAAATAAATAACCCGGTGTTTGAGGCCGAGTTATTTAGCAGCTATGTTTACTGTTTTAGCTGCTCCATCCCAGGCCATCTGGCAGCCAGTGCTTCGCCCAGGTAGCGTACCGGGATGAAGGTTCTGCCGTTTTTAATTACCGGGGCGGTGTTTATTGTTTGCACAACCGGTTGGGCGGGTTGTCTTCTTCATCAAAAACGATATACCAATCAGGATGTCTGGTATCACCCCCTTCCCCGCCATTACCGGGAATAATTTCTGCGAATGCGGGGCTTTGGGGCAGTAGGGATACCTCCTCAGCTGTTCTAATTTTCTCTTACTTCCGGTAAAGTTTTAAAATATCTTCCGCCATTCTACACATTTCTTCTCTTAACCAGCTTGGTTCCAGCACTTCTACGTTGCTTCCCCACTGAATAATCCAGGTTTTCATTTCTTTTATTCCGCAAACATTATAAGTAATAATCACCGAACCATCGGCCAACTCTTCTTCCACTGCCTGCGATGGGTGGTAAATAACGTTTTTAACCCGGTGGGACACACCGGGGCTGAATTTTAATTTAACTTTACAAACACTGCCATCGTTAATTACACCCCAACTGTTGGCCATATACTCCTTGAGATTAAAATCGTCAGGGTAATTAAATTTTTCTGAAGTATAGGGAAAAACATCTTTTATTTGATCAACGCGGAATACCCTGATGCCTTTTCTTTCCAGGCAGTAGGCCACCAGGTACCAGTTCTGGCGCTTGCAGATAAGGCCATAGGGTTCAACCACTCGTTTACTTTCTTCCTGCTTGTATCCCACAAAATAACGTATTTTAACCCGGTAGCACTCTTTCAGTGCTTGTATCAGCTTAGTAAACCGGTCTCCCACCATTTTAGGTTCCACCAAGGTTTCTTCAACCAGGTGAATGCGGTTCTGCAGCCGTTCCACCGCCAGTTCTTTAGGGTCATAGTGGTATTTAAACAACGTAGATACCAGTGCATCCTTAAGCTCATTTAAGTGCCCTGATAGGGCAGAACCTTTTTGCTGGAGCAAACTTAAAAACAACACCGTGGCTTTTTCCGGGCTTAAACTGGGCAGGTAACCTGCCTCTAAGTTGTAGTAAGTTCTTTTAACTCCATTTACAACCTTTTCTTTTCTTATTAAGGGGACTCTAAAATCATTTTCAATGGCATTTAAATCTCGCTCTATAGTCTTTTCTGATACTTCAAATTTTTCTACCAGCTCTTTTTTAGTTACACCTCCATATGGTGTTTTTTTGTTTATTAAATCAATGATCATGTTAATGCGCAGATTTTTTGTTACGTCTTTTTTAGGTGCAGCAGCCATTTGTAATACCCCCCGGCTTAACTAATATCAAGAAAATTAACAATATTTTTCGCCGGGATACTGCAAAAACCTTCTCTAAAATACGACAAAATCAATCATAGAATACACTACCTATCACTTTAACTACCTCCCCCCTCCTACAGCAGCTGTTTATTTTTTCTGTATTTTCCCTGGGTATATTAGAAATATCGGTCCCGCAGTAGGGGCATATCCACTCACCTTTCGATGACGCACTGTAAGATTTTTTACCGCACTTAGGGCAGACTTTAAAATACACTATCATTCGCCTCCGTTAAGCCCTTGGGGCTATGATGTCATCATCAGCACTGAAGATACCGTAACCTATTGTAACTGCGTCCATTAGACACCAGTTTGTCGGTAGGTAAAAAAAATATCGCCTCAAATTAGGCGATATTACTAACATCTATTCACACAGCAGGCGGTAACTGCAGTATTCACACCCTTTTGTCTTCCGGGCCGGGTATTCTTCACGCAAAATAGCTGATCCCATGTTTATCAGCTCCGCTTCTGCATCATTTAAACCAGCATCAACTTTAATTACCTCCCCTTCGTTTAGGTGCCATAACTCTAGTTCAATGTTTTCTATCTGAGGGAAAATCCTTTTTACCGCACAGGCATATAAACGGAGCTGCAGAGAATAATTTTCAATTTTCTCAACATCTAATACCCGGTTCGTTTTAAAGTCGATAATTTTTGCCTTGCTCCCGTCAATTTCCAACCTGTCTATGTACCCTTTAAACTCCAGCGTACCTTCTTCAAGTTGGTATACAGTATGAAATTCCTTTTCAGTATATATATTTCCACTATTTGATTTAGTTGATAAACTGATGTAATTGTTAACGCAGGCAGAGGCAGTATCTCTATAACGCTCTCTGTACTTATCAACCGGAAGCCCTAATAAAACGGCCTCTTTTTCTAACAATAGCTCTACGTCCTCTTGATCTTTAAATGTTTCTTTACGCTGGATAGCATTGTGCACAATGCTCCCTAACAGGACAGCATCATATTCCTGTACTGCTCTATCTTCCTGGCCAGGATCAACATCCTCTGCCGGTATACCCATCACAGTACTGTAATAGTACTGTCTAGGACACTTTTTGTACTGCAGCATACTGGTAAAACTTAAGGATAGGTGTTTTTCTTCGTCCTTGGCTGGTTCTTTGTCCGGCCAGGATAATATTGTATTTAAAACCTGTTCTTCGCAGCCGTCACCTGCAGGTGAGCTTTCAGCATCATTTATATTACCCTGCCACGGCAGACAGTATTTACCAAGCTCATCATCGCCAATAATACTAATTATTTCTTCGTAGTATTGGGGCAGACTTGTGTTTCCCTTTGGCTCATCAGCAAGAAGGTATACTCTATCTTCAGCTCGTGTCAGCGCCACATAAAATACCCTGCGGTCTTCATCCAGGGCTGTTTCTTTAAATAATGCTTTATTGTTAATTAACCCGGCATTATTAAGTACATTTTTAAACTGCGATATTGAAAAAATATTGCCGTATTTAACTGTATTTTTAATTAACAGTCCCTGCTTATCGTCCCATACCAGGTTGGGATACCTGGGAGAAAACGGGAACCTGCCCGGAACTACCTGTACCAGAAAAACATATTTAAATTCCAGCCCCTTGGCCTTATGCACGGTCATCAAATGTACAGCGTTTTCTTCACTGGAACCTGCTTCTGCTTCATCATCCTGGTATACTTCTAACAGGCGGATAATATCATCAAGGCCTACCGTCCCGTGCTTGCCTTCAAAGTCCGCCAGGGTACTGCGCAGCTTATTAATGTTGGCCAAACTGTGCAGCACTTCATTTTCCGGCTTGGTATACAAATACTGCAGGTAGCCGCTGTTGGTGAGTATATAATCTAAAAGTACCGGGGCCGACAGGCTGTCTTTTAAATTTAAAGCATTTCTAAATAGCTTTAGCAAACGTTTTATTTTTACCACTGCTGTTTTGCCAAAACTAGTTTCATCAAAGTCTGCTGCCAGTGCTTCATAAACGTCAAGCTTGCGCTTCATGCCTTCCTCGGTCTTTTCCCAGGTATTTGATAATTGGTAGAGCTGGTTGTCAGTTAGTCCCACCGGCGGGCGCATCAATATCCAAAGCAGGCTGTTTTTATCGGTGGGATTATTGATAATCCTTAGGTATGCGAGGATATCCTGTACTTCTAGTCTTTCATAAAATCCGGTTCCGCCCAGTGTACGGTAAGGAATACTTCTTTTACGCAGTTCATCTTCAAAGAGCTTGCAGTATTTCAAACTGCGGAAAAGCACCGCAATATCCCCGGGGCGGCAGCCATCCCTTACTAACTTTTGTATTTCATTGGCCATTACTTTGGCCTGAGTTTCTTCATCATAAAGGGCTACCAGCACATGGCCCTTACCTTGTTCAGCGTCATCTCTTCCCGCCTGCAGACGAATTTTATCTTCCTTATTTTTAAACTGCTCCTGCTGGGTGATGAAGAAATGTGAAACATCCAAGATACCCTTTTTTGAACGGTAGTTGGTATTCAGGTGTACCTCTTTCCCTCCCCACAGCGCTGCTGCAAAATCACCCATGTTTTCTGGTCTGGCATTACGCCAGGCGTAGATAGCCTGCTTCTCATCACCCACCACGGTGACATTGGACATTTTATCATCAGCAGCCAACAGGCTCAGCAGTTTAAATTGTGATTCACTGGTGTCCTGGAATTCATCCACGAAAATATGTTTAAACTGGCTGCGGTAAGCAGCTAGCAGCTCTTTATTGTCTTTTAAAAGCCGGTAGGTCATAAAAATTAGGTCAGCAAAGTCCATGGCATCTTCACTGGCCAACCTGGTTTGGTATTCCCGGTAAGCAAGATAGATAAAATTAATCCATTCTTCTTCCAGCAGCAGGTGCACCTCTATGTCATCAAGTTTATTTAGAATAGAACTTTTTGTCTTCCCTTTGGCACATTTCTCCACTACATCCTGCAGCCGGCAGCTGTTGTCTCTAAATTCCTCCAGCTTGGCCAGTGCTGTAACCCGGAACTCCATGGGTGTTAAAAATGAATCTTTCAGTTTGCTTACTAGATCATAAATCTCTGCCGTCATTACCGGGACTTCTGCAAAGGGCAGTTCTTGAAAGCTGTTCAAATCTATATCACCAGTACCTACATTAAGATTCAAAATGTCATCTATTACACTGTTAAAAATCACCTTACTTTCTAGGTCGGTGAGCACAGTAAATTCCGGGTTCCAGCCAATGCGCAGGGAGTTTTCCCGCAGTATTCGTGAGCAGATGCTGTGGAATGTACCAATCCAGGCATTTAACATGGCACTGTCCCTGCTGAATAAGTTAATTTCCCGGCAGAGTCTGGCTATACGGTTTCTCATTTCGGCAGCAGCCTTATCAGTAAAGGTAAGGGCCAGCAGATTTTCCGGCGACCAACCTGGATTATCTGCCAGGCAGTGAACATAACGGGATGTAAGAGTGCGCGTTTTACCTGTACCTGCCCCGGCTGTAATTTTGAGGGGTTTATTTAATGGGGCCGTTACAGCATCCTTCTGCTGTGGGTTTAAATCATCAAGATATACCTGTTTATTCACTGCAGTTCCCCCCTTGGTTTTCAATATCGCTGCAGAACTGCTTGTAACTGCAGTGGTAGCAGTTCCCTGGTTGGGCCAGAAATTCACCCTGGCAGATCTGCTCTATCACTTCATGAAACTTATCCCTAACCACTCCATTTAAAATACCTGGACATATTTCTTTATCACCGCTTCCTCCACCTACCAGTTGGAATGTTCGTGGAGTAGGTTCCTCTTTTAAATAGTAAAGTGTCAACCGGGATATATTTATGCCCGGCATCACCTCTTTTAAAGCCCAGTAATAAATCGGCAGCTGCAGGTCTTCAGGTTTGTACTCACCATCACCAGAGGGCATAAATTTTTTGCGCAGTGTTTTATATGCAGCCGCCTTACTTGTTTTATAATCTATAACTTCATAGCTTCCATCAGGTAGTTTGTCAATTCTATCAATAAATCCCCTGAGGTTAAAGTTATCTGTCTGCCATTTAATGCTGTGTTCCCTGTAAACAACTTCTCTACCGTCTTCCCAGTACTCTTTTTCCCTTTCCAGGTAAGAAAAAACCATTTCTTTAGCCCTGCGCTGCTGGTCTTTCCCCACCAGCAGGTGACTGAATTCATACTTGTTTACAACGCCCTGCAGTATCCGCTCCATTTCTTTTCCCAAATCTTCACTGGAAGATAAAAATGGGTATTTATCATGAAATTTCTCCAGTACACTATGCACCAGCGAGCCAAATGTCAAGTTTTCATTCCCCTGCTCTTCCAGGCGCAGCACCTTACTGAAGAAGAACTGCCTGGGACAATTTAAAAAATCCCTGATGCCGGAAGCACTGACATAAGGTGCTCCTTCAAACTGCACTGGTTCCTGGGGCAGGGGTATGAAAAACTCCGGTTTAACTTTCTCCTCCGGCAGATTGTCAAAATATTCCCTGCCCCTAAGTATTTCTTCCACGCCCTTATATAAACAGCGTGCTGCTAAAACGCAGGCAGCAGTGTTTTTACCGTAGTTAACCAGAGGCAGTTCCATACCTGCTGCGGCTTTGGCTTTATTCTCAGGTTCTTCCCAGCCCAAACCATGCTTAAGCGCATTTTCCCTGCAGATATCTTCAAAATTCAGAAGCCGGTATACATATACAGAAGGTATTGCTTCCGGCCTGCCGGGGTATTCCTTGGCAAAGGAAATATATACCCTCTCTTTAGCTGCCTTTAAAGCTTGGATAAAAAATTGTTCTTCCTGCTTCTTAATTTGTTCACTGGTCAGTACCCCGGCTGGTTTCAGCGGCCCCATGCCATTAAATAATATTTTGATTTCACTGCTTGAAAAATAGTGCTGTGGACTGCGCGGCGCAGGAATTATACCGTCTACTGCTCCCAGAATAAATACATACTTTCTTTCTATGCTTTCTGCCCGCCTGATATTAGCCACAGCCACTGCTGCAGTTTCTTCCTTTTGTTCTTGGTGTATTATCCTAAAGCCCGACTGTTCCCAGACATTTAAAAAGTCTTCAACAGTAAGCTTCCTACCACAGGTCTCCCGCAGTGAGTTTATATAACGGGCTGATGTAATGGTTTCTTTTATCCTATTTACAGCACTGCGTCCATCTTCACTGCCAGCAGCAAGCAGGTACAGCTTAAATTTTTTTACCACCTGCTCCACTGCTTCCACTGCACTATCCTGCCCGTTTCTGTGGGCTAGGTCTAAAACAGCTTTAACTGCTTTCCGGTGGTCAACTTCCAGATCATTTATCATGCTTTTAAGATATTCAATTAATCGGATCCCTTCTTCCCTGGCAGCAGCAATCCAACGCCTGCACTGGTAACTATCAATTCCAACAACGGGAGAAGTAAGCAGCTGGTAAAGCCGGTTGTCATCAGCAGGGTCCAGAATGAATTTTAATGTATTAATAATAAATTTTAAATAAGTGTCTTGATACCACCGTTCAACTATATCAGCATAGTATAAAATTCCATTGTTTTTTAATATTTCTAAAAGGTTAGGATGATTATTTAAGTCACGGTAAAAAACAGCACAGTCTTCCAGGGCTGCCCCGCTGTTTAGCAATTCTTTTATTTTAGAGGCCAGCCATGTCACTTCATCCACTGACTTTTCTGCCGGTACCAGCACTGTTTCCGGTTTGGCAGATACAGCCTTCAGTGACGGCTCAAAAAAAAGTGACACCACTGCCGTCAACCCCTGCTGTGCGCCGGTAATTTTTTTAACTTCTTTGTGCCCCAATCCGAAAAAAGATAATACATCCCAAAGTTCTTCACCTTGTGAGTTTGCTAGATAATCAACAGCATCTATATAAGCTGTTACATTTGAACCATTATCTGATAGTAGTTTTATCAGTTTGAGGTAAACAACATCTATATCCTGGGCACCGGCCAGTATTATGTATTTGAATTTACCTGCTAAGTGTTTGGCCAGCTGCAGGTCATTTTCTAATTGGTTAAGCAGCAGCTGGGTTAGCCCCTGGGGGGTATAATTCCCGGTTTTTTGACACAAATTTTTAAAACTAGCATAGATGTTTGCCATGTCTATGAATTTTGAGTTGCCTTCAACCTGGGCCCATTTTTTAAAATCCCCTGCGCTGATGTTATTTAGTTCCAGCATATTGGCAAAATTCATGGCCTGCAGTAAAAATGATCTTTTGCCCTGCACGGATTTAAAAACACTTTGCAGTTCTACCCGTCCAGCTGCTTCTTGGAATAATACATACTGCTTCCAACCTCTAATAAATTCAAGATCTCGTTTTAAGTTAAGGGGATACCTGTACCTAAGTTTGCTGCTAAAACCTGCACCGGTTAATACCCATAATTCACCATAACCGTTTGGTAAGAGATTAATAATTTCCTTCTTAATACCTTCAACTATCTTTCGCCTGGAAGCCAGTATTAATATGTTTTCAGCAGCAGCACCTTTTCCCAGTAATTTACTAACCTCTTTCATTACCTGTTCTTTAATGCTTTCACCCGGGGAGATTATTTCTGCATGCAAAACCTTCACTCCCTAAAAATAGTATGTACCCGCGGTTCCGTTATATTTTAATGTCATTAAACCCAATTCTGCACTCTTTCTGCTGCATCCCAAAAAGCAGTTAAACAGCCTGCAGTTTCATTCGACATCAATCAAGTTATTTCTTTCTTAATTCATATAACATACAGCTACATTGTAACACACAGCAAGAAACCGGGCTTTGAATGACCGGTCTCTTGCTATTTCTTCTCAATCTCTTCGTAAGTCTTTTGAGTGGTAAAAAGCAATTACCCTTTCGAAGAGCAATTGCCTTTTTGTGTTAAATATTTGGACTTATACTTTCCTGCTTTTTAAATTCATTCCAATGCTCCGGGGTAAAATGATCCAGTGCAGCTTTTGCTTTAACCTTCATGCATACATAATAAGATATCCCTGTTGCAATCAAAGATTGAACCGCCGGCAGCCCCATGGGGTTAACATATTGTGTGTAGTAACCAAACAGGGTGCCAACAACAATTGCGATTGTAGCCATCCAGTTCCAACCTGGGTTGTCCACCCATTCCTGATTTCTAACTAAGAAGAAATCTACAAATATAACACCGGCAATAGCGGGGTAAATTAGGGCGGTCATATAAAGGAAATCCATAAAGTAATCCAAAATTCCGGCCAAGGCTGCACCAATGGCAATTAAAGTACCGATGAAAGTAAGCAGGGCACGGCCTTTACCTGAATTTACGTTCAACAAATTAGCTAATGCTAAACCCATGCTGTAATTATTAACTAATTGACTGGTCCAGGTGGCAAACCATAAAATAAGGAAACCCCAGAAAGGAAAACCAAGGTTAACCATTACCTGAACAATATCCGCACTTCCAACCCCCACTGACATAATGGCCCCTACATAAAATAATGGAAATCCGACACCAATAATACCAAGGGGGATTAAAATATTATCTTTTATTTTCGGTTTTGCATAACGGGTATAGTCAGAAGAAATTACCCATTGGGAAACATTTACCCCTATCACCAGACTAACAGCCGCTAAGAAAGTCATGGTCGGCTCCGGGGACCAAGAGGATATTTTTTCCCAACCGATGTTTTTTAAGGCCAAAATTATGCTGGCGATAACCAGTATTAACCCTGCGGGAACAGCTAAATAATCTGTCCATTTCATGGAAGAATAACCAATAATTGATGGAATTGCAAATATTAAACCTATAACTACAGTAACCACTGCCCAGGCTAACCATTGTTTAGTGTAATCAATACCAACCATTACAGAAATTGCATTTCCGGCAACAGATGTCTGAACCGCCCACCAGCCAAGGGATACAATAAAAATTGTCAAAGCTACAATAACTTTAGCCTGTGCAGACCCAAAGCTGGAACGGGCGATAACTGAAGAAGATCGACCCGTTTTAGCTCCAATATACCCGCCGATGGCATTGCCAGCCCATTGGAATACTATTAAAGCTGTAAAGAGGATCCAAAATACTGATGACAAACCAAAACTTGCTGTAAGCATGGCGCCCACCATCAACACCGGAATGGTGAATTCTAATCCGCCGAAAATCATAGCCGGTGTTAACCAATGCTGTCTTTCAGACATAGGGATTGACGCCAAAGCTGTATCCCTTTCCATTGAACTGTTTATTTTTTTCTCTTCCAAAAATTTTCCCTCCTTATTTCAATGTTTAACGTTATATGCAAATTATCTAATAAATAAATGAATATGTTTTTGCTAACCTACTCTGATTAATTCCCGTGGATAATTGTTCAATCTTTCAGCACCTTCACTGGTAACCACCACAATGTCTTCAATTCTAACGCCGAATTTACCGGGTAAATAAATACCGGGTTCAACACTGACAACCATTCCTTCTTCTAATAACCGGGAGTTAGTTGGTGCCAAATATGGTTCCTCATGAACCTCCATCCCAATACCATGGCCGGTGCGATGGGTAAAGTACGAACCATATCCTGCTTTGTCAATGATGTTTCGGGCCACCTGGTCAATATCTTTCATTGGTACACCGGGCTTAATGGCTTTAACTGCTTCATCCTGTGCCTTTTGAACTACACTATAAACCTCTTTGAATTCCCGGCTTGGTTCGCCAATAATAAAGGTGCGAGTAATATCAGAACAATAATGTTCCTTAATTCCACCCATATCGATAACAACTGAATCTCCTTCTTTAAGAACAGTATCATCTGGGTGGTGATGTGGAACTGCTGCATTACTTCCGGCAGCTACAATTGCATCAAAGGAAAGTTGGTCAACTCCCTTTTGTTTGAAGAGACTTTCAATCTCTCGCACCACTTCTTTTTCTGTTATTCCAGGCTTTAATAATTTGCTTACACTGTCCATAATTTGATCAGCGCAAAGTGCAGAATCTTTCAAATATTTTAGTTCCAGATTGTCTTTTTTAAGGCGCAGTGCTCCTAGAATATTATCACTTCCAACAAAGGAAAGTGGTAATAGACTCATCAGTTGAATCAAATTCCCACTTGGCCACTGATTATCAATAGATACTTTTCCCTTTTCAGGTAATAAATTAGCTAATAATTCAATAGGTGAGTCTCCGTCTTTCCAAAACAACCTGTCAACACTCTTGGGTGGATTAACCTGCTCCTTGGTCATTTCATGAACAATCATTGTAGGTGTACCTGTTTTAGGGATTACAATAGCTTGTAACCTTTCATGAGAATCGAGCCATGTTCCGCTAAAGTAGAAAAAGTTCGGGGAAGAAGTGACAACTACTGCATCTATTTCATTTTCTGCAAGCAATCTCCGGGCCTTTACAAATCTCTGTTCAAAAATATTCAAACCTTCACCTCCTACATAAATTGTTTTTATCGGGGTCCTGCCTTAATAGACAAGACCCCGACTAATTTATCGTTTAATTATAGCCCACACTATTTCACAATCTTCATTACCATCGTTAATTGACCAGTGTTCTTCTCCGGCGGGAATAAAGGCAGCCTGTCCCCCGGACAGCCTATACTCTTTGCCACCGCTTACAGAAAGCAGCGAGCCTTTGAGTATTAAGGAATACTCATCACCATCATGGGCACCTGCACCTTCAGCAGGAACCCTGGTTCCCGGTGGTATCACTACTGTTCCAAAGGTTACTTTCGCATCTTTATCAACATTTTCACCAAACAAGGTTTTTATAATGATATCGGAGCGCTTATCTGCCTCTACATCTGCCGCAGTTACTATTTTCAATTACTATTCTCTCCTTTGACGCTCTTCTGTGAAGCCTTCTACTGCAAAGGTTTCAGGGTTAATTATTACACCATAATCTTCCCTTGCTTGTTCTACGGTGATAAATTCATTCTTCACATCCATCGCTACCTTCTCAGGGTTGCGTTTCAAGGGATCCCCATATCCCCCGCCTGTGGCGGTGATTAAGCGAACAACATCGTTTTTATTCAGTGGGTAGCGCGCACATTTACCAAACGGCCCGTCTTTTTCACCATTGGCCTTTATGATTTCAAACTCATTGCGCGAACCGTCTTTTCCGCCGTTGAACCCCCAGGGTAGAAACTTATGACGGCCAAAGGTTGCCGTCAGCATCTGATTATCAGTCATTGCCCTGTAAGAACGGATAACACCGGAGCCGCCGCGGTATTCACCTGCACCAGCACCGTCCGCACGGAAGCTGTATTCGTCAACCATAATTCCATAGCGGGTTTCAGCAACTTCAACCGGTACGTTAAAGGTTTCACCGTCACCGATACAGAATTGGCCTGCTTCCCCGTCTTTGCCCTGACCGGCACCCCAACCACCAACGGATGGTTCTACAATCAAGAACGGCTCATTGGTATCCTGGTGCATACCGGCAACAATTACAGCACATACAGATAACAGGTGACCCGCTGTCAGGCGATGGGGAACTACCGGGGCCAACGCCTTCCAAACCAAATCGGTACCGTAAGCCATAGTTTTCCAATAAGTTGATACTGCTGCCGGACGCTCACAAGAAAATATTGACCCTTTTTCGGCTATAATCTCAAGCGGGCGGAAAATCCCGTCATTCACATCCTGTGATGGGTTTGTAACGGCCAAAAATACTGTTCGTACCGCAGAAACAAGAGCTGCATAAGAAGTGTTAACCGGCCCCAGCACCTGGGGATGACTGCCTGTAAAGTCACAGATAAATTTGTCATCGGTAATGGTAACTTTAACCTGCACTTTAAGCGGGCCATTGCCCAAGCCATCATCATCAATGTAGTCCACTGCTTCAAAAGTTCCTTTTGGCAGTTTGGCTAATTCTTTGCGGGTAATTTGTTCACCATGTTCAAGTAAACGGTCGATGGATGCTAATACCAAATCTTTACCATATTTGCCGCAAAGTTCAATAAAACGTCTTTCTCCGGTTCGGAGCGCAGCAACTTGAGCCCACATATCCCCTAATGAAAGATCAGGGAAACGAACATTGGCAGCAATAATATCTACCAGAGGTTGGTTTACTTTACCCTCCTCAAAGAGCTTAACACATGGGAACTGCAGTCCTTCCTGGTATATCTCGGTAGAGTCAGTGGTCCAGGATCCGGGATCCTTACCGCCCACTTCTGTCCAGTGTGCTTTATTGGCTGAAAACGCTACCAGTTCCCCCTTATAGAAAATAGGCATTACCAAACCCACGTCAGAAAGGTGGGAACCGCCGCCCATATAGGGGTCGTTAATAATAATGATGTCTCCCGGCTTAAGGTCTCCTTCTTTATTAAACTTCTCTAATGTCGCTTTAACCATAAAGGTAAGCAATCCGATAAACCCTGTTACACCGTTGCCCTGGGTAAGAAGGTTTCCTTTGGCGTCCGTCAGACCGCTGGCATAGTCCAGCACCTCGTAAATAATTGGGCTCATGGAAGTACGGGCCAGGGCATAAAACATTTCATCACCAATTGCGGTAAGTGAATCCTTTACTATATCAAGGGTAAACGGATCAATATTAATATTTTGATTGGTCATTTCATTACACCCCCGTCTTAATAATCAAGTTGCCGTAATGATCTACAGTTACAGACTGCCCCGGATAAACGACGGTAGATGCCGATTGTTCTTCTACTATAGCAGGACCCTCAATGGTTACCTCGGCGGCCAGTTTTTCACGGTCATATACTTTGGTTTTAATCCAACCTTCTTCTTCATAAAGAACCGGTCTTATTTCTTTTAATGCTTCTTCTGCATTACCGCCCACTTTATCCAATTTATATAATTCCGGTTTTTGAACAGTTCCAAAGGCAACCAAGTGCAGGTTAACAATCTCGGTCTGGGCCTCTTCCAATTTAAAGGTATAATGCTGTTCATGGATATCATGGAAGCGGCTAATCACTTCTTTAACCGTTTCTTCGTCCATTTCCCCATTGGGCACCGGAACTTTAACGGTATGTTCCTGCCCCAGGTAACGCATGTCTGCATAACGTGAGAAAATTACCTTATCCTGCTCAATACCTTGGCTCTGATATTGCGCCAGCGCCTCTTCTTCAATTATCTTCCACTCTTTATTTAACTGATCAAGGTCAACCTCATTGAATCGTTTAATGTAAGTCTGAACAAAGTCACTGCGCAGATCAGTCATTAACATGCCCCAGGCCGAGAACACTGAACCCGCTACCGGAACAATAACCTTGCTCACACCCAGTTCTTTGGCCAACGCAGCTGCGTGCATCGGGCCGCCGCCGCCAAAGGCTACCATGGCAAATTCACGGGGGTCATAACCTCTTCTTACAGAAATTAACTTTAAGGCATTTAACATGTTGGAATTGGCAATACGGATAATACCCAGCGCTGCCTCATCTACCGACATGTTGAAGTGCTTGGCCACTTTTTCATAAATGGCTTCTTCTACTTTATCTAAGTCCACTTCGTTATCAAAGTTTTTGGCAGACAAACGCCCGGTAATTAAGCTGGCATCTGTGGTTGTAGGTTCAGTACCACCGCGCCCGTAAGCAACAGGCCCAGGCAGTGCCCCTGCAGACTGGGGGCCAACCTTCAGTGAACCGGCATCGTCAATCCAGGCAATGGAACCACCACCATTACCAATTTCAACAATATCAACCACCGGCACTTTAATCGGGTATCCGGCTGTGCGGTCTGTCTTTTCAATTTTATATTCGGTAGTAACTTTCACTTCACCATTATCAATTAGTGAACATTTTGCGGTCGTTCCACCGATATCGAAAGCAATAATATTCTTCTCGCCTATAATCTGACCTAAAACCGCGGCACCAAAAACACCGGCTACCGGGCCGGATTCCACCATATTGATAGGTGTAACTTTGGACTGGGCAAAGGTAGTGGTACCGCCGTTAGACTGCATAATATATTTACGGCCTTCTGCACCAATCTCACTTAACCTGGATTCCAGCCTGTCAATATATTTTGATGCTACGGGTTTAACATAGGAGTTTAATACACAGGTACTGGTGCGTTCATACTCACGCCATTCTTTGGTTACTTCGTGGGAAGCGGTAACTGCCACTTCCGGCCAAAGTTCCTTAATTACCTCTACAGTTTGCTGCTCGTGTACGGGATTAGCATATGCGTGAAGATAGGCTACTGCAATAGCTTCAACATTTTCTTTCTTAAAGTATTCAACTATATTTTTAATTTGTTCTTTATTTAAGGGAGTTAATACCTCTCCTTTATAATTCAAGCGTTCTTCCACTTCCCTGCGCAAATAACGCGGAACAAAGGGAGCCGGCTTTTGGTAGCGAATATTAAACAAATCAGGACGGTTGCCGCGTGCTATTTCTAAAACATCACGAAATCCCTTTGTGGTAATGAGCCCTGTTTTAGCACCTTTACGTTCAGTTAAAGCATTAATAATAACAGTTGTACCATGAATGAAAGTCTCAATTTCTTTTGCATTTATACCACTTTTTTCAATAACATCTATAACCCCTTGTTCAAAGTTGGGAGGCGTGGTATGACTTTTGGCAATTGTAGTTTTTCCTTGCTCATCAACGGAAACCAAATCTGTAAAGGTTCCCCCAATGTCAGTTGCGACCCGCATGGTTAACCACCCTTCTATAAAATTTATAGTTTCCCGCTGTCTCTTTAAAAGATCACCGGTGTCAATACGCACAGTATCTTTGCTTTTTGTTCCAATGGATTAAACCAGAAATGAGGTAATTTAGATGGATAATGTATTGAATCTCCTTTTTTTAACAAATACTCTTGGCCATCCACATTAAAAATAACAGCGCCTTCTAAAACGTAGAAGAATTCCTCTCCAGGATGACTAAATTTTGCTTCATGCGTTTTCCCGGGGTCCAGGGTAACAAGAAGGGGTTCCAATACTTTTCCCGAAAATTCCCCGCTCAATCTCGTATATTTAGCACTTGAACCTTCAATGCGAAAGGTTTTTTGTTCTTCAGCCTTAACTACAAAATTTTTATTCTGATAACTGTCAAAAAAAATGGTTATAGGGACATTTAATGCATCAGCAATTTTTTTTAAAGAAGTAATGGCTAATGAGGATGTGCCCCTTTCTACCTGGGAAAGGAAACTAACAGATAATCCTGTTTTTTCACTAAGATCTTTTAAAGTTAGATTTTGCTGGTTACGTAGTTCACGGATTTTTTCGCAGATTTCTTTAATTTTCTTCACTCCTTTTTGCATTCTAAAAACTGAAAATCCTTAAAGTTAAATGGGAAATTATGCTGTAGATTAAATATTTATTATTTTACTTTAATAAATTACACATTTACTTAAATTTTTCCTGCTGCACTATAAAAATTTTTATAAAATTTTTACACTGACATTGTACAAAATTTGTTAGTTTTTTAGACATTTTAAACATCAAAAAAGGCGAAGCCTTTAATCTTAAAAAAATCCCACGGATAATTCCATGGGATTCCCTTACCTCAGTCCACTACCATAGAAATCTTTTTAAGTATATGATCTCCTGGAATTTTATTGTATAATGATGAGTAAAAGCTTAATTGCTTTGGCTCCAGTCGAAGCATGAAAAAAACCTTAAAATCAAGGCTTGAGGCACTTTTTCTGTTTTTGAACCGAAGTTACCCCTAACTAACGTGATTTTATAGAGACTTTTTCACCAGTCTCGAACCGTCCCCTTGGCTTTGAAAAATTTTTTCATGCAAAGCTAGTGATCAAAGCTATATACTAAAAGCCATGATACCAGGTTTTTTATATTTTGGCATCATTATAATTTTCAATAAGAAATGCTTCGAGCTGCTTAAAAAATTCCCAATGAGTATTTATTGTACCTTTAACTTTTTCATTTGTCACTGTAGAAAGACTATCATCTAAAGATATTGTATTCAAGGAAATACTATAATTACCAAAGCTTGCTAATGTCTCAATTATTATAGGCCTAGGAATATCATGATACTTTTCTATAATGTTAACATTATCAAATGGAGAAATAATTTGATAAAAAACTATACCTTTTTTAGAATTACTAGGTGTAAAAATCAAATTTACTTTAACTAAATTTTTATGCTGTTTGTCTTGAAAGAATATTTCATATTTAGACGGCTTTTCTACATTATCATCTATGCTATCTGATTGCCTTGAATCAATTTTAAGACCTTCTGGAAATGTATGAGACATCATTGTTGTCTCATTTTTACTAATAATTTCAAAATTGAGTGGTTTAAAGTTATTTAAAACATTAGAATGTAATTCTTCAAAATTAGCATATGAATCTTCTTTAAATGTCGCCTGATTATTACACCCAATAACGCTTGTAGTAACAAATAACATAAAAACGATAAGAAACAAATAAATTCTTCTCATATCAAACAACTTCCTCCTTAAACCACTATATAATAATTAAGGATAGGTATAATACCTACCCTTAATTATAGATTTACCAAATTCTAATAGGGAATGAAATTGATAAGTAGTTGGGATGAATAATACAACCAGCCGGTTCAGTATAATAAACATAAACCCATTTACACAAAATAATTTACACTCCCTCCGGGAACCCCAGAATCTTCTTATAGAGCTTATGAAAGGGTTTCCATGGACCCTGTAAGCGGTAATGCTTTAACTGCAGAAGAAAATGGTTGCTCCGGTTTTACGATTCACGGTGGTGATCCTGAAGCCAATACTGATGCAACTTGGTACAATTACGCCCAACATACGGTTGCATCAGGATATCTAGCAATAACCAAGATGCCTTAATTAAAAAGATTAAAGAAATTGCAAGTGCAGATGCGGTAGGCAAAGTTACAGTAAATAACATCTAAGCAAGTAGTGTGCTCAAGGGTAGGGTTTAGCCCTACCCTTAATACTTAAATCTATAGTTAGGACTAGGCATATTTACTATTTCTTCACGTGATACAGCTCTTATAAACTCAATACTATCTTGATTGTTAAAATATCTATAAAGTTTAAATTTGTTTGGAGGATATTCACTTACAAAGTCAAGTCCTTCACCGTTACGATGCCATAGAATGTAAGCGATAGTAATATAATCGTTTTCTGTTGGAATTAGTGATAAGAAATTTTTATCCAGATCATAAATTGCTAGATTGCTTTTTGAGGTATTGCCGAAGGCAAAAGCCAATTTGTTTTTGTCGGGTGACCAACTGTAAGCGTGAATTGTTTCTACGAATCCATTTTTAGCTGTTTTCAACATGTCATTTAGCATGAAATGTTCTCCTGTATTAAGATTAACAACAAGTACTTTATAACCGTAGTGATAAAATAATTTTAAGGCCAGGTAATCTTTATTTGCTGATAAACCTACTGAACTAATTGATAACGGTTTTTCTGTGAACATAATTTCGAAGTTCTTGTTCTCTTTTTTTATCATAATGGAAGTTATGACTGAATTAGAAAGGTATTTTTCTTTTGCAAGGGATTTATTGGCTATTAATGTTATATTATCTTCTTTCCATGGTACTAGCACCCGACCGTTCTCCAGTATAGGTGACACGTCGAAATCTAGCTTTTTATCATTAAGAGTAACGGTAACTAGTTCAGCAGCCATAACACTACTTGGTAAACTGGCTACTAAAAATACTCCAACCAAGAGAAACGCTAACCACTTCTTCTTCACTGGCAAAACTCCCCTTGAAATTTTCTCTATAAAGTATTAACGAAAGTAACTACTATTTGGTTCCCTCACAACTACCACATTTTTACTCTCCCAGTGACTTCAATATCCTTTCGTATTCGTCCCGGTTACCCTCGTCATTTACAAGCATATATCCCTGAACGTGAATTCCATTTTTAGTAAAAGCATATTGACATCTATATTTAGCCCAAGGGAAAATATCGCTTATTTTTCCCGGCGCTTCTAAACTGTCAGTAAATATTATTTGTTCTTCTCGGTCTGGACTTGGGTCTTTTATCTGGGTTACCATCAACACTTCAAATTTCCCCGGGTCATACCACAGTTGTTTTACCATCTTTTCAGTCGGTATCCCTGGGTTATCCCATAAATATTCCGTAGTGTTGAAATCGTTCCGGTAGATACTTAGGAGTAATAAGGTCATAACCGGACTGATTTTTTGCTTCCTCTGCAGTTACCTGTACATACCCCTGCCGCAATCGCTGTAATTATTAACTAATTGACTGGTCCAGGTGGCAAACCATAAAATAAGGAAACCCCAGAAAGGAAAACCAAGGTTAACCATTACCTGAACACTATCCGCACTTTCACTATCATGGAAGCGGCTAATCACTTCTTTAACCGTTTCTTTGTCCATTTCCCCATTGGACACCGGAACTTTAGCCTGTGCAGCCGAACTTAAATCTACTTCCCTGTACTCACTTTGGGTTGATAAAAATTTTCATCTGCCGTATCAGCCGACTTCTTGGACATAACCGTTTTTAAGGTTCAAAATTTTATCTCCCAAAAATCGGGCCTCTTCTTCATCATGGGTTACTATAATAAACGGTATTTGCCACCGCCGGTGCAGTATTTTAAGCTCCCTTCTAAGGTTAATTCTCATATCTCTATCCACAGCACTAAGGGGTTCATCTAAAAGCAGCAGCTTGGGCTGCACTGCCAACGCCCTGGCCAGAGCAACCCGCTGCTTTTCTCCACCGGAAAGCTGATACGGATAGCGTTCAACTAAATGTCCAACTCCAAAAGATTCCAGTAATTCCATACAATAATGCTCACATGAATTTCTCCGCTGTTTTTTACTTCTGAGCCCGTACATTACGTTTTCTCTAACCGTTAAATGGGGAAAGAGAGCGTAATCCTGAAAAAGATAGCCAATATCTCTATACCGGGTAGGCACGTTGATCTTTTCTGCGGAAGAATATAAAACCTTGCTGTTAAGTTTAATCCACCCTGTGGAAGGGGTTAACAATCCTGCCAGGCAGTGTAAAATTGTGGTCTTACCCGCACCTGAAGGAGCCCATAATACCATGATTTGATTTTTCAGCTTAAACTCTACGTTTAAATCAAAACGCCACAGTTTTTTACTAAAATTAACTTCCAGCACCTTCATCACCGCTCGCATTCTTTTTCGTCCACCGGTTAACACAGTATATCACTGCAAAACTAAAAACGGTAATTATAGTTACCAGCGCCCTGGCTGTGGCATTGTCACCGGCTTCCACCGCAAAGTAAATAGCCAACGGCATGGTTTGGGTTTGACCGGGTATATTACCTGCCACCATCAAAGTGGCTCCAAATTCACCCATCGCCCGGGCAAAGGACAATACCACGCCGGCAATTATGCCGGGCAAAGCCAGCGGCAGAGTGACAGTGAAGAAAATCCTCACTTCCCCGGCGCCCAGTGTTCTGGCCGCCTTTTCATAGTTCACATCTACACTTTTAAAGGCAGCACCGGCACTTTGATACATAAGCGGAAAAGACACTACAGTGGCAGCCAGCACAGCAGCCCACCAGGTAAATATTATTGTAATTCCCATATTGTATAATGTTTTCCCCAAAATACCGTTTTTGCCGATAAGCATCAGTAAACCATAGCCAACTACCGATGGAGGCAATACCATGGGCAGGGTAATAATTGCTTCCAATATATTTTTGCCGGGAAAATCACGCCTGGCCATCAGTCTGGCCAACGGCAGCCCCAGGCAGGTAACAACCAAAACGGCAATTAATCCCACCCGGATTGATAAAATTACCGGATGCCAGTCATTCAGCATAATATCACCTTAGTTATTCAGAGGTATAAAACCGTACTGGGCAAATATTTCAGCAGCTTCTTTTGAAGCCAGGAATGAAACGAATTTGCGCGCTTCTTCTTCATTTCTGCTGCTTTTAAGAACTGCCACCGGGTAAATAATAGGCTTATGAGTGTTTTCAGGCGCCACCGCCACCACCTTGGCATTTTTCGCCAAGAGAGCATCTGTATTATATACCAGACCGGCATCAACATTCCCCGTATCAACATAGGACAGCACCTGACGGACAGTTTTGGCCAGCAGTAATTTTGATTGCAATTGTTCCCATATATTTAGCGATGTTAATACCTCTTTGCCATAGCGACCTGCGGGTACAGACTCCGGCTCCCCGATACTGATCTTAGATACCTCCGGTTTGATTAGATCTGAAAAATCTTTGATACTGCTGTCTTTGCTCACCAGCAGCACTATCCGGTTGGATACCAAGTTCTTACGGGAATCCTCTATAATCAACTGTTTTTCTGCCAGGGCATCCATCTTAGCTTTACTGGCAGAGATAAATACATCTACCGGAGCTCCTTCTTCTATTTGTTTTTGCAAAGTACCCGAAGAAGCAAAATTGTAATTAATGGTAACATTAGGATTTCGCTCGGTATATACCGCTTTTAATTCATTGGCCACATCCGTTAAGCTGGCCGCTGTAGAAACGGTTAATTCTACCTTTTGGGCAGCAGTTTCTTTTTCCCCGAAACTGCAGCCTGCAGCGGCAGGCATTAAACAAAGCAATAAAGTAATTACTACAAATAATTTTTTCATTATTATATCTCCTCCCTCTTAAAAATCTAAATCTGTATTTGCATTTATAACCCGGTACCTGCTGCAACATTCCCCCCTTCTTTAAGTAAAAAACCACTGTATAAACAGCGGTTGTGGTTTATTAAAAATATTTAATTGTACCCCTGTGACAGTACAAAAGGGGTTCACCAGGACAACCGCCCGGTTGAAAAATACGCAATTAACAATCACGTATTACATATAACGTTACCTGGGTAAGGTACTATATACCTTATTCATCAGCCGTAAGCGAAAACCAAAACGACCGTACAGAATAATGTTTAAACAACCATAATCCTGGTATATGTTAAACAGGTTTTTCAGCGGCATACCCAGTAAATGACACAATATCATTCTATTTACCCCGGCATGACCGACAATTAATATATTCCCCTTGCTGTTCGAAATTAGTTTATGAAATGCAGCAACAACCCTTTTACTTAAGTCGGCAAAACTTTCCCCATCGGGCGGCCGATAGTTTGCAATATCCTCACCACGCTTTTTAAACTGCTGTGGGTAATGCCTGCAAACTTCTTCAAAAGTCTTCCCTTCCCACCGGCCCAATTTAATTTCACGCAGCTCTTGGCATACAGTCACAGCGGCACGATGCTTCTCGGCAATTATTTCTGCCGTTTTTACCGCCCGCTGCAGGTCACTGCAGTAAATGCCGCTGATTTGAGCACAACTGAGTTCCTGCTGCAAACGCTTAGCCTGGCTGATTCCTTTATCACTTAGCGGCAGGTCTATTTGTCCAATAAACCGTTTTTTGCCTATGGTATCTACTTCTCCATGCCTAACTAAATATATTAACCTTTGTTCCACGCTATTACCTTCTTTTCCAGCGCCTCTCCCAGCTTATCATCCACACGTTTTTTGATAATGCGGGCATTTTGAAACCGGGTCAGTACCGCTTCCATAATATTGGGCTTATGTGCATACTTTTCCCTGGCCTCTTCAAATCTAATTTCCAACGGCACCAAACAATCTTCTTTAATCAACTTGTCCGCCAGATATACAACTTCTGCCTCGGTAACCGGTTTTTCTTGGGGTACGGCAATGTCCATGTGACAGGCCACAATTTCAGCTACTTCGGCAAAACCCAGCTGCCGCAGTATTGCAGCCCCGGTTTGGGCATGGCCGGGCTTACCCTTGGCCAGGTCATGCAGCAGTGCAGCCGACGTAATTAAATCCACATCCAAACGGCAGCCGGTTTTGTTTAAAGCTATGGCCAATTCCTTAGCCAAACCGGCCACTGCCCGGCAGTGGTTAACCACCCGTGGGGCAGCTCCAAATTTATTTAGTATTGCCAGGCATTCCGCCGCGGTGGGAATATGCTGCCGCCGATGGTACGCCAATATCTTTTGATAATCATCTTTGGTGTCCATATCCATCAGCACCCCTTCATCAGCCACTTCCAGTTTCAGGGAATCGTCCGGGTATTGACTCAGCAGCGCCCTTAAACCTCCCGGTTTGTTCCAGGAGATTATATCTTTTATATAAAAACTGGAAATCAGCGGGGGATGTCCCTTCCGCCCTTGGAAACAGGGATATATAATTCCGGTTCCCCTGTGCCGGAATGCCTGTAAGATTTCTTTAACGGTCTGTACTCTAACCAGCGGAATGTCAGCAGGCAGTAAAAAGAAAGCCTCCACACCGGTTTCCAAACTCTTTACCCCCGCCAAAACAGACGAAAACATCCCATCGGCATACCGGTGGTTATAAATTATTTCAACTTCCAGAGACTGCAGTACCGGAATAAGCATGGCGGCATTGTGGCCCACAACCACCCGCACATCTTCTATCCCGGCCTGGCGAAAGGTATGTACCGGTTTTTCTATTACTCTGCCGGCACCCAAAGGCAGCAGCGGCTTAAATAATCCCATGCGGGAAGAATACCCGCCCGCCACCACCAAAGCCGCTATTTTTCCCCCTGGTTTCATTTGTTCAGCCCGGCCCTAATTTTGATTAGTTCAGCCACAATGCTCACTGCTATTTCTTCCGGCGTCTCTGCTTCAATTTCCAAACCAATGGGGGAGTGTACCCGGGCCAGGTCTTTATCAGTAAATCCTTCATCAAGCAGAGCACGGTAAATGGCATCCCGCTTTCTTTTACTGCCAATCATGCCGATATACCCGGCACCGGTGGTTAAAGCCTGCTGCAGCACCGTTTTATCGTGGACATGTCCTCTGGTAACTATAACCAGGTAGCTATCCCGGTTAATTTTCAAATCCTTAAAAGCCTCCGCGAAGGAATTTAACAATATTACCCGGTGAGCAGATTTAAATCTTTCCCGGTTGGCAAACTCCTGCCTGTCATCCAACACCACCGTTTCAAAGTCCACCATTGCTGCCAGCGGGCTCAGTTTTTGAGCCACATGCCCGGCGCCAAAAATATAAAGCGTACCGGAAGTGCGTACCGGTTCCACCAGAAAAGTTTTACCCTCAACGGTAAGCACCCGAGGATACCTGCCAACCGCGCCGGCAGTAAGTTTTGCCGCCATGTTATCATTAAAAATCCTTTCCCCTACGGTGGTACCATCATGCTTTATCAGGCATCGCCTGCTGCCAGTTTTACCGGCAGCGGTTTCAAAAAGTTGGGTTACCAGTACAGCTTTTTTGCGCTCAGTCCGGGAAGCGATAAACTGGCGATAAACTTCTGCATTATTGTTATCGGCGGCATCAATATAGTCAATAAGTACCTCCACCTGTCCCCCGCAGATCATGTCCATTTGTTCAGCATCTGCCCCGGTGAGGTTAAACTTTTTAATGATGGGCTGCCCGGCTTTCATTACCCCTGCTGCCAGCCGCTGAACCTCGGCTTCCACTGTCCCTCCACCAATGGTGCCGATAATAGTGCCATTACCACGCACTATCATTTTAGTGCCTGCGGTGCGCGGGGAAGAACCCAACTTACTAAGAATTGTTGCCAGTGCAAAACTTTCATTACTATTTAACAGCCGCAGTATACTGTCAAATATTTCTTTCACAACCTCTCCCCCTTAAATCCCGAATTATCCTTTTAGCTGTACCGGTATTGGACCATTCCGCTGTGCTGAATGCAGCCGGAGCCAGCTGTAAAATACCTTCCGCCACGGCTTGCTGTACCTGCGGTATATTGGCCAAGGCATTATTAATGGAATTCCGCCCCTTCTCTTCCCATCCCGCCAAAAATTTTGCTTCGATGTGTAAAATGTTTGTTCCGCCTTTAGCTGTGATAAAAGCATTAAAATCGAGCATACCATCCACCGCAAACAGCGCTTCATCCAGTTGAGACATGATAAGTTCTCTACCGGGTGCCAATTCAATAACCCCTGCCAACCGCCCCTTTACAGTATCCATCCTCCGCAATACTGAACCGCAGGGGCACCGTTCGGGGATAAAACGTGACAAATCACCGGTGCGATAGCGAATTAAAGGCATACCAACTCTAGTTAAAGTTGTAAACACCACTTCTCCCATTTCGCCCTGCGGCACCGGTTCCCCTGTCCGGGGATTGATAATTTCTACATATAAATCTGCCTCCCGCATGTGATAACCGGCCAGAGCCCGGCACTCCACCCCGCCCCCCAAGCCCATTTCAGTCATTCCGTAGTGATTAAATACTTTACAGCCCCAGATTCTCTGCAGTTCCCGCACCACGGCAGCGGGTACATAATCGGTGCTCAGCAGCACGCTTTTTAATCGATACGCCCCGGCATGCTCACTGCACCTGGCCAGAGCCAGCGCCTGCACCGGTATTCCCACCAATGAATCAACTCTTTCTTGATTCATAATCTTGATGGTCTCTCTCACATCGCCCAGCGGGCCGTGAAGTATACCCACTGCCCCCAATCTATTTAAAGCTTTTAATAACAAATCCCCCACACTGCCCGGTCTGGTACCCGGCAGCATAATCAGCACCCTGTCTCCCGGTTCCACCAGCACAGACATACCGTGATGAAAAAAGTCAACGGTCAATTCCTGGTCACCGGCTGTAAAGAAAACCCGCTTACCGCCGCCGGTGGTTCCGGAGCTGGTTAAAGACACCACCCGGCGGATTTCACTCTGGGATACACATAGAAACCGAAGCGGGTTTTCTTTAATATCCGCAGCACTGGTAAACGGCAGGTGCCTTATGTCTTCCAGTCTGGATAAACCTGCTCCTGGTAGGTGAGCAAATTTTCTGCGGTAAAAAGCACTGCGATTTCGAACTAAATCAAGGGTTTCATTCAATCTATAAAGCTGATAACTGTTAATGATTTCCCTGGTCAGCCGGCTGCACCCTATTTTCCTTTGTATCCATGCTTCCAGTGGTGTGATTTCCATTCCGCCGCCTCCCGGACCGGTACAGAGAACGCCCCTCCCTGTCCGTTAGATTGTAGGCACAAAAGGGAATAATATTGCCCTCGGGGTTTACCACATGAATACAACAATCCCGCACTCGCTCTAAATCCAAGTTCCACACATCTTGAAAAGCCATGCCGGAAATGGTAAAGGAATGAGTACGCACCCGCTGTAAAAATATATCCCACCCATCCAAACCAGCACATTTTGTATTCACTTCCACTTGGGGAAAACCCCAGTATTTGGATACAAAACTGCGGGCTTTTTGGGAGCCCTCTTCCGCCAGTTCAACACTGCCGCAGCAGCCGGGTTGATGCTTGGTCCAGCACTTTAATTTCCCACCGGGCATGAGCACAAAATTGCCGTGAAAGGAACAAAGGGCATTTTCACAGCCCGGGGGACGAAAATGTTCCTCCTTTATCATCCCGGCCGTCTGCTTTACAATTTGAGTAATCACTTCGGGAATGGTGATACGCTGCTCATCGGTTGGCGGCTTGGGATAGCGGCCAAAATAACTTACCGGCTGAAAATGCACTCCCCGAACCGCAGGCAGGTATTTCAAGGCAAACTTAATGATTTCTCCAATGTTATGAGTATTTACCCCGGGCACCAGGGTGGGCACCAGCACTATCCCTATATTTTGGGCGGCGCAATTTTCAATGGCCGCTATCTTTTGGGACAGCAGATCACTGCCCCTCAGCTTTCGGTATATGGCTTCCTCTGTGCCATCAAACTGTAAAAATACCGAATTTAGACCGGCTTTTTTAAGCTCTTGAACATAACCTGGATCTTCAGCCAGGCGCAAACCATTGGTATTAAGTTGAATAAAATTGAAACCCATTTCTCTGCCCAGGGCCACTATCCGAGGCAGGTCGCCGCGTACCGTGGGTTCTCCGCCGGAAAGCTGAATGTTATATGGTCCACCGGCATCAAGCAGCCTTTGATACCAGCCTCTGATTACTTCTAAATCCGGATCACTTGACATACCTGTACCGGAATCGGCAAAGCAAAATGTACATTTGAGATTACAGCGTTGGGTAACTTCCAGCAAAGCAGTACAGGTATGCTGGCGATGCCGGGCACATAACCCACAATCAAAGGGGCAGCCCCTTTCCACCTCTGTAAAGCAAACTTTGGGGGCAGTGGGTATCTTGGGCCTGGTCCACGATTGGAAATCAGGCTTTCCCCGCCATATCAGTGTCTGGAAAAAGCCATGTTCCGGGCAGCTTTTTTCCAAGTACACCCTGTCGCCCCGGGCCACTCTAACAGCGGGAATTTTCTTTAAACACTCCGGGCACAGGCTTTCGGTTGTGGAAAGTATTTTCCCCCGCTCAATACTCACCGGCCTTCACCCGCAGTGTTTATGCCCTGGTCTGCCAGTATTGCTTGTACCTTACTGTAGGTGGCAGCCACTATATTGCCGCATTTCACAGCATCAATTTTCTGCTTGGGATCACCGCCTAATATATCGGTACAGTTAATACCGTTACTGCCAAATTGTTCTTCAAACCATGACACCAGCTGGTCTACCATCACGTTTAATTGGGGATTTTCACTTTCATTTACTTTCCCCCGGCCGGCATAAAGCCCCAGTAAGCATACCCCGCCGGTTAAGGCACCGCATATTTTCCCACAAAAACCCAATCCCCCGGCCAAGCCGCTGCCGGCACGAATTAAGTCGGGGTTTTCTTTGCCCTGACGCTCCAGGCCCAGCATCAGCAGTATTTGACTGCATTTAAACCCCTGCTGTGCCAATTCAAACATCCGAAAGGCTGCCTCAGACATATATATCCCCCTTTGCTATAACCTGCGGGCAATAAGCAAAAAATACCCCACTTTAGCTTTGTTGACCATCTTTTGTACTTCCCGCCCCCGCTCTGCATTTTTCAATACCTGCTGCCAAAAATTAATCATGGAACCATGGGCAAATATCAACTTTACTGCCAGGTCCTTTAAAAGTTCGGAATGATCTTCCCACTGCAATATTTCAAAACCGGCACTGATTATTTCATCCAACCAGGCCTGTTTGGTACGGGCACCGTTTAGGCAGCAATCCATGGGAAAGTTATGCCAATTGATCCCGGTACACTCTTTCCTGGTATAAACATCTGATACAACCAACCGGCCATTTTCTTTTAATACCCGGTGTATCTGCTGCAATGTTTGTTTTAAATCTTCCATTAATGACAGGGTGCATTCTGCAAAAACCCCGTCCATCTCACCGCTGGCAAAGGGCAGACTCTCGCCCCTGCCCATCACCAAGGGCAGATCACAGTTCCTCTTCCGGCCCAAAGACAGCATTAGCGGCGAAGGATCAACCCCTACCGCATCAAGCCGGTATTTCATCAACAGTCGTTCCACCGTAGCACCGGTGCCGCAGCCGACATCCAGCACCCTGGCACCCGCAGAAAAAGAGCAGTAAGCCACAGCCCGGTCAGTAAGAGTAAATCCACCCGGCCTTACTGTTTTCCCGGTAACCTGCCGCACTGCTCTGCCTTCATAAACCCGGCATATTTCTTTTAAAGCCACTGGTTACTTATCCTCAAGCGTTCTTTCCACTTCCACCATTTTTCCCCGGGCTAAATCTTCGGTTATAAGCACCAGCCCGCATTGGGGACATTTCAGCAGTTCCACCGGGAAGGAACTGCCCAAATAACTTACGTTTACCCGGCCGGGTTGTAAATCACAATCACATTTAAAACAGCGCCACGGATTTTTAGTTCTATCCGGCATGTAGCCCATATCTTCACTTCCTAACCAAGTTCCATACGGTGACTGTAAGCATTGTAAACTTCAATACCGTCACCTTTGAAAGCATATTCCACCCAATAGGTTACAGATGCCAGTTTATGACAGGCCAAAAATCTGCCGTTATCAGGATTAATAAATTTCCGGCCTGTTTTTTCTGCCCATGCTATTGTCTTTTGAATATCTTCTTTTAATATAAATCTCTGTTCTAAAATGTCCTGCACACTGTCGTCGATATATAACTTTATACTTTCATAATCGGAAATTGGTTTCATTTTTTCTCCCCAAAATTCATCGAGTAATTTATATTTCAAATGCACCCTGTTTTCATGTCTCTGGGAATAACCCGGTCCCTTTCTCTCTGCCAGTACGTCCAGGTACTCACCATAGATCAAATCCAACAGGTGCAATGCCCGTTTACCCCGGGAAGCAAAAAAGTCCCGGCACATGGCACAATAGGTTAGATAATCGGCAGTGCTTTCATTAATACGCCTTTCTATAACTTCGCTGCACAGCTCCGGATTGGACGAATACATCAATCCCCCGTATCCACAGCACCGGGTTTTCTCTTTGTTGTAGGGCAGCTCTTCCACTTCATACCCCAGCTGTTTTATCACGCTGCGCACACTTTCATGGATATGTTTTTCCCACCTGGTGCTGCACGGGTCATGCAGGGCCAGTTTTTTAATTTTATTTCTGCGGGCTGTTTCCGGCACCCCTTTTTGCCTAAACACCTCCCACAGGAATAAAATTTTTATTTCCGGTAAATGAGTTTTAAAGATTTTATAACAGGTGGGACAGGCCAATATTAACTGCGGCTGGCCCATTTCACGCCACTTCGTTTGTATTTCTTCCAGCGCCGATTGAAAAAGCCTTTCTTCACCGGCCCATTCCGCCGGAACACCACAGCAGCGCAGCATTATTCCCACCCCTCCGGTCAGCTTTTCCTGCAGGTAAGAGTATACCTGCATTACCTGCCGGGAATGGGAGGCACTCAGCTGGCAGCCGGGAAAAAATACAAAGGTACTGGCATCGGTGCCGGGTTGGTGGCGGTTAAGAGCAAATTTTTCACTGTTGTTAAACATCATGTCCCGCAAAGGAAAATCAAAGGCAGATGGGGGCATTTTCCCCCTCTGCACCATGCTGCTGCGGGCCTGCTGGCAAACTTCTCCCATATTAAAACCATTTGGACAAACAGCTTCACATAAACCGCACAGGTTGCAGGAATTTATCATTTTGTTGGCATGGTGCATACCCATTACGATGGATTCGTTGTTGTAAATCTCCCGTACATATCTTTTGGGATAACTGCCAAACTCAGCCAAATAGGTGCATGCTTTTACACACTCCAAACATTGACACTGCAGGCATCTACCCGCTTCCGCCACCGCCTCTTCCTTACTATAGCCCTCGGCATCAGCCTTCTGTACCCTTGCCAGGGGTTTTACCCCCCGGGTGCTTGTGTAAAGGCGTGTGCGATAGGGCCCTTCGTTTTTCCGGGACGCTGTAAGGGACACTCCCTGAAGGTAACGATCTATAGAAACAGCAGCCCGCCGGCCAAGAGAAACAGATAAAACCGGTGAATAGCCGGCCTCATCAACGATCATACTGCCACCGGCAAAAACCCCCTCCCACCGGGTGGAAAAAACAGCCGGATCACTTTGCAAATCAGCATTAGATAAAGATTTCGTTCCCATACCCAGGTATACCGCATCAAACTGCCGCTGCAAATCAGGCAGCAGTATATCTCTACCCACGCAGGTACTTAACTTTAGTTTCACTCCCAGTTTCTCTAATACCGCAAATTCACCGGCTGCTATTTTTTTGGTCAGTGCCGGCGCGCAGTATGTCCATATCCTGCCGCCAAGGTAATTTTTCGCTTCAAACACCACTATGTCGTATCCCTTTTGGGCCAAATCATAGGCTGCCGTTAAACCGCTCAATCCCCCTCCTACCACCGCCACCTGCTTGTTTTTTTTAGGTAAAATTTTTATCTTCTGCCGGGAAGGGGAGTAATTCTGCACACAAAACCTTTCCAAATCCCCAATGGCCAGGGCATCACCGGCTTCACTTCGTTTACAGACAGCTTCACAGGGGCGGTCACAAATTCTGGCTATAATCCCGGGAAAGGGCAGTTTTTTCTGCAAAATTTCATATGCAGCCTTAAAATTTTCTTTATTAATGGCAGCCATAAAACCACGCACATCAACATGCACCGGGCAAGCAGCAGTACAGGCAGGATAATGCTCCTGAGTGCACTTGGCTTCCAAATCCCGTAATTCTTTTTGTTCCATACCCCGATCACTCACTTCAATATGTACTAAACGGGATGCGAACCCAAATAAACAAAATGTTTATTTAGGTTCGCTCCTCAGTCAATTAGTTATTTCCCGGCAGCTTCTTTAGCCTTTAGACCGGCCAGTACTTTTTCCGGCAAAGCCGGCAGTTCGGTGATGCGCACGCCGCAAGCGTTGTAAATGGCGTTAATGATGGAAGCATGGGGACTTGTCAGCGGCAGTTCGCCCACCCCGGAGGCACCAAAGGGGCCCAGTTCCCTGGGAGTTTCCACATAGATAATTTCAATGTTATCCGGGGCATCTTTAATGTACGGCAGGCCGCAGCCCACCAAAGTTGTGTGTTTCTTTAAATCTTCAAAGTCTTCGGAAAGGGCCAGGCCGATACCTTGAACCAATCCGCCGTAAATTTGGCCGTCCACCACCAGTTTGTTGGCGATTACCCCCACATCGGCGGCCACAGTCATTTTTACAACCTGGGTTTTTCCGGTGTTGGTATCCACTTCAACTTCAGACATGAAAACTGCGTACATGTAAGTGGGGAATGGGTTGCCCTGCCCGTTTTCATCACAGGCGGTACAAGGAGCAGCCCACTTGCCGTCGTAGCGCAGCGGGATATTTTCCGCCACCATTTCATCATAGGTCCTGTAAGTACCGTCATCTTTTTTCATGGCATTTAACAGCAGTTCACACCCGGCTTTAATGGCATTGCCCACCACAACCTGGGAACGACTGCCACCGGCGGGACCACCATTGGGACAAACAGACATATCATTCAAAATAAGTTTAATCTGCTCCGGTTTAATCCCCAGGGGCCTCAATGCTTCGTGAGCGGTGGCCAAGCATCCCATGTCTGCCCCCTGGCCATGATCATGCCAGCAGGTGGCCACTGTAACACCATCTTTGGTCAGCTCCACCCAGCATTCCGCCGCATCGGGACCGTCCAAGCCGCAGCCGTAAACACCGATGCTCACTCCTACCCCCCGCTTCTTATCGGCGGTGGATTCCTTTTTAGCCCTTTCCAGTGCTTCCTGGTATTTGGGACGTATTTTGTCAATCAGCTCAGGCAGGCTGTAGACATCCGGCTCACATCCCGTGGGAGTGGTGTCACCGGGCCGGTAAACATTTTTATACCGCAGCTCCAGCGGATCCATACCCAATTTTTCAGCCAATTGGTCCATTAGAACTTCTGAGGCAAATTCACTTTGAGGCGAACCGTAAGCCCGGAAAGCGGAGCCCCAGGCATGGTTGGTACAAACTGTGCGGCCAAGACCCCGAATATTGGGAATGTTATACCCGGCACCGATAAACTGGGCCCCCCGGACGGTTAATAAATCGCCAAATTCGGAATAGGGACCATGGTCTACCGTCCAATCACTTTCCATGGCTAAAAGTTTACCTGCCTTATCGGCAGCAAACTTCAAGTTGATAAAGAACGGCGACCGCTTACCGGTATAAGTTATCTGCTGGTACATGTTAAAGTTCAGGAAAACGGGCTTACCGGTAGCCATGCAGGCCACTCCCAATAAAGCCTCAATGGTGGGGCTGAATTTATAACCAAAGGTTCCCCCCGCCGGGTTCTGTACCAGAATCAATTTTTCCGGTTCAATGCCCAGTCCCGGTGCAATCATGGCGTGGTGAAGGTGTAAGCCGATGCTCTTGGAATGAATTACCAGCCGCCCCTCTTCATCATAGTACGCGAAACCAACGTCCGGCTCCATGGGCAGGTGGGGTTGGCGTCCCACATAGAAACTGTCTTCCACCACCACGTCGGCCTTCTCCATAACCGGCTTGGTATCTTCGCCTTTTGCAATCTTTTGTTCGAAATAAACATTAGGGGTTCCGGGGTGAATTTCAATGGCATCATCTGCCATCGCTGCCGGGGCACTCATATAAGCAGGCAGTTCTTCCAGCTCAACTTTAACTTTTTCCGCCGCTGCCCGGGCATTTTCTTCGGTATCAGCACAAACAATGGCAATGGCATCTCCATACTGGAATACCTTTTTGTCGCAAAGGATCGGCCTGTCCCAACCATCCCCTTTGTTGCTGGGGAAAGTAATCAAACCGGTAATGCGGTTTTTGCCCTTTACATCTTTATGGGTGAGAACCCTGTATACCCCAGGCATTTCCTCCGCTTCAGAAGTATCGATAGAAAGAATATTGGCGTGGGATACTTTGGCCTGAACCAACGCCAAATGCAGCTTTTCAAAGGGTAATTTATGGCCCAGGTCAGCACCGTAGTCAAGGGTACCGGTAACTTTGGCAATGGCAGAAGGCCGTGGTTGTTTAGTCCCCCATACCCTTCCTTCTTTGGGAAGTTTGTAAGCCAACTCTTCCTTGGTAATTTCACCGCGCAGTACCCGGGCAGCATCCATCACAGCATCCACCAGCGGCTTATAACCGGTGCAGCGGCAGGCATTGCGGTGTTTATGGAACCATTCCCGCACTTCCTCCCGTGTGGGGTTCGGATTGGTGTCCAATAAACCCTTGGCCGAAATAATAAAGCCGGGACTGCAGAAACCGCACTGGGCAGCACCGTGAACGGCCCATGCCAGCTGTATGGCGTGCAGATTATCCGGAGTACCCAAACCTTCAATGGTGGTAATATCGGCTCCGTCGGGAACTCTCTTCATCCGAGTAACGCAGGAGCGGATTACTTTCCCATTCATAATTACCGAGCAAGCACCGCATTGACCCCGGCCGCAGCCGACTTTGGTGCCGGTAAGTCCCAGCTGTTTGCGGATCACATCTGCCAAAGATGTTTCCGGGTTAACGATTACAGTTCTCGTTACCCCGTTGATGGTAATAACCTTTTTAAGCACCTTTTTCACCTCTCCCTTGTTTTGATAATCTTAAATTTTAAGTTGTTATTTTAAATACACCGGTGTATTTTCCAACCACATACTCAAATTTATGTCTATAAAAGCCTTCCTACTCTTGGCCTTCAAATTTCGAAATCAACTTCCCTTACCAAAACCGCAATCCGGGTAACGGCATTCTTTACAGTTGATACACAAGCCTCCATGGGCCAGGTGAACAATATCTTTACGGGTTAACCTTTCCCCTGCCAGTATGCGTGCTATAACCAGATCGAAAATGCTGGCCCTGTAATACATCACGCAGCCGGGCAGACCAAGTATCGGTACATTACCAATATAAGCCAGCATAAACATCGCCCCGGGCAGTGTGGGAGCACCATAGGTAACTATGTCTCCACCGGCAGCTTTGATGCCCGCGGGAGAAACATCGTCAGGGTCCACCGACATACCACCGGTGACGGTAATTACTTCGGCTCCAGCGGCAAGAAAATCATTAATTGCCGCTACAATCATCTCGATACTGTCGGATACAAACTTCTGCCCGATAACCTCGCTGCCAAGTTCTTTCATTTTTTGGCGTATAACCGCTCCAAACCTATCTTCAATTCTCCCGTTATATACTTCACTTCCGGTGGTTACTATACCCACCCTGCAGCACTTAATGGGTTTAACTTCTACAATTGGGTAATTATTTCGACATATTTCCTCAATATTCCGAATTTTATCATCCTTAATCACCAGGGGAATAATTCTAGTACCGGCTATGTTTTTGCCCTTACTAACTATTTGGTTGGAATGTAAAGTAGCAAACATCACTTCATCTACGAAATTAATTTCATACAGCGCTTCTATGTTGATTTTCAGCAGTCCGGTATGTGCCGCAATTAAATTCACCTTGCCTTCACCGGGCTCGGTCAGCGTTACCCCGGAACCGGCAGCAGCTTTGGCTATTCTAACGGCAGCTTCATTTTCATGAACCATCCCGTCGCTCAAGTCCAGCACATACAGGTGCTCTTTGCCAATATCCAGTAGCCTGGGTATATCTTCTTCCCGAACGATATGTCCCTTTTTAAATGCTCTGCCTTTAAACTTTCCCGGTATTATCTGCGTAACATCATGGCAAAGAACCGTTCCAACGGCCTCCCGCACGGGTAAGACTTTCATAATAACACCCTCTTTCTTTGACATCAGTTAAATATTAAACAGCATTATTGCCCCCTTTTCCGGCATACTGAAAATAAAAAGCCAAGGTGCGGTATAAAGCAACAGCACCTTGGCTTAAATTAACAGCAAGAATAACTGCGCTCCTTTCCACACCGGGAGGCTTACCGGTTTCCCTGTAAACCCTAACGGCCTTACAGTCATAGCTAAACCTTAGACTGTTAGGCTCGGAGCATTATTTACAACCCTTATTCTTTCATTTCAACCAGTTTAAACTTGGTCTTACAGTTAATTAACTAAACTTCACCTTAATTTTATTCCCCTCAGCAACAGTTAGTCAATACAAAAAAATCGATATATTTTTTCTTTTTCCGCAATTTACAACTTTTTCAGGTTAGTTGAAAAAGAAAAAAGTTACCATACTATGTAGTGTGGTAACTTTAAAACTTTAGTCATTAAAATTTCTAACCAATTGTTCCATTTGCAAATTTATTTCGGTTAACTGGGTGGTCATTTCTTCTAGAGCATTTGTCTGCTTTTGTACATAATTAGAATTCCTACCGATGGATTCTGATATTTTATTAAAAAAATCTTTAATTTCCATAATTACCCTGGTGGTTTCCTCTACAGATTTGGCACTGGAATTAGCCATTTTACGAATTTCGGTAGCTACCACTCCAAACCCCCTGCCGTGGTCACCGGCCCGGGCTGCTTCAATGGCTGCGTTTAATCCCAGCAGGTTACTGCGAACAGCTATTTCTTCAATAGCCTCCAGGATGGAATTTACCTGCTCCATTTTAGCTTTCGCCTGGCCAGCCATTTCAGCCATCTCACTGCTGCTGGAAGCTATGTGTTGGGCGGAGGCAGACAGTTCTTGGATAGAAGCGGTAGCTTCTTCCACCCGGGAATAGACCTCTTGAGCAGCCTGGCTGACATTATCAGCAGTTAACTCCTGAACAATCTTCGATTCTACAATCCTTATACCAATCCGGGCTATGGGTTTATTTTTGTTGGGGTCACCGGATATACCCAATCCGGCTATTCTCTGCCCGTTAAATACAATGGGTGCCGTATAACCGGGGCGCACCCCGCTGAGATGCTTGCAGTCTTCCTCGGTGATAAATGCCTCATCAATTTCACCGGCCAATAACTTTTTAGCGCCCTCGTGAACCGTTCCCCGCCTTTCCGGTTGTGTGGTGACAATAATCACACCACCCCTACCCATGATGTGTACGTCTTCACCTGTCTCCTCGGATATTATTTGAACAACATCAGGACCGATTCGCTCTAAAATCTTGTACAGATTATCATCGGAATAAGACATATAATTATACCACCTTTAGTACTCTAAAATACTTTTAAAATTTATATTATTATGTAATATATTCGATAAAATTCGAGATAAAAAGCAAAAATCCCTGCTAAATATCTTAAGATTTTAACCTTTCCCCTATTTTTGAATTATTTAAAACCTCCCCTAGGCAAAAAATAAAGAGAGGTGACTCCCCCTCTATTTCCGGCAGAAATCTGCCGGCCACTCAACAGTGGACAGCAGTATATTTAGATTAATATTAACCTTTAAATTTAAGCCTTATTTTTTGGGCTGCATTAACCATATTTTTTAAGCTGGGTACCGTTTCCGCCATATCCCTGGTTTTTAATCCACAATCCGGATTTACCCAAACCTTATTTATATCAAGTTTTTGGCTGATTTTTAATAGTATCTCTTCAATCTCTTTTTCTTTTGGTATTCTGGGCGAATGAATATCATATACTCCCGGTCCAACTTCCTGGCTGTAGTTATGTTCTTTTAATGTATCCAATAAAGACAAATCTGATTTTGCCGCTTCAAAAGAAATTACATCTGCATCCATCGCTTCTATCTCTTTAATGATATCAGCAAATTCACTATAGCACATGTGGGTGTGTATTTGAGTTTCGGGTTTAACTGAAGAATGAACAAATCTGAAAGATTTTATCGCCCAGTCCAAATAGTCTTTTTGCCAATCTTCTTTTCGTAATGGTAGTTTCTCTCTCAGTGCAGCTTCATCTATTTGTATGATTTTTATTCCTGCCGCTTCTAAATCCATTACTTCCTCTTTTATCGCCAAAGCAATTTGAAATGCTATCTCTTTCAAACTGATATCTTCCCTGGGGAACGACCAGTTCAGTATGGTGATTGGACCGGTAAGCATTCCTTTTACAGGTTTTTCGGTCAAACTTTGAGCATATTTAATCCACTCCACAGTTATGGGCTTCTCTCTCTTGACATCTCCAAATATAATGGGCGGTTTTACACATCTTGTACCATAAGACTGTACCCATCCATTTTCTGTAAATAAAAAGCCCGCTAGATTTTCCCCAAAATATTCCACCATATCATTTCTTTCAAATTCACCGTGAACCAGTACATCCAGTCCTATTTCCTCTTGTAATTCAATTACTTCCCGGATCTTTTCTTTTATTTTCTGCCTGTATTCTGTTAAAGTTATTTCACCTTTCTTATACGCCCTTCTCAACTTCCTTACTTCGCTGGTTTGAGGAAAAGATCCTATTGTAGTGGTGGGAAGAAAAGGTAGTTTTAAAATCTCCTGCTGTTTTTTAATCCTCTCATCAAAGGAAGGTTTTCTTATAAAATCCTCATCTTTAATATTATTTATTTTCGTTCTTACATCTTCAAAGTAAAACTCTTTATTAGTAATTTTTTCTTTCTTTATTTGGGCATTTTTAATAAATTTCTTATTAACTAAATAATTTCCTTCTTGAAGTAATTCTCTCAGTTCTGATAACTCAGTTAATTTTTCTTCTGCAAAAGCCAGCTGCTGTTTATATTTTTCTGCTATCTTTACTTCTCCTTTTAAGGTATAGGGAACATGCAGCAGGGAACATGAAGTATTTAAAACCACCCGGTCTTTATTTACATATTTAAATACCGTCTGCAATTTCTCCATAGTTTGCCGGTAATTATTCCGCCAAATGTTTTTACCATTTATAAGCCCTGCAAATAACAATTTGTCCCCGGGAAAACCATACTGCGCTATTAGCTCAATGTTCTTTTCCCCTTCTACCAAATCAAGGGCTACAGCATCAAAATTTAAAGAAACTATTTCTTTATAAATATCTCTTATATCTCCAAAGTAAGTTTGTAATATAACCTTTACTTTCCCTTTTTGGGGTAAAAGTTTTTCATACATCCTTACAAAATTATTAATATCTTCACCGGTTAGATCCATAACAATCTTAGGCTCATCTATTTGGACAAACTCAACGGCTAACTCATTTAGTATATTAAAAATATGTTCATAAACCCTTAATATTTGATCACAATAGTCAAAATATTTTTTTCCCGCCGCTTTAATTTTGGCTAATTTTAAAAAGGTAAAGGGCCCAATTAAGACCGGTTTTGTTTTAATTCCCAATTCAAGTGCCTCTTGATACTCGTCAAAAACTTTACTGCTGTTCAGTTTGAACTCTACGCCGTCTTCAATTTCAGGCACAACATAGTGATAGTTTGTGTTAAACCACTTTTTCATTTCCAAGGCCTTAACATCGTATTTTTCATCTTGATATCCCCGGGCCATGGCAAAACAGGTGTCTAACTGATCCAAACCAATTTCTTTGTACCTGTTGGGTACAGCATTTAACATCAAGGCCGTGTCCAGAAAGGTATCATAAAAAGAAAAATCATTTGAAGAAATTAAATCAATACCTTTCTCCTTTTGCACCTGCCAATGGATTTTTCGCAGTTTTTTCGCTTCGGCCAGTAAATCTTCTTTAGGTACATGGCCTTTAAAATACCCTTCTACTACTTTTTTTAATTCTCTCCGGGCACCTATTCTCGGGTACCCTACCACTGACAATGCTACCATCTTAAAATTCCTCCTTTAAAATTATTTGGAGGAAATAGACACAATTATATTAAATTGTCTCTATCTCCATCTTCTCACCCAAAGAATGAGATATTGTTATAAGGCAGGTCTCCTGGCTTCTCTTCAACCTACTTTCTTTCCCTTCCCATCTTCCAGTGAAGACAGTGGATTATGAAAGATTTCGTCAGAGTTACAGTAGTGGGGGCTGCTCAGGATTTGCACCTGATTCCCTATTATCCCAACCTAAAAGAAGGGCACCTTATAACCATGTGGTAACATGTAAGATAATTTTTAATGCATTCACACGGGATTGTCAAGACTTTTTAATCAAAAGCCGCAAAAAATCAACCCACCAATCGCATTACTGCAAAAGGTGGGTTTTCCTTTATAAATGTCAAGCCACCCCTAGGGTATGAGATTACCGGCTAATTTTTATTCCGGAATTCCGGGATCTGAACTTTTGGTTGGCATAAATAAGCACAAACACAGCAAGCCCGATTATGTCGGTAATTAATTGAGCGTAAAGCAGGCCCAAACCGGCAGCTACCAGTAAAATTCTTTCGGTAATGGTCAGGGACCTGTCGATATATCCCACCACAGCAGTACCCAGGCAAAACATACCCAGGATTGCAGTGCCAAGAGCCAGAACCAGACTGCCAAGGGTAACGTCTACCATTAAGAGTTCCGGCGACAGTACAAACATATACGGCACCAGGAAAGCACCTACCGCAATCCGTACCGACTCGAAAGCTGTTTTCATGGGGTTGCTCTGGGCCAGGCCCGAACCGGCATAAGCGGCCAGTGCCACCGGCGGCGTAATGTCCGCCACAATACCAAAGTAAAATACAAACAGGTGTGCAGCAATGACCGGTACATTGTCAAAGGCCAAAAGGGCCGGCGCCGCCATGGTGGCGGTAATAACGTAATTGGCAGTGGTAGGAAGACCCATACCTAAAACGATGCTGGCTATCATGGTGAAAAACATGGTTAACAACAGCTTTCCACTGGCCAGACTCAGTATTCCGCCGGAAATTCTCAGCCCCAGGCCCGTCAAAGTTATAACCCCCACAATAACACCTGCCGCCGCACAGGCTGCAATTACCGGTAAAGCTACCCGGGCCGACTGGGCCAAAATATCCAAAAGCTTGGCCGGGGTCAGCTTGTATTCCAGCTGGCCCTGCTTACCCAGCAGGTAAGCAGCTATCAACACAATGATGTTCATTAACAAGGCAGTGGCAATACCCATTAAAGCTGCCCGCATGGCCGACTGGCCGATGCACAGAATGACAATGATAACGACAATGGGCAGTAAAAGATACCCCTGCTTAGCAAGCAGCGAAGTAACGCTGGCCAGTTGACTGCGCGGAACGCCCATAATACCCACTTTTTTAGATTCATAATGCACCACAATGAACTGTCCCACAAAAAACAGTAAAGCCGGAAATACAGCCGCTTTAATGATTTCGGAGTAAGGCAGACCGGTAAATTCAATCATTAAAAAGGCAGCTGAACCCATGATGGGGGGCGTAATTTGCCCACCTGTGGAGGAAGCAGCCTCTACAGCTGCAGCAAATTCCGGCTTATAGCCCGAACGTTTCATCATCGGAATGGTAAAGGCCCCATTACCAACAGTGTTGGCAACGGAACTACCGGTAATGGTACCTGAAAAAACGCTGGTCAGAATACCAACCTTGGCCGTACCACCGGTCATCCAGCCGGTTAAAGACATGGCCAGGTCGGTAAAAAATTTTTCCAGTCCCGTTTCTTTTAAAATTACACCAAACATTAAAAACAGGTAAATAAAAGTGGCTGATATGGAAATGGGAATACCGAATATGCCTTCCAAGCTTAAGAAAGAATGGGAGATAATCCTTTCTACGCTAAATCCCCTTTGCTGAAAAAACGCGGGCATGTACGGTCCCACGTAGGCATATACCAGCAAAAGAAAGGCCATCACCACAATGGGCACCCCCACCGATCTCCTGGCAGCCTCCAAAACCAGCAAAATACCTATTGCGGCCATGAGATAGTCCAAATCATTGTACATGCCAACACGGGAAATTATATCTTCATAAAAAAAGAATTGGTAAAACCCGGCACAAAGCCCCAGACCGGCTAAAATGATGTCTGGTAGGGGAACACCGTGGTATTGTTTGTTGTAATATTTGGCTAACTGGAATAAAAACAAAACTGCAACGATGCCCATTGTTACGGGTAGGGATATTTCATCCAGAAAATAAAGGTAGCCAGCCACACCCATCAAACAAACGGTAGGCAGCCAGTTATACCAGGAAACCTTTACATACTCCTTTTTATTACCGGGGTACAACAGAAAAATCAAGCCCAAGGCCATAGCCACGTGAAAGCCCCGCTGCTGATTGGAAACCAGCGTGCCGAATATGGCAGTATAAAGCTGAAATAAACTCAGTACCACACAAAGTGCTAAAACAACCCAACGCCACCGGCCCAGGCCTTCCTGTTTTTTAGAAGCAGCTCCGGCATCATATTTTTCCATTATTTCCTGGGCTTTTTTCTCATGTTCCTCCATGTTGTTCCCGGAAAGAATTTCTGCATCGATATCCACTTGTTTTGCTGCAGTTTCCCTATAATTCTGCAGTTCGTCCAAATTTTCATGTCCGTTATTCAGTTCATGCTGGTAGTTTTTACTCATAGCATCACCTGTCTTCTCTTTTTGGCAAGGGAATAACACGGGGGGAGCTATTAAAACACATCAAAAAAGGGCTTAACGTAAAAATCTACATAAGTGCCGCCCTTGGTAACATCCGCAAAACGCAAGCTGGTATCATCACCAAAAAGCAGGGTATGATCAGCCACCACCTGCCCCACTCTTAAAGGCACGCGATCAAAAGTGCGGTTTTGATATGTGATTTTATAACAGCCATCTTCAACGCTGAAAGTAGTTTTTTCATTGGCCAGCTGCTCCGGGCCGACGGGTAAATTGGAACCAAAAGAATCATAATACATTTCCTTCAGCGCCAGTGTATGACTATCTTTCACACAGTAAACTTCCTGCACCGGCTGCTTGGTAATGGAATGTATATAACGCAGAGTAAAACACTCGTCAATCGCCATTCCCTTGCGAAACAACACCTTACCCGTCTGATGCTCCTGAACAATTAAAACGGCCGGTGGTACCGCCAGCCAAGCTGCCGGCACCACCACCAAAAGCAAAAGCACAGTTATTTTAAGAAAACAAAACCTGTTAAAACCACCGCTGGTCATGCTTACTTAAGAACGCCCACTTCTTTGAAATACTTTTCCGCTCCCGGATGCAGCGGTACCGGGGCAAAACCCTTCACAGCATTGTCTAAAGAAATCTGGTTGCCGCGGGCGTGCGCACTGGCAATGGTCTCGATGTTCTCATACATATTTTTGGTCAAGTTGTAAACCAAATCTTCATCCATATCCGCAGGCACATAGAGGGAAGCCCACTGGGCAACGGTGTGACCTACCTCGTCCTCACCCTCGTAAGTGCCGGCAGGAATTTCAAAGGGACTGAAAGCAGGTTCGCTTTCCAAAAGCTTCTTCAGGCCTTCCCCTTCAATATCAACAATATTAACCGGAACCGCCGTAGTAATGTCCACTATGTTGGCTGCCGGAACTGCCAAAACAGCAAAAGCAGCATCCAAGTTGCCGTCCTTTATCTTTCTTGCCGCATCAGCAAAGGTATCTTGGAACTTTTTAATGTCTTTATCCGGATCAATGCCATAGGCCTGTAAAATCTTCACGGCAGAAGAAGCGGTTCCGCTGCCCACAGGACCGATGGATACCCGTTTACCTTTCAGGTCGGCAATGGTTTTGATACCCGAGTCTTTAGGAGCAATAACCTGCATAATTTCCGGGTAAATAACCCCGGCACCGGCAATGTTATTCACCGGGCTGCCCTTAAAGTCCCCTTCACCTTTCCAGGCTGCCTGGGCAACTCCGTTCATGGCCATGGCCAGGTCGGTTTCCCCGCTGGATAAAAGGCGAATGTTTTCCACCGAAGCACCGGTAGACTGAACGGTAACTTTTACACCTTCAATCTTTTGGCTCCATACATCAGCAATGGCACCGCCCAGCGGGTAATAAGTACCGCCGGTACCGCCTGTGGCCATCAGCAGGTTCTTAACTTCTGTGCCCCCTCGATCATCCTTACCGGTTCCTCCACATCCCACCGTCACCAACGATACTGCTAACACCAGAGTGAATAAAAGTAGCAATGACTTGCGCATAAAATACCTCCTCCTTTATTTTTTGAAAATTGAGGCAACTTGCAAAACAGGCCGCTGCCGGCCATATTCCGCCCCAATTTATCCCACTGGTAACGGTCTGTCCACCGTCCATATACTTTTTTCCGGTATATAATGCCGGCAGAACACACCGCACCCAGCAAATGAATTTTAATCACGAGCGAAAGCGAAACTGAAATATATATATTCATCATTTTTTATTTAAATTCCTTCTTGAATGGACAAATATTTCTTTGCCAGAGAAAATTACCCTTTAATGAAAGGCCCGGTTATAATTAGTTCCGCTTAAATTTCATAATGCTGCTTTTTAAATTTATAATTTGAGATTTTCCCTAAATGCAAATATTGATATAATTAGTTTCTAGATGACAAATTGTTTATTTACTTCTTACAGGGAGATGATTTTATTGGGCAGACATATTATTGAAGAAGCAAATAAATGCCTGCAGTGCAAAAAACCGAAGTGTAAAGAGGGCTGTCCCGTTAACACACCCGTTAACGAAGTTATTAAAATGCTCTTGGATGGAAATATAGTCCAGGCAGGAAAAACATTGTTTCAAAACAACCCCCTGTCGGTTGTATGCAGCCTGGTTTGTCCCCACGAAATACAATGCGAAGGCAACTGTATATTAGGGAAAAAAGGCAACCCGGTACAGGTGAGTTCCATAGAAAACTACATTTCTGATTACTATCTAAATCACTTCAAACCTATTAACAAAGCAAACCCAAATAAAAAGGTTGCTATTGTGGGTTCCGGCCCGGCCGGAATTACCATTGCATTTATCCTTGCGGCCAAGGGTTACGATATCACCATCTTTGAAGCTCACGATAAAATAGGCGGGGTTTTGCGCTATGGTATCCCGGAATTCCGGCTGCCTAAAAATATCTTAAGCAGATTAAAAGAAAAGTTACTGGCCATGGGGGTTAAAATCAGGCCCAATACTTTGATTGGCCCGGTAATTACCATAGATGATTTGTTCAGAGACGGCTATAAAGCGGTATTTATCGGTACGGGAGTTTGGAAACCGAAAAAAATGAATATTAAAGGTGAAAGCCTGGGGCATGTTCACTATGCCATCGACTATTTAAAAAATCCCCGGGTGTATAATTTAGGTCAAAGGGTATGTATCATCGGGGCAGGTAATGTAGCCATGGATGTTGCCAGAACAGCCCTGAGGGAAGGTGCCAACGACGTTTATATCATGTACAGAAAGGGCCCGGAAGATATTACAGCCCGGGATTATGAAGTAAACTACGCCAAAATAGACGGGGTTAAATTCATATTTTACAAGCAGCCGGTAGAAATATTGGATCAAGGCATTAGGTATGTTGAAACCCAAAAAATAACTGATGATACAGGGACGGAAAAATTAATAACAGTAGAAAACTCCGGTGGTATTTTTCAAGCGGATTCCGTGATTATAGCCATCAGCCAAGGTCCCAGAGATAATATAGTATCTAACACCAAGGGAATTGAAATAAATAAATGGGGATTGGTAATTACCGATGAGTTCGGCAGAACTACCAGAGATGGTGTTTTTGCCTCCGGAGACGTTGTTACCGGAGCCAAAACAGTGGTAGAAGCTGTAAAGGTTTCTAAAAAAGTTGCCCAAGCCATAGATGAGTATGTAAGTTCATTAAATATGTAAGCAATGTAAGCAAAAAGTCCTGGGAAAATTTTCCTAGGGCTTTTTGCTGCTGTCAAATCAATCTCAGCAGCGTAATAATACCAAAGATTGTAATAAGAACCCCGGAAATCCTGTTCATCCAAATGATACCATTATTGTTAAATTTATTACGGAACAGGCTTACAACACTGCTTAAAGCAACCCACCACAGCGTAGCACCGGTGAATACTCCCAAAGCAACCATAAAAGAAAAAGAAAAAGTCCTGGATTCATTGTCCACACCGAAGCTGGCAAATATAGCTGTAAAGGCAATTATAGTCACTGGATTGGCCAGTGTTAACAGTAAACTGGAAACATACGCCGAAAACAGTCCCCGGCTGACATACTTTGATGACTGATCCTTCGGAACGGCGAAAAACGTTCTTATTCCCAATAAACACAGGAGAATACCGCCGCCAATGGTTAAAACAGCTTCTTCCCGTTCAAAGAAATTAACGATAAAACTCAACCCGAAAGCCGAAATAAAAGCAAAAAACGAATCTGCAGAAGATGCACCCAGGCCGGTTACCAAACCAATTATACGACCTTTAACTAAAGTACGCCTTATACACAAAAGATTAACCGGCCCGATGGGCACCGAAAGAAGTAAACCCGCAATAGCTGCTTTAATAAAGAAGTCAAAAGTCATCAGTTACTCTCCTTAAACAATAGTTGCTTTAAAAAGATGTTTTTTACCTTCAAAGATTAATATAATTCCTTATATATTGTCAAAAACCTTTTTTGGGTCTAAAGCAATCTCTGTTTCATTAATTACCTTAAGTTTAGAAAAAGGTAGTTATAGTGTCAATCTTCTATTTTTTTCTCAATTTTATATTCAGCTGAAGTGATGATTTTTCTTTGCAGCTCGATACCGTAAGGAATAATTTTTCCCGGTTCAATTCTTATACTCTTATCATCTTCAAGCAAAATCAGGAAATCAATCAACTTATTAATTAATTTATCCGTAGTTTTAAATTTTAACAGCTCGGTTTTAAACTGATTATCCACCGGTTTCTTGTTAAAGATTCTTATAAAATAGGGTCTTTCGTAATAACCCCTTATCCGATCAAGATTTTTTTCTAATGCTTCTATTACCAGGGACAGTGTCCAGTTATGAGGTGCAACATATGCGGCCTGTACCAAAAAGCAGTACAAAAAACGTTTAATTTCAAAGCCGTTCAAATTTAAGGAACCTTTATTATATAAATCAATCTCTAATAAAGACTGCTTCTTACTGCCGGAAATAATAATATGATCAAGCAAATTAATTCCCAGCAGCGCCAACTGCCATTTAAAAAACTCCGTAACAATAATATCCTCCTCCGAAGGTATAATTTCACCATGCCATGGTAAGGTAGGATGGTTATGAACCACTAAAGCTTCTTCAAAGCATATCTGCTCTTGCTTTATAAATTTAATTATCCTGTTTATTGGTGGTATTATGGCCCAAGATTGACCGCAGCTTTTTCCACATAAAACCTTAATTTTATTCCCTCTGCTGCCAAAAATCAGCACCACCTGCTCTTTAGGTTTAGCGGCTAATTCTTTTATCTCTCTGATACTGAAAACATCCACCGCCGGCAAGCCGGAACAATGTTTACCGCTTATTTTTCACAACCTCCTTTCATTACCTTTGTACCCAAAATTTTCTATTTTAAAATTAAAACTCCTTTTTATAATATTTAATGATTCCTTTGCAGGTTAAATAAAAATATAGATTGTAGATCATAGATCGAGTAGGAGGGAGTGATTAACTCCCGTCCTCTCACACCACCGTACGTACCGTTCGGTATACGGCGGTTCATGTTGTGGAACGAAGTTCATC
>NZ_JAFBCW010000015.1 GCF_016907915.1 Desulforadius tongensis
AGGTTTATCAGGAGCCGTATACGAGGCCCGTACGTACGGTTCTGTGAGAGGGATAACGCCGTAGCAAATTACTGCGGCGTTACCCTACTCGATCTTTGTGCCGCGTTATGGGCGGGAAAATAGTTGCTCGAAGCTGACTCCACCCCGATGGTTAAAACCTCTGCCAGGGAAGTGGCCAGCAGCAGCCCCCCGCCGATCATTAAGCCTAAGGTGAAAACTTTATGGGCGGCTTTACTTTTCAACCCGGAAAAGACCATCATACATATTACCGCTTCAGCCAGCGGGAAGGAGAAGGTGGAAAAGGCACCTTTTAAAACCGGCGCCATCCCGTTGTACAGCACCGGGCGGATATTTTTTATTTCCCATTCCGGGACCATCAGCAGGATGGTAAAAATGATCATTATTATCATTATGCACAGGAAACATTCTCCCACCCGGCTCAATACTTCAATGCCCTCTTTTAATGACCAGACGCATAAAATAACCAGTCCCGCCAGGGGAGCCAGCATGGGGGTTTCCGGAAAAGCCACGATAGTGATAAACTCGGTGAAAGTTCTTAAAACAAGGGCTCCTAACAAAAGGGCAAACCAAATATAAATGAGGCTGATTAAATTACCTATCACAGCACCGAAAACTATTTTGGCAATGTCAAATAAATCCTTTCCCGGGTAAAGGGAGAGAATTCTGGCATAAACGGACAGTACAGCGTAAGCCGGCAGAACGGCTAATAAAATGGCCAGCCAAAAATCCTTTTCTGCCGTTATCCCGCTGGTAAATACCAGGGAATCGCCGATGATTACAAAGGTAACCAGGGTGATGCCCTGCTTTTGCGAGATTATTTCTTTATTCACCGCTGATTCCTCCAATAAATAATGACAGGGACTGTTCAATTACACGGGCCGCACTGGGAATTTTAATACCGGAATTAAGCAGCAGGCTGATTATTAGAGAGAATAAAAACACGGCAGTATTAAAGGCTGCTTCCTTTTTTTGATTATTTTTATACAGGGGGAATATTTCTATAAATCCCAGTATTAGGTAAGCCAGCGTTATTACCAGGTACATAAATCAATCTCCCACTTTAATGCTCCTTGATGTTAAAGCGCTGCTCCTGATATCAATGTTTATATTTATGTCTGTGTCCAGCTGGGGGAATATTTCATCCCAATTGGGCTCCATTTGTTTCCATAATGAGGGCATTTCCCTTTGTATGAGTTGGCCGAAGCCAAATACATCACTTTGGTAACTTTGTGCTTTTTTGATGGCGTTTTGCAGGCGCCTTTTCATCTCTTCAACGACGGCCTGTTTTATTTCACTTTCTACCTTTTTATCTAAGAGATCCGCGCCGGCGGCATCAATCTCTGCTATGGCCGCTTCCATATTTATATTAACATTCATAACAAGCCGGTCATCTTTGTAAACCGGTTTTATTTTAGTCTTAGCGTCAAATATTTCCAAGGTAATCTTTGTCTGCTTGCCCTTGATGTTAGCTAATTCTTCTATCAGCGCGCCGCCCTTCATTTCGTTCCTCAACCATAACAACCCCCTGGTTTCAGAACCGTTAAACCAACCCACCTGTGTGTCTTTTTTAAAAATTGCTGTGCCGTGCATTTGAGGCTTTGTTTTTCCTTTAACCGTTACGGTGTTAACGGTGGCCGCGGCGGCTGAAATGCCCTTGGCAGACAGGTCGTTTATAAATTCCCATAACTCAAAGGAGGGATACGTGGATAAGCTTTTTTTGTTTTTTAACATATCTTCCAGTTGAAATGAAACAATACTTTCTATTTCCACGCTGCTTTCTAATATTTCCCCGGCGGTTTTTTCCCTGGAGATAATTAAAAACATATCCGGCCTTACCTCCGCGTCTCTGTTTATCCAATCAATAATGGGGACAATATTTTCCTGGGCAATTTCTTTACTGACGATAATTACCTTGGCGTGACTCCAGTATAATTTTTTACCTGTGAGGGCGATGAAGTTGCGTATGGCGCTGAAGATTGTATCACCCTTCATTTTTACAGTAGTTGATTTTATCTGCATTTCTTTTTCCTGGGCCTGGGGTTTGATGATTTCTACCGTTAAAAGGTATTTGCCGTCTTTGGGGTCTTTATCTACCGCCAGGCCGGCTGCTATAGCCAAATCTTCCACTTCTTTGTAATTCCAGCAGCCTGCCGGTATCAGCATATTTACAAGCAGCATGAAGGTAAGAAGCATTACTTTTGCTTTCCGCAATGATACTACCTTCTTTCAATAAGCCTGGGGCCGGATTTACGCAGCATGTTTTTGGTCATTAACTTTGGTCGAAAATACATGGCGTACCAGGGGGCCCTTACTGCCGTATCTTTCAAGTCCCGTACGTTTATGGAGCTGACATTTAACATGTAGGGAACACCGAAAGAGCGCATGGACATTAAGTGAATAAACAGGCCGATTACGCCGAAAATGTAACCGTACAATCCTAAAACAGATGATAATAGTAAAAGGATTATTCGCACTAGAATTAAAGCTCCCAGCATTTCTGTGATTAAATAACTGGTGATGCCGGTTAAGGCCACCACTATAATCATGGGGGCGCTGGCAAACTTAGCGGTAACCGCTGCCTCTCCCAGTACCAGCGCCCCCACGATGCTTACCGTTTGGCCGATGGGGGTTGCCAACCGGACTCCTGCTTCTCTCAGCATTTCAAAGGTGACCAGCATGGCCGCTGCTTCCACCACTGTGGGAAAGGGCACTCCTTCCCTGGAAGCAGCGATGCTGAGCAAAAGCGGCGTGGGTATCATTTCCTGGTGATAGGTGGTTAAGGCTAAAAAAATGCTCGGCACGCTGATGGTTAAGAAAAATGAAAAGTAGCGCAGCATTCTGTTGATTGAAGCAAAAATAAAGTTATTATAATAATCTTCGTTTACTTGAAAGGCTTCTATAAATATATGGGGTAAGGTTAAAACAAAGGGGCTGCCGTCGCATACAACGGCAACTCTTCCTTCCAGTAACTTACCGGCCACCGTGTCCGGGCGCTCGGTACTGCCGATTGTTTTAAAGGGTGACAGGGGCGAATCTTTTATTAATTCTTCTATATAACCGGAATCAAGCACACCGTCTATGTTTATATTGTCCAGCCTTTTTTCCAGTTCGTTTATTATTTTTGCGGGGGCCAGCCCTTCTATGTAGCATATGCAGATGGTGGTTTTGGTACGGGTGCCCAACTGTTTAAATTCAAATTTCAAATCTGTGGTTAACAGCTTTCTGCGGATTAAAGAAAGATTGATAATGATAGATTCGGTAAAGCCCTCCCGTGCCCCCCGGACTACTTTTTCTGTTTCCGGGGGGGTTATTGATCTTACCTTCCATCCCTTGGTGTCGATGATTAAAATTTCACTAAAACCGTCTACCAGCAGCATTGTATCCCCGTATAATATTGCCTCTGCTAAACAGCTGATGTCAGAGGATTTTTTAACATTACCGGAAATAAGCACTTTATTGACAATGAAATCCAGTATTTTGCTTTGCGGGATGTTTTCATATTCATCCAGGTACATAACGGGCTGCATGATGTTTTCGTTGATGATTTCGCGATCTGCCATTTCATCCACATAGATCAGACAGCATTTTATGTTTTTGTAACCGGCTTTAAAATGCCTGAAAATAATAGTCCGGTCGTGGGAAAAAATTTTTTGAAATAAAGAGATGTTCTGATCAATGGATTTGGTCAGCTTTAAATGAGCGGTATTAAAAAGTTTATTGAACATATGAAAACACCCTTTACCGTTATTTACCTCGTTATTCTAATGTTTCCGAAATATGATATATTATGTAACATTGGCCCGGTGGTTAATAAAGGGAAATAGTTTTCGGGTATGGAAATAAGATATAAATAAAAAAATACGGGGTGTTTGAACTTGAAACAAGTTATCTCCGGACCGCTGGGCAGTGGGAAAACCAGTGCCTTGAAAGAAAAATACCGGCATTTAATTGCCGGCGGGGTTAAATCGGACAATATACTGGTTATGGTTCGCTCATCACTGGATGAGGATAAATGGAGAAAAACCTTAAAAATTCCCGTCAGCGGCACTTTACATATTCACACCTATTTCGGTTTGGTACAAAATCAGCTGACTAAGTTTTGGCCGCTGGTGGAATCAAAGCTGCCCGGCACCAGTAAACTGCTGCAGCCGGTTTTTATGACGGTGGAGGCGTCTCACTACTTAATAAGTACCATGGTGGAGGAAGTGCGCCACAGCGGCGGCTTTGCGGAGGTCAAGTCCACCACTGAAAATATTGCCATTCAGTTAATTGATAACTTGAACCAGGCGGCGGTAAACGGCATATCTTTACCCGCGGCGGCCAAGCGGCTGCACATGCTGGCCGTTTCCAGCGGCGGTGAAGAAAAAACAGCTGCTTACCTTGATGCCATCACGGTGATGAAACAATTCCGGGAAAAGTGTCTTCAAACCCGTAGTATTGACTATTCCCTGGCGGTGGAATTGTTTAACGGTATTTTGATGTCAGACTGCCGGTTCCTTAAATATTTAAAGGAGCAGTGGCGTTATATTATTGTGGATGACATTGAAGAAATGGTACCCACCGCCCAGGATTTAATATTATACCTGCTCAATGATGCTGCAGGTGCTTACATGGGGTATGACCCCGAAGGCGGTCATACGGTGTTTTTTGGCGCTTACCCCGAAGGGGTAAGGCAAAAAATACTGCCCCGGTGTGAGATTAAAGAATTAAAACCGGCGGGGGGAGAGCAAACCAGGGAATTGGCCGCAAATCTGGTCCGGGTTATTACCGGTAAAGCAAGGGAAATGACCGGTTCGCCGGCCCTTAAGGGACAGATTGTTACCGTCCTGCGGGGAGAAATGCTGGAAAAGGTGGTTGGGCAGGTTGAACGGTTAATTGCTTCCGGTACAAAACCCAAAGAAATAGCGGTTATAGCGCCGGTGGTGGACAAGGTGCTGGAATTTAGTCTGCATAATAAGCTGGCAGAACGGGAGATAGGTATTGCTAATTTATCCCGTTCTAAAAGGCTGTTGGATCAACCCTTTGCCAATGCCATGATCACACTGGCGGTGCTGGCCAATCCGGATTGGAAGACGGAAATAAATTTTTCATCCCTGGTTCAGACGCTGTGTTTGTTGTTAAAGACGGATCCGGTACGGGCATCTTTACTGGCGGAAGAAACCTTTAAAAATGATTTAAAGCTGCCCGACCTGGATGAGCTGAATTTAAGGGAACAGGTTGGCTACCGGTACGCGGAACATTACCAGGAACTGAGGCAGTGGGTAGAGCGGAGACGGCAGGACAAACCGGACTTGGAACTGCTGTTTCAACAGGCCTTTGCAGAGCTGCTTTCGCCCCTGCTGCCCGGGGAAGAGGATTTACTGGCCTGCCGCCAGATGATTGATTCGGCGGTTAAACTGCGCCGGGTGTTAAGCTGCTATAATGACGCCCCCCTGGGGCATAACTTTATTGACATGATTCAAAAGGGAACGCTGGCGGCGGAGGTGCTCTACCGCCCGCCTGCCCACCGGAATAAAGTTATTCTTACTTCTCCGCTGAATTTTATATTAAACCCCTATATTGAAAGGGTTAAGTATCAATTTTGGCTGGATATCGGGGGTAACCAGTGGATGAGGGGCATGGCCAAGGAACTGGCCAATCCCTGGGTGCTGTCCCGGCGCTGGACCGGTCACCAGGTGTGGGATGACGGTGTGGATCAAAATATCCGCCGGCAAAAACTGGGCATCCTGGTCAGGGCGCTGCTGGGCAAATGCAGCGAAGGTATATTTGTTGCTTACAGTGAAATAAACAGCCAGGGCTGGGAACAAAACGGGTTACTGGTGGATGTTTTTGACAGCGTGCAGCAGGGGAGGGAAGCAGGTGATTAGTTTAAGACCGGGGCAAAAGGAAGTGGCCCGGTACCGGGGCGGGCTGCTGGCGGTGCCGGCGGTGCCGGGGGCCGGAAAAACCACTGTGCTGGCTCACCTAACGGCGGATTTGATACAAGAGGGATGCAGCGGTTCGGGTAAAATTCTCATTGTAACGGTGATGAACTCTGCGGTGGCTAATTTTCGCAGCCGCATTGGGGATTTTTTGCAGCAGCGGGGGCTGCCCCGGGGTAAAGGGTATGAAGTTAAAACGCTGCATTCCCTGGCCATGACCATATTGAAAGAAAAACCGGAATTTTTACTGATTAACCAAAACTTCCGGATTATTGACGAGGGCGGCCGGTACGAACTGTTAAATGATTTAGTTAAAGAGTGGATGATCACAAACAAAAATTTATGGAAAGAGCCCATTAAAATTAAGAAAAATGACCGGTGGTATCAAAGGGCTTTAGAGAGGTGGGAGCAGAAGGACCTGCCCAATATATTTTGCAGCGGGGTGAGCACCGTTAAATCCACCGGTTTAACGGCGGAACAGGTGCGAAACTTGCAGCAGCGGCTGGATGAAAGGTCGTATTTAAGCTGGGTACTGAGCATTTATCAGCGGTATAACCAGGTATTAAACCGGGAAGGACTGCTGGATTTTGACGACTTAATTGTACAGGCCCTGCGCCTGTTAAAAGAAGACGGCGGGGTACTGGAACGCCTGCAAAATCGCTGGACCTTTTGCTTTGAAGATGAAGCCCAGGATTCCACCCCGCTGCAGGAAGAGATTTTAATGCTGCTGGCTGAAAAATCCGGCAACCTGGTGCGGGTGGGGGATTCCAACCAGGCTATTTTGGGTACCTTTACAGCGGCGGAACCGGAAATATTTCGCCGCTATTGTACCCGGGAAGATGTAAAAAAGGAATCAATTTTATATTCCAGCCGCAGCACAGTACAAATAATTAACCTGGCCAATTACCTGGTGGACTGGACAAATAACTGCCATCCCCAGCAGGAATGCCGGGAGGCGCTGGAAAACCGGCATATTCACCCGGTGGACAAAAGTGCCCCCTACCCCAACCCCAGCACAAAGGGATACACCATTGGGGTGCGGGGATTTAAGGATCAGGCCGCCGAAATTAAGCTGGTGGCCCAACTGGCCGGTGATTATATCAACAGGACCCCCCGGGATACCGTGGCCATACTGGTATCCAACCGGTACGTGCAGCAGGATATGGCCCAGGTGTTAACTGAATTAAATGTTCCCTTCGAGGAAGTGGGTAAAATAACTAACCGGCAGGCGAAAACCATTGTCGATGTGGAAAGGGCTCTGGAGTATCTGGCCCAACCGCACCGGGTCAATTTGCTGGTGGCGCTGGTTAAAAACGTATTTCTCAGCCAGTTAAGTGCAGAGGAAGGCAAATTTTTAACTAAATTGTTTCAAAAATATACCCTGCAGCAGGTGCTTTATCCCATTGGCGGTCAGCTGCCGTGGCTGGAGATGCCCGATGAGCTGTCAGACCCGGCCATTTACACCGGTTTTGTGGAGGGGTTAAAAACCATACAAAAATGGCTGGCGGCCAGTGTACAGCTGCCGCCCGATGAATTGGTGCTGTACCTGGCGGAGGATATGGATTTAGATATGGAACAGCTGGGCATTGCCCATAATTTAGCCTTGTTAATCAGGCAAAAAATGTACCAGCATCCCCACTGGCGGCTGTACGACATTGCTTTGGATTTACCGAGCCTAAAAAGTTCGGTGCGTCATTTTTTGCGGGTGGTCAATGAACAGCAGGGGTTTGAACCCACCCCGGGGGTGATATCGCTGATTACTGCCCACAAGTCCAAGGGGTTGGAATGGGATACCGTTTATTTGACCGGAGTTACTGCGGCGGAATATCCTTCTTCAAGAACAGACAGGTTTAAAAGTGAGATGTGGTACTTGAAGGAAGATTTAAACAATCCCTTGGCGTTAATTAAAGCAGAGCTGAAGTCTTTAACCGGTGAAAGGGTAACTGACCCGCTGTACCAGTTTAAAATTGATGAAATATGCGAACGCTTGAGACTGCTCTATGTGGCTGTCACCAGGGCAAAGAAAAATCTTTTAATAACCTATCACGATAAAAATGTTTTTAACCAGCGGATTGGCCCCAGCCTGGTCCTGAAAGCACTGATGGATCATATATCAAAGGAGCGTGCAGCCAATGATAACGTGTGACGTTAAAGAAATGTATTTCAGCCAGAACTCTTTCAGCACTTATGACTTTTGCAGCCTTAAATTCCGCCGCCGCTATATTGATGGGTTGTACTGGCCGGGCAGCTGGGTAACAGATAACGAAAAGAGGGAGATGGTGGAACAGGGGCAGCTTTTTCACCTGCTGGCCCATCGTTACTACTGCGGCATAGCAATGGGGGAGTTGGAAAGGTATTTAACGGAACCGGTGAGCAGCTGGTTTAAGGAATTGCAGAATTTTCGCCCGCTCACCGCTGGGGCGGTATTTCTGCCGGAGCAGGAACTGCGCTGCCACCAGGATGGGATTAGGCTGGTGGCTAAGTTCGACCTGCTGATGGTACTGCCCGACGGCCGGGCGGTGATATATGATTGGAAGACTGCCCTGGGCAGGCCCAAAAGCCAGTATTATCGGCAGCATATTCAAACCATTGTTTACCGCTATTTGCTGGTTAAAGCCGGCGGTTTTCTTTCCCCCCGGGGGGCGTTTTCTCCTGCAGACATTTCTATGATTTACTGGAATCCCCGCTATCCCAGGCTGGTGGAGCCGCTGGCCTATTCAGAGGACAAATACCAGAGGGATGCGGATATGATTGAGAAGAAGATTAAAGAAATTGAGAGCAGGGACTATGATCAGTTTTATGCCACCGGTGATCAAAAAAAATGCCGGCATTGTGAGTATTCGCCCATCTGCCACGGCAGGCCCATGGCTGCCGACTTATCTGAAGAAGTTGAAGAAGAATTGGATATAGATTGGGATGACATTGATGAAATGCTCTTTGAATAAACGGCACATACCGGCTGAATATTTGCATGCTGTGGGCGGCAGTGAAATTTTAGCCCGGATATTATTAAAGCGGGGTATTACTCCCGGGGAACTGGAAGGATTTTTAAACTGGGAAAAATATACCCCCACCGGGCCGGAAGAATTACCGGGTTTAAGCCGGGCGGTGGATATTGTTAAGCAGGCCCTGGATAAAGGGCAAAAAATTTGTGTATACGGGGATTACGATGTGGATGGAGTTACTTCCACCGTTTTGCTGGTGTCGGTGTTAAAACTCTTAAATGCCGATGTGATTTATAAGGTTCCTGACCGGTTTAAAGAGGGCTACGGGTTAAATGCCGGGGTAATTAAAAAGCTTTGGGACCGGGGGGTTAACCTGATTATTACCTGTGACTGCGGCATTGCTAATGGTGATGAAATTGCACTGGCCAGGGACCTGGGCATGCAGGTGGTGGTTACCGATCACCACCATTTACCGCCGGAACTGCCCGGCGCCGATGCCATTGTAAACTCACAAATGCTGCCCGACGGTCACCGGGCCAAATATATGCCCGGGGTAGCGGTGGCTTACTTTTTGGCTCAAGCGCTGCTGGAACGGTATCATCGCCGGCGGGAAGCAGAGCAGTTTATAGACCTGGTGGCGTTGGGTGTAATTGCCGATGTGGTGCCCTTAAAAGGGGAAAACCGTTATTTTGTACAAAGGGGGCTGCCGGAAATACGCCGGGCCGGGAGGCCGGGTATTGCCGCGTTAATAGAAGTGGCCGGTCTGGATCGGGAGAACATAACGGAAGAAGATATCGGTTTTCAGATGGTTCCCCGTCTTAACGCCGCCGGGCGCATGAAAACAGCCCGGTATGCAGTGGAACTGCTTTTAAGTACCGGTATTGACGGGGCCAAAAAATGGGCCGGCATACTGGATGAACTAAATCAAGCAAGAAAGCAGATAGGCCACCGGATGCTGGAAGAGGCGGAAGCCATGCTGCAGGGTGAGGAGACGGGGCCCATTGTACTTTTCCAACCGCACTGGCATCACGGTATTATCGGTATTACCGCCGGCAGGCTTTGTGAGAAATACCGGGTGCCGGTGATATTGATGGGTCGGAAGGAAGACGGCCAAACAGTGGTGGGTTCCGCCAGGTCGGTGGAGGGTATCCACATCTTTGAGGTGCTGCAGCAGTGTGGAGATTATTTGGACAGGTACGGTGGACACGCCGGGGCGGCGGGATTATCTCTGCACCGGGATAAACTGCCGGCCTTTACCAAGATATGTAAGAGGATACTAACTGAAAAACTGGCGGGAATAAAAGGGAAGGGGAAAATAAAGTATGATTTAGAAATGCCTTTGGCCCAGGCAACCGCTGAACTTTTCTACCAACTGCAAACTTTAGCCCCCTATGGAGAAGGGTGGCCCCAGCCCCTTTTGTACTGCCCCGGTGTTAATGTACTGTCTGCCCGCTTTACCACCGGTAAAAAACACCTGCGGCTGGTACTGGAACACCGGGGGCAAAGGGTGCCGGCCATTCACTGGTGGGGTGCGGACAGCGGTGTGCAGCAGGGAGATCTGCTGTACAGCATTGCTGTTAACCGCTGGCGGGGAGAAGAAAAGGTGCAGTTAGTGGTGAATGAACTTATAACACCGGCGGCACCCCCGGTAAACGAGAGAAAAACTATATTTATTCAACGGGTACTGGATTGCCGGCGGTGGCGGGAACTGGGGGAGAAACCGCCTCAGTTTGCCGGCGCGGTATACTTTTATGAAGGTCTGCCGTTAAAGGATTTTCCCCATCCCACCGCTGATCGTTATTCAATAACAAGGGCCGGGCATCTGGTCCTGTTGAGCTGCCCGCCTAGTAATCAAATTTTTAAAGAAATTATTGCCCTTTCCGGGGCTGAAAATTTAGTTTTGGCCTATTCACCACTGCCCGACCTCTCACCGGCAGAGTGTATCAAGCGGGTTATGAGCTATATTAAATACGTGGATAAAAAACTGGGCGGCAAAACCACTGTTTTTGAACTGGCAGCAATCACCGGGCAGACGGAACTGCTGGTGATGGCGGTAATAAGATTATTAAGGGATAACGGCCTGCTGGAGGTGGGGATAATGGAAAAGGGTAGACTGTCTGTTAAATTAAAACGGGGGGCGGGCTTGAAAACTGCTCCGCCGGTGGAAATAAAAGACATGCTGGCAGAGAGCAGCGCCTACCGCCGGTATATGAACAATATAACCCCGGAATTGTTATTAAAAAATATTAATTAGGGATTTTATTTTTAAATTTTTATGGTACAATTAATATGTGAAGTTGTGTAAATAATTAAATTTTAAATATTTTATTAAGGAGGGAGCTGTCATAAACAACGCTAAAGCATTCATTTTAATGGGTGCATTGAGCATTCTTTTGGTTCTGCTGGGGAATACCATTGGGGGGAAGTCAGGGGCGCTTCTGTTTTTCCTAATTTCTTTGGGAATTAATTTCTTCGGTTATTTTAACAGCGACAAAGTGGCTATTAAAATGACCGGATCACAGCCCATTTCCGAACAGCAGGCGCCGGAACTTTATGCCATGGTGCGCAGGTTGGCAAACCGGGCGGGTTTGCCCATGCCCAGGCTCTACCTCACCCCTTCCCAGCAGCCCAACGCCTTTGCCACCGGCCGCAACCCGGAACATTCCGCTGTGGCCATAACTGAAGGATTATTGAGAATGCTGGATAAGGAAGAGCTGGAGGGAGTTATCGCCCACGAGCTGGCCCACATTAAAAATCGCGACGTGCTGGTGGGCACCATTGCTGCAAGTTTTGCCGGGGCTATCACTATGATCGGCAACATGCTGCAGTGGACGGCTATATTTGGCGGGATGAGCAGCGATGATGAAGAAGAAGGAGGCGTGGGAGGTATTGCCGCGCTGGTGCTGGCTATTTTAGCCCCCATTGCAGCTACGATAATCCAGCTGGCCATATCCCGTTCCCGGGAATATGGTGCCGATGCCACCGGAGCCCAAATTGCCGGCAGTCCCGATGGCTTAGCCGATGCCCTGCTGAAGCTGGAGCGGGCTGCTCACAGTGTACCAATGCAGGTTAACCCCGCTTCCTCACATTTATTTATTGTCAACCCGCTGTCTGGTGCTTCAGTGGCCAGGCTGTTCAGTACCCACCCGCCAATTGAAGATCGGGTGAGAAGATTAAGGCAAATGAAATAACCAGTTCCCGGTTGTTAACAACCGGGTTTTTATATTTTGGAGGTAAAAAGTAAACAATGTGCTATAATAATTTAAGGTGTATTATATGACATTAATTTACTTGTAAGGAAAATCACGGGAGGATGTTGACAAAATGAGCATTAACGGCAGCAGTATCGTAGAAGCACCACCGGATTTAACCGATGTAGAAAAAATGATGATTCGGGAAGCAGGTACAACGGTATATTATTCTAAAGGCCATAATATTTTTTCAGCCGGGGAAGTTTCCGACCGTGTATATTTGATAGAGAGCGGTTATGTGAAAATTTACAGGCTGTCTGCAGACGGCAAAAGGGTAACGGTGGGCAGCATGCGCAGTCCCGGGGAACTGATGGGACTGGCAGAAACGCTGCTGGGAACGGAAAGAACGTGCTTTGCCGGGGCGATTACAAATTCATCCCTGGTGGTACTGCACAAGAATAAATTTGAAGAACTGTTAGCCCGGCAGCCTTTTCTGGGAATAAAAATATCCAAACTGCTGGCAGCCAGAATGAGGGATGCCGAAGGCATCATTCACGAAATGGTGGCCTGGCAGACTCCCGGCAGATTGGCCCTGATGCTGTTGAAAATGGGAGAACGGGCGGGGGTACGAACCAAGAATGGTATTCAAATCAACCTGCCCCTTACCCATGAGGAAATCGCCAGTATGATTGGCGCCTCCAGGCAAACTGTAACCAGCCTGCTCAATACCTTCAAAAGGGAAAAGAGCATTGTACTGGAGAACAGGAATATTATCATCGCTGATCCGGATAAACTGGCATCCTGGCTGACTTAGAGGATAATTACCGTGAATAAAAAAGCCGGCACGTTAGATTTCTTGTGCCGGCTTTTTTATTCGCCGATTTTGCAAAAGTCACCGGCTTAGAACCGCAGCATTTTTCAGGGCAGACATTCATGCTATAGATGGCACCACCAGGGGATGAAAAGCAGGCGGCTCAGTAAGATAACCTTTTCAAAATATAAATACAGAATAAAGGCAGGCCCTTAAGGCCTGCCTTTATTCTGTATTTATATCTTTATCTTTACCGCGGTTCTTTTTATTTTGGAAAGCAGGATTTTCTACTGCCTGGCTGCTGTGCCCCTTTGATGTTTCCAATTCATCTGCCGGTGGGGCCCACGGGTTATCTAAACCCGGCAGCCAGCCTGCTGAATTTTCTGCCGTATGAACATCGCACATTTCAGTGGGAGCCCGCAGCGCATAATCTTCTACCTTTTCACTGACTGTATAAGGCAGCTTAACAAATACTTTGGTTATCCTGTCGGGACAGAATTCATTGGGCAGCTTGCCGGTTTCGGCACAAACCTCCATTAATACATGGGTATCATCTATCTCGGTGGGTACGGTGCCCTTGACAAACCAATCGGTAACCTTGTGCTCATCCGGGGTATGGGGACCGGGCAGCTTACCTGATTTGCTGTCCACCGTTGCTCTAACCAATCCCTGGGGCATGGGGAAGTCCCGGTTGGGGATTCCTTCCAACGCCTTGGTCATCATTTCCTTCCATAAAAATGCGGTATAAGTACCGCCAAAGGGTGTAAACTTCCCTCTTCTTAAGGGATTTCTCTGATCCTTATTACCTATCCAGGTGACCCCTACCAGATCCGGGGTATACCCGGCAAACCAGATGTCGGAAGTACCTCTTCTACCGTCATCAACGGTACCTGTTTTACCGGCCATGATGCGTCCGTTTATACGGGCCCCGGTGCCGGTGCCGTACCGGACAACATCTTTTAACATGTCGGTGATTAACCAAGCGGTGGTTGGCTTCATGGCCCAGTGTTTTTCCGGTTTATTTTCAAACAGCACCGTGCCATCTAATTTTTCCACCCGTCTTATTACGATGGGTTCGGTATAAATACCGTTGTTTGCAAAGGCGCCATAGGCAGCAGCCATCTGCAGCGGTGTTACCCCGTGGGTTAAACCGCCCAGCGCGGCAGATAAGCCCGCCTGTGCAAAGTGTTCTTTACCAAAGCCCAGGCCCTGGGCGTAGGAAAAGGCCCTTTGCGTGCCCACTTCTTTCAATAATTTTACCGATACCACGTTGATGGACTTGGTTAATGCTTTACGCATTGTAATCAGCCCGCGGTAGCGCCTATCGTAGTTTGGCGGAGCATATTTTCCTGTTAACGGCGCGTCGTCAATAATGGAAGCCGGTCCTTTGCCTAAAAATTCAATGGCCGGACTGTAAGAGATAATGGGCTTAAAGATGGAGCCCGGGCGGCGCTGTTCTTTAGTGGCCCTGTTCCAAGCCCGCCGGTTCTGATGCTCCCTGCCGCCCACCAGGGCTTTAACATAACCTGTTTTGGGTTCAAAAATTACGGCGGCACCGTTTGGTTTGATAAGTTCACCATTTTTTTCGTATGCCGGCGGGAAGTTGTTGTCATTAGCCATGGCCTGTTCAGCTGCTTCCTGCATTTTAGGATTTAAAGTGGTATAAACCCGCAGGCCGCCTTTATACACTTCATTGGCATTCAGTTTAAATTTCCCGTTGGGATCTGTTAGCACATCGATAACGTAATCAATAAAATAAGGGTATGGATAATTAACCGGGGAAACCTTACCTTCATTTAATACAATTTCTTTCTTCTTGGCCTCTTCGGCCTCACTGGCGGTGATATAGCCGCATTTTACCATTTGATTCAGTACAATATTGCGCCGTTTTTTGGCGTCTTCAGGGTTTTGGAAAGGGTTATATGCACTGGGGGCCTGGGGCAGACCGGCCAGCAGCGCCGCTTCTTCCAGTGTTAACTGGCCTACGTCCTTGCTGAAGTAGGTTTGCGCGGCGGCTTGAATGCCGTAGGCCCCTTCACCCAAGTAAATACCGTTGAGATATTTCTCCAGTATTTCATCTTTGGTAAAATGCCGTTCCATTTGCACTGCTAAGATAGCTTCTTGGATTTTGCGTTTAAAACTTTTAGCGTTGCCGATGTCAATGGATTGGCGAACTAACTGCTGGGTGATGGTACTGGCTCCTTCTTTAAGACTGCCGGACTTAATGTCAGCCCAAGCTGCACCCAGGATGCGGTATGGATCTATACCGTGATGCTTATAAAAACGATTGTCTTCTACGGCTAAAAAAGCCTGCTTAACTATTTCCGGCACATCGTCGATGTCCACCGGTTCGCGGTTTTCCACACCCACTCTGGCCACGAAATTATCGTTTTCATCGTAAATGTCAGTGGAAGCAGAAAAGTTTATATCTTCAGGATTAAAGGTGGGCATATCGGTTACACTGCTGTAGACCAGGGCAGCAGCGGCACCACTGGCGGCCATAATAACTAAAAATAAAATTAATAAGGCCAAACGCATGACGTTGAGTTTTTTACGGCGTTTTTTCTTAGCCAAGGTAAATCCTCCTTCGGCCTGGTATCGTTCATAATCGATTATAACACAGCGGTACAAATATTTTGTAGATAATTTTTACCTGCCTTGTCACGGCTTGTAACATTTTGGTATAATGTTTTATGTTTAGCATTTTGGCAATGTTAATCTGAAAGGAGCCGGTGCTGTTATGCCTAACATAGAACAGGATTTAGAAAAACAGTTAAAAGAAATTCGCCGTGGGGCGGTGGAGATTATACCGGAAAATGAGCTGGTGGAAAAGTTAAAGAAGTCTATCCGGGACAATAAGCCGCTGAAAATAAAACTGGGCTTGGATCCCACTGCACCGGATATTCACCTGGGACATACGGTGGTGCTGCAGAAACTGCGTCAATTTCAGGACTTTGGCCACCAGGTGATTATCATCCTTGGTGATTACACCGGTCGCATTGGTGATCCCACCGGTAAGTCTGAAACCAGAAAGCAGTTGACGGAAGAAGAGGTGCTGGCCAATGCCCGTACTTATAAAGAACAGATATTTAAAATTCTTGATGCGGAGAAAACCCGCGTGGAATTCAACAGCAAATGGTTGGCACCGTTAACCTTTGCGGATGTAATTAATTTGTCTGCCAAATATACCGTGGCCCGGATGCTGGAGCGGGATGACTTTCACAAGCGTTATAAGAATAATTTGCCCATCAGTATTCACGAGTTTTTCTACCCGTTAATGCAGGGTTACGACTCGGTGGCTTTGGAAGCGGATGTGGAGCTGGGGGGAACGGATCAAAAATTTAACCTGCTGATGGGCAGGCACCTGCAGAAGGAATATGGGCAGGAACCGCAGGTGGCCTTAATGATGCCGATACTGGAAGGTTTAGACGGCGTCAATAAAATGAGTAAAAGTTTGAACAACTATGTCGGTATTAATGAAGCCCCCGGCGAAATGTACGGTAAAGTTATGTCTATGCCCGATGAACTGCTGGTGCGTTATTTTGAACTGGTGACCCGGGTGCCGGTGGAAGAGGTACGGGAGATAGAAGCGGGTTTAAAAGATGGACGCCTGCATCCCAGGGATGTAAAAATGCGCCTGGCCAGGGAGATAGTTACCATTTACCATGGAGAAGAAGAAGCCCGGCAGGCAGAAGAAGCCTTCAAGCGGGTGTTCCAAAAGAGGGAACTGCCGGAAGAAATTCCGCAGTTTAAAGTAACAGGTGAGGTAAAAGAAGGTGACCAGGTAGTGCTGCCCAAACTGCTGGTGCAGGCCAAGTTGGTGGTAAGCAGCAGCGAGGCCAGAAGAATGGTTAAGCAAAATGCGGTTAAGATAAACGGGCAGTTGGTAACGGATCCCAACCTGAGATTCACCCCGGAACCGGGAACCGTTATCAAAGTAGGGAAGAGGAAGTTTGTTAAATTGGTATAAGGATTACTAAGGCACGTGACTTTGCATGTGTTAAATATATACAATAGTTTTACCCAAATTAACCTGCATTGACAAGCGTTTTTTTCGCACCGCCGGGGGGTTTTTCCCCTAACCCCCCCTTTACTCTTCGCAAAAATGCAGGTATATTAATGGTTTGAGGCCGTTATCTGGCTAAAACTAACAAAATTTGGATAAAAATTCGATTGGCTTAAGTATTTTTATGCCTTCAAACTCTTTCAAATTCAACAAATGCTCATCGCCAGAAATAATTACTTCTGCTTTGGCCTCTAACGCACACTCTAAGAAAATATTATCATCCGGGTCTTCAACAATAGCTTTTATACGAAAATCAGGATTAACTACGCTGGTGTGCTCCAACTCAACTAATCCGGATATTATTTCGTACCTTTCTTGCGGCGAGCCTATGCCTTTAAACTTTGGTCTTAATAAAACCGAAATGTATTCTTCAACTATTTCTGCAGTTATACATACAATAATACAATTAGACATCCATAAATCCAAAATTTGGGCAGGATGGCTTTTAGAAGAAATAAGTCCTGAAATTAGTACGTTGGTATCAATTACAACCTTCATTCATTCTTACCTCTTTTTGCCTTTCTATAGTTCGCTATCTCTTTTGCTACATCACATTCGGTTAATCCGGCATCTTCAGCTTGCCCCCTAGCCTTTTCAACGGCTAACTTCAAAACTAACTGTTTATTCTCTTTTTCTGCCTTGTAAAGCCTGATGTATTCGTCATATCGCAAGAGAACACTTTTAGGTTCCGAATTTACCGTTATTATTACTGGTTTATCCAAAGTTTCAATTAATGACGATAATTTAGGTCGAGCCTCGTTAATTCCGATTATTTTTTCCATAAAGGTAAACCTCCATGTATTATTTTAGGTTTGCCTTTATTATACTATCGCCATCTTAAATGTCAATAAACGAGAAGCCGCTGTTTCATACAGAAGGCTTGGAGTTACCACTGGAAGCCGCGCAGCCTTGTGCCCGCGGCAGCTCACAACTCCTTATTTTTTATGCCGCAAAACTATCACGTTAAGAACTAAACGCACATATATATAAACTGGAGGTGAGTGCATGTTTAAAAGAAGGCGGCGGATCTCCGGTACAACCTTTTTTATTGTCCTGCTGATAGTTTCCGTTGGGTTGATATACTGGTATGTGGATAAAAATCTGCGCCCCAGCATCATTGCCATTGCTGAATCCAGAGCCAACCTGATGGTTAATGATGTGGTAAGTGAAGCGGTGCAGCAAAAAGTGGCGGAAGAAAATGTGTGCTATGAAGATTTAATCAATTTACATAAAGACAGCAGCGGCAAAATTGTAATGATGCAGGCCAACACGATACGAATAAACCAGCTGGCCACCGACATAACGCTGGAAGTGGACAAGGCACTGCGGCAGATTGAACATGAAAACATAGAAATATCATTGGGCCAAACCATGGGCAGCCACTTTTTAGCAGACTTTGGCCCGCGCATTAATGTCAGCATTTTGCCCGTGGGAAGTGTTAATGTTCTTGTATCAGATAAATTTGATTCCACCGGTATTAACCAGACCAGGCATCAAATAACATTGGATTTAAAAACTAGAGTAGCAATTGCCGTTCCCTTTTACCAAAGGGACATTAATGTACATACCGTTGTTCCCCTGACCGAAAGTATTATTGTGGGTGATGTGCCGGAAACCTGGGTCAGCATACCGGGTGGTTTGCTTGGGGGCGGCAGTTTAAGTGAAACAATGCTGGAAAAATAATTTTAATAATATCAAAAACCCTGATCAAATTACTGATCAGGGTTTCGATTACTAGTTATGTCTGTTTTTCATAGCCACGTTGATACAGTACGCGGCACCACCCCACAGCATAACCATGGCAAATATCATCATGACGATGGCACTACCGGACATATTATTCTACCTCCTTAATTAAAGACTGCTCGTCTTTCCACTTCAAGGCAGACAGGAGGAAACCACCAACTATTACAACAACCATTACAACCCAACCGAACCATAACAGGGCATCTTGGGGATAATCGCCGTAGGGGGTGGTTAAATCTCCCTTTAGGTTCATAACTGCCATGTAACCCAGTACCACCGGTGTAATAATTTTCAGGGCAAACTGCCACCAGCTGCCCACCTTGAGTTCGGAAATGGGGTTGACATGATCTTGAATGGACTTCAAATTAAACAACCAGCCGATGAGAATAACTTCGATTAAGCCGCCAAATACAATGCCGAAACTGTTGATAAAGTGGTCTACAATGTCCAGAATGTACAGCCCCGCTCCGGTGGCAAACAGCAGGCTGCAGGTAGTGGCCACTGCGGTATAAATAATTACAGCTGGTTTGCGGGCTAAGTTAAACTTGTCCATAAAAGCGGCTATGGCAGCTTCATTAATGGATATTAACGAAGACAAGCCGGCAAAGGTTAAAGACAGGAAGAATAAAATACCGAATAACGGTGCCAAGCTGCCCAGGGTGCTAATGGCGGCAGGGAACGAGATAAATGCCATACCAACACCGCCGCTGCCTGCTACTTCTGCCACCGGTTTTCCCTGGATAAGGGCCATATGTCCAACAACACCAAATACGGCAATACCGGCCAGCAGACTGAAACCGCAGTTAATGAATGCGGTCATAAACGCGTTGTTGACAATGTCGGATTTCTTGGGCAGGTAACTGGAATAAGCGATCATAATACCAAAAGCAATACTTAGGGTAAAGAAAATTTGTCCATAAGCTGCGGTCCAAATTTTATAATCTAAAATTTTACTGAAATCCGGCTGGAATAAGTAATTCAAACCTTCCGCAGCACCGGGCAGTGTAACGCCGCGAACGGCCATTAATATGGTCATGATGAAAAGAACGGGCATTAAAATTTTATTTGCCTTTTCAATACCGCCTTTTACGCCGCCAAACAGGGCCAAGAAGGTAACACCCCACGCTATTAACAGGGGTAATAAAATATTAGTGCGCAGTCCGCCCAGATCAAAGGGCCCTTCGGTTAAACCAAGGAATTGACCGAAGAAGAAACCTCCCGGGTCATCTCCCCAAGCCTGGGATAAAGAGTAGCCCACGTAGGAAATAGCCCAGGCAATAATAACTACGTAATAGACCGCAATAAAGAAACATACCAAAACCTGCCACCAACCGAGCCATTCCCACCTGCGGTTTAACTTGGCTAAGGTGAGAGGAGCAGAGCCGCGGAATTTATGACCGATACCAAATTCGAGCACTAAAATAGGAATTCCCGCGGTTAACAGGGCAAATAAGTAAGGAATAAAGAACGCTCCACCGCCATTTTCCGCTGCCATGTAGGGAAAGCGCCAGATGTTGCCCAAACCGATGGCAGAACCCACTGCAGCCAGAACAAACCCGGCCCGGGTACCCCATTGTTCACGTTTTGCCAATTAAAATACCTCCTCATTATATAACTCTTATATTTATTATATTAAAGTGATAAATAGAGCCTGTAGAGAACCACCTCCTTGATGAGTGGACAAGTGTTTATAAAAAATAAATTGACTACATTATTCGATAGAATTAAAAAAATTCCTTTCAATTTAGGTGTTTAAATAATTGACAGTTTGTGGATGAGCTGCTGATGTAAAAGCCCGCCGGATGATGGCGGGCTTTTAAACACTTTATTTACAGCTGACCGGTTAGTGATCGCTGCCTTCCGGTATTCCTTCCGGCTTGCGATATACACCCCGGGGTACATAGTGGGTATGCAGCAGTTTGTGGGACAGTTCGCCCAGCGGCTCACCCAGGTAGTTTTTATAGAGGGCGGTGATGGCCGGGTTTTCATGGGACTTGCGGATAGGCAGGTCTTCATCTATCTTGTAAGTTCCGGCGATACGGGCCAACCTAACCTCCAGGTTGGTGGGAATGGGCTGGCCGCCGCCGCCGATACAACCGCCGGGGCAGCACATAACTTCGATGAAGTGGTAATCGGCCTTGCCCTCTCTAATCAGATCCAGCAGCTTGCGGGCGTTGCCCAGGGTGTGAGCCACCGCCACTTTAACATCCAGGTCGCCAATTTTAACGGTGGCTTCTTTAATACCTTCCATACCGCGTACAGCAGTGAAGTTAATGTCAGGCAGTTCTTCTTTGGTAATTAACTCGTAAGCGGTGCGCAGGGCGGCCTCCATAACACCGCCGGTAACCCCGAAGATAACTGCGGCACCGGTGGATATGCCCAGCGGGTCATCGTAGTTTTCCTCCGGCAGGGAATCCCAATCGATACCCGCGTTGCGGCACATGCGGGCCAGTTCCCGGGTGGTGAGAACTACATCAACATCCTGGTACCCGCTGTCTGCCATTTCATCCCGCTGGGCTTCGAATTTTTTGGCGGTGCAGGGCATAATGGACACACTGTAAATGTTTTCAGCGGCAATACCAGCATGTTTGGGATAATAGTCCTTAATTAGTGCTCCCAGCATTTGCTGCGGTGACTTACAGGTGGAGAGGTGGGGGAGCAGGTCTGGGTAGTAATGCTCAATGTATTTAATCCAACCGGGACTGCAGGAGGTAATCATCGGTAATGTACCGCCGGTGGTGATGCGCTGGATTAACTCCGTACCCTCTTCCATAATAGTCAGGTCGGCGGAAAAGTCGGTGTCAAATACCTTGTCGAAGCCCAGGCGTCTCAATGCGGCCACCATTTTGCCGGTGCTGATGGTGCCGGGTTCCTTACCGAATTCCTCCGCAATGGCAACACGGGTAGCAGGGGCTGTTTGTACCACAACGTGTTTATTGGGATCGGATAAGGCGGCCCATACTTTGTCGGTGTCGTCTTTTTCGGTGATGGCACCGGTGGGGCACACCAGCGAGCACTGCCCGCACATAGTACAGTTAACATCCATCAGCCCCTGTCCGAAGGGCGGGGCAATTATCGTTTCAAAGCCGCGGTTAACCGGTCCGATGGCTTTAACGCCCTGTACCTTTTCACAGACGGCAACACAGCGGCGGCAAAGTATACACTTGCGCGGATCGCGAACAATTGAAGGTGAAGAGTCGTCAATATCCTCGATTTTGGCACTTTTAGCAGCGCCGCGGGTAAAGCGCACTTCTTTTATTCCAAAGGCTTCTGCCAGGGCCTGTAGTTCGCAGTTTGTGTTTCTTAAGCAGGTAAGGCACTCGGCAGGGTGGTCGGAAAGAATCAGTTCCAGCGTCATTTTACGTGATTTCCGAACCAGTTCGGAATTGGTTTTCACTACCATACCCTCAGCTACCGGGGTTACGCAGGCAGCCTGCAGTGCGCGGGCACCTTCCACTTCCACCACGCAGATGCGGCAGGCACCGATGGCGTTGATGTCCTTCATGTAGCAGAGGGTGGGTATTTCGATGCCGACTTTTTTGGCCGCTTCCAGGATGGTAGTACCCTGTTCAACTTCCACCTTCTGGTTATCAATGGTTAAAGTTACTGTTGCCATGCCTAGTTTTCCCTCCTATCCTACGAGGTGGCTTTTTTAGCGCCTCTAATTTTACACACGCCAGCCGGGCAGGTTTTATCTTTAATGTGAGCTTCATACTCATCCCGGTAGTATTTCAAAGTGCTGAGAATGGGATTGGGGGCTGTTTGACCTAACCCGCAAAGTGCAGATTGTTTAATCATATATGCCAGTTCTTCCAGCAGTTCAATATCGCCTTCACGTCCCAGCCCTTTGGATATGCGTTCCATAATTTCCAACATCCGCTTGGTACCGATGCGGCAGGGTGTACACTTACCGCAGGATTCATCCTGGGTAAAACCGAGATAAAACTTGGCCAGGTCTACCATGCAGGTGTCTTCGTCGGTGATGATCAGTCCGCCGGATCCAACTATGGAACCCAGTGAGGCCAGAGTTTCGTAGTCCAGCGGGGTATCAAAATGCTCAGCCGGGATGCAGCCGCCGGAGGGTCCGCCGGTTTGGGCTGCTTTAAATTTCTTACCGCTGGCTATACCGCCGCCGATTTCTTCTACGACCTCCCGCAGTTTAATTCCCATGGGAACTTCCACCAGGCCGGAGTTAACAACTTTACCAGCCAAGGCAAATACCTTAGTACCCTTGGACTTGCCCACGCCGATACCGGAGTACCAGTCAGCACCCTTTAAAATAATGGGGCAGATATTGGCCCAAGTTTCCACGTTGTTTATATTGGAAGGCTTGCCAAATAAACCTGAAACGGCGGGGAACGGCGGACGGGGTCTGGGCTCACCGCGTTTACCTTCGGTGGAGGCCATTAAAGCGGTTTCTTCACCGCATACAAAGGCCCCGGCACCTTCGCGAATTTCAATATCAAAGCTGAAGTCAGTGCCTAAAATGTTTTTGCCCAGCAGTCCCTTTTGACGGCAAACTTCCAAGGCCTTTTTGAAATTCCTAATGGCCAGCGGGTATTCTAAACGGATATAAGCGTAGCCCTTGGTGGCGCCGGTGGCATAACCGCAAATGGTCATCGCTTCTATTACGGAGTAGGGGTCGCCGGTAAGTACCGCATTGTCCATAAAGGCACCGGGGTCACCTTCGTCACCGTTACAGATTACATATTTTTGATCGGCCTGCTGATCGGCCATGAACTGCCACTTCAAACCGGTGGGGAAACCGGCACCTCCGCGGCCGCGTAAGCCGGATTTTTTCACTTCGTCAATAACCTGCTGCGGGCTCATTTCTTTCAGAACTTTGGCCAGGGCGGCAAAACCATCCATGCCGATATATTCTTCTATTGAAACGGGATCAATTAAACCGCAGTTGCGCAGGGCAATCTTATGCTGCTTTTTAAAGAAATCCATTTCCGGCATGGTTGCCTGCAGCTCGCCTTTGCTGTTACGGTAGCAGAGGCGCTCAACAAACCTGCCGTTTTTCAAGTGTTCATTAACTATGTCTGCCACATCTTCCGGCTTAACACTGCAGTAATGGTATGCACCGGGGTATACCATTACAACAGGTCCCAATTGACAAGCCCCCATACAACCGGTTTGAATCAGCTTGACAGAGTTTTTCAAACCTTCATCTGCCAGGGCTTTTTCCAGCGCATCCGCCACTGCTTGACAACCGGAGGAGTGACAACCCGTACCACCGCAAACCAGTACATGATACTTGTATTCATCGGTAGGTTCTTCACCTAAACGAGCGGCTAAAGCTTTTTTGGCTTTAATTCTAATTTCTTCCAGTTCTTGAAATGTCATTTGTATATCTTCACCTCCCTGGAGGTTTTATTCGTATTTTGATAGCACTTCGGAAACTTTTTCCGGAGTCATACGCGGGTGTACTTCGCCGTCCACTGTCATTACCGGAGCGATACCGCACGCACCAAGGCAGCGGACAACATCAAAGGTAAAACGACGGTCTTCAGTGGTTTCACCCGCTTTAATTTTAAGTTCCTTTTCAATGGCTGCCTGTACTTCAGGGGCACCTTTTACGTAACATGCCGTTCCCAAACAGAGGTTAATGCTGTGCCTACCCCTGGGTCTTAAGGTGAAAGCGGCATAGAAAGTGGCAACGCCGTAAACATCGGTAAGCGGGACATTTAATTCTTCAGCTACTTTAATCATTAAATCCTTTGGCAGATAACCCATTTCCTGTTGAATGGCTGCCAATACCACAATCAGGCCATTGGGATTACCACGGTATTTTAAAATCAGTTCATCAATTTTTTTGTTGGAATCAGCCTGACAATTGCAGTTGCATTCTGCACCCATGCAGTCAGATCCCCCTTTCTTGCATCTTCCGCTTAAATTTAAATTAGTGCTGGTACACTACTTGTTACTGGTTGACTAATTAACTTCCAGCCGGTTCACACCACCTTTCATGACAAAATTTAATGCAACCCTCTGGCTAACTGGATGTTTTAAATTGAGGAGGGTAAGATGTACATGCTTCCAGGGACAGCCGCTGTCAAAAAATCGATGCAGATATAGAGATGCCGAAATGTCAAATGGAAAACAATTTTCAACAAATTAAATTAAATTTAAATTTTCAAACAGTTCCCAATTTAGTATTATTGTACTGCTAGTTAAGAGTTTAAGCAACCCCTTTTTTTAGCGTAATTTGGCTTGTAAAGAAAATGGTATTTAGCATGCTGTGAATTAGCGCTTGGCACAATGTCACATACTAAATACAAATATAATTATTTTTAATTGCACTTAAAGTACGGGCTGTGTTAAGATTATCTTTGTAAATCGAAAAATGGTGGAGGGGTTTGCCTTGGTAGTAAATGAAGTGGCAGACAAGCTTTCGGCATGGCTGGAGGCCAAGCTGAAGGAATCGGGTACCAAGAGTTTTATAGTAGGGTTAAGCGGTGGGGTTGATTCTGCCGTGGTTGCGGGGCTTTGTCAGCGTGTTAGACCAAATGACACTTATGGTGTAATTATGCCCTGTCACAGCAATCCGGATGATGCCAAATACGGCAGAATGGTTGCTGAGGCTTTTAACATACCGGTTAAAGAGGTTGTACTGGATGAGGTTTTTGATGCATTGGTGGCAAGATTAACCGATGAACCTTATGAAAAAAACAAACAAAATCTGGCCTTTGCTAATATTAAACCGCGCCTGCGCATGACTACCCTGTACTTTTATGCATCAAAATATAAAGGTCTGGTGGTGGGAACGGGCAACAAGGCGGAAATCACCGTTGGATTTTATACCAAGTACGGTGACGGAGGATGCGATCTTTTACCGATAGCCAATTTGGTAAAGGCCCAGGTGTACGAACTGGCCAGGTACTTGGGAGTGCCGCAGCCAATTATAGATAAAAAACCCTCTGCCGGTTTATGGCATGGACATGACGATGAGGAAGAGATGGGTGTAACTTACCGTGAATTGGACCGCTATATTCTCACCGGTGAAGCGGAACCAAGGGTAAAAAGAATAGTGGACCAACTGCACCGTCAAAGTGAGCATAAAAGACATATGCCCCCCATTCCACCGGAATTTTAAACCCTAATAGCCATAAATACATTTTTGTAACGGCATTTTTGTTTCTGCCGGTTACAGCAAATTAGAATTACAGAGTTACTTAGTTATCTATAATAAAATAAAATATAGATATGCAGTAATGTATATATAAATAGGAAAGAAAAAATTTTCACAAAGTAGGGAGATGAGGTTGCTATGGCCGGCCATTCTAAATGGGCTAATATTAAACGTAAAAAGGCCAAAGTAGATGCTCAACGAGGCAAAATATTTACCAGGTTAACTAAAGAAATTATTTTGGCAGCTAAATTGGGTGGAGGCGACCCCGCCGGAAACATGAGATTAAAGGCAGCGTTGGAAAAGGCTAAAGAGGCCAATTTGCCAAAAGATAAGATAGAGAGAGCTATTTTAAAAGGTACTGGCCAGCTCAGTGCTTCCAATTTGGAACAAATTGTATACGAAGGTTACGGTCCGGGCGGCGTGGCGGTGCTGATGAATATCACCACCGATAACCGCAACCGCACTGCCGGTGAAATACGTCATATTTTTTCCAAGCATAACGGCAACCTTGGTGAAAGCGGCTGTGTATCCTGGATGTTTGACCGCAAGGGTCTGCTGGTGGTGGAAAAAGAAAATGCCGGAATAGAAGAAGATGATTTGATGATGATGGTGCTGGAAGCCGGGGCGGAAGACATGAAGGTTGAAGATGACGTTTACGAGATTTATACCGCAGCGGATGATTTTACCGAGGTATATAAAAACCTGGAAGCTAAAAATATACCGGTGGCTGAAGCGGAAATAACCATGATACCTCAAACCACCGTCAAACTGCAGGGTGAAGAGGCGGAAAAAATGATGAAGCTGTTGGAAGTGCTGGAGGAGCACGATGATGTGGATGACGTGTACTCCAACTTTGAAATGGAAAAATAAGAATTAATAAGGGCTCAAAGATGGCGAGCCCTTATTTTTTTCTAAAAACTTGTTTAATATGCCAGGCCAGAATGGTGAGAGGTGGGAACTTAAAAATGAATTTAAGCATGTTCTTTTCCCCCACAAAGTGCTGATTTTTAATTACTGTATTCTAACAACCTGTACTATGTTAAGGGATTTTAAAGAACTGTATCAACCCTAAGATATTTGGAAATAATAATACCTAATTAGATAAATGGCATTCTTAGGGGGTATTCAGCCGTGTTGTGGCGTAGGTTAATTTTGGCTGCGGTCAGTGCTTTTTTAGTGGGGGTAATGGTAACCTCGGCCTACCTGGCAACCAACGCGATATTTAACTGGACAAATAATACTGTGGTGAATCCATCCTGGGCCACCGAGGAAGCGGCGTTGGAAAACCTGGTGGTAACAAAAAGAACAAAAGTTTATAAACAAAATATTTATTTGTGCGGCGATGCGGCAGAGCTGTCGGTTGAATCCGGAGATGCACTGGTGGGCATGGGGAAAGATGATTTGTTAAACATGTTTTCTGCTGCCGACGGTTGGCAGGTGCGCTTTGATTCCCCGTACCAGTTGGTGCTGGCCAGAAAGGTTAATGCACTTTGTCCCCGGCACCGGCACTACCGCCATCTGGGCATTTACAACGGCAAACTGGCGGTATTTCAAGGGCCGCTGGGGGTTAATACCCTGTTGATAAATGTGGTTGAAAACAAACCGGTGGAAAAACTTTCCCGGCCATTATACCAAAAGCTTAAACAGGGTATGGAATTTGACAAACAGAAACCGGAGCTGCAGGCTAAATTAAAACAGGAGCTGGAATTTGCAGGGGATAAAGAACTGTATGCCGTTTTAGAAAATATTGATGAGCTGAGCTGACGGCCGTAAAATGATTGGTGGCAGTGTTTCCCGGCAGGTGGTATAATGTACCTGAACAACTGTTCTTTTTAACTGACTGATGGAGGAATGTGTTTGATGTTAATTATGGGAGTTGACCCGGGCACCGCCATTACCGGTTACGGGCTGGTGTATTATTGCGGTAACAGTTTTAAGCTGGTGGAATGCGGTGCTGTTCGCACCAAGGCGGGGCTGCCGTTATATGACCGTTTACATACGCTGTACAGCGATTTAACTGAACTGATAAAGCGGCATAAACCGGATCAATATGCGGTGGAGGAATTGTTTTTTAATAAAAATACCCGTACCGCCATGGCGGTGGGGCATGCCCGGGGAGTGGCGCTTTTAGCCGGTGCCAATGCCGGGTTAAAGGTTTTTGAGTACACACCGCTGCAGGTGAAACAATCGGTGGTGGGGTATGGGCGTGCTGACAAAAAACAGGTTCAATACATGATTAAAACACTGCTCAACCTGGCTGTGGTGCCAAAACCCGACGACGTGGCAGATGCCCTGGCGGTGGCCGTTTGTCATGCTCACCATGCTAAAAATGTGGGGAGAGTGTCGTTATGATTGCTTTTCTGCGCGGTAAGCTGGCAGCAGAGTCAACGGGGAAAGTGGTGCTGGATGTTAACGGTGTGGGATACCAGCTGCTGGTTTCCAGCGCCACCCTGGCCGACATGCCTCCGGTGGGGGAGGAAGTTTTTCTGCATACGCATATGGTGGTGCGGGAGGACAGTATGCAGCTGTACGGTTTTAAAACAGAGGAAGAGTTATTCATTTTTACCGCGGTGCTGGGGGTTTCCGGGGTGGGCCCCAAAGGGGCACTGTCGCTGCTTTCAACGTATCAACCGGGCAGTATAAGAGAAATTATGGCTAATGAAGATGTAACCGCTCTGACCAAAGTTTCCGGCATCGGTAAAAAAACTGCCCAGCGGCTTATTTTAGAGCTGAAGGATAAACTGGGCAGCATACCAGCGGCGGCGAAAAAGACAGCACCAAACATAAAACATCAGGGTTCAATGCACAGAGATGCGGAATTTGCCTTGATGGCCCTGGGTTACAGCCAATCTGAAGCGGCGGAGGCGGTAAAATTGGCCTGCGCTGACAGCAGCAATCCGCCTGATGTTTCAGCGCTGGTTAAATCAGCCCTTAAATATTTGATGAAGGAGCAGCGGTAAAATTAACCTTTCCGGAGTAGGTGATAATTTAATGATTGAAAGGGATGAGCGCCTGGTATCCCCGACAGCGGGGGGCGAAGACAAAGAAATAGAAAACGGGTTAAGGCCCCGGCGGCTGGGGGAATATATAGGACAGCAAAAGGTTAAAGAAACCATAGATATATTTATAAAGGCTGCCCTGGGGCGGGGGGAAACGCTGGATCACGTTTTGCTGTTTGGTCCCCCGGGTTTGGGGAAAACCACACTGGCAGGCATTATAGCCAACGAGATGGGGGTAAGTATGCGCACCACCTCCGGCCCGGCCATAGAACGGCCCGGTGATTTGGCTGCTATTTTAACCAACCTTAATCCCGGGGATGTGCTGTTTATAGATGAGATTCACCGGTTGAGCCGTTCGGTGGAAGAAGTTTTATACCCGGCCATGGAAGATTTTGCCCTGGACATAATCATTGGGAAAGGACCCAGTGCCCGTTCCATCCGCCTGGATCTGCCCAGGTTTACACTGGTGGGAGCCACCACCAGAGCCGGGTTGTTAACTTCGCCCCTCAGAGACCGGTTTGGGGTAATCAGCAGGTTGGATTTTTACCGGCCGGAAGAACTGGCTGAGATACTGCGCCGGTCGGCAGGTATTTTAAATATTAAATTAGGTGACGGCGGGGTGGAACAAATAGCCCGCCGGTCCCGCGGCACTCCCAGAATAGCCAACAGGCTGTTGAAACGTGTTCGTGATTACGCGGAAGTTAGGGCCGGTGGAGTGATAACTGCAGAAGTGGCGGATGAAGCGCTGCGGTTTTTAGAAGTGGATTCTTTAGGTTTGGACAAATCTGACCGCCGGCTGCTGAGGGCGATAATAGAAAAATTTGGCGGCGGGCCGGTGGGACTGGATACCCTGGCCGCGTCAATAAGCGAAGAACCGGGCACTGTGGAAGATGTGCTGGAGCCTTACCTGTTACAGGTGGGAATGCTGGCCAGAACTCCCAGGGGCAGGGTGGCCACTCCAAATGCCTACCGCCAGTTGGGGATACCGCTGCCCAAGCAGCATGACGGGCAGCGTAAATTGTGGGATTAAGCGGTGTGCAAATGTAAAAAAGAAAGGTGATTCCATCATGCCTAAAATTCTACTGCACAGCTGTTGCGGGCCTTGTTCCATTTACCCGCTGGAATATTTGCGTAACGAAAACTTTGACATTGTAGGACATTTTTACAATCCCAATATCCATCCATATACAGAATGGCAGAAAAGAAAAGACAACTACCAGTGGTTTATGGAAAAAGAGGGAATAAAAAGCATTATTGAAGATGACTACGATTTAGAAGGTTTTCTGCAAAACGTGGTGCACCGGGAAGCCAATCGCTGCCGGTACTGCTACAGCATGCGCCTGAACCGGGCAGCGCAAATCGCCCGCAGGGGTAAGTTTGATGCCTTTACCACCACCCTTTTGGTAAGTCCCTTTCAAAAACACCAAATGCTGAAAGAGATAGGCGAAGCGGTGGGCGAAAAATATGGCGTACCCTTTTACTACGTGGATTTTAGACCCGGGTTCAAAGAGGCCTATATGAAAGCCAAGGAAACGGGACACTATACCCAGCAGTACTGCGGCTGCATATACAGCGAAAAGGAGCGCTACATGCCTAAGAATAAGAAAAAGAAGGGAGAGAAGCAGCTTGGATCCCCTTCAGTCTATGGGTAAAATGGTACTGGTGTTGGGGCTGTTTCTAATAATTATTGGCGGGCTGATGATGGGAGCGGGGAAGTTTTTAAACTTCGGCCGGCTGCCGGGAGACATTTACGTACAAAAAGGAAACTTTACTTTTTATTTTCCGGTAGTGAGCATGATACTTCTAAGCCTGCTGCTTACCTTTTTGGCAAATATATTTTTTAGAAGATAATATTCACAAGATAATATTCACAGCGCCAAGCGAGCATTTTTCAGTGCGCAGCTGCCGAACGGAATAAAGACGGGCTTAAGCAGGATAATTTTTCCATGGCGGTTTGCAGCCTTGATTTTTCTACCTCTGCAAGGAAACAGGAAACATTTGTCGAAGTATTAAGCTTATGCTTTAAATGCCAGCATTATCAAATGGGGGTAGAAAAATGAAAAGAAATTTTTTTACATATATAGGTCTATTTGTGATAATCACAGCTTTGTCAGTTATTTATTTAACCAGGGAAGAACCCGCCGCCGAGGGCCGGGGGGTGTCAGTAATTCCTAAAACCATTCGCATAGGAATAGTGCGGGAAGCAGAGAAACTGCAGTTTGCCGTACAGGGCAAATACAGGCTGTTAAACGGCTACAATGGTGAAATGATTGCACTGGCAGAACCTAACAGGCGTTACACGGTGGAAATGATTGACCGGGGTGGAGAACCGCTGATTAAATTAAGCTGTGATGGCCGGCAGATAGGTGTTTACAGCGGCCCGCTGGTGGTGCAGAAAATAAACCGGGAAGCCAGTATTCTTAGCGGCAGCGGGGCGCTGGCCAAAAGAACCGGCGGCAGGGGCTTAACCGTTATCGACGCCAGCGGGGAAATAACCCCGCTGCCTGAAGATATGTCCAAATATACGCTGCTGTCTGCCGGCGGTTTGAGCAGCCTGCGGGTTAACGATGAATTACAATTGGTTACATTATATACAGGGGATAAAGCAGGGCGCTACCGGGGTGATTTCGATTTTCGATTGGGAGAAAAGGGCATCACAGCCATTAATGACCTGCCCTTTGAGGAATACCTTTACGGTGTGGTGCCCAGCGAGATGCCCCATAAGTGGCCGGAGGAAGCGCTGAAGGCCCAGGCGGTGGTGGCCCGCACCTACGCCCTATATTCCAGGGGACAGTACCTGGCGTACGGGTTTGACATTCTGGCCAACCAGTACAACCAGGTGTACCATGGCTATGACCACGAAACACCGGAAACCACAATGGCAGTGCAGCAAACCAGGGGACAAGTTCTTACCTACGAAGGCCGGTTAATACTGGCTGTGTTTCACTCCAGCAGTGGGGGCTATACAGGTAATTGTGCTGAAGTTTGGAAAGAAGACATTCCCTATTTAAAGGCGAAAAAAGACCCCTATGATTATAACGAAAAACACTACAACTGGTCAGTTAACTTAACTGCCGAACAACTGGCTGAACGGTTTACTGCCAAGGGATATCCTTACACTAAAGTGCTGGACATAGAAGAAGTGCAGCGGGATAAAGTGGGAGCAAGGGTTAAAGTGATGCGCGTTAAAGGCATCGACCGGGAGGGAAAAATAAAAGAAGAAGAGATCTATAATGCCGACCGGGTACGCTACCTGCTGGGGCTGAAAAGCAGCATTTTTACCATGGATAAGCAGTATGACCAGGATAAAAACCTCAGGTCAGTTACATTTACCGGCAGCGGCTGGGGCCATGGATTGGGAATGAGTCAATATGGTGCCAGGGCAATGGCGCTGGAAGGTTATAGTTACCAGGATATTTTGCAATACTACTACAGTGGTGTAAATTTAGAATACAACTATGGAGTGTAAAAGAGCGTATGTATAAAACCACAGACTATGATTATCACCTGCCGGAAGAACTAATAGCCCAGGAACCCCTTAGTAAACGCGACCGGTCAAGACTGCTGGTGCTGCACAGGGAAAGCGGGTTAATTGAACACCGGCAGTTTAATCACATTGGAGAGTACCTGCGGCCGGGAGATACGCTGGTTATTAACGATACCAAGGTGCTGCCGGCCAGGTTATACGGCCGGCGCAAAAATACCGGGGCCAAAATAGAAGTGCTGCTGCTTGAACAGCTGGAAGGCAGCCGATGGGAAGTACTGGTGAAACCCGGCCGGCGGGCTAAAGTGGGCGATACCATTGTATTTGATGACGGCCGGCGGGTTTTAATGGAAGCCGATATAATAGACAGTACCGATACCGGTGGAAGGGTACTGGAGTTTACCTACAGCGGGCAGTTTTTGGAACTGCTGGATCGCATCGGCACAATGCCCCTTCCGCCCTATATAAAAAAAGAACTGCAGGATAAACAGCGTTACCAGACAGTTTATGCACAGCGGGAGGGTTCGGCGGCGGCCCCCACTGCCGGGCTGCACTTTACCCGTGAACTGCTGCAGCAATTGCAGCAGCAGGGAATAAACGTGGCCAGGGTGCTGCTGCATGTGGGCCTTGGCACCTTCCGACCGGTAAAGGTGGAGGATATCAGGGAACATAAAATGCACCGGGAGTATTACGAAATTACACCGGAAACTGCCGGGATAATAAACAAAACCAAAGAACGGGGCGGACGGGTTATAGCAGTGGGTACCACCAGTGTGCGAACTTTGGAAACGGCGGCCGGTGAAGATGGCGAAATTCACCCGGCCAAAGGATGGACGGATATATTTATCTACCCGGGATATAAATTTAAATGTATTGACGGGTTAATTACCAATTTTCACCTGCCAAAATCAACACTGCTGATGCTGGTATCAGCCTTTGCAGGCAGAGAAAAAATCATGGCCGCCTACCAGGAGGCAGTAAAAAAAGAATACAGGTTTTTTAGTTTTGGCGATGCTATGCTGATAATTTGATATGGAGGGCGTTATGAAATCACCGGTAAGATTTGAAATCATAAAACAGGACACCAGAACCAGGGCCAGGCTGGGCCGTTTATATACTCCCCACGGGGAGGTGGAAACACCCATTTTCATGCCGGTGGGAACCCGAGCTACAGTAAAAACCATGACACCGGATGAAGTGCGAGAGGTGGGTGGGCGCCTGGTGCTGAGCAATACCTACCACCTGTACCTGCGCCCCGGCCACCATTTGGTACAGCAGGCCGGGGGACTGCATCGTTTTATGAATTGGAACGGCCCAATTCTTACAGACAGCGGGGGGTTTCAAGTTTTCAGCCTGGGGGAACTGCGCAAAATTACTGAAGAAGGGGTTGAATTCCGTTCCCACATAGATGGTTCAAAGCATATTTTTACACCGGAAAAGGTGATGGAGATAGAAATGGCCCTGGGGGCAGACATAGCAATGGTCTTTGATGAGTGTGCCCCTTACCCCTGTGATTACAGTTATGCCAAGAAATCCCTGGAGTTAACCACCCGCTGGGCCAAGCGCTGCCAAAAAGCCCATCATAAAGAGGATCAGGCGCTGTTTGGTATTATTCAAGGGTCGGTATATAAAGACCTGCGGGAACAAAGTGCCAAAGAGCTTATTGAAATGGACTTCCCCGGCTACGGTATCGGGGGCCTTTCGGTGGGAGAACCAAAGCCGCTGATGTACGAAATGCTGGAATATACCATTCCCCTTATACCGGTGGAGAAGCCCCGCTACTTAATGGGCGTGGGGTCACCGGACTGTTTGATAGAAGGGGTTATGCGCGGGGTAGACATGTTTGACTGCGTGCTGCCCACCCGTACCGCCCGTACAGGTACGGTATTTACACAGTACGGCAAACTAAATATACGCAATGCCCGTTATGCCCGGGACTTCAGACCCATTGATGAAGACTGCGGCTGCTACGTATGCCGCAACTACACCCGGGCCTACATCAGGCACCTGTTAAAAGCGGGAGAAGTGCTGGGTATTCGCCTGACAACCTGGCATAACCTGTATTTTATCCTTGGATTAATGGAAAAAATAAGAGAAGCAATTAGAAATGACCGGCTGCCGGAATTTCGCAACCGTTTTTTTGATCAATATCAGGAAAAATAAAAAAATTTACCCGCATAAAAGCAGGAAAAAAACCTTATTAAGCAGAAACTGGTAGTAGCATTTTTATTAATTTTGCTTGACTGAAGGGAGGTTTTGTTTTGAATCCACAAGTGGTGTCAGTTATTTACGTAGTGGCGTTATTTGCGTTGCTTTATTTTTTGTTTATCAGGCCTCAGCAAAAGCGTCAAAAAGAACATCAAAAAATGATAAACGAGCTGAAAGTTCACGATGAGGTGGCCACAGTTGGCGGTATTATCGGCACCGTGGTAAGAATAAAAGAAGAAACGGTGGTGCTGCGGCTGGGGGACAACGTAAAGGTGGAGTTTTTAAAGAATGCTATTGGCCAGGTACGCAAAAAAGCAAACGGGTCAAATAATGAGAAAAAAGAGTAGACGCAGTCTACTCTTTTTTCTAAATTAAATTGTTAATTTACGAGGGAGGGCGTATTGATTTTGGTTACCTTAGATGATGTAAAAGCAAACCCGGTTATAGATACCTGTATCAGAAAAGGAAATGAATTTTTGGGTTCCATGGGTTTTACAGAGCACAGCTACCGGCATGTCAACCTGGTATCAAGCATTGCCGAAAGTATTATTAGGAAGCTGGGCTACCCGGAGCGTGACGCCCAGCTGGCAGCCATAGCCGGTTACCTGCATGACATTGGCAATGTGGTAAGCCGCAATGATCACGGTATTTCCGGTGCCCACATTGCCTTTCCCATCCTGCTGCAGATGGGTATGCCGCCGGAGGAAGTTTGTACCGTAGTATCAGCCATCGCCAATCACGAAGAGCAGTACGGCCAACCGGTGAATCACATTGCCGCTGCTTTAATTCTTGCCGATAAATCCGATGTGCACCGGTCGCGGGTGCGCAATACAGATTTTGCCACCTTTGATATACATGACCGGGTAAATTATGCGGCGGAACATGCCTTTGTCTATGTAAATGAAAAAAATCGTATTATCACAATGGAACTGTCCATTGACATATCCATTACCCCGGTGATGGAGTACTTTGAAATATTCCTGGATCGAATGATTTTATGCCGCCGGGCCGCCAATCACCTGGGGTGCAACTTTGAACTGGTTATAAACGGTGCCAAATTACTTTAAAAATTCATGTTAAGGTTTGTTAATTGACATGCCCCGCTCCACAGGTATATAATTACTTTTGTTCAGTGTATCAAAAGTATTTTGACCTCTGAAAATGCTGCTTTGCCGATTCAAAAAGCAGCTGGGCTGAAAAGTGCCGGGCCTGTGGGAAAAAATTGTACAGGCACCGAAAGTAAATAGGCTTGTTCAGTTTTTGGACCGGCATGTCTTCGGAGGTAATAGGTAATCTTTTTTTGGTTTTAAAGGGGGAAATTAAAAAATGAGATGGGGCAGTACAATAAAACTGGCCGGCCTGCTGGTACTGGTGGCCGTAATAGCGGTGCTGGCTGTTAAACCGGTGTTTCCGGAGGGAAAAGTACCCTGGCTGCCGCTGACCAGGGATATTGACCTGGGGCTTGATTTGCAGGGCGGGGTACATGTGGTATTAGAAGCCAAGGACACAGAAGATATTAAAGTAGACGACCAAAAAATGGATCAGCTGCTGGCTACCATTGAACGGCGGGTAAACGGTTTTGGTGTATCGGAACCGGTTGTACAGAGGGAAGGTGAGCGCCGTATTGTTGTAGAGCTGGCCGGCATAGATGATCCTGAAGCGGCGGTAGATTCTATTGTTAAAACTGCCTACCTGGAATTTATTGCTCCCGACGGGAAGGTGATACTTACCGGTGCCGATTTGGAGAATGCCGTGGAATCAATACGGCAGGACACCAATCAGGCCATAGTTAATTTGGAATTTACACCGGAAGGGACTAAAAAATTTGCCGAGGCCACAAAAAAATACCTGCATCAGAACATAGCCATTGTGCTGGACGGGCAGCTGCTGCAGAACCCGTATGTTAAAGATCCCATTTTAGACGGGAAGGCATTCATAGATGGCTATGCCAGTTTTGAAGAGGCTCATGAAATTGGCGTGCTGCTGCGTTCCGGGGCGCTGCCGGTGAAAGTGGAAGTAATGGAAAAACGTACCGTTGGCCCCACACTGGGTAAGGATTCGCTGGATCGCTCCATTAAGGCTGGTATTATAGGTCTGGCCTTGATTTTGGCCTTTATGGTAACCTACTACCGTGTGCCGGGGTTGGTTGCCAATATAGCGCTGTTAATTTACTCAATTATTGTGTTAGGGTTATTTGTGGTCTTTGATGTTGTACTGACGCTGCCCGGCATTGCCGGATTCATTCTGTCGCTGGGTATAGCGGTGGATGCTAATATTATCATTTTTGAACGGATAAAAGAGGAACTGAAAAACGGCAAGAGCCTGCGTTCGGCCATTGATGCCGGTTTTAAACGGGCCTTTGTGGCGGTGCTGGATTCTAACGTAACCACATTGATTGCCGCTGTGGTGCTGTACTACTTCGGTGCCAGCATGGTCAGGGGATTTGCCCTAACCCTGTCCATCGGTATTTTATCCAGCATGTTTACTGCCATTACTCTAACCCGGTGGATGTTAAAGCTGACGGCAGATACCCGTATTATTAAAAACACCAAGTTTTACGGGGCATAAGGGGGAGAATGTAAATGTTTCATATAATTCATAAACGCAAACTGTGGTATATTATCTCGGCAGCAATTATCATCCCCGGCCTTATTTCCCTGTTTATCCAGGGCCTGAACCTGGGCATTGACTTTACGGGTGGTAACATTACCGAGGTAAAATTCAAGAAGGATGTAACCACTGCCCAAGTACGGGAAGTTGTTAAAGAGCAGGGTTTAACGGATAAATACATTCAAAAAAGTACCGGAGGCGTATTTTTAATCCGCACCGAAGTGCTGACAGAGGAAGAAAATGAAAAGATGCTGAAAGCCCTGGATGAAGAACTGGGCGGCATGACTTTGCTGCGCAATAACAAGGTGGGCCCCACCATTGGTGCGGAACTAACCCGGCAGGCGCTGCTTGCCCTGGCAGTGGCTTCGGTACTGATGGTGCTATACATTACCTGGCGCTTTGAATTTAAACAGGGCATTGCGGCCATTGCGGCCATATTACACGACGTACTGGTGACAGTGGGCCTGCTGTCCATAATGCAGGTGGAGATAAACAGTGCCTTTGTGGCAGCTATTTTAACCATAATTGGTTATTCTATTAATGATACCATTGTAATATTTGACCGCATAAGAGAGAACCTGGCCCTGAAAAAAGGGATGAAGATTGCCGACGTAATTAACATCAGCCTGTGGCAGACCATGGCCCGCTCCATCAACACCACAGGTACTGTGCTGTTCGTGCTGGCTGCTCTTTACTTCTTCGGCGGTACAACCATTAACAACTTTGTGCTGGCCCTGATTATCGGTGTTACCAGCGGGGCATACTCGTCCATCTTTACTGCCAGCCCCTTGTGGTATGATATGCTGGATAAAAAACGCCGCCAAAAGGCAGTTAAGCCGACAGCTTAATAATACAGGGATTGCGCGGGAAAACCCGCGTGATTTTTTTAATTAATTTAACTGGAAAAACAAGGAGGGACTTAAACAATGAATCACATTAAGAATGATGACGGCGGCGGCAGCCGGGTAATAATTTCTGTCATCGGTAAGGACCGGGTGGGCATCATTGCTGGCGTATCCGGTGTTTTAAAAGATGCCAACGTTAACATTTTAGATATCAGCCAGACCATCATGCAGGATTTGTTCACCATGATACTGGTGGGAGATATGACCGCAAGCAGTTTGGATTTGGCCGCGTTAAAAGACCGTTTAAACGAGCAGGCCGAGGAACTGGGTGTGCGCATTGATGTCCAGCATGAAGATGTTTTTCGATATATGCACAGGATACAGTAACCGTGCCGCATTGCGGTACCATCAGGGGATGAAAAGCCACCGGCTCAGGAAGATAACATTTTTCAGGATAGGGGGCAATAAGCCATGCTTACAATGAATGAAATATTAGAAACCATCCGCATGGTACAAAAAGAAAAACTGGATATTCGTACCATTACCATGGGCATCAGCCTGCGGGACTGCGTTCACGCTGACCCCAAAGCGGCCTGCAGGAAAATATATGATAAAATTACCACCCGGGCGGAAAAATTAGTGGCCGTTGGAGAAGAAATTGAACGGGAATACGGTATTCCCATTGTAAATAAACGCATTTCTGTTACCCCCATTTCCCTGGTGGCTGAAGCCAGCAGCACAGATAACTACGTAATGTTTGCCCAAGCTATGGATAAGGCTGCAGCCCAGGTGGGAGTTAACTTTATCGGCGGTTTTTCTGCCCTGGTACATAAGGGTGCCACCACGGGGGATGAAAAACTAATTCACTCCATTCCCGAGGCACTGGATGTTACCGAACGGGTGTGCTCATCGGTTAACGTGGCCACCACCAAAGACGGGATCAACATGGATGCCGTTTACCGCATGGGCCAGGTGATAGTGGAAACAGCCAAGCGCACCGCCGACCGGGATGGACTGGGATGTGCCAAACTGGTGGTATTTGCCAACGTACCCGAGGACAATCCATTTATGGCCGGGGCCTTTCACGGGGTAGGTGAGCCGGAATGTGTAATAAACGTTGGTGTAAGCGGTCCCGGGGTGGTAAAAAATGCAGTGGAAAAGGTAAAGGATGAAGATTTTGGTACACTGGCGGAAACGGTAAAAAATACCGCCTTTAAAATCACCCGCATGGGTGAACTGGTGGGACGGGCAGCGGCTAAAAAATTAAATGTGCCCTTTGGCATTGTGGACCTCTCACTGGCACCCACCCCGGCGGTGGGAGACAGTGTGGCCGAGGTGCTGGAGGCAATGGGTTTGGAGCGCTGCGGCACCCACGGTACCACAGCGGCGCTGGCGCTGCTTAACGATGCGGTGAAAAAGGGCGGGGCCATGGCCTCCAGTTACGTGGGCGGCTTATCCGGGGCCTTTATTCCGGTAAGTGAAGACGCGGGTATGATTAGAGCAGCCCAAGAAGGCGTTTTAACCTTGGAAAAATTAGAAGCCATGACCTGTGTATGCTCTGTGGGCCTGGACATGATAGCAGTACCGGGTGACACCCCGGCGGAAACGATAGCAGCCATAATTGCAGATGAAGCCGCCATCGGCATGATTAACCAAAAAACCACGGCGGTGAGAATAATTCCCGCGCCGGGCAAAAAAGTGGGTGACAGGGTGGAGTTCGGCGGCCTGCTGGGGCACGCGCCAATTATACCGGTAAAGCAGCCTTCACCGGCCCACTTTGTAAAAAGAGGCGGCAGAATTCCGGCACCGATAAACAGCTTGAAAAACTAAAAATTTTAATAACAAAAGGGGCTTGATTTTTATCAGGCCCCTTTGCTGCTGCCCGGGCTTTTAAATACTAAATAAAAAACAGCCCGGCAGGGTAAATTAAATTTGTAAATATATCAAGCACAGGAGAATTTAACATGGCCGAAGTGACAGACAAGAGTTTAAAAGCCCTGGAAGAGCGGGTTCATAAATTAGCCACCAACATGGAAAAAATGAAACTGGCCGAGTACGTGCGGCTGCTGGAAAGTCCCTGGCGTTTGTTATATGTCAATTTTATCAGCGGTGTGGCCAGGGGTTTGGGTATCGGTGTCGGTTTTGCTGTTTTAAGTGCCGTTATAATTTATATATTGAAATCCATGGTTACAATTCCGGTGATTGGCAGCGTTATTGCTCAAATAGTAGAAATAGTTCAGATCAGACTGGGTACATATTAAAGTAATCATTAAAATGAGCAGGAGGAGATAAGGTGCGGTCCAGGCAGATGGAGTATTTGAAGCAGCGCATGTTGGAAGAACGGGAGCAGCAGCTGCAGAATATCAGAAATATAGATGAAGGCGGCTTGGGTGAATCAATGGATACCTCCTTTGGAGAGCTTTCCACCATAGACAATCACCCCGGTGATGTGGGCACTGAGATGTTTGAACGCAGTAAAGATTCAGCATTAAAGGAACAGGCCCGGGTGATAATACAGGCCATAGATAATGCTTTAAAAGCCATGAAACAGGGTACTTACGGCCGGTGTGAAGTATGCGGCAGAGAGATTCCCTATCAGAGATTAGAGGCCGTTCCCTACACCACCATATGCAGGGAATGTAAGGCGGCGGAGGAAAGCATACCGCCGAGGCATCCCCGCCCGGTGGAAGAGGATGTATTGATGCCTCCCTTTGAACGAACATTCAATGACAACAGCGGTAAAAACTTCTACGACGGGGAAGACACCTGGCAGGAAGCGGCCAGGCACAGCACCAGTTATGAAACAGACCCGGAATATGAAGTGGACAGCATAGACCCGGAGGGAGATAAAAGACAGCTTCAGGGGGCGGTGGAAGCGGTGGAAAATATACCCTATGAAGTGGACGATGGGGTGCTGTATAAAAGCTTTTCTCCCGTTAAAGAATTTGGCTCAGAACCGGAAGGAAGATAGAGGGGATAATGATATTGATGCAGCTGCAGATTAAGCTGAATTAAAAGAGCTGGCAGATTGTTTATGTGTAAAGCAAAGGGCCAGGGGGACAGTGTTTATGCCCCCTGGCTTTGTATTTTTGTGCAAATATGCTATATTAATATTATTTGGTAATATATACATACTGGGGGGGTTAATGATGCCGTTGATTTTTACAGCGCTGGTTGTTTTAACTATTGATTTGTTATCTAAATATATCGTGCAGTCTAATATGGAATTGTACCAGTCCATACCGGTGGTAGAAAATATCTTTCACATTACGTATATATTAAATCCCGGGGCTGCCTTTGGTATGCTGGCTTACAAAACTTCTTTTTTTGTGGCTGTAAGCGCGGCACTAATTTTAGGGGTGGTATTCTTTTACCGGCGTATTGCCCGGGAGACACTGCTGGTGAAATTGTCCCTGGGCATGGTGGCCGGGGGGGCAGTTGGCAACTTGATTGATAGAATAAGGTACGGGAAGGTGGTAGATTTCTTAGATTTTCGCGTTTGGCCGGTATTTAACCTGGCCGATACAGCCATAGTAATAGGCGTGGGTTTACTGATACTGGAGATAATGAGACGGCCGGAACAGCAGGACATGGAGGGGGAAAAGTAATATGCCGGAGATACACAGTTTTCAGGTGACAAAAGATGATGCTGGCATGAGGTTGGATAAATTTTTAGCCCGGGAAATAGATGATTTAACCCGTTCCTATATCCAAAAATTACTGCATGAAAATATGGCCCGTGTGAACGGGAAAAAGGTTAAAGCCAGTTATAAACTGCAGCCCGGTGACAACGTTGAACTGGAACAGCCTGATCCGGTGGAACTTTCCGTTGAGCCGGAAAATATTCCCCTGGATATATACTATGAAGATGAGGACATTATTATTGTCAACAAGCCCCAGGGAATGGTGGTGCATCCCGCCGACGGTAATTACTCCGGTACCCTGGTAAATGCCCTGCTGTATCACTGCCGTGACCTGTCCGGTATTAACGGTGTATTGAGGCCCGGTATCGTTCACCGTATAGATAAAGATACCAGCGGCTTGCTGATGGTGGCTAAAAATGACGCTGCCCATTTAGATTTGGCCCGGCAGCTGAAAGAGCACAGTGTAACCAGGCGTTACCTGGCCCTGGTACATGGGAATATAAAAGTTGACAGTGCGGTCATAGATGCACCCATCGGCCGGGACCCCAGGGACAGGCAGAAAATGGCAGTAACCGATAAAAACTCAAAGCCGGCTGTCACCCATTTTACCGTCAAAGAAAGGTTCGGCCGGTACAGCTTGGTGGAATGCCGGTTGGAAACCGGCCGTACCCACCAAATCCGGGTACACATGGCTTATATTAAGCACCCGGTGGTGGGGGATGCCAAGTACGGCGGTCAAACCAGGGAGTTTAAACTGGCGGGCCAGCTGCTTCATGCTGCGGTGCTGGGTTTTAAACATCCCGGCAGCGGTGAATACATGTGCTTTGAAGCGCCGCTGCCCCGGCATTTTCAGGCGGTGCTGAATAAATTAACTACTTAAAATAACTGAATATCTCCAGAAACAGTGCCGCGATTCCCGCGGCCATTAAGGGTCCCACCGGCTGCCCGTTAAAGAACACTATGCCGATGATGCAGCCCAGCACCAGGCCAAAAATAATTTCCGGATCAAGCTGTAATAATCTTAGACCCTGCTGGTTTAAATGGGTGGCCAGCGTTCCGCCGATGATGGCCATAATACCGGGCACTGAGGTAAGGTTATAGATTAAATCTTTTTCTGTTACCCTGCCGCTGGCCATTGGCACCAGAATGGAAAGCAGTAAAAAAAGTAAACCTAGTTCCAACCCCCGTCTTTCCAGCAGGGGAAATACAAAGTTCAGGTTAGTTAGTTTCAATATCAGCAGTACACAAGCTGCGGTGGCTATAAGGTTGGAACGGGAGATAAGCCCCACCAGCAGCAGGGCTACCAGCATCATTTCGGCCTTCAAATCACTTCGCCTCTCAAAAAAGTTTGTCTAATTTATATGCAGGCTATCTCAAAGGGATAACTAAAAAGAGACAAACCGCCTGGCCAGGGCGGTCTGTCATCGGCTGCCGGCAGCCGTTTTTGTGTATACAATTTGCTTATGCTTTAATCACATACAGATTTAAGGGTGTCCGCCCGCAGGCCCACGCGCAGTGCTTCCACTGCCAGCACTTCGTGGGCATTGATGTTGCCAAAGTTTACATTGGGACCGAAACGCAGGATTAAATCCTGCTGCTGGTCTTTTAATGGTGCCTCCCATATCAGCACTGACGGGTCGGGTAGGGCGGATACAAGTTCCTCCATTTCCGTTTGGATTATTTTTCCTGTGGAATCATACAAGCCTACACCCTTGCCCGATTCTCTACCTTCCACAATGACCTTTTGAGCACCGTATTTCAGATCTGACAAAACCTGTTTAATTAGTTGACTTAATGGGGCCCGCCTTTCGGTGTCTTTTTTTCCCACTTCTGACAGGACAATTAACCCCTTTTCTGCCGCCATGTTGATGGCGTTGGCCCGCATGGTACTGTCAAATGTAATTGTACCGTCGGAGATTTCTACCGCTGTAAATCCCAGCTGTTTGACCATATTCAGGTATTCTTCCAGTTTATCCTGCAGTATGGCCACTTCTAAAAAAGTGCCTCCCGGGTATATATCAACGTTATAAGAGCGCACCAGATTGATTTTTTCCTCTAAAATCTCGGTGGCATAAAAGGCAGAAGTGCCAAACCCCAGTTTTAAGTAATCGATATAATCCCCGGCCAGGTTGAGCAGGTCCCTGGTTTCACCCAGTCCCAGCCCCTTGTCAATAACCATGGTAAGGCCGGATTTTCTGGGTTTGCTGGTACGGCTGCCCAGTGGAAATTTTAAAATACTCATCCAATTACTGCCGGAATGGCGTTGGGCCATTGTCACAACTCCTTTCACGGGTATAATCACCATTGAATAAGGTGATTTCTGGCACCTCCCGTTCTGCTGCCCGTGATTCCATCTCTAGGTGTAGTGTATTCGCAACAACTATTATTGGTTACCGGTTATTTCTTTGACCATTATTTACCTGGTCTTTATAATGATGGTTATTGAGGGGTTTTCTGGCTGGTTCAGGGGTTGGGGCCAAATATCCGCTGTATCTTTTGTTCTTTAACTGCTCCTTTTCCCGGTGTTTATTAGGCGCGTTTTTAATGGCCTTAATGCGGATAAAGAAAAATGAAACAGCGGCAGCAGCTCCGGCCAGGGCTGCGGCACTCCAAAACATTACCGGCTGTCCGAAATTCATCAGCCATCCGAAAACCGGCGGTCCAAAGGCCACTCCAAAAAAACGCACACTGCCGTAAAGGGAAGTTACCATGCCCCGCTCTTCGGTGGCGGTGGTACTGGTAATCAGCATGTTTAAACACGGTAAAATCAATCCGGTACCAATGCCGGCTGCAGAAATGGCAGCAAAGAACATGTACACACCTTTAAGCAGCGGCAGCAAACCCAGGGATACAGATAATAAAATTAAACCGGTTACAACCAGTATTTTCATCAAGGCAACCTGTTTTTTGATAAAGGCACCGGTGATGTAAGAGGTGGTACTCATAAAAAGCACCGGTACGGCCAGTGCCAGGCCTTTAATTACACCGTTTAACACCAGAACTTTTTCCAGGTAATCCGATAGAAAGAACAATACCCCGAAAAGTAAAAACAGTGCTGTGGCTCCGGCAAAAAAACAGGACAGCAGTAAGGGGGACTTATTTTTAAATATCTGTTTAATGGTCCGGGCATATTCTTTCAACAGGGGAGGTTCCCTCTGCTGTTTCGGTTCTTTGACCAATATCCACATGGCCAAAACCACGGGAATAACAATGGCGGGGAAAAATACAAAGGCAGCATACCAAAGGATTGTACCCAGCACGGCACCTAAAACGGGGCTGATGACTTTGCCCATGCCGTTGGATGCTTCTATTACCCCCAGGGATTTGGCCCTCTGCTTACCCTGCCATAAATCGCCGCACAGCGCCATGGCAATGGGGGCGGTGCCGGCGGCACCGATTCCCTGTATTACCCGGCCGGCGAGGATAACAGCAAAAGCTTTTTCTTTCAAAAAGAAGGCGGCCAGTGCTGCCACCACGCCACCCAGGCCGTAAAGTACCAGTGAGGGTATAATCACTTTTTTACGCCCAAAACGGTCGGATAAAAAGCCGGCCAGGGGAATTACTATCCCGGCGGGCACCGAGAATAAAGTAATAATTAAACTAACCTGTACATTAGATATATTTAACGCCTTTTGTACTGCCGGCAGTACCGGTATCAGCAGGGAGTTGCCCAGCACCATAATCAGAGGAACCCCGGCCAGTGCGGGTAAAGTGAATTTTTTAACTTTCACGTCCTTCACGTCCTTTCATAACCAGACGAGTGTATTTTTCCTCTCTGGGTGTTAAGGTATTCATTAAAGAAACAAAGACAGCATAAGAAATGGAGTAGGTAAAATATGTATCGGTAACCGGAAAGGGATGATGCTGCTTTGTTTCACGTTTTTGATAAAATTGTTTTCGGCATGGCGGCCATGCGTTTTTTATCGTCATTAATTGAATTTTCAGCGGCGATGTTAATGTTAAAGTTTAACCGGGTGGAAACGGCATTTAAAATTAATGCCTTACTGGCGTTAATCGGCCCCAGCGTATTGATAATTGTAACTTCTTTGGGACTGATTGGTTTGGCGGGGAAAATACCGGTCAGCAAAATGATATGCATTGCGGCCGGGGTGGCGCTGATTTTTATTGGGGTTAACAAGACATAAAAAAGGGCGTTAAAACGCCCCGGAAGATCAGTTTTTTAGTTTTAGCGCAGCTTGAATCTGTCTGCCGCTGCTTTTAATTCTTCAGCTATTTCAGCTAAAGAATTGAGGGCTGTGCTGATTTCATCCATGGAAGAGGATTGTTCTTCCGCGCTGGCGGTGATATTTTGAACACCGGCGCTCATCTGCTGGCTGGCGGCAGCTACGTCGTTTATCTGCCCGGCCAGGTTGTGTACCGTACTGATGATTTGTTTAAAGGTGTCGCCCACCTGGCTGACTATTTTCGTGCCCTCTTCAACCTCCTGCGAGCTCTTTTCCATCACCAGTACGGCGGCATTGGCCTCCTGCTGAATGCTGTTTATTAACCCGTGGATTTCTTTGGCCGCAGAGGATGACTGTTCTGCCAGCTGGCGAACTTCGTCGGCTACCACTGCAAAGCCTTTGCCGTGCTCTCCCGCCCGGGCCGCTTCAATGGCGGCGTTCAGCGCGAGCAGGTTTGTCTGCTCGGCTATGGTGGTGATCAGTTCTACTATTTGAGTGATTTGGCTGGAAATTTTGCTTAATGTATTTATGGCCGTACTTGCTTGACTGCTGGCGGAATGAATGCCGGTCATTTGATTCTGCAGCTGCTGTACGCCCTGCTGCCCTTCATCGGCAAGGGAACTTGCTTGATCTGCGGCTGCCGAAACCACCTGAGTGTTTTGGGCCACCTGCTCCACCGTGGCGGAAACTTCGGAAAGGGTGCTGGCGGTATCAGCGGTACCGGCGGCAGTCTGCTCGCAGGTGGCATTGAGCCGTTCCGTTGCTTCGGCCACCTTTTGGGATTTGTCCGCCAGCTGCTGTACCACATCCTGCATGGTGATGACCATCTGATTAAAGGCATTGGTGAGCACACCCAGCTCGTCCCGGTGAATAATCTTCAGTTCTTCCACTGACAGGTCGCCCTCGGCAATACGTACAGCGGAGTTCTGCAGCTGTTTAACCGGGTTTTCAACGGTTCTGCGCAGCCAATATGCAGCGGCGAAGGCAAGTATAAAGCTTAAAGCCCCGCCGGAAATCATTATCATGGCTCCCTGGGTATCTTCCATTTCAAAGGCGTGATGAATTCCCAGTAACGAGGTAATAAACATTGGAATTACCACTGCAATAAAGGCTCCACGGATTTTGGTTTTAATGCTCACTGTAATTTTGTCCGCCGTGGTTTTATAATAATCGCACCTGCGGCAGTGAGTAATTTTTTGGGCCATGGTGCCCTGGACTTTGCCGCCGCAGTGGGTACCGGTAACCTTCCAGCATTCAGTTCCCCGGTTTTCAGTATAGGCGGGACAGTCTTTCATGTGTTCTTCGGGACAATTAAGTACTTCCCAGCAGTTTTTTTCTGACATGATAACCCCCTCACAATTTATTAAACTAGGTAAATGTTTGACAAGCACGGCTGCTTTTGATTATTTTAAATATTTAATAAACTTTAGGCCCAAATTACAATTGTTCCTGAATGTACCTAATATTATAAATTATATAACCACATATTGCTATATCAAACTTGTCGTTTTATGTAATTTTTAAGAAGGGCATGGTTATTATGATATGTTTTTCCTTGACAGCACGGTGGGGGTGCTGTAAAATAGTTAATGAAAATTACCTTGAAATCGGTCCTGTGAGGCTGGTAAGGGAACATAGTACGGTTTTTCAGGTCAAACTATGCCTATTACCAGCAGGTAATAGGTTTTTTACTGTCGGAGGTGAATCCGGTGCATATAGGCAAAGAAAAAGCACAGATACTTGATGAAAGCGGAATACGTCGGGCACTGACACGGATAGCCCATGAAATTATTGAAAAAAATAAAGGTGTGGAAAACGTTGCTTTGGTGGGCATTCGCCGCCGGGGCGTACCGCTGGCTGAGCGATTGGCCCGGCGGATTAAAGAAATTGAAGGTGCGGAGGTGCCGGTGGGCACCTTGGATATAACGCTGTACCGTGATGATCTGACCACTTTGTCCCAGCAGCCGCAGGTACACCAAACCAAGGTGGGATTCCCGGTGGCAGGAAAGGTCATCGTGCTGGTGGATGATGTGCTGTTTACCGGGCGAACTGTAAGGGCGGCCCTTGATGCCCTGATGGATTTGGGGCGGCCGAAAGCAATACAGCTGATGGTGCTTGTGGATCGTGGACACCGGGAACTGCCCATCAGGGCAGACTTTGTGGGTAAAAATTTGCCCACTTCTAAAAAAGAAGTGGTTTCGGTACGGCTGAAAGAAGTTGACAATGAGGATAGGGTTGTAATAATGGAACTGCCAGAATGATGCAGCTTCCTTTTAATTCGGTCCCGTGAGGCCGGCAAAGGAAGGGTTGAAATTTTTGGCTCTTTTTTGCTGGCCTCGTTTCGGATTAATCCGGGACGAGGTTTTTTTAATGCCGCCGTGCGGCACCATCAGGGGATAAAAAGCAGGCGGCCTTTTGCAGAAGTGATCGTTTATGGTTGAGCCGGAGCCGGCAGACCGAGCGCTGAGTTTGGCCGGCGAAGGAATTTAAGCGAACGTTGCAAAAGCCGCCGGCTTTGAACCGCAGCATTTTTCAGGGCAGTTTACTTTAAATGTAAGGGGGGATAATTTTGGGTCTGCAGAGCAAACACATGCTGGGCTTACAGCATACCCCAGCACAGGATATTCTGACCATACTGGATACCGCCGGTGCCATGAAGGACATAATCCGCCGGGACATTAAGAAAGTACCCACCCTGCGGGGGCGTACAGTGGTGACGTTGTTTTACGAAAACAGCACCCGCACTAAAACATCCTTTGATTTGGCGGGTAAATATTTAAGTGCGGACACAGTGGGGTTAAGTGCCTCCAGCAGCAGTGTCCGGAAGGGGGAAAGTTTGATAGATACCGCCCGCACGGTGGAAGCGATGGGTGCGGATGTGCTGGTAATCAGGCATCCCGCCGCCGGGGCGGCGGAAATAGTGGCCGATAACGTGCGGTGTTCGGTTATTAATGCCGGGGATGGTATTCATGAGCACCCCACCCAGGCCCTGCTGGATATGTTCACCATTAGAGAATACAAGGGTGATTTTTCCGGTTTAAAAGCAGCAATTATCGGTGACATTTTGCACAGCCGGGTGGCCCGGTCAAATATTTGGGGGCTGACCAAATTGGGAGCAGAGGTGTCTGTGGCAGGACCGGCCACACTGCTGCCGCCGGAAATAGAAAAGATGGGTGTAAAGGTTTGTACCAGGGTGGAAGAGGCGCTGGCAGGTGCAGATGTGGTGAATGTGCTGCGCATACAGCTGGAAAGACAAAAGCAGGCGCTTTTTCCCAGCCTGCGGGAATACTCCCGGTTGTACGGTATTAACAGGGAGCGGTTGGGCCTGGCCAAGGAGGATGCCATTGTGATGCATCCCGGGCCGTTAAACCGGGGAGTGGAAATTGTCAAAGAGGTGGCAGACAGTGCCCGGTCGGTAATAAATGAACAGGTAACCAACGGGGTGGCGGTGCGCATGGCCCTGTTGTACCTACTAACCGGAGGTGAAGCTGTTGAAACTGCTGATTAAAGGCGGTAAACTGGTAAACCCGGAAAAACAATTGCTGGAAAAGGCTGATGTGCTGGTGGAAAACGGAGTAATTACAGCCATGGAGAGCAGTTTGTCTGAGCGTGATGCTGAAGTGGTGGAAGCAGGGGGTAAACTGGTGTGCCCGGGGTTGATAGATATGCACGTTCATTTGAGGGAGCCGGGATTTGAACATAAAGAAACCATTGCCACCGGCACCATGGCGGCGGCCAGGGGCGGTTTTACCGCGGTGGCCTGCATGCCCAACACTAACCCGGTTGCTGACAATGCCCCGGTGATACGCTTTATTTTAGACCGGGCGGCAGCGGAGGGAACGGTAAAGGTCTATCCCATTGGGGCCATTACCAAGGGTTCCAAGGGGAAAGAAATAACCGAAATGGCAGATTTAAAGGCAGCGGGGGCGGTGGCTGTGTCCGATGACGGTGTCCCGGTGCACGATGCCGGGGTGATGCGCCGGGCCATGCAGTATGCCTCCATGCTGGGTTTGACGGTAATTTCCCACTGTGAAGATAAAAGCCTGGTGGCGGAGGGAGTAATGCACCAGGGTTATCAAAGTACAGTGCTGGGTCTGCCGGGAATGCCGGCGGAGGCAGAAGAGGTGATGGTGGCCAGGGATATAATACTGGCCGAGGCCACCGGCTGCCGGGTGCACATTGCTCACATCAGTACCGCCGGTGCGGTGGAACTGGTGCGTCAGGCTAAAAAGAGGGGCGTAAAGGTAACCTGTGAGGTGACCCCCCACCACTTCACCCTTACCGATCAAGCGGTGAATGGATATGATACAAATACCAAAGTAAACCCACCGCTGAGAACTGCAGCGGATGTGGCAGCGGTTAAACAGGGATTGGCGGATGGAACCATCGATGTAATTGCCACTGACCATGCCCCCCATACGGTGGATGAAAAAGAAGTGGAATACCAGTATGCCCCCTTCGGGTTGGTGGGCCTGGAAACGGCGGTGGGCCTGGTATTTACCGAACTGGTGGACACGGGAATACTTACCGTGCCGGAAGCTGTGGCCAAGTTGAGCACCAACCCGGCCCGGATAATGGCTGTGCCGGGGGGAAGGCTGGCGGTGGGCGAGCAGGCTGACATAACGATAATAGACCCCGAAGCATTGGAAAAAGTAGATCCCGGTAGCTTTGCAGGTAAGGGCAAAAACACTCCTTTTGCCGGCAGAAAGTTAAAGGGACTTCCGGTGATGACCATTGTAAAAGGAAAAATTGTAATGAAGGATAGACGGGTAACAGTATCGAGTGTATAATTATTTATAAATTTGTATAAATAAACGGAGGTCTCTGCTATGCAAGCATTACTTGTTTTAGAAGATGGTTCTGTTTTTAAAGGTAAAGCGTTTGGTGCCACCGGGCAGCGCTTTGGCGAAGTGGTTTTTAACACCGGCATGACCGGTTACCAGGAAATTTTAACCGATCCGTCTTACTGCGGGCAGATTGTGGTAATGACTTACCCGCTGATTGGAAATTACGGTATAAATAAAGAGGACTTTGAAGCTAAAAAGTCTTACGTTCGCGGCTTTGTGGTGCGGGAAAACTGTGATAAACCCAGCAACTGGCGGGTAAGCAGCAGAATAGATGAGTTTCTGGCCCGGGAAGGGGTGATTGGTATCTCCGGCATAGATACCAGGCAGCTGACTAAAATACTAAGAAATCACGGCACCATGCGGGGTATTATCAGCACCGAGGAACAGGACCCGGCAGTGCTGGTGGCAGAAGCTAAGGCAGCACCCCATTTAACCGGGCAAAGGTTGGTACCCACCGTGGCCACCAGGGAAATTTATACCGTGCCGGGGGAAGGACCCAGGGTGGCGCTGGTGGACTTCGGGGCCAAGCAGAATATTATCCGCTGTTTGAATAACAGGGGATGCGAAGTGGTGGTGCTGCCGCCGGATACAGCGGCGGAAGATATACTGTCGTTAAACCCCGCCGGGTTGATGCTGTCCAACGGCCCGGGAGATCCGGTGGATGTACCGTATGCGGTGGAAACGGTGAAAAAACTAATTGATAAACTGCCCATTTTCGGTATCTGCCTGGGGCACCAGGTGCTGGGTCTGGCCCTGGGGGGTAAGACCTATAAGCTGAAGTTCGGGCACCGGGGTGCCAACCACCCGGTGAAGGATTTAGCCACGGGGCGGGTTTACATTACCTCCCAGAACCACGGGTTTGCGGTGGATGCCGGTTCCCTGCCCGGAGATGTGGAAGTGTCCCACATCAACCTTAATGACAATACGGTGGAAGGGTTAAGACATAAACACCTGCCGGTGTATTCTGTACAGTATCACCCGGAAGCGGCCCCGGGACCGGAGGATTCGGAGTATCTTTTTGATGTTTTTATGGAACTGCTGGAACGTTAAGTATCTCCGGCAGGGGGGCGCAGGCGAATTGAGCATAACAGCGGAACATTTCATTTACAGATAGGAGGACGTCAATGCCACGGCGTAATGATATCAGCAAAGTTTTGGTGATTGGTTCCGGACCAATTGTCATCGGTCAGGCGGCGGAGTTTGACTATGCCGGTACCCAGGCCTGCCGGGCACTGAAAGAAGAGGGCTTGGAAGTGGTGCTGGTAAATTCCAATCCCGCCACCATCATGACCGACGCCAATATGGCGGATAAAGTGTACATTGAACCCATTACCACGGAATTTGTAACCAAAGTAATTGAAAAAGAAAAACCGGACGGTTTACTGCCCACCCTGGGCGGTCAGGTGGGCTTAAATACAGCCATGCAGTTGGCTGAAGAGGGAGTGCTGGAACGGTGCGGGGTAAAGCTTTTGGGCACCCAGCTGACGGCTATTAAAAAGGCTGAAGACCGGGAATTGTTCCGGGCTTTAATGGCTGAACTTAACGAACCGGTACCGGAAAGCGCCATTGTGGAATCACTGGAGGAGGCGCTGGCCTTTGCCGAAAAAACGGGCTTCCCGCTGATTGTGCGGCCGGCATACACTTTAGGCGGCACCGGCGGGGGTATAGTGCACAATTACGAGGAACTGCGGGCCACTACTTTGCGGGGATTAAAATACAGCCTCATCGGCCAGGTGCTGATTGAGCGCAGTGTGGCCGGCTGGAAGGAAATTGAGTACGAAGTAATCCGCGACGGGGCGGACAACTGCATTACAGTGTGCAACATGGAAAACATAGATCCCATCGGGGTGCACACCGGGGACAGTATAGTGGTGGCCCCCTCCCAAACTCTCAGCGATAAAGAGTACCAAATGCTGCGCAGTGCTTCGTTAAAAATCATCCGGGCACTGCAAATTGAAGGGGGCTGCAACGTTCAATTTGCCCTGGACCCCCACAGCTTCAAATACTACGTGATTGAAGTCAACCCCCGGGTCAGCCGTTCATCTGCCCTGGCATCTAAGGCCACCGGTTATCCCATTGCCAAGGTGGCAGCAAAAATTGCCTGCGGTTTAACCATGGATGAAATTAAAAATGCCGTAACGGGAAAAACCTATGCCTGCTTCGAGCCTGCGTTGGATTACGTGGTGGTGAAGTTTCCCCGCTGGCCTTTTGATAAATTCAGCATGGCAGACCGCCGTCTGGGCACGCAGATGAAGGCCACCGGAGAGGTGATGGCCATTGACAGGACTTTTGAAGCCGCTCTGTTAAAGGCGGTGCGCTCACTGGACATTGGACCGGTGGCACTGGAACTGCCGGAATTGAAAAATTTAACTGCTGAAGAACTGGAAGACAAAATTTTACGCATGGATGATGAGCGGTTGTTTGCCCTGGCTGAGGCAATCCGCCGGGGGGTATCCACGGATAAGCTGCATCAATTGACTAAGATAGACCCCTGGTTTTTGGAAGCTGTGGGCAGAATAGTAAGCTGGGAAAAACTTCTGGCTGATGCGGTGAAAAGAGAGGGCCGCTTGGATGGGGAAATGCTGGCCCGGGCCAAAAAATTTGGCCTGGCAGACGAACAGCTGGCCCAAATAACCGGCCTTTCGCTGCCGGAATTAAGAAAACTGCGGCGGGAGCACGGTGTGCTGCCCACTTACAAAATGGTGGATACCTGCGCTGCGGAGTTTGAAGCCACCACGCCCTATTATTACTCCACCTTTGAGGGAGAAGACGAGGTGGCGGTAAGCGGTAACCGGAAAATTGTGGTGCTGGGTTCCGGGCCGATACGCATCGGCCAGGGAATTGAGTTTGACTACTGCTCGGTGCACTCCGTATGGGCACTGAGGGAAGAGGGAGTGGAAACAGTTATTATCAATAACAACCCGGAAACGGTCAGTACCGACTTTGACACGGCGGATCGGCTGTATTTTGAACCGCTGGTGCCGGGGGATGTGTTAAATATACTGGATAAAGAAAAACCGGAGGGGATTATGGTGCAGTTTGGCGGGCAGACGGCCATCAACCTGGCCCGGCCGCTGGCCGATGCCGGTTACAGCATTATCGGCACCGGTGTGGAGGATATAGATGCCGCTGAGGACCGGGAACGTTTTGACCGGCTGCTCACCGAGCTGGACATCCCCAAACCGCCGGGGCGTACCGCGTTTTCGGTGGAAGAGGCGGAACAAATAGCCGGGGAGATCGGTTTTCCGGTACTGGTTCGTCCATCCTACGTGCTGGGCGGGCGAGCGATGGAAATAGTGTTTAACCGGGAAGATTTATTAAACTACATGGCCAATGCGGTAAAGGTGACACCGGAACACCCGGTGCTGATAGACAAGTACCTGCTGGGCCAGGAACTGGAAGTGGATGCCATATGTGACGGTGAAACGGTGCTGATACCGGGTATCATGGAGCATGTGGAGCGGGCCGGGGTTCATTCCGGCGACAGTATAGCGGTGTACCCACCGCAAACCATCAGCTACCGCATTAAGTGCTTGATTGTGGATTACACCACCAGGCTGGCCAAAAAGCTGAATGTTAAAGGCATGATTAATATTCAGTATGTGCTGCACAACGGTAAGTTGTATGTACTGGAGGTAAATCCCCGGTCCAGCCGCACCGTACCCTTTTTAAGCAAAATCACCGGCATACCGATGGTTAAACTGGCCACCAGGTGTGCCCTGGGGTACAGGCTCACCGATATGGGGTATAAAGGCGGGCTGGCGCCCGAGCCCAAAGTGGTGGGCGTGAAAGCGCCGGTGTTTTCCTTTGCCAAACTGCTGGATGTGGATGTATCCCTGGGACCGGAAATGAAGTCCACCGGTGAAGTTATGGGTGTGGATTACAATTACAACCTGGCCCTGTACAAGGCACTGGTTGCCGCCGGCAGTAACTTTCCCAAACAGGGTACGGTGCTGCTGACAGTGGCTGATAAGGACAAGGCCGAGGTGCTGGCGGTGGCCAGGGAGCTGGTGGAGCAGGGTTACAGCATCTGCGCCACCTCCGGTACCGCTGCTTACTTGAGCAGGTACGGCTTTGAGGTGCAGCGGGTAAACAAGATTGGTGCCGGCAGCCCGGATATCGCGGACTTGATAAAAGCGGGCAAAATACAGCTGGTGATTAACACCATGACCAGGGGCAAAGCACCCCGGCGGGACGGGTTCCGCATCCGCAGGGCGGCGGTGGAACACGGCATACCTTGTTTAACGTCGCTGGACACCACCTGGGCGTTAATTGAAGTGCTGCGCCTGATTAAAGAAGGTGGGGAATTCAATGTTATACCGCTGCAGGAGTTTCGAGGATAGCTTACTCTGAAGTAATACGAAAGGATAAATGCTATGTCGCAATTATTAAAAGCTAAAGTAACAACCCACCGGCAGATATCCAGCGGTTATTATTTACTGGAATTCAGCGGGGCTGAACTGGCTGAAACCGCCCGCCCGGGGCAGTTTGTACATGTTAAGTGCAGCCGCACCACCGACCCCCTTTTAAGGCGGCCGGTATCCATCCATGACGTAAACAAAGACCGGGGAACGGTGCGCCTGCTGTACCGGGTGGCCGGCAGGGGAACCGAACTGCTGTCGGTCAAGGAACCGGGGGAACGGCTGGATGTGATGGGACCGCTGGGGAACGGGTTTCAACTGCCCGACCCGGGGGAAAAGGTGGCTGTGGTGGCCGGTGGAATCGGCGTGGCCCCGCTGTTTTTCCTTCTCCGGCAGGTGGCAGCGGCGGGAAATGATGTCAAAGTGTTTGTCGGGGCCCGCAGCTGCCGGGATTTGCTGGCGGTGGATGATATTAAAGGGCTGGGGGTTGAGATTCAGCTGGCCACCGATGACGGCAGTGCCGGGCACCGGGGACCGGTTACCGAACTGCTGGCCCGGGGTTTAAAAAATATAGACCGGATTTACACCTGCGGCCCCGCGGCAATGATGAAAGCGGTGGCCGGGCTGGCCCGGGAATATAATATTCCCACCCAGGTATCATTGGAAGAACGCATGGGCTGCGGGGTGGGGGCATGCCTGGCCTGCACCTGTAAAATAAAAACCCCGGGGGGCAGCAGCTACAAGCGTGTGTGTGCCGACGGCCCGGTATTTAATGCACAGGAGGTGGCCTGGGAATGAACAAACCTAACCTGGCGGTAAATATCGGGGGAGTTGACATGCAAAACCCGGTTACCACCGCATCGGGTACCTTTGGTTTCGGCCCGGAGTACAGCCGGTATATAGACATCAATGAGCTGGGAGCTGTGGTTGTCAAAGGCACCACACTGCATCCCCGGGAGGGGAATGCCACCCCCAGAATTGTGGAAACCCCGTCGGGGATACTGAACTCCATCGGGCTGCAGAACCCCGGTGTGGATTACGTGATAGAGCATTACGTGCCTTACTTTAAAACGCTGCGGGTACCGGTAATTGTAAATATATCGGGAGATACAGTAGAGGATTACGCTAAAGTAGCAGAAAAATTAGACGCAGCAGGAGGAATAGCCGGCTTAGAAGTGAATATATCCTGTCCCAATGTAAAAAAGGGCGGAATGGCCTTTGGCAGCGACCCGGCCATGGCCGCGGAAGTGACGGCAGCGGTTAAGTCGGCAGCCAAACTGCCGGTGGTGGTAAAGCTGTCTCCCAATGTCACGGACATAACAGCGGTGGCGGAAGCGGTGGCCGAAGCCGGAGCCGATGGCTTATCGCTGATTAACACGCTGCTGGGCATGGCCATAGACATAAATTCCCGCCGCCCCATTCTGGGCAGCGTAATGGGGGGACTTTCCGGCCCGGCAGTAAAACCGGTGGCTGTGCGGGCGGTATGGCAGGTTTACAAAGCAGTACAGCTGCCCATTATCGGTATGGGCGGTATCAGCACCGCCGAAGATGCGCTGGAATTTATTTTGGCCGGTGCCAGTGCGGTGGCGGTGGGTACGGCTAACTTTGTCAATCCCAGGGCCACCATGGATATAATAGCGGGAATAGAACGGTATTTAATTGATAATGGTGTTAAAGATGTCAATGAGCTGGTGGGAGCGGCACACGGTAATTAAATACCGCAGTAAATAATTATTAATTAAGTGCACGCAGGTTATCAAATAGAATAGGAGGAATTTATGGGTAAGAGAAAACTAATTGCGGCCTTGGACGTTGATTCCCTTGATAAGGCCCTTTCACTGGTAGATCAGCTGGCCTCCCATGTGGGCATGTTTAAAGTGGGGATGGAACTCTACAATGCTGCCGGGCCGGAGGTGGTACGGCAGATACGCCGGCGGGGGGGCAGGGTGTTCCTGGACCTGAAGCTGCACGATATTCCCACCACTGTGGCCAGGACAACCAGGGTGCTGACCAGGTTGGGGGTATCTATTTTAAATATCCATGCCGGTGGGGGACTGGCCATGATGCAGGCAGCGGCCAGCGCGGTACAGGATGAAGCGGCGGTGCAGGGTATAGAACCGCCCCAGGTTATTGCTGTAACTGTACTCACCAGTATGGATGAGATTACATTAAACACCCAGCTGAATATTCCCGGTACGGTGGAGGAACAGGTGCTGCGCTGGACCAAGCTGGCCCAACAGGCCGGCCTGCACGGCGTCGTTTGTTCACCCCTGGAAATAAAAACCATCAGAGAGACCTGCGGCCCCAATTTCACCATTGTTACTCCGGGCATCCGCCCCGCGGGCAGCGAGAAAAACGACCAGCGGCGGGTTATGACGCCGGCGGAGGCAGTTAAGCTGGGGGCCACATATCTGGTGGTGGGCAGGCCCATCACCGCCGCGGAAAACCCGGCGGAAGCTGCCAGGGCCATTGTGAAAGAAATTGAATCCATATAAACGGGGGAGCGAAATAATGTTAAGTCAGGAACAAATATACGAGATATTCGAAAAAACCAATGCCATGCTTGAGGGACACTTTAAATTAACCTCCGGGAAGCACAGCAACCGGTACTTCCAGTGCGCACAGGTGCTGCAGCACCCGCAGTACTGCCAGCAGCTGTGCCGGGAGCTGGCCCGCCGTTTTGCAGATATAGAAGTGGAAACGGTGATCGGGCCGGCCATGGGCGGTATACTGGTATCTTACGAACTGGCCAGGGCACTGGGAGTACGCAGTTTATTTGCCGAGCGGGAAAACGGGGAAATGAAACTGCGCCGCGGCTTTAGTATTAAGCCGGGGGAAAAAGTAATAGTGGCGGAAGATGTTATTACCACCGGCGGGTCAGTAAAAGAAGTAATGGAAGTGGTTAAAAACCTCGGCGGCGAAGTTGTAGGGGTGGGTGTATTAGTTAACCGTAGCGGCGGTAAGGCTGATTTGGGTGTACCGACGGAAGCGCTGATTACCACCAGCGTGGTTACTTATGAACCGGATAACTGCCCGCTGTGCCAGCAGGGTATACCGGCGGTAAAACCCGGCAGCCGCAGCTAAAAATTATTCTTACTTATTACCACTGCATTTTTTGGTAGAAACCCTTACAATTAGTTTTATGCAGAAGTTTGAAGCTGCCACTGGAAGCCGCGCGGCCTTGTGCCCGCGGTAGTTCACTTTTTTCTAAATAGGGGATATACTTCTTTTTTTAGTAGTGAATAAAGGAAATGCCCTGCTGCCAATAATACAAGCACATACTCAATAAGATTAACAATTCCAAATTCTTCAAAAATCGGTGCTTTAAAGAAAATATACCCAAGATACAAAATAAACAAAATAATAATGCCAACTTTCTTTAAAATGTTCCAAATAATCAATTTTATAACCACCTTTCTTCGGATAATTCATATCTTAACTGCCCGTAGTTGGGCTCTTTTATAGTATCACGCTGGCAGGATGCCTCTTTTTGCAGCATATGTATACCTTTATATAATAACAAAGAACCCACCTATTGAGATAATCCGATAGGTGGGTTCACAGATTTTACTTTTCTACCTTCAGCAGCTGCACCAGCGCGGTGGCGGCACTGCCCCTGGTGACCTTTTTATTTGGCAGATAATTTCCGTCTATTGCTGACTGCAGGTGCAGCCCCATGCTCAGGGCGGCGTAGCCCTTTAAATGGTCGGGAATGGTATCAGCATCCCGGGTTTTCAATACATAAATATCTTTTAACTTAGCAGCACCGTCATAGTCCAGCGTGTTAATCATTAACTGGGCCAGCTCCAGCCTGGTTACTTCACTATCCAAATTAACGGCATCCTTCTGTTCAATAATCCCCAACCGGATGGCGGAATCAACTATTTTATTTTTGTTTTCCCGGTAAGGTATTTCGGTGGACCAATGCCGGCTGGCCACCAGCCAGGCTAAAACTTCCAGTTTAGTGATCTCTTTGTCCGGGTAAAACTTATCGTCACTGCTCTTTATAATATTGGCCCGGGTTAGCAGTTTAATATCCTTTTCCGCCCGGTGACCGCTGATATCGGTAAAGCTCTTTTTTAACTGGGGCGGAAGCGGTTTGCCGCGCCAATTTAAAAACTTTCCTGTTTTGGCATCCAGCATGTATGACGGCATGTGCTGCCAGTGGTAAACTAAATGAACCTGCTCTTTCTTATTCTCCTGGTACAGCTGCCGGTACTCCAGTGTCAGGTCCCCTGCTGCCAGGAAAGTGTTCACCGCTTTTTGCCGGTCAATGGATCCGGCAGCTGCTGGGAACTTAACATCCCACCAGTTCATGCAGTAACTGGTTACCTCTCCCGTACGGGAGTCCACCTGAACATCAAAACCGTTGCCGGGGAACGGTATCCCGTTTACCAGCCGGACAAAGGAAAAACGATACCGGCGGGGCTGTTTTTTGCCCTTGAGAGTTATTTCATCGGTGGAGGTGTTTTCCAATCTTATGTTTGCACAGCGCCTGGGCTGCTGTTGGCGAATATAATCTTCGGCAATTTTTTGGGCCTGTTCCCTGCTGAGCTGTCCGTAGTCCTGAGAACTCTTTTTGCTTTTCAAATCTCTGTTCCATTTGTAAAAAGATATCAGTTCTCCTGTGGCGGCATCAATACTAGCCTCTGTGGAACCGTTTTCACCTTTCCATCGAAAACTCCAAATCATTTGTTTCGGGAACCGGTAGTTCTTATTTAAACGGCTGTGAGACAATTTCTGATCTGACGGGATTTTTACCGTCTTTTCAGCCCGTTCCCGGGCCTTTTCAGCAGTGATGATACTCTTCAGCTTATCCACTTCCGCCTGCTCCGCCGGCGACAGTTCCTGCTTTGTGTTCATTTTTTCACTGAACTCTTTCATTTCCCTTTCATCACCAAGCCCGTAGAAGGGAGATTTTATAACCTTACCGGCCAGGGCATCGATAAACAGGGAGCTGCCGCCTTTAACCCGGTATACCAGTTTAACCGGCTCTGGTTCTTTCTGCTTGTAAACACGGGGTTGAAAATAAACCAGCTCCACCTGGCGGGCAAAAATCTTTTCTGCCTGCCGTGCTGAAATTTTGCCTGCCGGTGATGGAAACGGCTGGTTTTCATTCCACTCCAGCCTGTAGCTTTTCAGCTCACCGGTGTCGGCGTTTATACATACGTATATACTGTCATCCGGGTAGGCGATACCGTTAACCACCCGCTGGAAGTAATAAGAATATTCAACTGGTCTGCGGGAACCCAAGGGTACAGGATGTTCTTTTTCTGGGGCCGGTTTGGTTTGCACATAGTAAGCGGGAGCCAATTTTTGTGCCCACTTTTCGGCCAATTTAGCCGCATCACGGTAAGAATACTTGGGTATACCGTTAAATTTCTGTTCCGGCTGCCGCTGGCCCCAGAGGTACATGCTTAAGATATCGCCGTTGGCGGCATCAACCTGTACGGAAATACCGTTCTCTGATTCTCCGCTGCGCTCCCAGCGTAAATACCATTCCGCTCTACCGTCAGAAGAGTTCATACTGCTTTCAAAGCGGTCATATTCATCACCGATGTTAAAAAGAGTTTTCGCTTTTTCAATGGCTTTATCCAAAGGAAATTTAGCTTGGGATATTTGGCTGTTAATTTTTACGGTGGATGCGGGTAATAGCCCTGTTTTAACCTCCGCAGCGGCTGCCAGTGGGTTGAGCAGTAAACTGGCGGACATGCATCCTGCTGTGAGGGCGGCTGCTGTTTTCTTGAGCAAAATATAACACCTTCCTTTTTGGGTATATTTACCTTATATGACGGAGAGGAATTTAATAAAGTTTCACCGGTTTGAAATAGGCGTTAATTTTATCTTAACAAGTACCTTATAAGAATGCTTTAAAAGAAAATTAAAAAAACGTTCTGGTGGAGGCCCGCTGCATGAGGCTGGATAAAGAAAAAATTTAACTTTCCCGCCGGGAAGTCCCCGTCCTGAGCTTTCCTTGCTCGCGAAGCGAGAGTGAAGGGCGGGGATGAAAGGCGGGTCATGTTTTTCCAGGAAATATTGTTTTGCATTGGTTCCTCCTGTAGAATAAAGCTATGAAATACCAATTGGACAAAGGTTGCCATGCTGTATATTCTCTTCGATTTCACTACATTTGCTGCATCAAGTATCGACGCAAGGTGCTTACAGCAGAGGTATCGGAATACCTGAAGAAAGTAAACAAAGGCATCGCTGAAAAGTTTGATGTGCAAATAATCGAGCAGGAGACCGATTAAGATCATATTCACATTATCTTTGCTTCCGAACCACAAATTCAGCTATCCAAGTTTATCAACTCCTTGAAGTCCGTTTCAGCAAGACTGATTTTCCGGGAGTTCCCGGAAGTAAAAAAGCAACTATGGGGTGGTCATTTCTGGTCTCCTAGTTATTTTTTGTCCACCGTGGGTGAGGTGAAACTCGAGGATGTCAAACGATACGTTCAATCCCAAGGTAATCCGTAACTACAAGTTCC
>NZ_JAFBCW010000016.1 GCF_016907915.1 Desulforadius tongensis
CGTTCCCATACCGAACACGGAAGTTAAGCTCTGCAGGGCCGATGGTACTTGGGGGTTGACCCCTGGGAGAGTAGGTCGCTGCCAGAATTAATTTTTATAACCCGAGGAAATACCTCGGGTTTTTGTTATAATAAAATTAGTAATACTTACCGGGTGATTTATATGGTCTTAAAAGGTATTTTAAAAAAGTTAATTTTTTTAGTTATAATTAGTATAATATTGGTTTTAATTATTGATTGGCATGTAAAAAAGATTGGTGGGAATAATATAATCTCACATGATGATGATTATAAAGCCCAGGCAGCTATTGTTTTAGGAGCATATGTATCACCCGAAGGAATACTGTGTGATATGTTAAAAGACCGTGTTCAAACTGCGGTGGAATTGTATAAGAGCGGTAAAGTTGAAAAAATATTAATGACCGGTGACCATAGTAAAACTTCATATGATGAAGTAAATCATATGCGTAAATATGCGGAACAATTAGGAGTTCCTACGAAGGATATTTTTATGGACCACGCCGGTTTAAGTACTTATGACAGTATGTATAGAGCCAGGGATATATTTTGTGTTAAATCTGCTGTTGTAGTTACGCAAAAATTTCATCTTCCAAGGGCTGTATATATTGCCAATTCTATGGGAATAAATGCCAAAGGGGTTATTGCAGATAAGCATATTTATCGGGGAGCCGATTATTATGAAATAAGAGAAATATTGGCTAGAAATAAAGATTTTATAAATGTAACGTTATTAAAGCCAAAACCTAAATTTTTAGGACCAACTTTATCTATTACCGGTGATGGTAGAATTACCCACGATTAAGTTTATTTACCGAATAAAAATTTACATTAATAAAAACTATTACGAAGTTGAAAATGGTAATTTTATCAAGCCTTGTTTATTAATCTAAATTATTGTAAAATGATTAAGTTAATAAGTAGTAGAAATGGAGGTAGAATTTGTTGACTGAAAAGGGGACTTGGACGGTCAAAAAAGGTTTGGCCGAGATGCTTAAAGGCGGAGTAATTATGGATGTAACTACTCCGGAACAGGCTAAAATAGCCGAAGAAGCCGGCGCTTGTGCTGTTATGGCTTTGGAGAGGGTACCTGCTGATATTAGAGCTGCCGGCGGTGTGGCCAGAATGGCAGATCCCACCGTTATCCAAAGAATTATGGATGCCGTAACAATACCGGTTATGGCTAAAGCACGGATTGGTCATTTTGTAGAAGCTCAGATTTTGGAATCTTTGGGCGTTGATTACATAGATGAAAGTGAAGTTTTAACTCCTGCTGATGAAGAATTTCATATTGACAAGCATGAGTTTAAGGTTCCCTTTGTATGTGGAGCCAGGAATCTTGGTGAAGCGCTGCGCAGAATTGGCGAAGGTGCAGCAATGATTCGTACTAAAGGGGAACCCGGTACCGGTAACGTTGTTGAAGCAGTGCGTCATATGCGAAAAGTGATGGGTGAAATTCGCTACCTGCAGAACCTGCCCAAAGAAGAATTAATGACAGCGGCTAAGGAAATGGGGGCCCCCTATGACTTGGTAGTTAAAGTTGCCGAGCTGGGTCGTTTACCTGTTGTTAATTTTGCTGCCGGTGGTATTGCTACCCCTGCAGATGCTGCGTTGATGATGCAGCTGGGCTGTGACGGTATTTTTGTGGGTTCCGGAATCTTCAAATCTAAGGATCCTGTGGCCAGGGCTAAGGCAATTGTTGCTGCCACCACCCATTACAACGACCCGAAAATTTTAGCTGAAATATCCAGAGATATTGGGGAAGCTATGCCGGGTATTGAAATACAAACCATTGCTCCGGAACAGCGCATGCAGGATCGTGGTTGGTAAGAAGGGATATAGATGATTATAGGTGTTTTAGCGTTACAAGGTGCCTTTTTAGAACATGAAAAAGCCCTGCGGGTTTGTGGAGTAAATACACGTCAAATTCGTTTACCTGAACAGCTAAACGGTTTGGATGGGTTGGTAATACCGGGTGGTGAAAGCACCACCATGGGAAAACTTTTAACTGCCTATGAACTGCTGGAGCCTATTAAACAGCTGGCAGAACAGGGCTTACCGGTATTCGGAACTTGTGCGGGATTAATTATGATGGCTAAAGATATTGTGAAATCTAATCAGCTGTCTTTGGGTTTAATGGATATAGCGGTGGAACGGAATGCCTTTGGGCGCCAGGTGGATAGTTTTGAAGCTGATTTAGCCATTCCCGCCCTTGGTGATAAGCCTTATCGTGCTGTTTTTATAAGAGCTCCGTACATTGCTTCGGCAGGTTCAGGGGTGGAAGTTATGGCTAAATACGAGGAAAAAATAGTTTTAGCCAGGCAGAAGAATTTTTTAGCGGCTGCTTTTCACCCGGAATTAACTGCTGATTTGCGCCTGCATCAATATTTTTTAAATATGATTAAAAAGTAGATTATAAATTTGCTAAAGGTCGCAGTTTATGCTGCGGCCTTTTATAGTGAAAAAATATTGAATATTGGCCGGGTTTGGCAAATGATTTTTTAAATCAGCTGGTCGGGGTAAAGCTGAAAAAGTATAGAAAAACGATGAAAAAGTTAATTCGCAATTTAATAAATACAAATAAAAGACGATTACCCTAAAAAATTAAAAAAATTTTAACAAAAAATGTCTTGAAAATTGGAGCCGGTTATAGTACAATTCAAATCACATTTTAAATAAGCAAAACCCGATGACGGGGTCAAGTAATAGTGATCCTTTTTCAGAGAGCCGGTGGCTGCTGTGAACCGGTAAAGGTAGCTGTGAAATCCGCCCCCAAGGGAACCTGCCGAAAGAGAAATCGATTAAGCAGGTTCGGGCACGGGCCCGTTATAAACAATGAGAGGGCTGAGGGTATCTTTTCCTTGGTCAACTTGGGTGGCAACGCGGGAGCAAAATCTCTCGTCCCTGATTTAAAGTCAGGGGCGGGGGATTTTTTATTTTGTATACACTTAAAGAGGATGTTCGAAAAGCCCGCGCGAGATCCACTTCAAACACTTACTTAAATAAATTTTTGTTTTCTGGCCAGAAACAAAAAAATAAACCAACTATTTGTGTATGGAGGAGATAAATTATGAAAGATAAGCTTTATTTGATGATTCCGGGACCGACACCGGTTCCGCCCGCAGTGGTTAATGCCATGTCCAGGCCGATTATTGGGCACCGCAGTGCCGAGTTTGCTGCTTTAATTGGCCGTGTTACCGATAAATTAAAAAAGGTTTTTCAAACAGAAAATGAAGTGTTTGTATTAGCATGTTCCGGGACCGGTGGACTGGAAGCGGCGGTGGCCAATGTGGTCAGCCCGGGAGATAAAGTGATAACCCTTAACACCGGTAAATTTGGAGAGCGCTTTGGAGAATTGGCCCGTAAGTACGGTGCCGATGTAGATGAAATAAAATTTGGATGGGGCTGTGACGTAGATATTAGGGTAGTGGAAGAAAAATTAAAGGCAGACCCGGACATTAAAGCGGTATTTGCCACTCATAACGAAACTTCAACCGGTGTGGTTAATGATATTGAAGGGTTGGGCAGGTTAACTGCCCAGCACCAGGCCGTTTTAGTGGTTGATGCAGTAAGCAGTATGGGGGGCATGGATATCCGCACCGATGAGTGGAAGGTGGATATAATGGTCAGCGGCTCCCAGAAAGCCATGATGCTGCCCCCGGGATTGGCCTTTGTAAGTGTCAGCCCTAAAGCATGGAATGTAATTGAACAAAATAAAGCACCAAAATATTATTTTGATTTAATTAAAGCCAGAAAGTCACTGGGTAAAAACAATACCCCTTACACCTCGGCGGTATCTTTGTATTATGGCTTGGAAGCAGCATTGGATATGATGCTGGAAGAAGGATTGGAAAATGTGTTTAAGAGGCACAAGCTGCTGGCTAAGGCCACCAGGGCGGCGGTGATGGCACTGGGATTGGAACTGCTGCCTGCTTTGGAATATGCCTCAGATACCGTTACCGCAGTACAATGCCCAATGACAGTTGATGTTAATAATTTGCGTAAAACACTGTTGGATAAATATCGCGTTATGGTGGCCGGTGGCCAGGGAGAATTAAAGGGTAAAATTTTCCGCATTGCCCACATGGGATATACTGCCAAAGCTGACGTGTTACTAACCATCGCTGCTTTGGAAATGGCGTTAAATGAATGCGGGTATAAAGCAGAATTGGGTGCCGGGGTACGTGAAGCACAGTTAGTATTTTTAGGGGAGGATAACTAATGATGAAGGTACTGGTGTTAGATGGTGTTTCGGAAAAGGGTTTAGCCCCTTTATATCAGATTCCAGATATAAGGGTGGATATAGAAAACAAAATGCCCGGGGAAGAATTAATAAAAATAATTGGTGATTACGATGCCATGATTGTACGCAGCGCCACCAAGGTAACTGCGCAGCTGCTGGAACATGCCGCTAAGTTGAAAATAATTGGCCGGGCCGGGGTTGGTGTTGACAATATTGACTTAAAGGCAGCCACCAATAAGGGGATTATCGTTGTAAATGCCCCCGACGGCAACACCATAGCAGCAGCAGAACACACGATGGCCATGATGCTGGCATTGTCCCGCAAGATACCGGCGGCGGCAGCAAAACTAAAGGAAGGGGTTTGGAATAAAAAAGCGTTCTTGGGTGTTGAACTGCGCAATAAAGTGTTGGGCATCATTGGATTGGGGCGGATCGGTTCAGCGGTGGCCAAAAGAGCCATGGCCATGGAAATGGGTATTTTAGCCTACGACCCCTATATTTCCGCTGAAAATGCAGCTAACCTGGGAGTGGAAATAGTAACGCTGGATCAGTTATTAAGAGAAGCTGATTTTATCACCGTGCATATGCCGCTAACTAAAGAAACCCGGCATATGATTGATGCAGAGGCGCTGGAAAAAGTTAAAGATGGGGTGCGGATAATAAACTGCGCCCGGGGCGGCATCATAGATGAAGAAGCACTTTACGAAGCTTTAAAATCGGGTAAAGTGGCCGGTGCAGCACTGGATGTTTTTGAGAAAGAGCCCAATACCGACAGCCCGCTGTACCAGCTGGAAAACTTCATAGCCACACCGCACTTGGGCGCTTCCACCGTGGAGGCACAAATAAATGTGGCGGTGGATGTAGCTAAAGAAATTGCCGACTATCTACAGGGCAGTATGGTTAAAAATGCAGTGAATATTCCATCGTTAAGCCCGAAACTGCTGGCCAAGGTTCGTCCTTTCCTGGAGCTGGCAGAGAAGTTAGGTAATTTCCAGGCCCAGATATTGGATGGCCGCATTAATCGTATTGAGGTAACTTATGGTGGAGAATTAACCAAGCATGAAGTGACACCGATTACCACCATGCTGCTGAAAGGAATTTTAGACCCCATTCTGCAGGAAACGGTTAATTTTGTTAACGCTTCGGTGGTGGCCAGAAACCGGGGAATTGAAGTAGTACAAACCACCCGGGATAAGGTTCAGGATTACAATAACATTATTACCGTTAAAGTAGTTACCGATCGGGGTGAACGTACTTTAAGCGGTACCCTGTTCTTAGGCAATGATCCACGGATTGTAAATATTGACGGTTTCCGCATCGATGCAAAGCCGGAAGGGCACATGTTAATTGTTCCCCACCATGACAAGCCCGGTATAATTGGTAAAGTTGGTACCGTGCTGGGAGAACACAAAATTAACATTGGCGGAATGCAGGTGGGCCGCCAGCAGCAGGGCGGAATTGCAGTAATGGTATTGGCTGTGGATACTGCCACCTGCGATGATACCTTGAAGGAAATAGCCTCGGTGGACGGGGTGCTGGATGTGAAACTGGTTAGTTTATAAAGGAAGCTGATAACTGGAAAATTAAGCTGGTTTTCAGCAGTGAAGAAGGGAAGTTTGGGCTGTAAGGCCCAAACTTACCAAACTGCACCGTAAAGCCCCTGCCTTTAGCCATGGGGAATTGTCAAGACCAAGATTTTACAACACCGGGCTGCTATAGTATAATACTAAGAAATAAAGTCTAAATTTAGCAAAGAACGCGGTTACGGGGGCGAAATGATGTTAGATATTAAGTTTGTAAGAAGTAATCCGGAAATAGTAAAACAGGCTTTAACCAACCGGTCTGTGGATGTATCTTTGGACCAGTTCTTAAACCTGGATGAAGAACGGCGAAAAAAACTTGTGGCAGTTGAACAATTAAAAAATAAACGCAACGTGGTATCGGAAGAAATCGGCCGGCTGAAAAAAGCTGGAGAACCGGCGGAAGAAAAAATACTGGAGATGCGCAATGTATCCCAATCCATTAAGCAGATGGACGAAGAAATTAAAGAAATAGAAAATAAATTACAGCAGATACTGCTAACTATACCAAACATACCCCATCAATCGGTACCGGTGGGTGCGGATGAAAATGACAACGAAGAAGTAAGACGCTGGGGTAAACCCAGGAAATTTGACTTTGAGGTTAAGCCGCACTGGGAAATTGGTGAACAGCTGGATATTATAGACTTTGAACGGGGCGGCAAAGTATCCGGAGCCAGGTTTTCATTTTATAAGGGCGCGGGTGCCCGGTTAGAGCGGGCATTAATCAACTTTATGCTAGATCTGCATACCAGGGAACATGGCTATACCGAAATAATGCCTCCGTTTATTGTCAACGCCGACAGCATGATCGGTACCGGGCAGCTTCCTAAATTTGCGGAAGATATGTTTAAGCTGGAAAACAGCAGCTACTACTTAATACCCACCGCCGAGGTGCCGGTAACAAATTTATACCGGGAAGAAATTTTAACTGCTGAACAACTGCCCATTTACCACTGTGCCTACAGTGCCTGTTTCCGGGCTGAAGCCGGTGCGGCTGGCCGGGATACCAGGGGATTAATTAGACAGCATCAGTTTAACAAAGTGGAACTGGTTAAATTTGTTAATCCCGACAACTCCTATGAAGAGTTGGAAAAGCTTTTACAAAATGCTGAACAGGTACTGCAGTTACTGGGGCTGCCTTACAGGGTGGTAAACCTGTGCACCGGTGACCTGGGTTTTTCAGCAGCCAAAACCTATGATATTGAGGTGTGGCTGCCCAGTTTTAATACTTACCGGGAAATTTCATCCTGCAGCAACTTTGAAGATTTCCAAGCCCGGAGGGCAAATATAAGATTTCGACGGGAAAAGAAAGCTAAACCGGAGTTTGTGCATACATTAAACGGTTCCGGTTTGGCTGTGGGGCGGACTTTGGCTGCTATTTTAGAAAACTTCCAAGAGCAGGATGGCAGTGTATGCATACCTCCTGTACTGCAGCCTTACATGGGTGGACTGACAAAAATTTCGGCAGATAATAAATGAAAACTAAATTGACAACATATAATATATATGTTATATTAGTACTTGCGTTGAGGCATAGCGCCTCAGCGCAGGAGTACTAAAGAAGTTAATGGTGGGAGGGGTACCTCCTTAGATATGGAGGGGTGTCCGAGCGGTTTAAGGAGGCGGTCTTGAAAACCGTTGAACCTTCACGGGTTCCGTGGGTTCGAATCCCACCCCCTCCGCCACGGACGCGGAGAGCTGGCCGAGTTGGCTGAAGGCGCTCGCCTGCTAAGCGAGTATACGGGCGAAATCCCGTATCGAGGGTTCGAATCCCTCGCTCTCCGCCATTTATTTTAGCTGCATGTGGCTGTGGTTTTTTAACGGCAGGCTGCTGCCGGCAGAAATTAACATCTTGACAAATCCACTGCCATTTGCTATAATAACTTTCGTCGCTGGCGAGAAGGTTCATGTGCCTGTAGCTCAATTGGATAGAGCGTCTGACTACGGATCAGAAGGTTTGGGGTTCGAGTCCCTACAGGCACGCCACTGGAAGTAAGTTGTTAGTTAAGCCCAGGGGGGTTGAACTAACAACTTATTTGTATGCCCCCGTAGCTCAGGGGATAGAGCAGCGGTTTCCTAAACCGTGTGTCGGAGGTTCGAATCCTCCCGGGGGCACCATATTTATTTATAGACAAAGGAGACAGCTGTGGTACACGCCGAGTACATGCGCCGTGCCTTAGAAGAAGCCCGCAGGGCTTATAAGCTGGGTGAAGTACCCATTGGCGCGGTGGTTGTATCTGACGGAGAAGTGATATCTGCCGGCCATGATTTGCGGGAGTTATTAAAGGATGCCGGTGCCCATGCGGAAATGCTGGTACTGCGGGAAGCGGCGCAAAAGTTGGGCGACTGGCGGTTAAATAATGCCACGCTATACGTAACGGTTGAGCCCTGTGCCATGTGTGCCGGTGCCATTGTACAGTACAGGGTTGGCACTTTGGTATACGGTGCTCCAAATAATAAGTCGGGGTCCATTGACAGTATACTGGATATAGTGAGGCAGCCGAGATTTAATCACCAGGTGGAAGTAATATCCGGTGTACTGGAAGATGAATGCAAAGAAATCATTCGCCTGTTTTTTAGAAAACTGCGTAAAGGTAAATAGATAGTGTGGAGAGATGGCCGAGTTGGTTGAAGGCGCTCGACTCGAAATCGAGTAGGCAGTGATAAGCTGTCTCCAGGGTTCGAATCCCTGTCTCTCCGCCAGGCTAGATAAATTAAGGGGTTTCGCCATTGAGTGCGGAACCCCTTTTAATATTGAGATCAGGAGAGAATTTTAATGTTTGCCGTTTAAATTTCATTAATAGCGCAGATATTAAATAACGTAGAAATTAAATCAAGCGGGCTGCATTTAAGTTATTCTGTATTTACCGGTCAATATAGCGGATTAAAAATAATTCAGCTTCACAGAGGATGGGAACTAATGTGGAAGATTATTTCAGTTCTGCAAAAAAATTTAACCTGGAGTATCCCCTTGTTCATGCTGCTTGGCATATTAAGCGGGTATTTTTATGATCCATCGATCCTTAAAGCTGCTATTATTCCCTTTACCTTTCTAATGGTTTACCCCATGATGGTTAACCTCAAAATAGAAGAATTGTTTTCTGTGGGCAATATCAAACTAAATATAACTGCTCAGATTATAAATTTTATCATAATTCCATTTGTGGGATTCGGTATGGGAAAACTGTTTTTCCCTCAAAATCCCGTTTTTATATTAGGTTTTTTAATTACTTCGTTACTACCTACTTCGGGAATGACCATTTCATGGACAGGATTTGCCAAAGGTGATGTTCCGGCGGCAATAAAATTGACGGTTATAGGATTAGTGTTGGGTTCAATACTTACACCTTTCTACCTGCAATTTCTAATGGGTACGGTTATAAAAATACCTTTGATGGACGTATTTAAGAATATTTTACTGGTTGTGTTTATACCCATGATAGCGGGATATGCTACTCAGCGCTTCATAATACAAAAGTACGGTAAAGAAAGATATCAGAAAGATTTTAAACCGAAATTTCCCATGCTGTCAACGGTAGGTGTTTTGGGAATAGTTTTTATTGCCATGGCTTTAAAATCAAAAACTATAATTTCTAATCCTGTACTCTTGTTATATATTTTCTTACCTTTATTTTTGTTCTATAGTTTTAATTTTATATTTAGTACGATTATTGCAAAGGCTTTATTTAAAAGAGGCGAGGCAATAGCCTTAGTTTACGGGACAGTGATGAGAAATTTATCAATTGCTTTGGCCATTGCAATGACTGCATTTGGTGAAAAAGGAGCAGATATTGCACTTATAATTGCGGTGGGTTATATTATTCAGGTGCAGGCAGCTGCCTGGTATGTCAAACTAAATGATAAAATATTTGGCAGGGCTGCTTAAATCAAACTTACCATCTTCAATAGCGCCAAAAGATTTGCTGAAAATACAGATATACCCGGAAAAAATGTCTTAAGACGATAACAATGATAGTTAACCTTAAAAAATAAATATTTGTTACGATTATTCCCGTCAATAAAAAATAAAAACTAGGATTTGCCTGTTGTTATAATAAATTAAATATGCTATAATAACAACCGTGATTTGTGGAGAGATGGCCGAGTGGATGAAGGCGCACGCCTGGAGAGCGTGTGGACGGGCAACCGTCTCCAGGGTTCGAATCCCTGTCTCTCCGCCATTTTTTTATTTTCAAAAATGGTCGTGCTAGACGGGGAGGTAGCGGTGCCCTGTACCCGCAATCCGCTGTAGCGGGGTCGATTACCTACTCTCGGGTATGGCTTGTGAAGTCTGCCTGGTGTAAGGGGCGTTGATGATCGGGTCTTGCGCGACGCAAGCTTCCGAACCGTGTCAGGTCCTGGCGGAAGCAGCACTAAGGAATGTCTTGCGGGTGCCGCAAGGGTGCCTGGTCTGAGTTACCTGCACCGGTTACGTTCGGAAGCCGTAATCCAAAAGTAGGGTGCACGACCAGTAATTTTTTCAAGGGATGATTCTTTCAGCAGAATCATCCCTATTTTAATATTTTCTATTCGTTAATGATAACAGGAAAAATGTATTAAATAGCGAAATTTATAATAGACTAAATCTGGAGGGGTATAATTATGGGCTATCGTGCCCTGTACCGGGAATATCGCCCACAGAAATTTGCCGATATTGTCGGCCAGCAGCATATTACCCGCACCCTGCAAAATGCAATTTCCAGCGGCCGGGTAAGTCATGCCTATCTTTTTTGTGGGCCCAGGGGTACCGGTAAAACCAGCACCGCGAAGGTGCTGGCCAAAACGTTAAACTGCTTGAACAGCCAAGCCGGGGAACCCTGTAACCAATGTCAAAACTGCATATCTACCATTGAGGGTACTGCTGTGGATGTGATTGAAATAGATGCCGCTTCAAACCGCGGTATTGAAGATATACGAGACCTGCGGGAAAAGGTAAAATATTCACCGGCCAATGGTCGATACCGCATATATATAATTGACGAAGTGCACATGCTCACTGCCGAGGCATTTAATGCGCTGCTAAAAACCCTGGAAGAACCCCCGTCTCACGTGGTTTTTGTGCTGGCCACCACAGAACCCCATAAAGTACCGGTAACTGTGCTGTCCCGCTGCCAGCGGTTTGATTTTCGCCGCATTGATGTTAAAGATATGCTGCCCCGGCTAAGACAGGTGGCGGAAAGTGCCGGCCTGCAGGTGGAGGAACAGGCTCTGGTATTGATTGCCAGGGCAGCGGAAGGCGGGCTGAGGGATGCTTTAAGCATTTTGGACCAGGGTTCGGTTTTTGGTGATGGTATCGTTACAGTGGATGACGTGCACAACCTTTTGGGTACGGTGCGGGAAGACATATTAAGCACTATGGCCGGTTACCTGGCTGAAGCAAATGCATCCGGTGCGTTATCCCTGGTAAATGATCTTTTCCAGCAGGGTAAAGATCTGCGTTTGTTTATTAAAGAACTAAATACTTATTTAAGATCCTTAATGCTGTATTTAGTTTCCCAGCAGGTGCCTGAAGATTTTATAGAAAATGAAAAAATTAAAACCGATGCCCGGAAATTTACGCCCCTTTTTGTTTCTAAATGCTTGGAAATATTAACCCGTTTAGAATATGATATGAAGTGGAGCTCTCAACCCAGGGTGCTGCTGGAACTGGCGCTGGTTAAAATTACCACCGGTGAGAGCGATGATATAAATACCAGGGTAGATAAAATTGAAAAGTATTTAAAAAATATAAATACCGGTAAACAGCTGGCCGGGCCGCACCCGGAAATACCTGCTGAAAATAGTTGGCCGCAAGAAGTCAGCAGTTCAAGTAAGGAAATAAAAAATACCGTTGATATAAAACAACAAAAGCAGCCGGAAGAAAATAATGTACCGCAGCAGAATGATAGAAATAAACATATTAAACAATCCTGGCCCAGTATTTTGGAAAGGGTTAAAAAACTGAAGCCTGCTGCATACGGGATATTCCGGGAAGCCGAAGTGGTTGATGTTAAAGAACAGCAGCTGACCATTGGATTTAAACCCCAGCATGCTAGTTTTCATAAAGTTAGGGCTGAGCGGGAGGAAAACCGAAAAGTATTTCAGCAGGCGTTAAACGATGTGCTTGGCGGCAGCTGGTCTGTTAAAATAGTTACGCTGGACCAGGTGGGATACCAGGGGGAAAAAAAAACCGCTGAAACGGAATCACCGTTATTGAAAAAGGCAATAGAATTTTTCGGTGAAGATAAAGTTGTGCTTAAATAAGTGAGAATTATAAAATAACTATTATATATAAGGAGGACTCTTATTATGCTTGGTGGCGGTAATATGAATAAAATGATGAAACAGGTGCAGAAAATGCAGCGGGATATGGCCAAAATGCAGGAAGAATTGGCCGAAAAAACTGTTGAAGCCACTGCCGGCGGTGGTGTAGTAAAGGTTGTGGCTAACGGTCGTCAGGAATTAATATCGGTGGAGATTAAGCCGGAGGCAGTGGACCCTGATGATGTGGAAATGCTGCAGGATTTAGTGCTGGCAGCAGTAAACGAGGCCCTGCGCAAGAGTCAAGAAATGGTATCTGATGAAATGAGTAAAATTACCGGCGGTATTAAAATTCCGGGGCTGTTTTAAACACCGGGGTGTGGTTAAAAAACCATACCCTTTTTTGTATTACTACCTTATTGACTTGTAAAGTAAATTGTTCTACACTTTTGGTTAAGTGTTAACAAACAGTTTAAAAAATATTTAATTTGGTTAATGAGGGTTAAACTATGAGAAAATTTGCTGAACCGGTAACTCGCTTAATAGAAGAATTTGCCAAACTGCCCGGCATTGGGCCTAAATCAGCCCAACGCCTGGCCTTTTACATATTAAATGCTCCCCCCCAGGTTGCCCACCAGCTGGCTGAAGCTTTAGTGGAAGTACGGGATGCCGTTAAATACTGCAGCAGCTGCGGCAACCTTACAGATGTTGATCCCTGCGGTATCTGCAGTGATTCCAGCCGCAACCGGTCTATAATATGTGTGGTGGAGCATTCCAGAGATGTTATGGCCATTGAAAAAACCCAAAGTTTTAACGGATTGTACCATGTGTTAAACGGGGTATTGGCACCGATGGAAGGCATTGGGGTGGAAGACTTAAACATCAAAAGTTTACTGAAGCGCCTGGAAGATCAGCAGGTGAAAGAAGTTATTATTGCCACCAATCCCACCGTTGAAGGTGACACCACCGCCATGTACCTGGCCCGGTTGATAAAGCCGCTGGGTATAAAAACCAGCCGCCTGGCCCACGGCTTACCGGTGGGGGCAGATTTAGAATATACCGACGAGTACACGTTAACCAAGGCCCTGCAGGGAAGAAGGGAAATGGAATAAGTAAAACGGGCATAATTAACCCCTGCAGACCATATAAATAACCAAAAGCAATGTGGGGGTATATGGTAATGGAGTGGACGACCATTTTACTGGGGCTGGTTGGCCTGTGCGGTTTGTATTTAATTGGTATTTTTATTGTCAAACCGTTAAAGTTTATTTTTAAACTGGTAATGTACCTGGTAATAGGTGCCTTGTTGTTAATTTTTTTTAATTTAATTAGTTCCCACTTTGGAATTCACATACCGTTAAATCCCTTCACCCTAATTACAGCCGGTGTGCTTCAAGTGCCGGGAGTAATACTGCTGCTGTTAATGGAATATATGCTGTTTTAATGGTATTTTTTAGGGGTTAGAATGTTCTTGACGGAAGTATTTTACTGGGGTTATACTGTAAACATAGGAAAATGTTATTAGTATTGTGGCAGTGAAAGTAACGGGAACGGGGCAGATTATTTGTCCCGGTTGTTCTTTATTAGAGGCAATTTATAAATATTCTTAATTGGATAAACTATACTAAATTTGCTGATAATTAGCAAGAGGGGGTGAGGCATTATACCCAACCGTATTGTAGAGGCATATATCGGTGAGTATGCAAGCGGTAAGAGTGAAGTTGCTGTTAACAGGGCTTTGGATTTAGCAAGGCAGAATCGTAAAGTTAACCTGGTGGATTTAGATATTGTTGAACCGTGTTATACCTTAAGACCTATTAAAAAGCAGCTGGCGGAGCAAAATATTAACGTAATTGCCTGGGAAACAAAAGAAACCGTTGGACTGGGTGAAGCGGGCAATATAATTAAGCCGGCAGCCAGGTGGGCCCTGCTTAACGAGGGTGATGTCATTTTAGACATTGGTTATGGCGTAGAAGGTTCTAAAACACTTAACCTGCTTGAAGGTGTAGATAAAGAGCCAAACTTAAGAATATATGCAGTAGTTAATATATCCCGTCCGATGACATCAACCGTGGATGAAATAGTGGAGTATTTAAAACAGTTGGGGAATATTCATGGAATTATCAACAACACCCATTTAGGAGATGAAACCACACCTGAGATTGTGCAGAACGGTGCAAAGGTTGTCGCTGAAGCGGCAGAGGTGCTGCAGGTTCCGGTAATAGCGACCACTGCAGAAAGAAGTGTGGCTGAAGCAATAGGAAAGCAGGATTGTATGGGCAATATGGTCAGACCTTTAGACCGCTTTATGCCCTGTACATTATGGTAAATAAACTTTCCCCTTTGGATATAAGGGAGTTACATATTACAGGAGGTGCAGTTTATTTTATGTCAGAAAAACTTATCACCGAAGAAAAGCGCGTCTTTATGACGGGCAACGAGGTGGTGGCATGGGCAGCGGTGGCTGCTGGTGCAGAAATTATGTATGGGTATCCCATCACCCCGCAAAACGAAATTATGCACTATTGGACAAGGTTAGCGCCCAAGTATAACCGCAAGTTCCTGCAGACCGAAGATGAGCTGTCTGCCGGATTTACTACCGTTGGCGGTGTTATGGCTGGCCGCAAGGCATTTACCGCCACTGCCGGCCCGGGCAACACCCTGATGCAGGAACCGATGTCAATGGCGGAAGCCATGCGTTTACCCACCGTAACCATTGTTCAGCAGCGTGGCGGCCCGTCCACAGCTACTGTTATTTACTCCCAGCAGGAAGTAACAATGACTACCTTTGGTGGTAACGGTGAAGGTTTAAGAATAGTATATTCAACGGCCAATCACCAGGAGCTGTTTGATTATACCATCAAAGCCTTTAATGTGGCCTGGAAGTACCGCTTCCCCACCTTTGTACTGGGTGACGGCTACCAGGCTAAAATGCGCGAGTCGTTGACTGTTTACGATCCGGAGCAGAAGGGCATTGAGTTTGTTCCGGCAGAACCTTATGTGGGTAAACCCGGAACCCCCGGCGTTGATCGTGAACCGGGTCACTACCGCAATACTTATAACGTTGAAGAAGAACTGTATGAAGTTCTGCAGGGTTACTTTAAAGATTACGCCAAAATGGCGGAAGAAGTAGCTGAATACCAGGCTTTTGATACCGAAGACGCTGATGTGGTAGTTCTTTCCCATGGTGTTGTTTCCCGCGGTGCAAAGGAAGCGGTGGAGCAGCTGCGTAAGGAAGGTAAAAAAGTTGGCTACTTCCGTCCCATTACCCTGCGCCCGCTGCCGGAAAAAGAACTGAAAGAGCTGGCAGGCAAGGCTAAAAAATTCTTAATAGTTGAATCTGCTCAAGGCCAGTTTGCCAAACTGATTAAAGATGTTATTTACGGTGCAAGCGTTGAGATTGTACCTTTCTTCAAGCCTGGTGTGGGTATAACAACTGATGAAATTGTTGGTAAAGTAAACGAAATTTTATAATAGCAATTAATATTTTTTGTTCTTTAATTTGAAAGGAGGCCCATTGTTTATGACTGTACAACCAGCCATGCCAAAATGCTGGCGGCCGGAAACCAAACCGCATAAATTTTGCCCCGGCTGTGGTCACGGCTTAGTGTTAAAAGCACTGGGTGAGGCCATTGATGAATTAGGAATTCAAGATAGAGTAGTTTTCGGTTGTGATATCGGTTGTTCTCTTTTAGCTTGGGATTTCTTTAATGTGGACAGCATTCAAACTCACCACGGTCGTACCACCCCGGTTATGACCGGTGTTAAAAGAGCTAATCCGGATTTAATTTGTATTGCTTACATGGGTGACGGCGGCGGTTATGCTATCGGATCTCAACACCTGGTTAACGCTGCAGCCCGTAATGAAAAGATTACCGTGATACTGGCATTAAATACAGTATACGCAATGACCGGTGGTCAGATGGCACCTACCACCATGCCCGATCAGAAGGCAGAGACTGCACCTTACGGTCGTAATGTTGAGGAAACCGGTTACCCCACCCAGGGTCCGGAAATGGTTGCTGCCATTACCCGGGAGGGTGCTTATGTGGCCCGTGGTACCACTGCTAACTTAAAGCAGCTGAAGAGCTATATTAAGAAAGCGCTGCAAAACCAAATGGAAGGCAGAGGATTCTCCTTTGTAGAAGCGCTGTCTGCTTGTCCCACCAACTGGCGCACCAATGCAGAGAAAACTTGGAACTTTGTACAAAAAGAGATGCCCAAGTACTTCAAAGTGGGAGAGAAAAAGGTTCCCGGCGCCGAAGAAAAGGAGGGACAGTAAAATGGCTGAAGTAACCAAAATTATGCTGGCCGGTGAAGGCGGCCAGGGTGTTCAGTCCGTTGCGCAAATTTTGGCTGAAGCCGCTGACAACGAGGGTAGAGAGGCACTGTACATTCCTAACTTCGGTGTTGAACAGCGCGGTGGTGTTTCTATCGCCTTTTTACAAATCAGTGATGAGCGTATCGGTGCACCTAAATTCGATATTGGCGATATTGTTGTAGCCTTAAGTGACAGGGCCATCTACCGTACCAAACAATATGTTGGCGAAAATACCATTTTTGTGTATGACACCAGCATTGATATTCCGAAAGAAGATTTGCCTCAAAACGCGGCTAAAATACTGGCAATTCCTGCTTTGGAAATCGCTAAAAATGAACTGCATCCCCGGGTATTTAACGTAATTATCCTCGGTGCAGTTGTAGCGGCTACCAAAGTGGTTACCGCTGAAGATGCCAAGAAGGCCATTGAAAAGAAACTGGGTTACAAGTTCGAGCAGAATCCAAAGCTGCGTGAATTGAACTATAAAGCTATTGATAAAGGTATGGAATTAGTATAACGAGGAGGGAAAAGAAGTGGCCGTAGAATTTAAGCCCCGGACCCTGGAACTGGATAAGGCTCAATGGACTATTTTCCCCGGTCTCTGTAAGGGTTGCGGACTCTGTATAGAAAAGTGCCCCAAAAAGTGTATTGCCTGGTCAAAGGTACTGGGTGTTTATGGTACACCATCTGTAGAAGCTAACAACGATTGTATTGGCTGTGGCATCTGCCAGATGGTTTGTCCGGAACCTGCCATTAACGTGGTAAAGAAGAATAAATAGAGAGCTTAACAGTGCATCTGCTGTGGCTGAGTAAATAAAAAATCCCTTCGGGTTTACCCGAGGGGATTTTTAATACTATCTTACGTCGGGGTTTTTATCATCTGGCGGTGACGCGGGAGGTCATTTTTACATAGCATATAAAAAACATTTTGTGGGGTGAAAGTTTTGTTAAACCAGGCAGCCCGCTGCATATACTGTCAGAGTTTGGGCAGTATAAAAAACGGTGGTATCTTTATTTTGGGTAAATTCATCTGTTCAAAGTGTGAGCAAAAAATTGTTCAATTAAGCTGCGATGCCCAAGATTATACATATTATGTCAACGGTCTTAAAAAAATATGGTGCTGTTTAGGGGACTGACCATGGGCCAGGGCCTCTTTTTTTTCTTCTAATCTTTGGCGGCGGTGAGCCAGTTCGATCTCTGATTTTATTTGTTTAAGGGTAAAAAGATCAATGCCGGTACTGCAGGCTATTTCTACGTCGGAACGTCCCTTTTTCCATGCCGCTATTAAGCCGCCCACGTTGGTGCGGTATTTTTTAGAGAGTTTTTTTTCATCTACAAAAGATTTTTTTGATGATTTTTTCATTTTCATCCCTCCTTGTTTGAATTTATTTTTTCACTTTTAATAATTCATCATGAGGTATAACTGCTGGTAAAAACCCAAAATTACTTGGAAGATATTTATAATCTGTGATAAAATTAAATGTTACTATATATGATTTAATTTTTATAAAGGTTGATTAAATTGAACCAGTTGGAAACACCGCTGATTGAGGCATTAAAAGAATATTGTTCAAAAAATAAAGTGGGCTTTCACGTGCCGGCGCACAGGCAGGGAAAAGCGCTGCCCCGGGAAATGCTGCAGCAGGAAAAATTTTTTCAATGGGATTTGACCGAAGTGCCCGGTTTGGACGATTTACACAACCCCCGGCAGGCCATTGCCCGGGCTCAAAGATTGGCTGCAGACTTATATCAATCCCGGGAATGTTATTTTATAATAAACGGTACTTCTGCCGGCCTGGTAGCATTGATACTGGCCACCTGTGGTCCCGGTGATGTACTGGTTATGCCCAGAAACGTGCACCGGTCGGTGCTCACCGGGTTAATATTAAGCGGTGCCCGGCCGGTATACCTGTATCCGCCGCTGTTAGATGAATTTGGTATTCCTTCCATTCTGGCGCCGGAAAAGTTAAACCGCTGCCTGGAAAAATATCCTGCTGCCGCTGTATTAATGGTACATCCCAGCTACTACGGCATAGCGGAAAAAATTGCTCCCATGGCTGAAATTACTCATCGCTATGGTATACCACTGCTGGTTGATGAAGCCCACGGCGCTCATTTTCGCTTTCACAGTGAACTCCCTGCCGATGCCCTTTCCGGTGGTGCCGATGCAGTGGTTCAAAGTACCCATAAGGTGGGTGGAGCGCTGACCCAAGCATCGATGCTGCATTTGAATTCTCACCGGGTAGATAAAATGCGCTTGGAAGAATGCCTGCGCATGGTGCAGAGCACCAGCCCGTCATATATACTAATGGCTTCGCTGGATGCCGCCAGGCGCCAACTGGCCGCCGAGGGCAGCGTTTTAATTGATAAATCCCTTAGGGTGGCGCGAAAATTACGACAAAAAATATCTGCATTACCCGGTGTAAAGGTTTTAAGCCCGCATCATTTGAATGACTGTGATATACTCTTGATAGATGAAACCCGGTTAGTAATAAACGTGCAGGAAACCGGTTTGACCGGCTTTCAGGCTGCGGAGATACTGTCTGATAATTATGGTGTACAGGTTGAAATGGCTGATTACTATAATATTGTGGTGCTGCTGGGGCTTAATGCCGGCGAGCAGGATGGCCGGGCGCTGTATCAAGCGCTGTTTAAACTGGTAACGGAAAATAAAGGTAACAGCAGCGCTGTGTTCAGTGCACCACAGCCGCCCCGGGTGGTACAAGCCGTTACACCACGGCAGGCCTGGTTATCAAAGGTGAAGGTAATTTCCCTGGAAGAGGCGGCAGGGAAAATCAGTGCTGACAGTGTGGCGGTGTACCCACCGGGAGTACCGGCCCTGTGCCCGGGGGAAATAGTCAGTGAGGAAATGATAGATTATCTTTTGGAAGTGCGGAAAAGAAAACTGCACGTGCAGTGTTCCGGGGACGTAACTTTAAATACTATTAGAGTATTGAATATATAAATTTAACATGGCGGAGACTGGTTATGACAGGAAAGTTCATTGTTTTTGAAGGAATAGATGGTTCGGGAAAAACAACGCAAATAGCCCTGCTGAAAGAGTATTTACAGCAGAAAGGACACCGGGTTATATCTACCAGGGAACCGGGGGGGACGCCGGTGAGCGAGGAAGTACGCGCTATTTTGCTCAATCCGGAACACAAGGATCTCCATTACCGTACCGAAGCACTTTTATATGCTGCTGCCCGGGCCCAGCATGTGGAAACTTTAATCAAACCAGCACTGGAACAGGGTGCAGTGGTGCTGTGTGACCGTTTTGTGGATTCCACCCTGGCTTACCAGGGGTATGGCAGGGGGTTATCGCTGGATTTTCTGCAGCAGATAAATAACCTGGCCACCGGTGGACTGCAGCCCCATTTGGTGCTGATTTTTGATCTAACGGAAAAGGAAGGTTTAAGCAGGGTTAAACGCCGCAGCGGCGGTGATAGATTAGAACGTGAGCCGGAACAATTTCACCGCCTGGTACGGCAGGGATATTTGGAGATATCCAGGCGGCAGCCGAAAAATCATTTGGTTTTAAACGCTTCGTTACCGGTGGAAGAGTTACAGCACCGGGTTAGGTCAGCGGTGGAGGAGATACTAAATGCAGCAACTTAAAGATATAATCGGCCACAGCCAAAATATACGTACACTTTTGAAAGCGGTAAAAGACAGCAAGGTGGCCCATGCTTACCTGTTTATCGGCCCGGAGGGGGTGGGAAAAACCACCACTGGTGCGGCCTTTGCCCGGGCGCTGCTGTGTGAAAATCCTGCTGACGGTGACAGCTGCGGCACCTGCCGCCACTGCCGGCAGGTTGACGGGGGCAATCACCCCGATCTGCACCAAATAACTCCTGCCGGGGCGGTGATAAAGCTTGAGCAAATACATCAGCTGCAGAAAAATGTGTATTACCGTTCCTATCAGGGCGGCCGGCAGGTATATATAATAAAGAAGTGTGATGTTATGACTGCAGAGGCGGCCAATTCGCTGTTGAAAACGCTGGAAGAACCGCCGGGTAATGCGGTGTTTATTCTCATATCTTCCCGTCCTTATGCTCTTCTGCCCACCATACTATCCCGCTGCCAACAGTTCTGGTTTAAACCAATGTCCGTTAATCAAATAGTGGAAGGATTAACCTTTCTGGCCGGTGTAAGCGGCAAACAAGGACAAATGATAGCCTCCATGGCCGGGGGCAGTTTAGGCCGGGCGTTGGCGCTGCACAGGGGAGATATTCAAAGCCGCAGGAAAAGGGTGTTGAAGATTTTTGAAAGAATTGCTTCCGGTAATATAGTGGAGTTACTGCGGGAATCGGCGGATTTATCCGCTGACAGGGGGATGGCTGTTCAGTGGATTGAGTTGATACAATTATGGTTGAGGGATTTGTTGATTTGGAAGCTGACCGGGGACAAGACCCTGGTTATAAACAGTGATATGGTGGAAGAATTGGATAAGTGGGCCCGGGAGTATAATTCACGCCGGTTAGTGGACATGATGGAAGAGATAGAAAGGGCTCGCGCCAGGCTGGAAGCCAGGGGCAATACCCGCCTGGTGTTAGACGCGCTGTTTTTGTCCTGCCGGGATCAGCAGGATAACTTTATCAGGGTAAATGAAAAACAGGTGGCTTGGTCAAAGAACACCGGCTTATAAGGAGGGAAGGCGTATGCCGATTAAGGTTGTTGGTATCCGCTTTAAAACGGCGGGTAAGATATATTATTTTGATCCGGGGGACATGGAACTGGAGATTGGCGACTGTGCCATTGTAGAAACCACCCGGGGGGTAGAATACGGGATGGTTGTTGTGGGGCCTAAGGAAGTGGCAGAAGATGAAGTGGTGGCTCCCCTTAAAAAGGTGATTCGTAAGGCCACGGAAGAAGATGAATTGCAGCTGAAAAAAAACAATGAAAAGGAAAAAAGGGCCTATCAAATCGGTTTGGAAAAAATAGCCGCCCACGGTCTGCCAATGAAGTTAATTGATGTAGAGCAGACCTTTGATGGCAATAAAATTATTTTTTACTTTACCGCTGATGGAAGGGTGGATTTCAGAGAGCTGGTTAAGGACCTGGCTGCTGTTTTTCGTACCAGGATTGAATTAAGGCAAATTGGGGTGCGGGATGAGGCTAAAATGTTGGGTGGGTTGGGCTGCTGCGGCAGGGAATTGTGCTGCAAGTCCTGGCTGGCGGAATTTAATCCTGTTTCCATTCGAATGGCCAAAGATCAAAACCTGTCCCTTAACCCGACTAAAATTTCCGGTATATGCGGCCGGTTAATGTGCTGCCTGAAATATGAAAACGATGTGTACGAAGAAGCCAAAGAGCGCTTTCCTAATACCGGTACCAATGTTATAACGCCCAGCGGGGAAGGAAAAGTAACCGGTTATAATATTTTTAAAAATACTGTTTCGGTTGAATTGAGAGAAAATAAGCATGTGATAGAGCTACCCAAAAATGAAATAGAAATAAAAAATATAAAGGGTGAAAACAGTGGGCCCTCTTCCCGGAAGAATAGCTAGATTGGAATATATGGTTAAAGAGTTATTGTTTGAGTTAGAAGAAATAAAAAAGTTAGCCCGTTCATTGGAGCAGGAAAACCAAAAGCTGCGGCGGCAGCTGGCGGATGTTTACAGTGAATACTGTAACTGTGAACGGAACGGTGGTGAGGAGATAGAAAAAAGCGATGGCCACGAATCAACACTGCTGCGCCTTTATAACGAGGGTTTTCATATCTGCAATGTTAAGTTTGCCCAGGTTAGAGAGGGAGAATGTCTTTTTTGTTTGGGATTACTGAGGCGCCAGGGGGACGATGAGGTGAGCGAAAAATAGTGTCAGCTGTAAAGGACGGTACACTTTATTTATGTGCCACACCAATCGGTAACTTGGAAGATATAACTATACGGGTGCTCAGGGTACTGAAAGAATGTGATTTAATTGCCGCCGAAGATACCAGGCATACCAGAAAACTGCTGGCCCATTACGATATTCATACTCCTTTAACCAGCTATCATGCCCATAATGAGCAGAAAAAGGGCGAAAAACTGCTGGAAAAGTTGAAGCAGGGGCAGAGTGTTGCGCTGGTAACGGATGCCGGGATGCCCGGTATTTCTGATCCCGGTTTAGAAATAGTGCAGATGGCACTGGAGCAGGGTGTAGCGGTGGTGCCTGTTCCCGGGGCCACTGCCGGCATAACAGCTTTAGTGATTTCCGGGCTGCCCTGTGCCCGGTTTGCTTTTGAGGGTTTTTTACCGGCCAATAAGAAGGGTCGCCGGCGCCGGTTGGAGAAACTGGCCGGTGAAGAACGAACCATGGTATTTTATGAATCGCCCCATCGTTTAATAGACACACTGGAGGATATGTATAAAATAATGGGGGACAGGCCGGTGGCGGTGGCCAGGGAGATAACCAAAAAACATGAAGAGGTTTACCGGGGTAATATTTCCGGGGCGATAGAGTATTTTAAAGAGAATACCGTTAAAGGGGAATTTACGCTGGTTGTTTCCGGTTCTGCAGCAGAAGAAAAGGAAAATCAGTGGGAGGATCTGCCCGTTGCTGACCACGTTATGCAGTTGATGGCCGCTGGGATGGATAAGAAACAAGCCATAAAAAAAGTGGCCCGGCTGCGTGGATTACCAAAGAGGGAGGTATACTCGGCGGTAAATATGGGAAATAATTAAAGAGAGACAAAGGTCTCTCTTTTAAATTATTTCGGCAGAGATAATGCTGATATTATACGGCGTTGGTACTTTCAGCCATTGCCATGGCGCACTCTTTGCAGACCTGTTTACCTTTGAACATCTTTACATCTGCTGCGTTACCGCAAAATACACAGGCGGGCTCATACTTTTTGAGAATAATTTTTTCGTCGTCCACGTAAATTTCCAGGGCATCTTTTTCTTCTATGCCCAAGGTGCGGCGCAGTTCAATGGGTATAACTACCCGGCCCAGCTCGTCCACCTTGCGTACAATGCCTGTGGATTTCATAAGTTTTTCCCTCCCCTTTAAAGCAATACGACATTCGACAGCATATACTAATAAGCTACAAGTAAAGAGTACCAATGATTCCATTAAAAGTCAATAATTAATTTTATAAAAAATACCAATTATTTTACATCCTACCAATTATTTAGGGAAAACTTGACAACGGGTAGTGGCTGGGCTAGAATTGGTAAGTGAGGCAAAAGGCTTTGAAGGAGCGGAGTAAATTGCCGGGAACTGCACAGAGAGCGGGGATGGTGGAAACCCGCCAGTAAACGGCAGTTGAAGATGGCTCCGGAGCTGCGGGTCGAACCTCTTTTAGGGCAGTAGGCCTTGCCGGTTGGTTGCCGTTATCAACCGGGGTGAGTAATTCACCCGCCGAGGCTGCCGTCGTGAGACGGGGCAAATTAGGGTGGTACCGCGGAATAACTCCGTCCCTTTGCCGGGAGCGGGGTTTTTTTTATTTAATTAAGTCCAGAATACAACATCTTTAATATGAGGAGGAATTGACATGAGCAAGGGGACCTTTTACATTACTACCCCCATTTACTATCCCAGTGACAAGCTGCACATCGGCCATGCCTATACCACTGTAGCGGCGGATGCCATTGCACGTTTTAAAAAACTTACCGGCTATGATGTTTACTTTCTTACCGGTTCCGATGAACACGGTCAGAAAATTGAGCGTACGGCCAAAGAAAAGGGCAAAACGCCGCAGGAATATGTAGATAAAATTGTGGCCGGCTTTAAACACCTGTGGGCTGAGCTTAATGTAGATTATAATGACTTTATTCGCACCACAGAAGAGCGCCATAAAAAAGTGGTGAAAACGTTTTTTCAGCAGTTATATGAACAGGGGGATATTTACAAATCATCTTACAAAGGATGGTACTGTACACCCTGTGAAACATTTTTTACCGAGTACCAGTTAGAGGAAGGAAAATGCCCTGACTGCGGGCGGGAGGTTGAGCTGCTGGAAGAAGAAAGTTATTTCTTCCGGATGTCAAAATATGCTGATCGGTGGTTAAAGTTCATTGAAGAAAATCCCGACTTTATCCAGCCTGACACCCGACGCAATGAAATGGTCAGTTTCGTGAAGCAGGGATTGGAAGACCTCTGCGTGTCCCGCACTACCTTCGATTGGGGAATTAGAGTTCCCTTTGACCCCAAACACGTGGTGTATGTTTGGGTAGATGCGCTGACCAACTATATTTCGGCACTGGGTTACGGCAGTGATAATGATCAGCTGTATCAAAAGTACTGGCCGGCCAATGTTCACCTGGTGGGTAAAGACATCATGCGCTTTCACACCATCATTTGGCCCATCATGTTAATGGCCCTGAACCTGCCGCTGCCTAAAAAAGTAGTGGGACACGGGTGGCTGCTGCTGGAAGGCGGAAAAATGTCCAAATCCAAGGGAAATGTGGTTGACCCCCTGGTATTGATTGATAAATACGGCGCCGATGCCGTTCGTTATTACCTGCTGCGGGAATTACCCTTCGGTTCTGACGGTTACTATTCAGAAGAAGCTTTAGCCAAACGCATCAATAACGATTTGGCCAACGATTACGGAAACCTGCTTTCCCGTACGGCAAGCATGCTTGTAAAGTACCAGCAGGGAGTGCTGCAGAAGCCGCAGCCCCAGGGAGAACTGGATGAAGAATTAATTAACCTGGCTTTGGAAACACCCAAAGTGGTGGAAGATTACATGAACAAGCTGCAGATATCAGCGGCGGCGGAAGCGATAGGCAAACTGGTGGCCCGGGCCAACAAATACCTGGAAGAAACCGCTCCCTGGTCGCTGGCCAAAGATGAAGCCCAGGCCGAGCGTTTAAATACCGTGTTATATAACGTTATTGAAGTAATGCGCTTTGCCACGGTAATGCTTACCCCGTTCATGCCCAACATACCGGAAAAAGTATGGCCGCAGATGGGTATAGAAGACAAACCAGAACTGCACAGCTGGGAAAGTTTACGCTGGGGACAAATACCCGCAGGTACTGTGGTACAAAGGGGAGAAGTGCTGTTCCCGCGCATAGATTTATCAAAACTGTAGGAGTGTGAATATGAATCTGATTGACAGTCATGCCCATATTGATGATGAGCGCTTTGATGAGGACCGGGAGCAGGTTATTGAACGGGCCCGGCAGAATGGGTTAAGTAAAATAATCAACATCGGTCATGACCTGGAATCTTCCCGCAGATCGGTACAGCTGGCGGAAAAGTACCGGTTTATATATGCTGCGGTGGGGGTGCATCCCCATGATGCCAAAGACGTGCCGGGGGATTACCTGGAGCAGTTAAAAGAAATGTCCCGGCAGGACAAAGTTCTGTCCATAGGAGAAATAGGGTTGGATTATTACTACGATCTGTCGCCCCGGGAGGTACAGAAAAAAGTTTTTATTGAACAGCTTAACCTGGCCAAGGAATTGAATTTACCCGTGGTGATTCACCTCCGGGATGCCTACGGGGATTTTTTGGATATTATGAGAGTGGAAGGTTTGGAACCAATTACCGGGGTGATGCACTGTTATTCCGGAAGCTGGGAAGTGGCCAAAGAATGTTTGAACATGGGTTTTTACATTTCCTTTGCCGGCCCGGTGACATTTAAAAATGCCCAAAAGGTAAGGGAAGTGGCCGCCCGGGTGCCTTTAGAAAGGCTGTTAGTGGAAACGGATTGCCCCTATTTAACCCCTGTTCCCCACCGGGGTAAAAGAAATGAACCGGCGTATGTAAAGTATGTGGCCGAACAGCTGGCTGCTTTGAAGGGGATAACTTTGGAAGAGCTGAGCCAGAGCGTCTGCCGGAACGCCGAAAAACTGTTCGGGATATAATAACAGCACAGCAGGATAACATTTTTCAGGGTGGGATGGTGGAAATATTGGATAAAAAATCCACCGGCTTAGTGCTGGTATTTACCGGTGAAGGCAAGGGTAAAACCACAGCCGCTTTAGGGACGGCGGTGAGAGCCTGGGGCCAGGGTATGAAAGTGCTGATGATGCAGTTTATAAAAGGCAGCTGGCCCACCGGGGAACAAAATGCCATCAAAAAACTGGGTAGTGGTTTTGAACTGCGCCGGGTAGGGGATGGCTTTATTAATTTCAATGATGCTGAAGAAATGGAAAAACAAAAAAAGATGGCCCGAGAAGGTTTAAAAATAGCGCGGCTGGCCATTACCTCCGGGCGCTATCAAATGGTGGTGCTGGACGAAATAAACTACGCCATGTCTTACGGGTTAATCGATAAGGAAGAAGTTTTGGATATTATTGACACCAAACCGCCGGAAATGCACCTGATACTGACCGGCCGCAGTGCCCCGGAAGAAATACTAGAAAAGGCGGACATGGTAACCAGGATGGATAACGTAAAGCATCATTACAGCAAAGGAATACCGGCCCAACGGGGAATTGAATATTAATAAACTTCCATTATATGGTAATAATAAATTATCATTATCCCCTCCATGCTGCATATATTATTCCTAAAATTGGTATGGAAAATGCAGGAGGGGTTTTTATTATTTATATTTATAAAGGGAAACAAGCCTTTTGGAAGGATAGAGCTTGGCAGGCGCTGTTTGCAGTGGTGGTAATTTCCTTAGCGGTAATTACTGCCCTTAGTGTTCAGGGAAGACAGGTTACAATACATGTTGATGGAAAAAGTTATTCCCTATATACATTTAAGGAATCCGTGCAGGAGGTTATTTTACAATCCGGCATTTATGTTGGAGAAAGGGACATAGTAACGCCATCTTTAGCATCACCGGTTAAAGAGCATCAAAATATTAAAATAACAAGGGTAACCCAGAAATATATCTATGAAGAACAGGTGGTGCCCTTTAAGATTATCAGGAAGCCTGATTACCGCCTGCCCAAAGGAATAGAAATAGTTAAGCAGAACGGTGCAAACGGCTTAAAGCAGCTTGTACACTTAGTTACGCTGCATGATGGGGTTGAGGTAGGCCGGAAGCTGGTTAAGACAAAGATTATAAATAAACCGCAGCCGAAAGTAATTGTAGCGGGCAAGAGGACTATTTTTTCCACAGTTAACCGTTCAGTTAGTGTTTCGCGGGCCGTTTATGGTGACAGGCTGAAAAACAAAAGGACAGAATTTGCATTTAATGCCGAAGCAACGGCATATACCTTTACCGGAAACAACACGGCCACAGGTATTACCCCTTTCCGCGGGGTGGTAGCGGTGGATCCCCGGGTGATACCGCTGGGGACAAAACTATATGTTGAAGGTTATGGTGAATGCATTGCCCTGGACACCGGCGGGGCCATCAAGGGCAGCCGTATTGATGTATTTTTTCCCACCAGGGAAGAAGCGATAAAATGGGGTAGAAAAATGGTAAAAGTACATGTTTTAACATATTAAAGGGTATTTATGTGCTTTTTTGCGCTTATTGGCGGCCGGGGTGTTTATTTGTAGGAATTTTTTGGCAGGAAATTTTCCCTCTACCTAGAAGTACCTAGTATAGTTTAGAGGGGGTACGGTAAATGGGTTGGGCAACGATAGATTGGCCGCCAAAAAGTGGAACCACGTTAAAACCGAAACCGAGACTTTATAAAAGGTTATTGAAACCGCTGGCGGGTATTTTAGCAGTGCTGCTTATATTGATGACTTCGCTGTTATATATTACTTGGAAATATGGTGGGACCAGCTGGCCTTACCCGGCAAATTTGGTTCAAAACCAAATTTATAAATTTATCCCTGCCGCTGCGTTGGACAAGGGTGAGGTAGTGAAGGAAAAACAAGAGCCCTGAAGTAGGGGCTGAATAAAGGTGCATTTTACCTTGTCTATTATGACAGGGTTTTTTTCATGTTCCCAAATTGTTTTCATGATACTATGCGTTATAATAAGGGTATAATAAATAAACAAAGCATAAATTTGGAAAGAGAGGTTTGTTGTGGGAGAATTATCATCACCGGCCAAAGTAAAAGAAATTTTAAGCAGATATCATTTTCGGACCAAAAAAACCCTGGGTCAAAACTTTTTAATAGATGGAAATATCATAGAAAAAATAGTACAAACAGCTGGTGTCAGTGATAATGACATGGTGGTGGAAATCGGACCGGGCATTGGCGTTCTCACCAGTACGTTGGCCCAAAAAGCGCAAAGGGTGCTGGCGGTGGAAATTGATAAAAAACTGCAGCCCATTTTAGAGGAAACGCTGGCGCCTTATGATAACGTGGATGTGGTATTTGCCGATGCCATGGAAACAAACTTCGACCGGCTGGTATACAATAAAAGCAGCGGCCGTTTTGGCGCCGGTGCCGACAGTTACAAACTGGTGGCCAACCTGCCTTACTATATTACCACCCCTTTAATTATGCATATGCTGACCAATAAATTTAACTTAAATACACTGGTGATAATGGTGCAAAAAGAGGTTGGCATGCGCATGGCGGCATCTCCCGGCAGTAAAGATTACGGGGCCCTAACGGTGGCGGTGCAGTATTATACCGATGCAGAGATAGCCTTTAAAGTGCCCAAGACTGTTTTTTATCCCCGGCCGGAGGTAGATTCGGTGGTAGTAAAACTTAGAACCAGAAGGACTCCCCCGGTGCAGGTAAAAGATGAAAACCTGCTTTTTCAAGTTGTACGTGCTGCTTTTGGGAAGAGACGCAAGACCCTGTTAAATGCCCTGGCTGGATCGGGAATTGATTTAAACAAAAAACAATGGACAGATCTTTTAAAAGGGCTGGAAATTGACCCTAAGCGCAGGGGAGAAACTTTATCTATGAAAGAATTTGCGTCCATTGCCAACGAGCTGTATAATACAATAACCGCTTAAAACAGGAGTAATGCTATGTATTTTATCAGCCCAACCAAAGGAAAACTCTCTTTTGAAGAAATGATGCAGGATATTATAAACTACATTACCGGCCTGCCTCACTCCAGTTACAAAATAATCATTGGTTCGGACTCCCAGGTAAAGAACCAAACCTGCTATATTACCGCTGTGATTGTACATCGAATGGGTAAAGGGGCTAAATACTATTATCGCAAGCGCACCGAACCAAAGGTTAAAAGTTTAAGGCAGAAGATTTTTTATGAAACCTCTTTGAGTTTAGAGGTTGGCGGACTGATAACTCGCTATTTTTCCCAAATTGGGCATATGGATGAACAGGTAGAAATACATATTGATGTGGGTAAACAGGGAGATACCAAGGATTTAATTAAAGAAGTGGTGGGTATGGTTACCGGCAGCGGTTTTCAGGCCAAAATAAAACCGGATGCTTACGGGGCATCAAGTGTGGCTGATAAACATAGTAAATAATTGAGACGCAGGCAGCTGCGTCTTTTTTTATGCCGGAAAGCATAACAAAAGCTAAAGGTTGTTTACCGGGCAAAACAAATTTTTTTTGGTGCACCATACGGTTATAGTTACATAGAATAACAAAAATGCTAAAATTTTCTTGAGGGGTGGGCTTTATGGCGGAAATAAAAAAAGGGGACATAGTGGCCCGTAAATCCTATGACAAAGATATTTTTTTTAAGGTTATTGATGTTTTTATTGATAAAAATAAAAAAAAGCATGCCTTGGTAAAGGGGATAGATATGAGATTGTATGCCAGTGCCCCGGTTGAAGATTTAGAACCCATTGAGGCCATGGATGTGGCCAATTACTGGAAAAAAATGATGAAAAAAGCCAACGACCAAATAAATAGGGTATTCAGCCGCAGGATGGAAGAACGGGAAAAAAGTTTTTCCCGGGCATTAAAAAGAGAATACCGGGAGCAGAAAAAAAAAATAGAATCATTTGATAAACCGGGCACCGTACTGCATCTTGACGGCGATGAAGATTACTTAAATCTTTGCCTTACCACTTACAGGCAGATGGGTGTGCCTGCCCATGGGTACCACGTGGCGGAAGAAAGGCAACCCCGGGTGGTAGCGCAGTACTTGGAGGAACACCGGCCGGATATTTTGGTACTAACAGGTCATGATGGTTTTGTCAAGGGGAAAAAAGATTATAAAGATGTCAGAAATTATCATAACTCGCAAAACTTTATAGATGCCGTAAGGGCGGCCCGCCACTATGAAAAAAATATGGATGACTTGATTATTTTCGCTGGTGCCTGCCAGTCTTACTATGAAGCCATTTTGGAATCCGGGGCCAACTTTGCCAGTTCGCCTAAAAGAGTGTTAATACATGCCTTCGACCCGGTATTTGTGGTGGAAAAAATTGCTTTTACCTCTATTTATGATCCGGTTCCTTTAAAGGATGTAATTGACGGTACCATAACCGGATTTGACGGCATTGGCGGCTTTGAAAGGCTGAAAGTACATTCCGAATTTTAATAATCCACCCCTCGGCACCCTTCATCAGCAATGATCCTTACTTTAAATTACCCCACTTATGCAGCGTGTTTGTCTGCGCTGTTTTGTTCTTTAGATATAACTACCGTTTGCTGTGGCTTTGATTCTTCCATGAAAATCATTTGACCGAACTGATCGAAATAAACTTCAAAGGTACCACGGCTTGTGCCTGTTTTCACATTCTTCATGTAAAAAAAACCTCCTTTCAAATATAAAAGAAGCATATGTATAAGGTGTTTTGCTGTTTAATTAATTATTGACACCATTATAAGGAATTAAGCGGCCGGGAACAACCCTTCGGGCTGAAGTTGTACTAGCAAAAATATAAAATGTTTTGTGAAAATAATCTCTTTTCCTTTCTTTTTTAATATTTTATAAATAGCACCTACGGTGTGAATAACATAGAATATGGTGGTGCATGGGTGGTAATTTTAAATAGTTATGAATAATTAATAATTATCGCGCTTGGAATTATTTGGTAGTATTAAAATGTCATCGCCACCGCATTTCAAAAGCTTTGGAAATCATTCTTTGCACCCAAGTAATAATAGATATGGCCAGTATAAGTATGGTTTAAGCAGGGGTTAGTGAATGGTGATTTTCAAGATGCTTATCACATAAATTATATTAAGCAGTTAAGGTGTCTCTATCACCGAGAAATAATGCTGGGGAAATAAAATTCCTTCTTCCGGGTGCACTGGAGACACTGGATAATACACCGGTACATTTTTAAAAACTGAATATTGAGGAGAAAAAAATCTAGGAAATAAATTTTTTTAAATAAAAGGCAGCGGTTAACAGCTTTTATCTGATTGATGCTGCCTGAAAAAGGGGTGTTTGATTATGGTGGCAGCCATTAAAAATATATCTGTCAACTGGTATCAAAAAATTGTCAACCTGGTGGGCGGAAAAGTGCGCGCAGTTCAGGGGGATAGCGGAAAAGAATTTCACCAGCCGGTGGAAAGGGGTAACTGCCCGGCGGTGAATAATAAAAGAAAGAGAGTGAAGTATTTGGTATACGGAACAAAGAAGAGATTAGTTAATCAACAAAGGCAAAATAATGTAGGGCAGAAGAATGAGTTAATAAAAGGAGTCAGCAAAAGCGGCCGTGCCGGGGAATTGGAGACAGTTCATAACCGGGACAGTATAAGTATGATGGTGAGAGCGGGCCCGGATGATAAAAAATCTTATGAAGGGAGGGGTGCCATGGGAAGTTAATTTTAATCGGCTTTCGGACGGTTTTTTAGCACTGCACCGGCAGTGCCGGCACCGGGGCGGGAATTATTGTTCTGAGAACTGCTGCTGGCAGTTAGTATTTTATATAAAACTTCCAACAACCGGTCCCTGTTAAGATTATTCCCGTTAAAGTTCTTTATTACCTGCATTTTTTCACCTCGCTTTAAAGTTACTTTATGCGGGAGAATTTGTCTAAAATCACCGGGAGGTTGGCTATATTTGAAAGTTGCCGTTTACTGTAGAGTTTCTACAGAAGACCAGGCCGAATCTAAAACCATTGAAAACCAGGTGGAATTTGCTAAGAAGTATTGTCAGCTGCACCAAATGGAAATATATAAGTTCTACCTGGATGAGGGGGTAAGCGGATCAAAACCACTGCCTGAGCGGCCGGCTGGGCGGCGGATGCTTTCTGACGCAGAGCGAAAATGCTTTCAAGCGGTATATGTATACCGGCTGGATCGCCTGGCCAGGACAACGCTGGATATTTTAAACACCCACGATAAGCTGAGCAAACTGGGTATTGGCTTAAAAAGTATGACCGAGAATTTCGACACTTCTACTCCCAGTGGGAAATTTTTCATGACTACTTTGGGCGGTATAGCGGAAATAGAAAGATCGACCATAGCAGAAAGAATGCGTTTAGGTAAAACCAGGGCCATAAAAGAGGGGAGGTGGCCGGGGGGGCCGCCTCCGTATGGCTATCAGGTGGTGAATAAAAGGCTGGTTATTAACAGCGGTGAAGCGGAAGTTGTTCGGTTGATCTTTCGCTTGTACACCGAGGAAAACATGGATACTGTATCGGTGGCAGATTATCTCACTGCGGCCGGTTATGCCAGCCCGGCCGTGACCAGAAATAAAAAGAACGCTGCCAATGTATGGTACGGCAGTAAAATATGGGGTATTTTAACCAACTTTACCTATACCGGTGAATTTGTGTACGGTAAAAATAAATCCCCGGAGGAGCAGCAGAAACTTTACTGCCCGGCTATTATAACTAGACAGCAGTGGGAAAAGGCCCGGCGGAAGCTAAAACAAAATCAATTTAATGCCCGGCGTAATGCCAAACATAACTATTTGCTGCGCGGGCTGATCCGCTGCGGCACCTGCGGGCGGAACTACTGTGGTGATGGCAGCCGCAGTAAAGGCAGGTATCATTACTATCGCTGCACCGGTACATCCTCTTTTCGCGGCAAGCTGGTTAAAAAGTGTTCATCTAAATATGTACGGGCGGATATATTAGAAAAAATTGTGTGGGAAGATATTTTAAAATTTCTCAACACTAGAAGGAATCTTTTAATCGAACTGCAGCAAAAACTGGCTGCAGAAACAGGATGCGCATCCCAAAGTTGTGAATTTGATTTGATTGAAGGGGCGCTGCGGGCTAAAAAAGAAGAGCGTTTAAGAATATTGGCATTATTTCGCAAAGGTGTAATTGGCGAAGATGAGGTTGAGCGGCAGCTGTCAGATATTAACCGGGAAATGCAGCTGCTGCAGCACCGGCAGAGAAAACTTCGCCTGCAGCGGGACACAAAATCTGCTTTGCAGAAACAAAATCTTAACCTGTTGAATATGGCGGCACTGCTGCAGGAGAAAATTTTGACTGCTGATGCAGCAGCGAAAAGGGAACTTATTTCTGTTTTGGTAGATTCCATAGTGGTGGACACCATAAGGGAAGGGGGCAAAGAATGCCCCCGGGTGACTATTAATTACTGTTTTGCGGAATAAACTCCCGGTGTTGAAACACGGGGTAAGCACCGCTTGGGAATTCCCAAATCATATTATTAAGTATTATTAAGCCAGACACCCCTTTCAGGAAGTTTGCATAACATGGTTTAAGGATTTTCCTGGGAGGGGTTACTGTTGGATAGATATTTCAAGGCTTTATCTAAAGTCCGGGATAAATTGCTCCAGCAAAGGAATGTAGTGGGTGTTGGTGTGGGGCATAAAGAAGTGCGCAGCATGCGCACTAAGCAGCTTTCGATGGTGGTGCTGGTGGAAAAAAAGCTGCCCCCGGAAAATTTAAAACGCGGTCATATTGTGCCGCGGAAGGTTGAAGGAATAGATACGGATGTCATTGAAGTGGGACGCATCAAAATGCTGTTTGGTGGTACCGAGCGCAAAGAACGCATCAGACCGGCGGTGCCGGGCTGCAGTGTTGGCCACTACCGGGTTAGTGCGGGAACTTTGGGAGCGGTGGTGCGGGATCGCATCAGCGGTGAAAAGTTAATACTGTCCAATAATCACATTTTAGCCAACGGCACAAATGGCTATGATGGGCGTGCGGCCATTGGTGATCCCATTTTGCAGCCCGGCAGTTATGATGGCGGCAATGAAAGCGACAGGATAGCCCGCTTGTTCAGATTCATCCCCATAAACCGGGGGATCGCATCAGAGCAGCAGGTGTCCTGTCCCATTGCCAATGGATTTTCAATGGCCAGCAATGCCCTGCTGCGGGTGATTAGACCTAATTACCAAATTAAAGTATTTAAGAAACTGCGCCAGGCCAACAGTGTTGACTGTGCCCTGGCCAGGCCGGATCGCCCGGATTTGATTGACAATAATATACTGGGCATCGGTGAAGTGAAGGGTATAGCAGAAGCGCGGCCGGGAATACCGGTGATAAAAAGCGGCCGCACCACCGGGGTTACCACCGGGGTGGTAACCACTATAGGTACGTCTTTAAAGGTGGAAATGGATGATAATGAAGTGGTACTGTTTAATGATCAGGTAACCACAGATTTAAAATCCCGGGGCGGTGACAGTGGTTCTCTGGTATTAACCCCGGATAACCGGGCGGTGGGCCTGCTGTTCGCGGGATCGGACAGTATTACGGTGTTTAACCCCATTCAAAGGGTTATGGAGGCGCTGCAGATAGAGTTTTAAAGTTAAAATGAGTTGGTGGTTGTTAACAGGTTGAATTTGTTAATTTACCTGTTATTTTTTTGTTCTATTTCTATACCGGAAAAGTAAATTTTTGAAACTTATATATAAATGTATCCATTAAAGGGTGATGGTGGGACTTTCCATTGCTTTTGTGCTGGTTAGTTGGTATAGTAACTATTGGACAACCTGTTTTAAGCCCAAAAAGAAGGGGGAGAATTTTCTTGACTTTATGTAAAATTAAAAAAGCACTGGCGTCCATTTTGGTTACCATATTTTTGTTCAGCCTGGTTGTTCCTGTGGTGCCGGCGGAAGCGGCGCAGAACACCAACTTAGAACAAAAGGTTGTTGAAGTGATTAACAAAGCCCGTTTGGAGAAAGGTATTTCCGAACTGCAGGTTGACCCGGCGTTGACCGCTGTTGCCCGTGAGCAGGCTCAGAAACTGGCCGACAGTTACCGCGGTAGTTACGATCCCCTGTATAATCTAATGAAAAGCGGCAGCTACGAAGCGGTAAAAGCCAGTGTGCTGCGCACAGGCAGTGTTGAATATGTGGTTAAGTACCAGGTTTCTAAGTCCAGCAGTTTTGCCGGGTTAAGTGAAAAGTACAATTTAGTAGGTATCGGTATTGTAGACAGCAGCATTTTTAATAAAGTTTGCGTGGAAGTATTTGCCAAAGGCCAGCCGGTGGGGAAACAGCCTCAAAATACGCAGCAGACTTCCAACCAGGATAAAAATAATGAAGACCAAAACAATCAACCGCAGGTACCCCAGCAGCCGGCGAACAAAAATGAAAACAAAACACCTGTCCAGCAGCCTCAAGACAGTCAACCGAAAAATGCCGTTCCCAGTATCAATGAGTTCCAAAAGAAAATTGTTGAGCTGGTAAATAAGGAACGAGCCAAGGAGGGTTTACAGCCCCTGGTGGCTAAAGCAGATCTAAATAAAGTAGCGCAGTTAAAAGCTGAAGATATGGCTAAAAACAATTACTTCAGCCACACATCACCCACATATGGCTCGCCCTTTGATATGATGAAACAGTTTGGTATTAACTACTCCTATGCCGGGGAAAACATTGCTGTGGGATACCGCACCCCGGAAAGTGTTATGGAAGGCTGGATGAACAGCCCCGGCCACAGAAAAAACATTTTGAACCCCAACTTTACTGAAATCGGTGTGGGCTTTACCGCAGACGGGTACTACTGGGTACAGCATTTTGTTAAACGTTAATTACTAAAATAAGCCTACCTGCAAATATTAAATTATATTTTGCTAAAGCTTGGCGTAAGCCAAGCTTTTTTTTATGTATTGAAACACAAAAAACATAAAAGCTGCTTTTTAAGCTGATTATCAATTGCAGCCCATAATGATCACAGGTTTTATTATAGTGCAAACCTTATCAAAAATAGTAACAAAAAAGTTACAGTTTAAACTGCCATTTTTAACATTTGCTGCAGGTACGGCCGGTTGTTTGCCGATAAAAATAAACCTGTCCGTTTTTGCGGTGTTTAAGGTTGTTTTGCGCACATTATAAAAACTTTCTCATATATTAGTATAAAAATTACCGGAAGGGAGGTTTGTCTGTGCCTAAAACCGCGAAAAAAAGCCGTGGACATCCTGAACGGCAGTTTTTTAAAGTCAGCACCGGCAGCATGAAAATAAACCGGGTGGCTGCTGAAAATGAAGAACAGACCATTATCCGGGGCAAATTAAATATTCCGGGCAGCATGCCGGAAATAAAAAAGATTTTGTCCACAAAGCATTTTTTAAACATTGAAAACGTGGAAATAGAAAAGGGAAAGGTTTTATATGAAGGTACCATTACCTTACTGATAAACTACCTATCCCGGGCCGAAGGAACAAATCACCAATTTTACGGCAGTGTTTTTTTCCAAGACTTTATTGATGTGCCCGGCGCCGAGAAAGGTATGACGGCGGTGGTGCAGCCAGAAGTAAAAAACCTTAAGCTGATGGAACACGACAAAGAGAAAAGAATCATCACCGTCGATGTAATGTTAAATACACTGGCCAGAGTTAATAAAGCGGAAGAGGTAAGTTTTGTAATTGATGCACCGGTACAATGTAAAGTCAAAAAAGAAGAAATTACATTAAATCAGGTGCTGTCCTCCGCCAAGGGTAAGCTGGTAAAAAGCGAAGAAGTTACAATTCCCGCACTAAAATCCCCCGTTAAAGAACTGCTTGGTTATCGCTGTGTACCTTTAGTACAAAATTATAAACTGGCCCTGGGCTCAATTACTATTAACGGCTGGCTGCAGTTGGAGATAACTTACTTAGATTCACTGCATAACCGGCAGCATTTACAGCGCCTGATAAATTTCAGCAAGCTGCTGCCCGTTCCGGAAGCCCGGGAAGAATACCTGGCAGAAGTACATGTGGCTGCCCATGATACAGAAGTTAACCTGCTGCCGGGGCAGAGCTGCCTGTCTGTTCAGGCCCGGGTAGATTTTTTGGTGCATGTTTTATGCCCCCGGCAAATAAAGGTGGTAACCGCGGTGGATTGTTGTACAGCCGAAGTGACAGCCGGTGAACTGGTGGTTGAAAATTTAACCAGCGTGAAAAGCAGTGAAGCGATAATTAGAGATATCAGTACCCCGGCAGAGGAATATACCGGTTATGATGTGCATGATATTCGGGTAGGCCCGGTGACAATTTTATCTGCTGACATGGTAAAGGATAAGGTATTAATGCGCGGGTGCGCTGATTTTATAGTGGAATTTATAGACACCAAATCCGCAGGCAAAAAATATATATATCGTAAAGTGTTTTTCAAATCGATGGCGGTGGTAAACAAAGATAACGGCAGTGCCAGGGTGGAAACCTTCCCGGTGGTGGAATTTGCCGGGGCAGAGCTAAAGGATAACCAGCTGATAATTAATGCCGTGCTGCATGTTATTGTTCGAACGTTAGTTTTAAATAGATATAAAGTTGTATTTGGCGTTGATTTTTTAAACCGGTTCCCAAATGTCCAACGAGAAACAATATCATTTACATATGTGTTTAAGAAAGGGGACACGCTGGATGCTTTGGCAGAACGTTTCGGTACAACCGTTGAGGCGCTGGTAAAAATAAATCCGGGTATAGATGCGCAAAAGCCATTATGGGGTCAAAAAATTCGCATTCCCTGCCAGGTGAAGAAATAAATTAAATTAATAACCAAAAGGAGGTTGTATAGTGGAAGATAATTCGAAAAAAAGTGGGCCGGAGCAAACAGTTATAAACTTGCTGCAAGCCCAGTCAGAGCACAATGTCAGCCATGTCAATATGCTGCTGATGCTCAGTTTAGTCAACCTGATGGGGATAGTGGATGTACTGCAGCGCACCACCGGTGGAGAGGGTCTGGAAGTAGAAATAGCCCCCCGGGGTCTTCCTGCCCCTAAAGATAAGGCTCAATCACCCAATGATGATTTAATGGAGCTGGTTCAGCAGGCGGCTTCAGGCAATTTACACCCCGCTCAACTGCTCGGTTTGCTCAACAGGCAGGGGGGGCAGATGTCCAACCAAGCTGCTTTGATTAACCTGCTGTCGCAAATGCTGCCGCCACCTCCACCGCCGGAGAATAGAAGAGAAGGACCAAGACAGTGCCCGCAGGCACCGCCCAAGGATAAATGCCATGAGCCAAAACAACCGCAGCCGCCCAAGGAGGATAATGTTAACGCCAATACAAACAGTAAACCGGTAGAAGAAGAAAAAAAACCACCGGGTCAAAAACCGGTATTAAAATGGGACCCGCGGTTAGGATAAAAGGAGGAACAGCGGATGTTTGAAAATTTGGGTAATATGGGGCAGATAATGTCCCAAATACAAAAAATTCAGCAGGAAATAGATAGATTAACTGTTGAGGCTGCCTCGGCAGACGGTGCTGTAAAAGTGGTTATGAATGGTAAGCAGGATGTGATTGCAGTAAATTTAGATCCCGTGGCGGTTAATAATTTGACGGTTAGCCAGCTGGAAAACAGGTTAACTGAAGTCTTAAACCAGGCTAAAAATAAATCACGGGCAGCGGTAAAAGAAAAATTGGCCCAGGCCACCGGGCTGAATCTTGACGGCATGATGAATATGTTTGGTTAAAGGGTTAGTAAAGAAAGGGCTTTTGAAAAGAGCCCTTTCTTAATTTTAGATAAATTTATTTTTTATGTGTATAATTATTGTTCCTCATGGATGAATGAAACTCATTCATTCCTGCCCGCATCATTTTCACAGCGTTATGCCCGGACTTAATTACACTGCTGACATAGCTGAGGCGTTCTTCAAATTCTCTGTTGGTACTGAGCACAAGCAGGATTAAGATTAAAAACAAGGTATATGCATTGGGCTCTAAAATAGAGTCGTCTTTCTGATCGTAAAAATTCATGTTCTACCTCCTTTCGTTAAGCATAAAAGCCTTTGGTTATTTAGTTTACGTATCATGGAAGAATATTGTTACTGCTGTAACTGTTCCGGCCGGGCGTTAAAAAGTTTATGTGCAATGTAACAAAATATGGTACATCAACGTATTTTAGCTATAAGAAATTTTGACAGCTGCTTTTTAGAAAGGAGGGCTGGCAATGATCGAACATGTAAAACAAAAGTGTTCCTGTGGTTTTTTTAATGTTTATACCGTGTGCATTTGCCTGGCACTTTTGATACTGGCTGCGGTACTGCTGGGGTTAGGTTTGATCGGGTTGGGAACATTTATTTTTTTAATACTGCTGGGGTTGTTGATATTTATTTTCTTATAATTTTTCCTAAATAAAAAGTTATGGCTGGTTGTAACAGAATTTGGAACCCTCTCATATTGTATGATTAGAACGAATCCCGGGATTTTCGTTCGGTACATTAAAGTTGATACAAGGAGGAATTTAGGATGGCTAATGTTGTTGAAGCCGCTAAAGAATTAGGCTTTGGAGGCAAGTATGATAGCTATTCATTAGTTAAATGCTGCTGCTTATTCTTAGTGGGTGCTTTTATCGGTGTAGGCCTGGCTTTCTGCGGCATACTGCCCTTCCACCTGTTGGGAGTATGGATCTTCTTAATGGTAGTTTTAATTTGCTGCTGCCTCGGTGGATACTTTGGTTGCTAAGTGATGTGGTAGTCGACCCGGCGAGGGCTACACAATTGTGTAGCCCTTTAGCACCAAACACAGACACGGCAGAAAGGAGTGAAACCGATGGCATCGAACCAGGCCAAAGTGGAAGAAACTTTAGACAGACTGATGAACAGAATAGACAGTTATCAAAGGGAAAAAAATTACAATTTGCGGCACGCATCTGCTGTTTATGATCGGCTGGATAAACTGGTGCAGACCATGGCCAGGCTGGAAGCGGAGAAAAGTGAAGAAGTAAAAATAGCCGCCAAGATTGAAGAAATGACCAAGCAAATTGATAAGATATTAAAGCAGCAGCAAAAGAAAGAAAAGCAGATGGAATTTGAAGAAACTCTGCGCAAAATTCTACATGGGGCCAAAATAACCGGTAAAGTGATCGAAACTTTTGCCAGCAGTGCCGATTTAATGTTTGAAACCATTGCCCGTTTGATTAAAGAAGAATATAAAGGCGGCGCCGTCAGAAAACAAAAAGAGGATGATTTTGACCTGGCCGCTTTACTAAAGCCGCTTAACTCGCTGATACAAGGTTTTGCATCTATTGGTTCCGGTGGCGGTTCCGACAGCGGTTACAGTGCCGACAGCAAAGAAGAAGAAGATAAAGACGATAAAAATCGCTCCGGGAACGGTCCTGAATAGTGTTCGGGGGGCAGACGGTGGAAAAAATAATTTTATTTAGGGTGCCAGTTATTAGCCGGTACGGGATGGCTTCCCCACTAGTTAAGCTGCTTACCAGATCGGGAGTGAAAAAAATACAACCGCTGCCGGTGATTAATGGTATTGCCTGTAATATACCCAAGGGCATGGAGGATAAAATTTTCCGTGATATGCCGGATGTGCTGGCGGTGGAGGATAATGTTCGTATCAAGCTGAGGCCTGTAAAAATAGATGGTAAATGGCCGTACTTTGGGACCTTTGATGAAGGGGATCAACTTATACCCTGGGGTATAGCTAAAATTGGTGCCCATAAGGTTTGGGAAGTATCCAGGGGTAAAAAAATAAAAGTGGCAGTGATAGACAGCGGAGTTGACTTAGACCATCCTGACTTGCGTGGAAATATCAAGGGTGGGGTGAACATCTTGGAACCCGCTGAAAAGCCAGATGACGATAACGGTCATGGAACCCATGTTGCCGGAACTATAGCCGCTGAAGATAATAATAAAGGCGTTATCGGCGCTGCCCCTACAGTTAATCTTTATGCGGTAAAAGTGCTTGACCGCAGTGGTGAGGGGTCGCTGGTAGATATAATAAAGGGGCTGGAATGGTGCATTAACAATGGAATGCAGGTAGTAAATCTAAGTGTGGGCACAGATACCGATAAACTGAGTTTGCGGAAAGCGGTGCAAAAGGCTGCTGAAAGAGGCGTTATACTTGTGGCAGCGGCCGGGAATGATGGCACTAACAATTCGGTGGATTATCCCGGTGCCTACCCGGAAGTAATAGCGGTGGGGGCCATTGATAAAAGGGGCCGGATATCCTCTTTTTCCAGCCGTGGGCCGGAGGTTACAGTGGTGGCACCGGGGTCGGAAGTATATTCAACCTTTATACATCAATCTTATCAAAGACAGAGCGGTACTTCCATGGCTGCACCCCATGTTACCGGCTTGATTTCTTTGATGTTGGAGTTAAACCCGCGCTTGAAACTACCGCAGGTAATGCAGGTGTTTAAAAACACCTGCCGGCGGTTGCCCGGACTGAGTGCTGAAGAACAGGGGTACGGCCTGATCAATGCGGAGAAAATATTTTTTCGTCATTGACGGCACTAAAATTTGAGGGCTGAATTGTGAATATTTCCTAAGTGCTTTTGCCTTAAAAAAATTTAAGGTAACACTTAGGATTTTTTTGGTTTTATTGCTGCCTTGAAAAACGGTATCTTACTATATACTGGTTAAGTTTAACTTTTGCAGATATCCGGAATAAATCTCCCGGCAAAGGAAGAAAATATATTCACAGCAGAACATGCATTGGGAGGTGGTAACGTGGCCAGGGAAATTTTTAAAGTTGGTGGACTTTTTAGTTTAGAAGACAAGGAAGAAATAGAAACCTACCTGGGTCAAATTGATGGTGTGAAAAAGGTTCAGGCCAATCTTGATGATAAAACAGTGACCATAGATTACAGCCCATCTGAGGTTCAGTGGGAATGGTTGGTAGAAACGCTGCAGTCATTGGGGCATGATACCAGCGTGTTAAGCTAAGCAGGCTGTTAAAGCCTGCTATATATTTTGAAATGGGGGGGAGACCATTGGGAGGCAGAGCCCTGGCCCTGGTAATAGCCGCGTTATCCGGGATGACCATGGCCCTGCAGGGTACTTTGAACTCTGCGCTGGGTAAGATTATTGGAATGTGGGAAACCACTTTAATAGTACATGTTGTTGGTACCATTGTTGTTGCAGTGATGGTTTTTGTTTTTAAAATGGGTGTTTTTGACTGGACAAAATGGCTGTCGGGCCCCTGGTATACATACCTGGGTGGGGTGCTTAGTATAATAATAACTTACACCGTTGTACGCAGCATACCTAAAGTTGGGGTTGCTTCTGCCACCACAGCCATTATTATCGGCCAGGTTTTTACTGCCGGGTTAATAGATCACCTCGGTTTATTTGATATGGAGCGAATTCCCTTTACCTGGCACCGTGTGCTGGGAGCGTTATTAATGGCCGGTGGTGCATGGTTAATACTGTTTAAGAAATAAAAAAACAAGGCTGCTGTACCCTGGCAGGGCAAACAATAGCCTTGTTTTAGTGTTAAAATGTTTTTTTCCTGGGAATGAAAATCTTTTGTCCCGGGTAAAGCCAGTTTGGGTTTTCCAGGTTATTAGCTTCTATCAACTGCCGGATGGGCAGGCCGTGGCTGCGGGCGATTGACCACAGGGTATCCCCCGGCTTTACAATGTATTCAAATCCCTCCACCGGTGTTTGGCCCGTTTCTTTGCTTTCAGGCTGTTTTTCGGTTTGGGTTTCTTCCGTTGGCAGAGCGGTATCATATTCCGGGTATTCTGGGTGTTTTTCTGCTGTTTCCCAGGTGTTTTCTACCGCCGGTTCCGGTGCTTCTGCCGGCGGGGGCTGATCTTTGGAATCCGGTTCCTGCTGGTAACCGGCGGAGGTGTGCTTTTTGCCGGGTGCGGTATATTCGGCTGAAGCGGTAATGATTACCGGGGTGCCGATATTGACCCTGGGGAACAGTTCCTCAATATCTTTGTTATACATACGTATGCACCCGTTGGAAACAGCTTTTCCGATGGAGGAAGGCTTGTTGGTGCCGTGAATACCGTAGTTTCCATCGGGTATTGATAAACCTATCCACCTGGTGCCCAGTTCTTTTCCCGGGTGATAAATTTTGGTGGCTACTTTGTACTGCCCTGTGGGAGTGGGGGTGGTTGGTTTTCCCACCGCGGCGGGATAGCTTTTTACCAATCGACTGCCCTGGTAAAATTCTATTTTTTTCATGGCGGTATTAACCAGCAGGTATTTGGTGGCCGTAATGTTTTTGTTAATCATTTATTATTCCCTCCTTATGGTTGGGACCGGTTAACTGGTCAATAAATTAATGGTATGGGGTTCTCTTATGAATATATTGTGCTGCAGAAGAAAAAATTACTGGATTTGTAATTTAAGCTGTTTCTGAAAAATGGTATCTTTAAGCTGGCTGCTTTTTCACCCCTGTGGTGCCATATTGTCTACCCTAAAATGCCGGCGGGGGTGTGAGGCAGGAATTTTGGCTTTCCAGCGCTAATTATTTCTAATGACAAAGACACGGGAGGTTATCTTTTGCAGTTAAAGCTTAAAGCCCATGCCAAAATAAACCTGACGTTAAAGGTGCTGGGCAAACGAAGTGACGGTTATCACCAGTTGGAAACGATAATGCAGAGTTTAGAATTACATGATGAGTTAACCATTGAACAGCGTAAAGAAGGCATTGAATTAAGCGTTCAAGGTGCTGTCCCGGCCGGCCGGGATAATTTAGCTTACCGGGCGGCGGAAGTTATTAAACGGTATACCCGCTGCAGCAAAGGGTGTTTTATTTATCTTGTTAAACGTATACCGGTGGCTGCCGGCCTGGCGGGGGGGTCCACCGATGCTGCCGCTGTACTGCTGGGGTTGAATAAATTATGGGATTTGGGATTAACCAAGCAGGAACTGCTGCAGCTGGCGGAAAAGCTGGGGGCGGATGTACCCTTCTGCCTGTGGGGAGGAACTGCCCTGGCCAGGGGTAAGGGGGAAGAGCTAACCCCGTTGCCCGGGGCGCCGGAAATGGGAGTGGTGCTGGTTAAACCTCACTTTGGGGTTTCCACCGCCGAGGTTTACCGCGGCTGGGCCGGTGCTTGTTTAGGAGAACGGCCGGATACAGCTGCGATGATCGCTGCCCTGCAGCAGGGAAGTATTGCCGGAATAGCAAAAAACTTGGCTAATGACCTGGAGTATGTAACCTTACAGATGCATCCTCAGTTGCAGGAAATTAAAGAGGCTGTAAAGAAAGCCGGGGCTGACGGGGTGCTGATGTCGGGCAGCGGCCCTACAATTTTTGGACTAACTGATTCCGAGGAACAGGCCCGTGAAATTGCCGGTAGGCTGAAGATACCCGGCGCCCGGGTAATTGCCACCGCCACCCTGTCTTGATCTACCTGAAAAATGGTATCTTACTGGGCCGGCGGCTTTTGTAACCTTCGCTAAAATTCCTTCGCCGGCTCAATGGGAGGAAATTTATTATAGAAAATGTAATAATAATAGTTTAAAGAAGCGTTAAGGGGGATAATTTAAAAAATGAAACAAGAACCACGGTTGGTACCGATTAAACTGGACAATTATAAGCCGCTGAGGGAAATAGTTTTTGAAACCCTTAGAGATGCCATTATCAAAGGCAAACTGAAGCCGGGCGAGCGCCTGATGGAAATACAGTTGGCAGAAGAAATGGGAGTGAGCCGTACCCCGGTACGGGAAGCCATCCGTAAATTAGAATTGGATGGGCTTGTGGTGATGGTGCCGCGTAAAGGGGCCTATGTGGCCGGTATCTCGATGAAAGATATCGTAGATGTTTTTGAAGTGCGGGCGGCATTGGATGCCCTGGCAGCAAGGCTGGCTGCAGAGAGAATTACAGATGAAGAACTGGATCAACTGGAAAAGTCCATCGTATCCATAAACGAAGTTTCCGACGGTAAGGACATTAATGCGGTGGTGGCCAGGGATACCGGTTTCCACGAAACCATATACAAGGCCAGCCGTAATGAAAAATTAGTACAATTTATTACTCATCTTAAAGAGCAGCTGCAGCGATTCCGGGCCACTTCACTGGCACTGCCCGGCCGTACTAAAGAGGCGGTGGAGGAACACAAGCAAATTGTGGAAGCGCTGTCTGAGCGCGATGCCGATCGAGCGGCCCAACTGGCTTACCAGCATATTGAAAATGCAGAGAACAGCATGTTAAGCGCTATTAAAAAACTAAAGGAGTTTGAAGATGAATGATAGATGCGTTGGTACTGGCCGGCAGTCCCAACGACGGGCTACTTAAAGATTGCAGCAGTGCCAAATTTGAGGCATTAATTCCCATTGGAGAACGCACCATGGTGGAATATGTTGTGGAGGCATTGAGGCAGTCTAAAAAAATTGGGCAGGTGGTGGTGGTGGGGCCCAGGGAACTGTCGGCCCTTTTATCTCCCCGCGGGGTTAAGGTGGTGGCGCCCAAAAAAACAGTAATGGAAAATATATATTACGGTTTTCAGCACCTACCCAATGCCCAAAGAGCCCTGGTGGTTACATCGGATATACCGCTCATTACATCCGAAACGATAGACAACTTTATTAATTTGTGCGGTGACTGTAAAAGTGATCTGTACTTTCCGGCAGTACCCAAAGACGCGGTAGAGAAAAAATTCCCGCTGGTTAAAAGAACTTACGTTAAACTGAGAGAGGGAACTTTTACCGGAGGCAATGTTTTTATGGTTAACCCGGCCGTGGTGCCCAAATGTTTAGATATTGGACAAAGATTTGTTGAGATGAGAAAAAGCCCCTTGAAACTGTGCGGCATGCTGGGGGTTAAATTTTTAATAAAATTTATAACCAACAGCTTGACCCTGGAGGAAGTTGAACAAAAGGCATCGGCGGTACTGGGTATCAGGGGCAGGGTAGTGATATGCAGTTTCCCAGAGTTGGGGGTGGATATTGATAAACCCAGTGACCTTTCACTGGCCATGGAAGCCTTGGGTGTTAGTACTTAACAATGCCCGGGGCTTTTTATTTTGAAAACAGTTGGAATTCAGAGTAAATATTTAACAAGGAATATTTTTCTAAAAAATATGAAAATCCAGGAAGGAATTTGAGATACAATGCAGAAGATTCAATTAACTAAAAAAATATACATCATAGTATAGTGGGAAGGTGGTGAAAAATATGCAGGTGACGGATGTAAGAATACGAAAAATTCTTCCCGACGGCAAAATGAAAGCAATTGTTTCAGTTACTTTAAATGACATGTTTGTGGTACATAACGTAAAAGTAGTGGAGGGACAAAACGGTTTATTTGTCGCTATGCCCAGCAGCAAAACTCCCAGTGGTGAGTACAGAGACATAGCCCATCCCATTAATTCAGAAGCCAGGGAAATTATTCAATCCGCAGTTTTAGAGGCATTTAATTCAGCAGTAAATTCTCAGGCAATTTAATAAATTAGGATTAATTAGGGAGCTTTGCTCCCTTTTGTATTTTTATAGATTATATTGTGCAAAAATGTCAGGATATAGAGGAATACTGTATTCAGTGTTGAATGTTATAATTGTGTAACATTTTTTTCGAGAACTAAATTATGGTACAAAGGGGGTTCCCGAATGCGGCTTGCGGCAGTAATTTTAGCAGCTGGTAAGGGTACCAGAATGAAATCCAAACTGCCGAAAGTGTTGCACCAGGTGGGTGGCAAGCCGATGTTGGGACATGTGCTTGATGCTGTTGTAAAGGCCGGTGCGGAAAAAACGGTTGTTGTAGCAGGTTATGGGGCAGAGCAGGTGGAATCCTTTGTGGGAAACCGTGCCCAGGTGGTATACCAGGAACAACAACTGGGGACAGCCCATGCATTAATGCAGGCTGCCGGCATTTTAGAGTCCTTTCCCGGCCATATACTTGTAGTGTGTGGGGATACACCGTTAATAACCCCGGAAACACTATCCCAGTTGGTAAAGTGTCATGCAGATAATCAAGCATCGGCCACCGTTCTGACTACAGTAATGCAAGACCCCACCGGTTACGGGCGAGTGATTCGCGACGAACAAGGCAGGGTAGATCGCATAGTAGAGCAGAAGGATGGAACGCCGGAAGAACTGGCGGTGCAGGAAATTAACACCGGGTTTTATTGTTTTGCAGTGCCCGGTTTGTTTGATGCTCTAAAGCAGATTTCTTCTGACAATGCCCAGGGAGAGTATTATCTGCCGGATATAATCAAAATTTATAACCGGCAGAACAAAGTTGTTGCGGCCAGCCTTTGTAATGATCCCCGTGAAGTGATGGGTGTAAACAACCGCCAGCAGCTGGCAGCGGCGGAAAAAGAACTGCGCGCCAGGGTGCTGAATCGCCTGATGAATGACGGTGTAACGGTAATTGATCCAGCAGCTACCTATGTTGACAGTACAGTGACCATAGAACCGGATACCGTGCTGTACCCCGGAACGATACTTGAGGGTGATGTTAAAATTGCCGGCGGCTGTTATGTCGGCCCTAATACACGTATTGTCAGCAGTATAATTGGCCCGGGCTGCCGGGTTCAATATTCAGTAGTAATGGACAGTGAAATAGGTCCCGGCTGTACCATCGGTCCCTTTGCTTACATTCGTCCGGAATGCAAACTGGGGTCCGGTGTAAAAATCGGTGACTTTGTAGAGGTTAAAAAATCTGAAATTGGTAATAACAGTAAGGTGCCGCACTTATCTTACATAGGAGATTCAATTATCGGTAAAGATGTTAATGTGGGTGCTGGAACTATTACCTGTAACTATGACGGAAAGAAAAAACACCGTACCGAGATTAATGATGGCGCCTTCATAGGCAGTAATACTAACCTGGTAGCACCGGTAAAAGTGGGCGCCGGAGCGGTGATTGCTGCCGGGTCCACCATCACCAAAGATGTTCCCCGGGGGGCGCTGGGTGTGGCCAGGGGACGACAGATAAACAAAGAAAACTGGGTTAAAAAAGGCAGTAAATAATATACAAAGCATTATTTTGGAGGTAAAGTAAATGTCTTCGGGAAACAAGCGGTTAAAAATATTTACTGGTAATGCAAATAGAAAATTAGCAGAAGAAATATGCCAATACCTGGGAGTAACCATGGGTGATTCCAATGTAGGCCGGTTTAGCGATGGCGAAATAAGGGTTAGAATTAATGAAAGTGTCCGGGGGGCGGATGTTTTTATTATTCAACCCACCTCTACCCCGGTAAATGAACATTTAATGGAACTGCTGGTGATGATAGATGCTATCCGCCGGGCTTCGGCAAGGCGCATTACCGCGGTCATTCCTTATTACGGCTATGCCCGTCAGGACCGTAAAGCCCGGGCTAGGGATCCCATTACGTCAAAACTTATTGCTAACCTGTTATATGCTGCCGGTGCCAGGCGGGTAATAACCATGGACCTGCATGCCGGGCAGATACAGGGATTCTTTGATATTCCGGTGGACCACCTGCCGGGTGTGCCTATACTGGCAGAGTATTTCACGCGGAATGAAATAGACAACCTGGTGGTTGTTTCTCCGGATATTGGTGGAGTGACCAGGGCACGGGATCTGGCAGAACGGCTGGGTGTACCGCTGGCCATCATCGATAAACGCCGTCCGGAACCCAATGTGGCGGAGGTAACCAATGTCATCGGTAAAATAAGAGATAAGCGGGTTATCATGATAGACGACATTATTGACACCGCCGGCACTATTACCAAAGGTGCCGAAGCCCTGTTGGAACGGGGAGCGAAAGAAATTTATGCCTGCTGTACCCACCCGGTATTATCCGGGCCGGCCGTTGAACGATTGAAAAATTCAGTGATTAAAGAACTGGTGGTTACCAACACCATACATTTGACTAAAGAAAAACTTTTTGATCGGGTTAAAGTACTTTCGGTGGCCCCAATATTGGGAGAAGCAATTATTCGCATTCATGAAGACCTGTCTGTAAGCAAACTTTTTGACGCATAGGCAAGCCCCCATGCCCGCGGCGCCAACAGGAAATAAAAAAAGAAACAAGAAAACACCGCTTTTATACCGAAAGGTTTGAAAGCGGTGTTTTATGTGCGCCCGGCATGGGCGATGTCTATAAGGTGGAAGTCCCGAACGTTAAAGGTAGCAGTAAACATTAGCTTAAGGCAAGGTGTAAAATCTCAAATTAAAAATGTCTAAACCACCCTCGTATTCTCAAATTAAATAATCTGCAAATAATTTTAATGCTAAAATAATTTGCGAAAAATTCTCATTTTATTTTGGTACAAAAATATTATAAAATTTGTTGCGGGAGTGATTACTCATGCAGCAAATTTTTTTAACTTCATTAACCCCAAAAGAATATTTCGATACGGGTAAAAAATTTCCCTTTCTACAACCTGAAAGCTGCCTTAATCCTGCCGTCTTGTACAAATACCACCTAAAAAGCATGGGCTCTACAGCCGCAATTATATCTGTCAGGATTTCTCTAACAAAATCCTAATTCGTCGTTACTACTGCCCCTACTGCGGGAATACTTTTTCTTACCTGCCCTCTTTTTGTCTGCCGTACTTCCAGTACTCCATAGGACTTATCTTTATGGCTATATTGTATTTTTTTACCTTGACCGGTCGAAGGAGGGATTTTAAGACTTATCAAATCAATGTATAGCAATATCTATTGGAACAAGCAGCACCTAGTTTTTTATATTAAAAGATTTTTAGATAACTTGAAGTTTATACAGATGGGCTTGCGCCAATTGTTTTCTGGTATTTGCTGAAGCGCTTTGCCCATCAGTTTATAAATGAACTGTGGCAAACGGATATTATGTACGGCCCTGGATCAAGGTGGGTAAGTCTAAAAAACAAACGTATTTGATAGCATTTATCGATGATGCCTAAAATAGTAATTATCAAGTTGAATGCTACCGTAATTTGAGAATTATTTTTAAAGTTATTATTTTAATTTGAGAATTTGGGTCATTTTTACGCCTATTAATACTAATTTAATTTGAGAATTGACACCTAAGACAAAGAGAAAGAAACTAATTACACTGGGAATACCCAAAAAATGGGCTGTATTAATAAGTAGCTCACGAAAAGGAATATGGCGCTTATCAAATACTCCGCAAGTAAATAAAGCCCTTTCACTCACCTTCTGGCGAGAACAAGGACTTAAGAGTTTAGTCAAGCGCTACGATAAACTTCGTTCCACAACATGAACCGCCGTATACCGAACGGTACGTACGGTGGTGTGAGAGGACAGGAGTTAATCACTCCTTTCTACTCGATTGAAGGTTAAATTAAAATTATTACAAATTATCTTGTTGTACCCTTAAAATTAAATCTTCCACTTTTTTCTTAATAATATCTCTTGTTTTCCTAAATCCTTCAATTGGCCCTCCGGATGGGTCTTCAAGTCCCCAGTCTTCTGAATGCTTGCACAGCACGTGGGGACAAACTACATTACACCCCATAGTTACTAAAATATCTACTTCTTTTGGTATATCACTAAGTAGTTTAGGATAATGCTTACTCATATCAACTCCCGCTTCTTCCATAACCTGCACTGCTTGAGGTTTTACTTCGGGATGTTTTTCTGTACCTGCCGAATACACATCCAGTACATCACTGTCTAATTTTTTAGCCCATCCTTCTGCCATTTGGGAACGGCATGAATTATGCGTGCAAACAAATGCAACTTTTTTTTCATGATAAATCACCCTTAGTCGCAGACTTTATGCAGCGGTATTTTAGATATCTTTAAACCAATTTCTGGTATTATTTGCTATTTTAACAAGTGTAAGCATCAACGGTACTTCTACTAATACTCCCACTACTGTGACCAAGGCAGCGCCAGATTGAAGTCCGAATAATGATATGGCTACAGCAACGGCAAGTTCAAAGAAGTTGCTTGTGCCTATCATTGAAGCTGGTGCTGCAATATTATGCGGAAGCTTCCAAAGCCGTGCCCAACCGTAAGCAAAAATAAATATCAAGAAGCTTTGAATGATAAGCGGTACTGCAATTAATCCAATGTGAAATGGATTATTAATAATAACCTCTCCTTGAAAGGAGAATATTATTATCAGCGTTAATAAAAGACCGATAATCGTTATATTATTAAACTTTTTAAGAAACACATTTTCAAAATAATCCGACCCTTTATTTTGGATTATATACCTTCTGGAGACATATCCCCCTGCTAGCGGTATTACCACAAATAATACCACTGATAAAAGCAGCGTGTCATAAGGTACTAGAACATCGGAAACTCCCAGTAAAAATGCAACAATTGGTGTAAAGGCAAATAACAGTATAAGGTCATTTACTGCAACCTGAACTAAAGTATATGCTGGATCTCCATCTGTTAAATGACTCCACACAAAAACCATAGCTGTACAGGGGGCTGCTCCCAACAGTACCGCCCCTGCCAGGTAATCTGTTGCCAAATCTGCCGGTATAAAGGCTTCAAAAACAACCTTAAAGAAAAATGCGGCAATTAAATACATTGTAAAAGGCTTTATAAGCCAGTTTGTAACACATGTTACCGTTAATCCTTTGGGTTTTTTGGTTGCTTCAACTATGCTGGAAAAATCAATTTTAAGCATCATGGGGTAAATCATAAGCCATATAAGAATAGCAACCGGTATGGAAACCTGTGCATATTCAAATTTACTTAAAGTTTGTGGGAAAGCTGGGAATAACTGTCCTATGGCAACCCCTGCAACAATACATAAGGCCACCCAAATTGTTAAATACCTTCCAAAAAAATCCAAAACCTGGCCTTGCTGTTTACTTTCCTCAGACACATTAACCATCCTTCCGTGAATTAAGTTTTTTCTTTTATACAGAGGCATACAGAGGCATTTTTTGCTACCCAGGTGATTTCTCCGTTTACATTAGTTTACATTATAAGAAGGCATCTTTATTTTTTGGTTATTAATCCCCCTCCTTTGGCTTTAAAACTTTTTTACAAATACAGTTTTCTTTATATGATGATAAATAGTTAATATAAGCACATAAATCATTAAAAGCGGCCTTGTTTAATGAATATATCATCCATTTACCGTTTTTTCTGGAATTGACCAACCCTGCATGCTGAAGTATTTTCATATGATGTGAGATAGTGGGCTGTGTAAGATCTAATCCTTCCATTATGTCGCAGGCGCAAAGCTCCCTGCAGGACAGCATATCAATAATCAGCAATCTGTTTTTATCAGCAAGGGCCTTAAATATTTCAATCTTTTCTTTCACCAAACCACCCCATAAAAAAACATAGAAATATATAAATGTATCTATGAATAGAATAAAACTTTATTTTACTTTCGTCAATATATTTTTGTAGCAAAATGGAAAAAGGCTGTCGATTTTATCGACAACCTGCACAGACGTTATTTATCATTAGTCTCTTTTTCTTCTTCCTGATCTTTATTTTCCAGCGCAGAAAACCGGTCATAACTGCGGTTGGGGAACCCGGTTATAAAATCATCCGGGCGCCCGGTGAAATTAGCGGACATAATACCACCCCCGGTGCTTTTTTACTATTTTTCCCGCAGCACCGGGGGTTTATTATTTTTGGTGGGAGTGATTTTCATCTTTTTCCGCTTTTTTTTCATCCGCTGCAGCTTGTTCCTCCTGTGGATTGTTTTGTACAGCGGCTGAAATTTTTTCCTCATCACCTGCTGGGCCGGTTTGTGGGTTATTTTCTTTTGGAGAAGGGGTGCTGGGAGCACAACTGCTGCATTGACACTGGTCGCTGTGTTCTAAGGCTTTTTTTCTTTCGTTTTTTAACTGTTCCAGTCTTTTATTTATGGTACCGGTTACTTCCCTGGCCTTAACAACGGTGGTTTCCCAAAGACTGCTGCCGGCATCTTTAATAGTTTTTAAAGTTTCCCACAACCCGCCGTCAATTTTTACAAGATTTTCTGAGGCATCATTACTGACCACCAGTATTTTTTTACCAATGGTGCGCACCAGCGAAATGTCTAAAAAAGCCCGTCCGGACATAATGCCGCTGATGAAACTGCCCGATATTTCGAACCCGGAAAGGGATCCGTCTTCGACATTGATATAATATTCTTCCACCGTTCCCAACACTGTGCCCTTTTCAGCTACCACCTTACAACCGGTCAGTGAATGTTTGTCCTTGGTCAGCTGGACAATATCAGGAATACTGGCCCCTTTGGTTGCGCTGCTGCTTTTTTCTATGGTGATGGCGTCACTGCCTATGCTGGATACCTTGCTGTAAGGAATAAATTTTTGTCCCTTAAGGAAGCCCTTTTCCTCTATAATTAAAGCCGCTACCACCTTAGAATCGGGATTAATTACCAGGTCCTTCACTTTTCCTATTTCATTGCCTTCACCGACACTGATTACCGGCATGCCAACAAGTCGTCTGCTTTTAATCACTTTAATAACCCCCTCGGCTTCATGGGTTGTTCTAATTCATGATATGCCCGGCCAAAGTTTGATATGACCAATTTTAGGGAATAATGATAATAACTTCTTAATATTTTTAGGAGGGGTATCTATATGGCAGATATTAACTTGGAAGTGGAAGAGCGTTCCAAGGGCGGCAGACATACTCGAAACCAGCTGGCCCGAAGGGGACAAATACCGGGTGTAGTGTACGGCAGGGAAATAGGTTCCATGTCGCTGGCAGTGGATGCCGGAGAAATAAAAAAGATTATCAAGAACTTCGGTACCAGCAAATTAATTGATTTAAGGATTAAAGGTGACGATAAAAATACCCATAGGGTAATGATAAGGGACCTGCAGCACGACCCGCTGCGCAATGAAATTACCCATGTGGATTTTCAAAAAGTATCCATGGCGGACAAAATTAAAACCACCGCTAAAATAAAGCTGGTGGGAAAACCGGATTTGCCAGGCGGGGTGACCGTTCAGCATCAACTGTGGACGGTGGATATTGAGTGCCTGCCCGCGGCCATACCGGAAAGCATTACCGTGGATATTTCATCCCTAAAAGAGGGGGAAGCGGTACATGTGGCGGATTTAGACCTGCCGGAGGGAGTAAAAGTTACCACCGACCCCGGGGCGGTGGTTGCTTTAGCAGCTTATACCCGGCCCGCTGAACCGGAGACCGTTTCTAAGGAAGCTGAGGAAGCGGCGGAGAACAAAGAAGCTGTCCACCAGGAAGAGGCTTAATTCTTTCGTTCCCCCTCCCCCTCCGGGTTGTCAATTTTAACTGCCTTGGGGTAAAATTGACAGAGAAAAAAGGACAACTTTGGAGGTAAGGCAGATGAAATTGATTGTGGGGTTGGGAAACCCTGGACCGGAATACAGCCAAACTCGTCACAATGTGGGATTTATGACGGTGGACAGGCTGGCAGAGGAACTAAAAGCAGAGGTGAATAAAAATAAATTTAAAGCCTTAATTGGTGAAGCGCAAATAGGCTGTGAAAAAATACTGCTGGTTAAGCCGCAAACATACATGAATCTGAGCGGGGAAGCAGTGGGGATGCTGGCCCGCTGGTACAAGTTAAGTGCTGAAGATATTGTAGTTATCTATGACGATATGGATTTGCCCCTGGGGAAACTGCGTATCAGGCCCCAGGGCGGATCCGGCGGGCATAACGGTATGAAATCGATTATTGCTCACCTGGGCACAGAAAAATTTGCCCGCATTAGAATTGGCATCGGCAGGAGTGAAGACAGTATAAAACACGTGCTGGGGAATTTTTCGACCGAAGAGATGAAACAAATTGACAGCGTTATTTCCGATGCGGTAAAGGCCGTGCATGTCCTGGTGTGCCGGGACGTTAATACGGCTATGAATAAATATAATCGCTGACCGGGGGAAAAACGGTGTATTATTTGCTTGAACTGGTGGAAAATATAAAATTGGATTCCAGTTGGCTCTCGCCGGCGTTAAAGCATGGCGTGAGCCAAGCTTTTTTAGCGGCTTTGGCGGCTTCCGGTATATCATGGCTGCTTAACGGGCGGCTGTTTAATATATATAACCATAAAGCGGTGATTTACCTCGGGCCGGCGGTGGAAGAACTTTCTAAAACCGGGTTGGCTGTGCTTGTTGGTGCACCGGTAATGCTAACCCATACCCTGTTTGGAGCGGTGGAAGCCCTTTGGGAGTTAAAAACCTATCGCCGGGGTGCTGCTGCCGGTTTTGCGGCCTTGGCGACACACGCGTTTTATGGTTGGTTAGCCCAAATGGTAATCGATCACAGCGGTATTCCGGCGGCTTTGGCGGTGGTTTATGCGGTACATATGCTGTGGAATTTTTGGGTAATGCATAAATTAACATAAATATAATAAAATAATTTATAGGTTTATTAAATGAAGCGAAAAAGTTAGAACGGCAGGAAATTGCGGGACATTCTGTCCATATTGACTAACCTACCAAGCTGTGATAGATTTATAACCAAATAAGGTTTTGTTTTATAGCAGCTTCACGCACATAAAAACACTTTCAAAAACCGCTTTTTTCACATCACCTTTTTTTCATCATGTAAGCTCACAAATTAAACCCCTTTTTAGCACAATTATTTTAATAATTCCAGCAGCCAGTGGATAACTTCTAGAAAGCCTGTAATAATGTATTCAATATACTTAATGACCAGTTAGTGAATTAATTCGCTAAAAATTAAATCGGGCCCATTACGGTGTTTAGCGCGCCGTAACAATAAATACCCGCCGGCTGTGCGGTGGGGAAATAAGAAAGGAGGAATGTGGATGCCGGAAGCAAAAATTCAAGAACAAGAGGAATTTCAAGGGGGACTGACAGCAAATTTTAGTCCCGGCCAGGACATCGAATCGCCTGAACCATGGGAACCATGGGAAACGAAACTGGTCATTTACAGCTTAGGTATCGGTATAGGGGTTCTTATAATTGGTGGTATTTTAATTAACAAATTACTCCTTTAAATCACAGTACCGTATCCCACAGGAAATGGGGTGTACGCAATGAAAGCGGATATAGAACTGATTCTTACTCACGATGGAAAAGAATGGATTGCCCGCAACGAAGAGTTTAGTGTTCGGGGTGAAACGCTGGCGGAAATGGAAGAACGGCTGGAAAAAGCAGTTATTGAGAGGGGAACGTTTAACCGGGGATCAAAAATTACGGTTTTTATGGGGTTTGACTTTGACACTATTCCTACTTGGATCAGACAATATGCTGCGCATTACTTTAATCGGTACTATTCCATTGAAGTTTAGCTGTCGGCGGTGTTTTGATAATGCAAACTAAAGGGGGGATATAATGGCAAGTGTAAATAGGAAATGGTATTCCGGTATGCTTACCCAAGAAGACTGGTGGGCGGTCTGGTTGGGACTGATAATGTTCTTTGCCGGTCTGCTTTCTATTACCGGTGTAGACTTGGTAGGTTGGATGGCTAAAACCCATACCTGGGTTAACCCGGCAGACGGTCTTTCCGCCTCCGGTAAGGCTTATAAAGATATGCACCCGCTTTTATCACTGCTGATAACTTATATTGTTTTTACTGCTCTTACTACCACCGGTGCTTATTTTATGAAATTGAATGTTAAAAAGTTCTTGTACGGTTGGACGATTATATTTGCCATCACCTGGGCCTGCTGGTTTATCGGCCACGAAGCTCACTTTAAAGCGGTGCCCCAGGATTGGGATAAGTACGGTATTACCTGGGGCTTGGCATTGGGGGGCGGATTTTCCTACATCCTGGCCCTGTTAGTGGGGCTGTTTATCGGTAACTTTACAAAGGGATTTGCCAAAACCCTTTACGAAGCAGCCAAGCCGGAATGGTATATTAAAACAGCCATTGTATTTTTGGGTATTAAAGTAGGATTAATGACCATGCAGGCGGCCGGCTTTACCTTTGAGCTGGCGCTGGCCGGTATGGCTGCTACCTTTGTGGCTTATATGCTGTTTTGGCCCATTGTTTACTCTTTGGGCAGAAAGGTATTCAAACTGCCGCGGCAGTGGGCTGCCACCCTGGCATCCGGTATTTCCATTTGTGGGGTATCGGCAGCAGTGGCCACAGCCGGGGCCATTCGCGCCAGACCAATTATTCCGGTTATGGTTTCCATGCTCATCGTTGTATTTGCAATGATTGAGCTTCTGATTTTGCCGCCGCTGTATACAGCTACTTTGGACCATGAACCGATCGTTGCCGGTGCTGCCATGGGTATGACGGTTAAAACTGACGGTGCCGATGCGGCGGCCGGTGCGGTGCTGGACGAAATGATGCGGGCTAAGGCTGCCGCTGCTGGAACCATGTGGCAGGAAGGCTGGATTTTAACATCGGCGATTATGACCAAAGTATGGATTGACATGTTTATCGGTCTCTGGGCCTTTGTTTTAGCTATTATCTGGGTCTATAAGGTGGAACGAAAGCCGGGACAGCTAACGGTGGGCAAATCAGAAATCTGGTACCGTTTCCCCAAATTCGTACTGGGTTACATTTTTACGTGGCTTGTTTACGTAGGTATAGCGGTATTACTGCCGGACTTAATTGATGCTGCCATGGTAGGAGCCAAAACCGTTCAAAGCCCCATGCGGAAGATGATGTTTATGCTTACTTTTGTTAGCATTGGTATCATTACCGACTTCAGCAAGTTAAAGGGTATGGGAAGAATGGCACTGTTATACGCCGTTGCCCTGTTCCTGATTATTGCACCCATTGCCCTGGTGGTATCTTACGTTTTCCACCACGGCATGATGCCACCTGCTGCCGGCTAAGTAACTTTAAAAAAACGGCCGCCCAAAAGGGGGCCGTTTTTAACGGAACCTATCAACCCAAACCTGTATACTAAAAATGTCGTCGACCCCCGGTAGTGTAATTTTTCCGGGGGATCGACGACATTTATTAATAGCTCCAATGTATTGATTTAACTGGTATGTTGGAAAAACCGAAGATGAAATGCTTGTTTTTGGAATTAGTATTGTGTAAACTAAAGTGCAGATATTAAGCGCTTTTTAATGGGTTTCTAGCCTACCTATGAGGAATTGAAACATGACACTAGTGTTCCTTGCCATAATGGATGGGTAGGTTTCTAGCCTACCTATGAGGAATTGAAACAGGTCTAAACCATATTGTTTTAATTCATATTCAAAAACGTTTCTAGCCTACCTATGAGGAATTGAAACTTGAACTTTTGGGGACCTTAAACTCAGCTGTATATTTCGTTTCTAGCCTACCTATGAGGAATTGAAACTTCGTGGTGCTTCCCTTAGCGATAACCTCAAATTTAGTTTCTAGCCTACCTATGAGGAATTGAAACCTGTAGTAGCTAGAGATAGAAACGAGGCTGTAAAATTTGTTTCTAGCCTACCTATGAGGAATTGAAACATAAAAAAATGCTGGGAAAAAACAAAAAAGAATATCAGTTTCTAGCCTACCTATGAGGAATTGAAACATGGGTCTTACATCGGAATATGACATATTGGAAAAGGTTGGTTTTTAGCCTACCTATGAGGAATTGAAACCCGAGACCTGCCCGGGATATTTTTTATGATGTTTTAGTTTCTAGCCTACCTATGAGGAATTGTCCTTTTCCCGGTTTAATGGACAGCCGGTAAAGAGTGGATAGTATAAATAATAGAAGATGCTGAAAATGGTGGGGATGCCGGTTACCTGGGAGCACACGGAGTAATTCCGTCATCACCGGGCTGTATGAGCCCAGAAATTATAAAAACAAAGAAAAGCGGTTTAACTTATTGTCTAATTTATCAAGGGAAGATCAGATATACTAAAAATGTCGTCGATCCCCGGTAGTGTAATTTTCCCGGGGGATTGACGACATTTATTAATAGCCCCAATGTATTGATTTAACTGGTAAGTTAGAAAAACCTAAGATGAAATGCTTGTTTTTGGAAGTAGTATTGTATAAACTAAAATGCAGATATTAAGCGCTTTTTAATGGGTTTCTAGTCTACCTATGAGGAATTGAAACGTAAAGGAAGTGATAAATAATCGATAGCAATAAAAGTTTCTAGTCTACCTATGAGGAATTGAAACTCGGGATATGGCTCGTACTTTATGGAGCCGTCCGCGTTTCTAGTCTACCTATGAGGAATTGAAACCCCAAGTATCAAATACCATGGGCAAGATCGCCCAGTTCCAGTTTCTAGTCTACCTATGAGGAATTGAAACATTACCCCCTCTTAAAATCCGTTTATAGCCCGTCGGTTTCTAGTCTACCTATGAGGAATTGAAGCATATGATGCTGCGAAGGAATAAAAACGCATGTCAACGGTTAGTGTACAGCATAAATAACTAGATGTGCTGAAAACGGTGGAGAATGCCGGTTTACCCGGGAAGGCATGGAGGACTTCCATGTTGAGAGGATGTGCCAAGTCCTCAAGGCTTCCCGGGGTATTATTATGCCTGGTGCAGGGCCGGCAGGGGTATTGAAGCGTTGAGCGTATTATGAGATCAGCAGGCATTAGCCATTTAAAAGGGCAGGTATAAAGCAGCGGTAAACCCGGGACATACCATACCGGCTGCTGAAAATAAGCTGAGCCGCCGGGTATATTTGAATACTAGAAAGTTTCTATAACCGAATAAGACTTCATTTATCACTGGACTGTATGAGAAAAGCGCTTAACTTATTGTCTAATTTATCAAGGGAAGATCAGATATACTAAAAAATGTCGTCGACCCCCGGTAGTGTAATTTTTCCGGGGGATCGACGACATTTATTAATAGCTCCAATGTATTGATTTAACTGGTATGTTGGAAAAACCGAAGATGAAATGCTTGTTTTTGGAAGTAGTATTGTATAAACTAAAATGCAGATATTAAGCGCTTTTTAATGGGTTTCTAGCCTACCTATAAGGAATTGAAACGTTCTGCAACTATTCTGACTACATCTTGGTATTTATGTTTCTAGCCTACCTATAAGGAATTGAAACTCAATATTCAGGGCCATTTCCTTGCTGGTAACTTCCACAGTTTCTAGCCTACCTATAAGGAATTGAAACATGTATTGTCTGAGGGATATGCCCAGAATTCTTGCCGTTTCTAGCCTACCTATAAGGAATTGAAACAGGCTATGAAGGAAACTGATTTGCTGATATGGGACGGTTTCTAGCCTACCTATAAGGAATTGAAACTGTGCATGAGCGCATGCCATAAAGCAATTGCACCGGGAGGGTTTCTAGCCTACCTATAAGGAATTGAAACACCGCCAATATTGCGAGCTGGTATAATTCCTCATCGTTTCTAGCCTACCTATAAGGAATTGAAACATCTAACATCATACTCAATAGCTTTATTTATTTCAGTTTCTAGCCTACCTATAAGGAATTGAAACATAAAAGCTATACCCTTGCGAAAAGCGATGAACCCAAGTTTCTAGCCTACCTATAAGGAATTGAAACGCTTGCCGGCGGTTTCAAATATAACCTCTAAAACATGTTTCTAACCTACCTATAAGGAATTGAAACCCCTCTGCCTGCACTATAAACCATGAACCAAAGGGTTTCTAACCTACCTATAAGGAATTGAAACCCCTCTGCCTGCACTATAAACCATGAACCAAAGGGTTTCTAACCTACCTATAAGGAATTGAAACC
>NZ_JAFBCW010000017.1 GCF_016907915.1 Desulforadius tongensis
TGAACTTCGTTCCACAACATGAACCGCCGTATACCGAACGGTACGTACGGTGGTGTGAGAGGACGGGAGTTAATCACTCCCTCCTACTCGATTTTATTAATTCGTTTTGGACAAGCCGGCGTGTATTCAGGTATAATTATTTACAACACGGGAGTTAATTTAATTGACAGCATTGTAGGTGATAAATTTGACCGGAGTTAGACCGCTGGAAAAAAGATCAAAACCCAACTTTTTGCAAGGTGTTTTTTTTATCCTATTGGTTTGTTTAACCGTTTATGTATTACTGCAATCACCGATATTTAATATACGTAAAATAGAAATTGTGGGCAGGAATCAAATTTCCAGGGAAAAATTGGTTAAACTGTCCGGGGTTGTACTGGGCAGTAACATTTTTAAAGTGGATTTACACAGCGGGGAAGAAAAGATATCTTTGCTTCCCGCAGTGAAAGAGGTAAAAATCAAGCGTCGTTTTCCCTCTACGGTGGTTATTTCCATCACCGAGAGAGAGCCAATGGCGTTATTAGCTGCCCCGGGCGGTTTTATAGAACTGGATAAGGAAGGAATTTATCTGCGGCAGGGAGAATTTAACAAATTATTTTTACCCGTTATTACCGGGTGCCGGGTGAAAGAAATTGAGCCCGGTGAAAAAGTGACGGAGAAAACGGTCATTACCGCCTTGGAAGTAATTGATAAACTTCCGCCGGAATTAACCAACCAGTTATCGGAGGTACATGTTGACAATAACAAGGTAACAATATACACAATCGATGGTGTACAAGGGCGTTTAGGGTTACCTGAAAATATATATCGAAAGGGAGATGTTTTCTTACAGGTACTTAATCAAATGCATGACGGCAAAAAAATAGAGTATATTGATCTGACGTCATTTAAATCGCCGGTAGTAAAGTATGCTTCGTAATCAGAGGAGGGTGACTTCATGAAGATAAAAGGATACCACTGGGCTATCGGTTTAGTTGCCGTGCTGTTGGGGATAATGCTGGCCGTGCAGTTTCAAATGAACAGCAGCCTGCAGAAAAATCTTTCCAGTGAAAGAACAGAAAAACTTACCCAACAAATTGAACAGAAGAAAATGGCGCTGGAAAAACTGCAGGCCAGGGTTGAAGAAATGAGACAAAAATTAGATGAAGCAACGGCAAGGCCGGAATTGGGAAGATTGAAAGTACAGCTGGATAAAGTGGGGATTATGGCGGGCACCGTTCCTGTGGTGGGGCCGGGCATAGAAGTTACCCTTAACGATAGTAATGTGGCATTGCAGCCGGGACAAAACCCCAACCTGTATGTTTTGCATGATGAAGATGTTTTAAAGGTATTAAATGAGTTAAAGGCTGCCGGTGCCGAGGCACTGGCCATTAATGACCAGCGTTTGATAGCTACCAGTGAAATACGCTGCATCGGACCGACAATTTTAACTAACGGAAATAAGCGGCTGGCGGCTCCCTTTGTTATAACTGCCATTGGCAACCCGGATACACTTTATAATGCCTTATTTATGAAGGGTGGGGTTGCTGAGCAGCTGAAAGATTGGGGAATTCAAGTATCAGCCAGTAAAATGAATGAGGTCATCATCTCTGCCTACAGCGGTGCTATTAGTTATGAATACGGCAATGGGGGAGACAAGGCATGAAAAAGACAATGTACATTTCCCTGTTACTGGCCGGGTGTGTTCTGGGTATAATGCTGGCTTTGCAGTTCCGCAGCAGCACCAGCAGTGTTCCCCATGACAGGCCCCAGGAGTTAACCCAGGAATTAAAACAGCTGGAACAGGATTATCAGATACTGCAGGCGGAAGCGGCGGATTTGGAAAACAGTTTAAAACAATTGGAACAGGGAAGCAGCCAAACCTATGAAGTGCTGCAGAATGAACTGCAAAAACTGCGCTTTGCCGCCGGCTTGGAAGAGGTTACCGGGCCGGGGGTAGAGGTGGTAATGGATAACATGCCGGAAAAAGAGCGTTCGGGATATGACCCCAGCGTATTTTCCATTACCTATGAAGATATTCTCAGGCTGGTTAATGAGCTCAGGGCGGCGGGAGCAAAAGCTATATCTATTAACGGCCAGCGCCTGGTGGCCACCAGTGAGATACGTAATGCCGGTAAATTTATTGATGTCAATTTAACCAGGCTGACCACTCCGTATACCATCAAGGCTATCGGTGATCCGGAAAAACTGGCCAGCAGTTTGAATATTAAAGGCGGTATAGTAGATACCCTTAAAGAATGGTCTATATCGGTTACAGTTACGCCAAAGGAAGAAATTACTGTGCCGGCTTATACCAATCCGTTGGATTTTTATTATGCTAAGCCTTTAAAAGAAGGGGAAGATGAATAATGTGGTTTGGTACAATTTTAGCTGCGGTGGGTTTGTTTTTGGGGCTGTTTATCGGTTTAAAAGTACCAATAGTTCTGCCTGAAAGCTACGCACCTTACCTGGGGTTAGCAGTACTGGCGGCTTTGGATTCGGTTTTTGGCGGCATTAGGGCGGGGATGGAAGATCATTTTGACAATACGGTTTTTTTATCGGGATTTTTTGCTAATGCTTTATTTGCCGCCGGTTTGGCTTATATAGGTGAACGCCTTGGTGTACCGCTGTCCACCGCTGCGGTGGTGGCCTTTGGAGTGCGCTTATTTCAAAATCTGGCCATCATCAGAAGGCATTTGTTAAAAAAATAGTTTTTTGTAAATTGCTAAAAGGGAATTTTGCTTTGATGTTGAATTTACAAATAAAGTAAGAAACAGGGGGATACTTGGCTGTGAGCAGCAGTACTTTAGCCGTCCTGGATATGGGCACAAGCAGTATTACTGCCTTAATCGGCAGTAAAAATACCCAGGGGTTAAATATAATTGGTTATGGTGAATCCCCCTCCATTGGATTTAAAAAGGATGTGGTTTTTGATATTGACGCCTGTGCAAAATCTATTAGGACAGCGCTGAACCAGGCCGAAAAAGAAGCCGGGATTGAAGTGCAGCATGTGTATGTGGGATTTTCCGGCTGTGATATAGTAAGTACCAATGTTATTTCCGGTATTGATATTCCAAAATCAAAAAAAGAAATCAGCGCCAGGAATCTGCAGCTGCTTTTTGAAACCTGCCGGGCAAAGGCCCGTAATGATGGGCTGAAGTTGGTGCATTTGATACCCCGGGAGTATGCCGTAGATGGAAATTGGGGTATAGATGACCCCATCGGCAGAGTGGGGCAGCATTTAAAAATTGAAGCTCATTTGATACAGGGACGAGCAGCGGCACTGCAGAATTTGTATCAAGCCCTGGAGCACGCCGGGGTAAAGGTGAAAGGAATTTTTTTTACTCCTTTGGTACTGGCACACCGGCTGCTGCAGCCGGTGGAAAAAGAAGTAGGAACCATGCTGGTGGATATAGGAGGAAATACCACCGGTCTCTGCTGGTACCGCAGGGGCGGGCCTTGGTTAACTATATCTTTGCCTGTGGGTAGTGAACATGTGACCGGTGACCTGGCCATCGGGTTAAGATTGTCCCTTTCAGCGGCGTCAAAATTAAAGGTGAAGTACGGGTTAAAGAAATTGCCCGCCGGTGCCGAGGAAGTGGAATTAGAGGGGCAGGCACGTAAGGTACCCGGCCGGTTAATCAGCGAAATAATTGAGGCCCGGGTGCTTGAACTGGTAGACCTGATAAAAATGTCAATTAAAGAGTACGGTCAAGGCACCCGGCCATTGGGGTTGGTAATTACCGGTGGAGGTGCACAGCTGAGCGGTTTGCCGGAACTGCTGGCCGAAGCCATTGACCTGCCGGTAAGGGTAGCTGATTTTAAGAACGAAGATGCCGGTATACCTCCCAATGGAGGAAGTGCCGCGGCAGTTATGGAATATGCCGTTGATACCATGGTGAAGGATTGTGAGCACAAAAATAAACTTCTGACAAAATTAAAGAGTGGGTTCAGAAGCGTTATACATAGATTCAGGGGTTAGAATTATAGTTTGTTGTACCGCAGAAAAGATAGAGGAGGATTACTGCATGTTGGATTTCGAACTGGACCTCGATCAATATGCCAATATTAAGGTAATTGGTGTAGGGGGCGGAGGCAATAATGCTGTTAACCGCATGATTGAAGCGAGCTTAAAGGGTGTGGAATTTATTGCGGTAAATACAGATGCCCAGGCCCTGCACTTGTCTCAAAGTACACATAAAATTCAAATCGGTGCCAAGCTGACCAAAGGATTGGGAGCAGGGGCCAACCCGGAAATTGGTAAAAAGGCTGCTGAAGAAAGCAGGGAAGAAATTCAAGAAGCCTTAAAGGGTGCCGACATGGTATTTGTAACTGCCGGTATGGGCGGTGGTACCGGTACCGGTGCAGCACCGGTGGTGGCCCAAGTGGCCAAGGAAATAGGAGCCCTTACCGTGGGGGTTGTTACTAAACCCTTCACCTTTGAAGGACGTAAACGTTTAACCCAGGCGGACGCCGGTATTCAAGAATTAAAGAGTAAAGTGGATACATTGATTACCATACCCAACGACAGGCTGCTGCAGGTAATTGATAAGCACACTTCTATCGTGGAGGCGTTTCGCATCGCGGATGACGTGCTGCGTCAAGGTGTTCAAGGTATCTCCGATTTGATTGCCGTACCCGGTTTAATTAATTTGGACTTTGCTGACGTTAAAACCATCATGAAGGACACCGGTTCAGCGTTAATGGGCATTGGTACTTCAAGCGGTGAAAACAGGGCCTCTGAAGCAGCCAAGGCAGCCATATCCAGTCCTCTGTTGGAGACATCCATTGAAGGGGCCAGGGGCGTACTGTTGAACATTACCGGGGGTTCATCCTTGGGGTTATTTGAGGTGAACGAAGCGGCGGAAATTATTGCCCAGGCAGCGGACCCCGAGGCTAACATCATTTTTGGCGCGGTAATAGATGAAGCAATGAATGAAGATGTTAGAGTAACGGTGATAGCCACCGGTTTTGATTACCGGGGCGGAGATAAAAGGGATCGTTTTAAGTCCGACATGGATATCAAACCCTTTGCCAATCACGATGAGCTTGATATTCCGGCGTTCCTGCGTCGAAAAAGTTAGTAAATAAAAATAATTATTATAATTTTTTTCGGGGGCTTGATAAATCAAGCCCCTGTTTAACGCGTAAAATAATGTTAGTTTGCGTTTAAGCCGGTTGGCCGGACTTCGCTGTAGGGGTGAAAGACACTGATGAAATTGGTAGAAGATTTTAAGCTTGGTAATTATTTAACCTTTGCACTGCTGGCAGAAATAACGTTTGTATTTATTGTAGTAATCCTTAATGCATTCAGCAGCAGAGTTTTTGAGATCTATCCTTTCTTAAACCAGTTTACAAGAGAAGTGATGGAAGGTCTGGCCGGCAAGGTAAAAGATGCGGAACAGTCCGGCATGGCTTTAAAGATATTCGTTAACAACCTGCTGGTAACCATTGCCCCGTTAACCGTTTTTTCACTGCAGATGCTGCCTGTTAAAGGAATAAAAGCGGCAGCAGTGGTGCTGGCGGCAGTAATAGGTGTATTTTTATACCTGATAAACGGGTTAGTGGTGGGGCTGGTTATTGGAGTGCTGGCGGCAAACATGAATGTAAGTTATATAATTCTGCTGTTTATTACCATGATACACGGTGTTTTAGAACTTTTCGCCATGTCTGCCGGTACGCTGTTTAGCGGTTATTACTTGTATAACACCATAAATCAGGGAAGAAGGGATAACACCGGCTGCTTTTTTCAATATCTCCCCGTGGCACAAAAACTTTTGTTTAAGCTGCTGCCGGTGCTGGTGGCGGCACTGGCAGCGGCGGCGGTAATCGAAACCTATATATCGGCACCGCTGGCAGAAAAAATTATTGGGGTTTAATTTTTTTTAAAATTTCTTCTTAATCCGAAAAAATAGGTAAAAAAATTCCCCGACTTAATAACCAGAAAATGACAAATATAACAAACCCTGGAATGTATAATATAGCCAGGGTTTTTTATATTGTCCTATTTTATATGACCGGGAAATGGTGGCAGCAATGTAATAATTAGTTTTATTGGGCCATATACTGGTAGTGCGGAATGATGCTTTCTACCGCTGGCCGCTCATATTTGGAGGGCTTAAAATGACCACTGTTGTTTACCTTGATGTGGTATTGGCCGGGAATATAGTAATGAATTATGCCATTTTATGGGCCACCGCAAAATTTGCCCGCTTAAACCCCAGTGGCTGGAGGATGTTATTTGGTGCAGCGTTGGGGTCAATTTATGCGGTGGCTGTGTTTATACCCCAGTGGCAGTGGCTTTTGATGTGGGGTTGTAAATTTATTATATCCGTTTTGATGGTGTTGTCGGTCTTTGCTCCCATTCCATGGCGTCGTTTTTTTATTTGCCTGGGGTATTTCTACGTGGCTTCCTTTGCCATGGGTGGGGCAGTTATGGGAACAATATATTTTATACATTCTCAAAATAATAATGCCTATTTTTTTAATTTAATGAAACTGGTTCAGAAACATTTTTGGGTGGGTGCTGCTTCAGCGCTGTTGATAACTTGGGTTTTGGGCCGCTGGGGAACGGCAGCTTTTCGCCGCAGGGTATACCAGAGGAATTTTAAAACGCCGGTGGTTATTGAAATATTAAATCAGCAGGTGCGGGTAGACGCGCTGTTGGATACAGGCAATTCATTAACCGATCCTGTTACCGGGCTGCCGGTGATGGTGGTGGAGTACGGTGTTATAAAAAATCTTTTGCCGGGATGTATAAAAAGGCTTTATGAAGATGCCGGCAGCATTGATTATTTGAAATTACAGCAAATACTTAAGAACAGTCCCTGGGCTTCCCGGTTTTATATTATACCTTACCGGTCACTGGGTGAAAAAAATGGAATACTGTTGGGTGTTAAACCGGATAAACTGGCCATTGGCCATGATAAACAACTAATTGTTAAAAAAGAGGCACTGGTTGCTATTCACAATGGGACAATTGCTGCAGATAGCGGATACCGGGCGCTGCTGCACCCGGAATTGATGGATGCGGCATAACTAAAAGTGTCTCAGGAAGGAGTTGGCATTTTGAGGAACCTTAACTATCTGAAGTTGGTAATGAAATTAACGATCTCACGGTTCCTGCAATGGTTAGGCCATGAGCCTGAGGTGCACTATGTTGGCAGCAGTGAGGCGCTGCCGCCTCCACTTACTGCCGATGAAGAAACAAATTTAATACAGCAGTTGGAGCTGGGGGACGGGTCTGTTAAAAGTGTGCTGATAGAGCGAAATTTGCGTTTGGTTGTTTACATAGCAAGAAAATTTGAAAATACCGGTGTGGGCATTGAAGATTTAGTATCCATCGGTACCATTGGTTTAATAAAGGCCGTTAATACGTTTGATCCCAATAAAAAAATTAAGCTGGCCACCTATGCTTCCCGCTGCATAGAAAATGAAATACTGATGCATTTAAGGCGAAATAACAAGACAAAATCTGAAGTATCCTTTGATGAACCGTTAAATATTGATTGGGACGGTAATGAATTATTGCTGTCGGACGTTTTGGGAACGGAAAATGACGTTATATATAAATATATTGAGGAAGAAGTGGATAAAAAACTGCTGCATTTAGCACTGCAAAAATTGAACGGGCGGGAAAGACGAATAATGGAGCTGCGTTTTGGTTTAAATAATTGTGAAGAAAAAACTCAAAAGGAAGTGGCTGATTTATTAGGTATTTCCCAGTCGTATATTTCCAGGCTGGAGAAGCGAATCATCAGCAGGTTAAAGAAGGAGATTCACCGGATGGAGTAAGATACAATTTTTGTTTATGTATATTTAAAAAGTACCAAGGTAATAATTGAATTAAGCAAGTGAATAAAGCTGATAAAGAGGTGGAGACCTAAAAAATGCTGGTCAACAAAGTAGAAATCTGCGGCGTTAACACTTCCAAACTTCCTGTTTTATCAAGCAGTCAGATGCGTGCTTTGTTCGAGGCCATGCACAATGGTGATCCTGAAGCCCGAAACCGGCTTATTAACGGTAACTTGAGACTGGTTTTAAGTGTTATCCAGCGTTTTACCAATCGCGGGGAATGTGTAGATGACCTGTTTCAAGTAGGATGTATCGGATTAATGAAGGCCATTGACAACTTTGATTTAAGTCAAAATGTAAAGTTCTCCACCTATGCTGTACCAATGATTATTGGCGAGATAAGGCGCTACTTGAGAGATAATAATCCCATCCGGGTGAGCAGATCTTTAAGAGATGTGGCTTATAAAGCTCTTCAGGTAAGGGATTCGCTGGTAAACAGGCATTCCCGGGAACCATCCATTAACGAGATTGCCGGTGCGTTAAACATACCAAGAGAAGAGATCGTTTTTGCCTTAGATGCCATTCAAGAACCCATTTCGCTGTTTGAACCAATTTATAATGACGGCGGAGACCCCATTTTTGTAATGGATCAAGTTAGTGACGAAAAAAATTTAGATCTCAGCTGGCTGGAGGGCATAGCCATAAGGGATGCCTTAAGCAGGCTCAGTGACCGGGAAAAGCACATACTGACACTGCGTTTTTTTGAGGGGAAAACTCAAATGGAAGTGGCAGAAGAAATTGGTATTTCCCAAGCTCAGGTGTCACGGTTGGAAAAGGCTGCTTTAAGCCACATGAAAAAGCATGTTTAAACGGGGGAATGATTAAAATGCGTAAAGTGATTGCCCTGACAGTGATGTTTTTGGTGATGACGGCAATTACTGTGATAAGTATACCTTTCCCCCAAAATAACGGGGTGGTGAAGGCTTATAACGCTCAAAATTTATACAAATTGCACACCGTTACCGGTTTTGAGGACGAAACCAAGGAGGTTACAGCACCTGCAGGTGTAAAGAATTGGCAGTTGAACGCCGGCCGGACAGAGAGAAATTTAGAGTGGGAAATTTAACAGTTTAAGGCTTGATTTTGTTATCGAGCCTTTTTTAAATGCAAAAAACCGTCTTTTAAACATATACATACTATGGGGAGGTGCAAATCATGGTGAAAGTATCAGAGCTGCGAACCAGGGAAATCGTTAACGTTGTTGATGGTCGCAGGTTAGGGGTTATAAAAGATATAGATATAGATATGGAGCAGGGTAAAATCAGTGCCTTGATTTTACCGGCTCCCGGAAGAGTGTTGGGTTTTTTGGGCCGGGAGGAAGAGTTTGTGGTGCCGTGGGACAAAATAGTAAAAATCGGGATGGATGTTATTCTGGTGGAAGTTAATGCTGTGGCAGGGAACCGAAGGGACTTAATTAGATAATTAATTATAATTAATTTAGGCGAACCTTTTAGTTTAACGATAAATCTTGTATAATAATCCTGGGCAGTGATTGTAATTATACTATATTTAAAGTTGGCCTTAATTTAGGCCGGCTTTAACTTTTTACCCGGTTGTTAGCGTGGGGTAATGTGGAAAAGTTAGTAATAAAATATTGACTAACTAGATATTGTATATTAAAATTAACTCACCTTCTATATATTGGGTGCATAGAGCGTGTAGAGGGTGAGTTATTTTGATGAGGTGAGCTTATGCGTTGTCCATTTTGTGGTAACCTTGACAGCCGGGTGCTGGACTCCAGGCCCGCTGATGCAGGACAAGCTATTCGCCGGCGTCGGGAGTGCGGTGAATGCGGTAAGCGTTTTACTACCTATGAGCGCGTGGATGAAGTACCGCTGGTGGTGGTAAAGAAAGACGGGCGCAGGGAGGTATTTGACCGCAACAAATTATTGAGCGGTTTGATTAAGGCCTGTGAGAAAAGGCCGGTTTCTGTTGAAAGACTGGAAAGGTTTGTGGCTGAGATTGAGAAAGAACTTCGTAACCGGATGGAGCCGGAAGTTAACAGTGCCATAATCGGGGAGCTGGCCATGGACTGGCTGCGCGAGGAAGATGAGGTGGCCTACGTGCGTTTTGCATCGGTTTACCGGGAGTTCCAGGATGTACAAAATTTCATGCAGGAACTGGAGAAATTTTTAAAGCGCTGAGTTTGGCCGGCAAAGGAATTTGGGTAAAGGTTATAAAAGATGACGTTATAAGGTAACGAAAAGTTTATTTTTTAATGATATAAAGTTAGGAGGCCATTTTTTATGTTCAAAACCATTAAAAAAAGGGATGGGCGTGAAGTTCCCTTTGATGAATCAAAAATAACCGAAGCCATTTTCAAAGCGGCCCGGGCGGTGGGCGGTGAAGACCGTGCTTTGGCGATGGAATTGACATTGGAAGTGCTTAAAATGTTAAAAGCAAAGTATAATGGCAGTATTTTCAGTGTAGAAGATGTACAGGATGTTGTGGAGAAAGTGCTGATTGAAAACGGCCATGCCCGCACAGCAAAGGCCTACATTCTATACCGGGATAAGCGTACCCGCATGCGCGAGGCCAAGGGTGAATTAATGGATGCGGTGGAGGAAATTCTGGAAGAAACCAGTAAAGAAAATGCCAATATCAGCAATTCACCTTCGGCTAAAATGCTGCAAATAGCCAGTGCCGCCAGTAAAAAATATTATTTGAGCAGGTTAATTCCTGAGGAGATGGCCAATGCCCATATTAACGGTGATATGCATATCCACGACCTGGATTTTTACGGTAAAACACTGACATGTATTCAAATTCCCCTGGGCAGGCTGCTAAAAGAAGGGTTTAACACCGGGCACGGGTATATTCGCCCGCCCAAACGCCCTACTTCGGCCACAGCCCTTGCGGCCATTATTCTGCAGAGCTCGCAGAACGATATGCATGGCGGTCAATCCTTTGCATTTTTTGACCGGGATATGGCAGAATTTGTAAAGAATGCCGATGATTTTGAAACATACCAGGCTATGGAAGCATTAATATATAATTTGAACTCCATGCACAGCCGGGCCGGTGCCCAGGTGCCTTTTTCTTCCATTAATCTGGGTACCGAAACTTCAGAAGCGGGCCGTCGTGTAACCAAAAACCTGCTGCTGGCCTATGAGGCCGGTTTGGGCCGGGGTGAGAATCCCATCTTCCCCAATATTATTTTCCGGGTTAAAAAGGGAATTAACTTTAATCCCGGTGATCCCAACTATGATTTGTTTAAGCTGGCACTGCGGGTGGCCGCTAAGAGATTGAACCCCACTTTCAGCTTTATGGATAGTTCTTTTAACAATGAATACGGGAACCAGGTTAGCTATATGGGCTGCCGTACCAGGGTAATGGCCAACCGCAGGGGGCCCGCCGTTACCGACGGGCGGGGCAACCTGTCATTTACCACCATTAACCTGCCCAGGCTGGCCATTAAGGCTGACCGGGACATAAAGAAATTTTACCGCTTGTTAAATGATATGATGGAATTGGCCAAACGCCAGCTGTATCACCGCTACCAGGTACAGGCAAATTTAAAAGTGAAGGATATGCCCTTTGTGATGGGGCAGAGCTTGTACATGGGTTCAGAAAAGTTAGGACCCGATGATTCCATTGAAGAAGCCATTAAGCATGGTACTTTATCCATTGGCTTTATTGGCTTGGCAGAGACACTGACTGCCCTTACCGGTAAACATCATGGCCAGAGTGAAGATGCCCAGGCGCTGGGAGAAGAAATTGTTTCCTTTATGCGTAAAAAGGTGGATGAAGCCTGCGAGGAGTTCAACCTGAACTATACTCTCCTGGCTACGCCGGCAGAGGGGTTATCCGGCCGGTTTGTTAAAATGGACCGCAGGGAATATGGAGTTATTCCCGGTGTAACCAATAAAGAATATTACACCAATTCATTCCATGTGCCGGTGGATTATTCTATTAACGCCTATGAAAAGATAGCCCTTGAAGGGCCTTATCATAAATACTGCAACGCCGGTCATATCAGTTATGTAGAGCTGCCCAGTGCCCCGATCCATAACCTTGAGGCTATGGAATCCATTGTAAGATTTATGGGTGAATCCGATATGGGTTATTCAGCCATTAACTTCCCGGTGGATTTTTGTACCGGCTGCGGTCTGCTGGGAGTAATAGAGGATGAGACATGTCCCTGCTGCGGTTCTGCATTCATACGCAGGGTAAGGCGCATCACCGGTTATCTCAGCACCACCGACCGTTTTAATGACAGTAAACTGGCTGAACTAAACGACCGGATTAAACACGGCCTGTAAATTGGAGGGTGATATGAAAAAAGTTCGTATAGCCGGTTTAACCAAGGGCAGTGTGGTGGATGGTTTGGGTGTGCGTACCGTGGTGTTTTTCCAGGGCTGTCCCAGGCACTGCCCGGGCTGCCACAACCCGGATACCATCCCCTTTACCGGTGGCCGGGAAATGACGGTGCCTGAACTGGTGCAGGAAATTATCAATTCTATTACCCCGCTGACAAAGGGGATAACATTCAGCGGGGGAGAACCGCTGGCCCAGGCCGAGGGTCTGATGGAAATCATTAAACTGTTAAAACAGCATAATTCATCCTTGGATATCTGGACTTACACCGGATACACCTTTGAAGAAATAAAGCACCTGCCGGTGTTGAAAATGATAGACGTGCTGGTGGACGGGCCTTTTATTCAAGAGCAGAAAGATTTATCCCTGGCCTTTAGAGGTTCGGCCAACCAGCGGCTGATTGATGTGCCCAAAACACTGGCCCGGGGTGAAGTGGTTGAACTGCGGCTGGAAACGGAATAAACCTCCATGCCGCATGGGGCTGTCGGCAGGGGATGAAAAAGCAGGTGAGCGTTTATGAATGAGTAAAACCCGGGAATATATCCCGGGTTTTTACCTGCAGGCAGAACAGTTTCTGGAAGTGCAGGTGGTGCAGCTGTCGCCCCTGCTGCCCCGCAGGGAATCTGCACTGTCTGCTCTAAAGGAAGACATTATTTTATTAGGCTTTGGTGCCCCGCACCGGGGGCATTTCAAATTTTCCCCGGTTTCTCCCAACTGGCATAACTTTTCAAATTTATGCCGGCAGGAACTGCAGCGGAATTCATATATCGGCATAATCCATTCCTCCCCTTTTGATCTATATTACATACTTCTCATGAAGTTATTTTACACAACATAATTATAACATAAATAATTTTGTAAAATATGTTGAACTAAATGCTTTTTTAATTTATTAGCAGGGAATTTGGTGGCGGGTATGGTATTTATACCGAAATTGCTTTTCTAGTCGAATGGAGTGATTAATTTGCGAATTAAATTTTTAGGTGCGGCGCAAGTAGTAACGGGATCCTGCTACCTGCTGGAAGTGGGGAGCAGCAAGATTTTAATTGACTGCGGGCTGTTTCAAGGTTCAAAAGAACTTAAAGAGCGCAATTATCGCGATTTTCCCATACCGCCGGGCAGTATCGACTTTGTACTGCTGACCCACGCCCATATTGATCACAGCGGGCTGTTACCGAAACTGATAAAACACGGTTTTCGCGGCCGGGTAATTACCACCTCTGCCACTGCAGACCTGTGCGAAGTAATGCTTCCCGATGCAGGGCACATTCAAGAAATGGAGTGTGAACGTAAAAACCGTAAAAACCGCCGGGCAGGGCGCAAATTAATAGAACCCATTTACACAGCCGAAGACGGTTTAAAGGCCATGCAGTACTTCGAGCGGGTTGAATACGGCGATATCATTTCCATAACCCCGCAGGTAACGGTGCGATTTTTAGATGCCGGTCATATACTTGGTTCCTCGATGATTGAAATTTGGGTTAAAGAGGGCCAGCAGGAAACCAAGCTGGTATTTTCCGGGGACATAGGAAACTATGATCAACCGTTTATTAATGATCCATCATTAATTTTCAATGCTGACTATGTGTTTATGGAATCAACTTACGGCAATAGACTGCACAAGCACAAAGACAACAAAGCGGAAATGCTGAAAAAGGCCATTAACGATACTTATAAAAAGGGCGGCAACCTGATTATTCCCGCCTTTGCTGTGGGCAGAACCCAGGATATTATTTATGAAATAGCGGAGCTGCAGAGAGAAGGAGCAATTCCTATTTTACCGGTATATATTGACAGTCCCATGGCGGTGAAGGCAACAGAAATCTTTAACCGCCATCCCAATGTATATGATGAAGAAACAAGTCAGTTGATCAGCCAGGGTAAGCATCCGCTGAGGCTGGATAACCTGCATTTTTCCGTTACGGCGGAGGAATCGAAAGCTCTAAATACCAAAACCGGCAGCCACATAATCATTTCTGCCAGCGGCATGTGCGACGCCGGCCGCATCAAGCACCATTTAAGACATAACTTGTGGCGCCCGGAAGCAACAATACTTATTGTGGGCTACCAGGCCATGGGCACACTGGGACGGCGCTTAGTATCCGGGGAAAAACTGGTGCGTATCCATGGTGAAGAGGTGGCTGTACGGGCCGAAATAAGAAATATCGACGGCTACTCTGCCCATGCCGATCAGGCCGGCCTGCTGGACTGGTTGAGGCAGTTTAAAAAGCCCCCCCGCCGGGTATTTTTGGTTCATGGTGAGGCAGAAGGGGCGGAAGAATTGGCCGAAATTATAAGGCGGGAGCTGAACATTCCCACCACCGTGCCGGAACTGATGCAGGAAGTTGAACTGACGGTGGGAGAAATTGCTTACCCGGATATGCTGCGTGAAACCTACAACAAGGTATCCCGGAAGCTGGAGCGTTATTTGCAGACCGATGTGGATTCCCAGGAATGTGCAGTACTGCTGCAGCAGTTGAGAGACTTGGAACGCTGGTTGGATTCAGTTATCTAGAAATATATCTGTGGTTTGGGCATAATAATTAAGAAAAGAAACCTGTGGTATGCGGCGCCGAAGAACAATTACGGGAAGTGATAATTACAATGCTCCTTACCAACGGTTTTGCAATCAATAAGTATGATCACCTGTGGTTTTATTCTATCCCGGCTTTTACCGCCACCGGTTTAGTTGTGCACGGATTTACCACCAGGATGGGCGGTGTCAGTACCGGCAGTTATGCATCTCTAAACTTGGGCCTGCACGTGGGTGACGATGCGGCGGCGGTGCTGGAAAACCGCCGCCGGGTTTGCCGCGCCCTGGGCCTCAGCTTCCACCGCTTGGTGGCCGCACAGCAGGTGCATGGCGGGGAAGTCTGCGTGGTAGCATCAAAACACCAGGGGATGGGCAGCGATTCCGTTGATCAGGCCATTGCCAATGTGGATGCGCTGATTACCAATGTACCCGGTATCCCTTTATCCAGTTATTACGCCGACTGTGTACCGCTCTTTTTTCTTGACCCGGTAAACAAGGCGGTGGGTCTTGCCCACGCCGGGTGGAAGGGGACGGTGCAAAAAATTGGAGTAAACACACTGCAGCGCATGAGCAGTGAATTTGGTACCGATCCCGGGGATCTGCTGGTTGGCATCGGACCATCCATCGGCCCCTGCTGTTATGTGGTAGACAGCAGAGTGATAAATAAACTTACCGCCGCCTTTAGCTGTTGGAATGAATTGGTTAAACCCTGCGGCCGGGAGAAATGGCTCTTAGATCTGTGGGAAACGAATAAACGGGCACTTTTGGAAGCAGGGGTTAAAGAAAAAAATATCACTGTGGCTAAAATGTGTACTTCCTGCCATAGTGATATGTTTTTTTCCCACCGGGCATCCGGAGGCTGCACCGGGCGCATGGCTTCGTTGATAATGTTAAAGGATGAACGGAATAATTAATAAGGGGAGGAAAGATGATGCCCAAAATACTGGTTGTAGATGATGAAGAAAACATTATCGAATTAGTAAAATTTAACCTGGAACGGGAAGGATACCAGGTAATTAGTACCGGCAACGGGGATGAAGCTTTGAAACTGGTGCGCCGTGAATTACCGGATTTGGTGGTGCTGGATGTAATGCTGCCCGGTACAGATGGAATAACTGTCTGTCGGAATATAAACAGTGACCCCGAAACCAAAAATATACCAATTATCATGCTCAGTGCCAGGGGAGAAGAAGTGGATAAAATACTGGGCTTGGAAATGGGTGCCGATGATTACATGACCAAACCCTTTTCGCCAAGGGAGCTGGTGGCGCGTATTAAAGCCCGGCTGCGCCGCCAGGTAGAAGAGGTTTCCTACTCCAAGCGGCTATCCGTTGGTGGTTTAATTATCGATGAAGACCGCTTTGCCGTTACTGTCAACGGGTCAAAATTAGAACTGACACCAAAGGAATTTGAACTGATGCGCTTTCTGGCTAAGCATCCCGGCAAGGTTTTTACCAGGGATTTCCTGCTGGAAAAAATTTGGGGTTATGACTATACCGGTGACTCTCGTACAGTGGACGTGCATATTCGCCATATCCGCCAAAAGCTGGAGCGGCTTGAGAATTCACCTCAATTAATTGAAACGGTGCGTGGGGTGGGGTATCGATTTAAGGAGGTAAAGTAAGCGGTGAACCTGGGAATCAAAAGCCGCATCATAGCCAGTTATGTGGGTCTTTTAATTGTGTTTATAGCTGTAACGGTGCTTTTGGCAGAGGATTTTATATCCGCTTATACTGCCATGGCCATAGCCGCTGTCAGTACCGTGATAATGTTTTATTTAATGTTAATTCGCCTGATAAAACCGTTGGAAGAAATTACCCATACTGCTTACGAAATGGCTGGGGGTATTTTGGAAAGGGAGATTATGGTTCAGGCAGACGATGAAATTGATGAGCTGGCCACCAGCATTAATTTCATGGCCCGGCAGCTGCGCCGGAATATGGTCATGATCGGTGAAGAACGCAACCGGGCCAAAGCTGTTTTAGACAGCATGGCTGACGGTGTTATTGCCCTGGATTCTGAAAGCCGGGTGATAATGCTCAACCCCGCCCTGGAAAAAAAATTTAAAATTGACAGGGGCAGCAGTATAGGCAAAAAGCTAATAGAAGTGATTCGCAATTACGAGCTGGATCAGCTTTTACGTCAGGTGCTGAAGAGTAAAGAACCGCAGTGCCGAGAAATTAAAGTATTAATGCCTAATCCCGCGGTGCTTAAAGTGCATGTCACCCCCCTCAAAGCCGGCGACAGCAATTCTTCAGGGGTAGTGGCACTGCTGCGGGATATTACCGAGCGGCGCCAGCTGGAAAAAATGCGTGCTGATTTTGTGGCCAATGTGTCCCATGAACTGCGCACTCCTCTAACTTCAATTAATGGCTTTTTAGAAACCCTTTTGGATGGGGCTATGGATGATAAAGAAACAGCCAGGCGTTTCCTGGGTATTGTAAAAAAAGAAACGGACCGTTTAAGCAAACTGGTGGATGATTTGCTTAAACTGTCCAAGTTGGAAAACAACAAAACCATATTGGAAAAACAGCCCGTTAATATGGCAAAAATTATCGGTCAGGTAACGGAAATGTTTACCGCCCAGGCGGAAGCCAAAGATATTGAAATTACTACCAAGGTACCGGAAAATGTACCTCCTGTGATGGGAGAAAAAGACTTATTAATACAAGTGCTGGTTAATTTGGTAGATAATGCCATTAAGTACACGCCGGAAAAAGGAAAAGTAACTATAACTGCCGAAGCGGAACAGCAGGCAGTAAAGGTATCGGTCCGGGACACCGGCACCGGTATCCCCCAAGAAAGCCTGCCCAGGGTATTTGAGCGCTTTTACCGGGTTGATAAGGCCCGTTCCAGAGAGGTGGGAGGCACCGGGCTGGGGTTAGCCATTGTCAAGCATGTAATAGAGCTTCATGATGGAGAAATCGAGGTTGAAAGTTCACCCGGGGGTACAGTATTTACTTTTAAACTGCCGCTGGGGCAGGGATGCTGTGCGTGTTAACATAAAGTTAACCTTAAATAAACGCAGGTATAAAAAGGAGCTGTTAGAATTGCCATGACGGGTGTATTATTAGTATTTAAGTGTATGGTCAAGGGTATTTATAGCATTGTATGAGCCAGGGGTACTTTTGACCATATGCTTCTTAACTGTTTCCTAATGTTAAGGAGGACTGTTATTTTGACTAACAGCAAAATATCCGTGCAAAACTTGAATTTGTATTATAAAGACTTTCAAGCGTTAAAAAATGTAAGCCTGGATGTGCTGGAAAACCGCGTTACTGCTTTAATTGGCCCATCCGGTTGTGGTAAATCCACTTTTTTACGCACATTAAACCGGATGAATGATTTGATAGAGGGTGTGCGTGTAGAAGGTAAAGTGACGTTAGACGGTGTAGATATCTACCGGCCGGATGTTGATGTAGTCAGCCTGCGTAAAAGAGTGGGTATGGTTTTTCAAAAACCCAATCCATTCCCGATGTCGGTTTATGACAACGTTGCTTACGGGCCCCGTATTCACGGGATCAAGAATAAGCAGCAGCTGGACCAAATAGTTGAAAAAAGCCTGCGGGGTGCGGCTTTGTGGGATGAAGTTCAAGACCGGTTGTATAAATCTGCTTTGGGTTTATCCGGTGGCCAGCAGCAGCGCCTGTGTATTGCCAGGCTGCTGGCGGTGGAACCGGAGGTTTTGCTAATGGATGAGCCCACTTCAGCCCTTGATCCGGTTTCCACGTTAAAAATTGAAGAATTAATTCGCGAATTAAAAAATAAATACACCATCATTATAGTAACCCACAACATGCAGCAGGCAGCCAGGGTTTCCGATACCACCGCATTTTTCCTCAATGGGGATTTAGTGGAATGCGGGGATACCGGTGCAATATTTACCATGCCCGAGGATAAACGGACAGAAGACTATATTACCGGTAGATTTGGTTAGGTATAACTTTTGGGGGTATAAAAACAAATGACAGTGAGAAGCAATTTTGACAAAGCGTTGATGGAAATACAGCAGGACATCCTGCGTGTGGCCAGTTTGGTTGAAGAATCCATTTACAATTCCATGGAAGCTTTAAACAGTCAAGATGTTGTACTGGCGGCTAAAGTGATTGAAGGCGACGACGTAATAGATGATCTGAAAGAAAAAATAGAGAATAAATGTATTACCCTGATTGCCACTCAGCAGCCCATAGCTAAAGACCTGCGGGTGGTGATAACGGGAATTAAGATTCTGGTCAGCCTGGAGCGTATTGGCGATCACTCGGTGGATATTGCCCGGACAACCATGTGCCTGGCAGAGCAAAAATTAATCAAACCGCTGGTGGATCTCACGCACATGGCCAAACTGGTGCAGGACATGGTTAGAGACGGCCTGGACGCTTATGTCCATGGAGATGTTGAGAAAGCTCGTGAAATGTGTGATAACGATGACGAAGTGGATGACCTGTACCACAAGATTTTTAGAGAATTGACTGTGTACATGAAAAAAGACCCTGAAACCATCGACCAGGCAGTTTATTTAATGTTTATAAGCAGGTTCTTAGAACGGATTGGTGACCATGCCACCAACATCGGTGAAAATGTTATTTATTTAGTTACAGGGGAAAAGGAAGAACTTAATTAAAAAGTAAATTTTTCACAGGACGCGATTATCGCGTCCTTTTTTACGCAGGATTTAAGACACCATCGTCGAATTAATTCTTATAAACCGGTGAGCGAACGTTACAAAAGCCACCGGCTCAGCAGGATGACATTTTTCATGGTAGGTACTCATGCCATAAATGGCACCTTCAGAGGACAACAAGCCACCGCTCAGCAGGATAACATTTTTCATGGTAGATTGGGAGTGGGAGAAAAGTGTGCGCAGAAATAAAATAAAACGTCGTAAAAAAAGACTTTTATTAAGTGCATGTATTATACTATTATTATTATCAATAGTGGTTTGGACAGCCACCGGGTTAACCCGCCCGCTGGTACTGAGCCTTTTAATAGATGCAGACAGTGCTAGAAACAGCACGGTAACAGAAACAGTATTATCTTCAGGGTTATTAATAAAGGAAGAACTGCTGGTTAGGGCACCGGTAGGCGGTAAAATAACCCTGCTGGTAAAAGAAGGTGATCGCATTCCGGCAGGAACGGTGGTGGCAAAAATCAGCAGCATAAATTTAAGTTCCCCCGGTGGTACTGCAGATACAGTTGTTTATGCCCCTAAAGCCGGGACAGTATGTATGCATATTGACGGTTTAGAAGGCGTGCTGACCCCTGCAGCAGCTGATGAATTAGAATTATCCCAGATTGATACAATAAGAACAAATTTAACCATCCACACGGAAAAACAAAGGGCAGTGGAAAAGAGCCAGCCGATAATTAAACTGGTGGACAACCTGGAACCAATTATCATATACTTGGAACTTAGTGGTCCTAAAATGCCGTACAAGCGGTTGAAAAAGGGAGAAAAAATTAAGTTGAAATATCAAGACAGCTGGTTCACGGCCCGGGTATTAAAATCCAAAATCCAAAAACAGCACCAGTGGATACTGGTTACTGCAAAAGACTATCCCAATGAAATTATTCACGTCAGAAATGCCAATTTTGAAATATTAAAAAAAGAGTTAAGCGGCCTGTTGATACCGCAAAGGGCTCTGGTGTATAAAGACAATAAACCTGGCTTGTATAAAATATACCAGCGTAAAATTGTGTGGGTGCCGGTGGAAATACAGGGAACCCTTAAAAACCAGGTTGCGGTAAAAAGTAAAGAACTGTCTACCGGTGTACGATATATATTAAACCCGCAGCTGGTAAGGGAAGGAGATTTAATCTTTTAGGTTGTAGCTTTCGGCAGCCGTTTGCAGGGGAGAGCACTTTTCAGATACTATTTTTCAGGATAGCCGATAAAAAGGAGAGGCTGATATATATGACTGAAGTTGATGTAGTGGCAAACTTGGAGTCAGTACAAAAACGGATCAGGGCGGCTGAACTGCGCGGCGGCAGGCAGCCGGGATCAGTTAAACTGGTGGCGGTAACCAAGAAAGTACCGGTTGAACAAATTACCAAAGTGCTGGAAGCCGGCATATCCGACCTGGGCGAAAACAGGGTTCAGGAACTGATGGCAAAACAAGAACAGCTGCCCGGGGCAAACTGGCATTTAATTGGCCATTTACAAACGAATAAAGTTAAATATGTAATAAATAAAACAGTATTAATCCACTCTCTGGACCGGTGGAAATTGGCTGAAACCATCCACCGCCTTGCCGCAGCTAAAGGACTTACAGTGGATGTTCTGGTTCAGGTGAATATCTCCGGCGAAGAAACAAAGTACGGGTTATCTCCAAATGAAGTAGAGGATTTTATAACAGAAGCATCGCAGCTGTCAGCAATCAATATCAGAGGGTTAATGACCATGGCGCCTTATGTGGACAACCCCGAAGAGGTACGGCCGATTTTTAAAGAATTGTACACCATGCGGCAGAAACTGGCCGAAAAATGGCCCCACATCCAGCTGACGTCCATGGGCATGACCAATGATTTTGAAGTGGCAGTGGAAGAAGGGGCCGACATTGTCAGGGTGGGCTCGGCCATTTTCCGTGCCTAGTTTCGGCACCTTCAGAGGACAAAAAGCAGGCAGCCTTTTGTACAAGTGAGCGTTTATAGATGAGCCGCAGCCGAACTAAGTGAGGGGTGCCGGTGGAGGCAGGGTGACGCACAGGAAGTGCGGCACCGGCATCTGAGTCACGGACGACGAATATGCCGGGTACCCTGCCGTAACCGGCAGACCGAACGCTAAGTTTGGCCGGCGAAGGAATTTTAGCGAACGTTACAAAAGCTACCGGCTTAGAACCGCAGCATTTTTTAGGGTAGGGGAGTATTTCCGGCTGTTGGCCCGGAAAGGAGGGGCTGTATGGGTAAAAAATTTTTAGACAAAATGATGGGCATAATGGGCTTTGATGATGAAGAAGATATTTACGATGATGAAGAACAATTAGAGGAAAATTTTCAAGAAGATACTAAAGCAGCAAGACGCAAGGGCACAGTTGTCAGCCTGCACACCCAGCGGCAGGTACAGGTGGTGCTGGCGGAACCTTCTTCCTATGACGAAGTACAGGACATTGCCGACAACCTGAAAAACCACCGCCCGGTTATAGTAAACTTAGAAAATGCAGAAACAGATTTAGCCCGCCGGGTAATTGACTTTATGAGCGGCACCACTTATGCTTTAAATGGTAATATGCAAAAAGTAGGAAAAAATATTTTCCTGTTTGTACCCAATAATATTGACATAGCCAGTGAACTAAAGGAAAAAGTACGTGAAAAGGGCATTTTTTCAATTTTCCAGTCATAGCTTGATTATAGGAGGAGATTTGTATGCCTCTAAAGGGACAGTCGGTTGGTTTTATTGGCGGAGGTGTAATGGCTGAGGCGCTGATAAGCGGGTTGATTAAAAGTGAATTGATTACTGCCGAAAATATTTTTGTCAGTGATCCGGATACTGAACGCTTAATGCTGTTAAAAGAAAAAAATGGTGTTAATACTGTAGAAAATAATATAGAGCTGGTCAAGTCTGCCAGTATCTTAATTATGGCGGTGAAACCGCAGGTAATTGATGAGGTTTTGTCGGAAATCAAAGCACATATCAACAAGAATCACTGGGTTATAACCTTTGCGGCAGGAATAACCACCGGTCACATAGAAAATCACCTGGGTGAAATACCGGTGGTACGGGTGATGACCAATACCGCCTGTTTGGTATCTGCAGGTGCCAGCGCATTGGCCTGCGGTTCCTATGCCGCTGCGGAACATGCCGAAATTTGCCAGGAAATTTTTAAATCAGTAGGTAAAGTAGTGACTGTAAAGGAAGAACTTTTGGACGCTGTAACCGGTTTGTCCGGCAGCGGTCCTGCCTATATGTATGTTATTATGGAAGCGTTGATAGACGCCGGGGTAAGGGTGGGCTTACCTCGAAAAATAGCCACGGAATTAACCGTTCAAACCATGCTGGGTGCTGCCAGGATGGTGATGGAGACCGGCAGGCATCCCGGGCGTCTAAAAGATATGGTTACAACCCCCGGTGGCACCACTGCAGCGGGAATGTATGAGCTGGAGGACGGGGGTTTAAGGGTAACACTGATGAATGCGGTGATGGCTGCCACAGAACAATCTAAACGAATATCAGAAAGGCTAAAATAATAACGAGGTGAATTAATGTTTATTATTTATCAAGCTGTTGACGTAGCCTTTGAGGTTTACAAGGTGATTATATTTGCCAGAATTATACTTTCCTTTGTAAAACATAACCCGTATAGTCCGCTGATAAGGTTTGTTTATGATATGACAGAGCCTTATTTATCAATTTTCCGGCGGTTTATTCCCCCGGTGGGAATGGTTGATTTTTCACCAATTGCAGCGCTGTTTGCACTGAGCATCATTAAATGGTTAGTAATGAGTTTGCTGAGGGCGATTTTCTAAATGGTATTAATTGATCGTGAAAAATTATTAAACAGTTATGCCGGTACCGAAGAAAGGGCCTTACTGGCCAGGGCCATTGACCTGGCAGAGAAGGTGTTAAAAAATCACCGGCCGCTGGTAACTGATTTTTATGACCCGTACCATACGGGTCTAGTATTTTCTTTACTGAACCCCATTTCCGATATTGAAATAACTGCCGATGGCGGTTACCCCGATGCCGAACGAACCAGGGTGATAATCTATCCCGATTACATGCTGCCGGAACAGCTGGATTCCCAATTGGCGTTTTTAGTTGTGGAAGGTAACTGTAAAATGGCCGGGGTAACCCACCGGGACTATTTGGGTTCACTGACCGGTTTGGGCCTGAAAAGGGACAGGCTGGGTGATATCATAGTGGGTGAAAAGGGGGCGCAGCTGGTGGTGGATGCCGGTGTAGCTCCCTACATTAGAGCAAACCTGACCAAAGTGGGCAGGGTGAAGGTTAACGTTAGAGAAATTACCAGGGAACAGCTGCAGCTGCCCGCACCGAAGATAAAAGTAATTAATGCCACCGTAGCCTCAATGCGATTGGATGCCGTAGCTGCTGCCGGCTATGGTACCTCCCGCAGTAAGCTGGTGAGAGAAATAAAGGCAGAAAGATTAAATATCAACTGGTGCCCATGCAGCAATCCTTCTGCCCCGGTTAAAGAGGGAGACATGCTGTCCCTCCGCGGCCGGGGGAGGGTAAAAGTGGCAGCGGTAAAGGGCAGCACCAAGAAAGGGCGCATTGCACTGGTGCTGCATAAATACTTGTAAAGGCAGTGCAGCTCTTTATGCCGCGTACAGGCACATCAGGGGATGAAAAGCCGGCGGCTCAGCAGGATACCATTTTTCAGGATAGTGGAGGTGTACCTTATTGTTAACTCCTCTTGATATTCGTCAAAAGGAATTTAAAAAAAGTTTCCGGGGATATGATGAGCGGCAGGTGGACAAGTTTTTAGAAGAAGCTGCTGATACAGTAGAAGATTTACTAAAGGAAAATGAGCGGCTTAAGAAAAACCTGGCTGAATGTGAAAGCCGCCACCAACAGTATCGCCAGTTGGAAGAAGCAATAAAAGAAACCATGGTAATGGCGCAAAAAAATGCCCAGGAACTAAAAGAAAATACCGATAAAGAAATTAAAGTATTAATGCAGGATGCCTACCAGCGGTCAGAAAAAATTATTCAGGATGCTGAAGAAGAGGGGAAGAAAAAAATCGCCGCGGCCCAGGCCAAGGTACAGGAAATAATGGAAGAATACCGGGAAATACAAAAACAGGCCCAGGTATTCCGGGCTCAGTTCCGCACTTTTTTGGAAACCCAGTTGGAACTGCTCGCGGCGGAAGACCAAAGACACCAGAAACTTCCAGAGGATCCACAGGAAGAAGAACAGGCGGGTTGATAAGCCGTGCTGTACATAAAAGAAGAAAACGGTACAGTGACATCCAGAGTGCGGGTACAGCCCAGGGCTTCTAAAAACCAGATTTCCGGGCTGCTGGATGATGCGGTGAAAATAAGATTAACTGTTCTCTTAAAATATAATTAAATAATGTCAAAAGTTGACCGCTAATACATGTTCTTGTATAATACAATAGGTAGTTTTATAATAATAAATCTTCTTAAAGCCTGTGAACGGAACAGTAGATTGTGGTTAATGTTTCAGAGAGCCCGGGTGAGGTGGAAGCCGGGTACATGGCCGCTTTCGAAGATCCTCCGGGAGGTGCACGATCGAATGCGCAGTGGTGTTAGTAGGTTGTGCCGGACACACCGACGTTAACGGTGCAGAGTGATCAGGTGCCTGGCGCCTGTTCACAAGGGTGGTACCGCGGAAGATAATCCGTCCCTTGGGGGGGCGGATTTTTTGTTTTAGATATTAAAAATTTTAAAAGAGGTGAAATTGCATTATGGATTACGGCAAGACATTAAACCTGCCTAAAACCGACTTTCCCATGCGGGGAAATTTGCCCCAGCGGGAACCGGAAATGTTAAAATGGTGGGAAGAAATTGACATCTACCGCCGGGTACAGCAGAAGAACAAAGGTAAAGAAAAATTTATTCTGCATGACGGGCCTCCCTATGCCAATGGCCACATTCACCTGGGTCATACATTAAACAAAGTATTAAAAGATATGGTGGTTAAATACCGCTCAATGGCCGGATATGATGCTCCCTATGTACCGGGTTGGGATACCCACGGCCTGCCCATTGAACAGCAGGTAATTAAAAAACTTAAAATCAACCGCCACGAAATTGATCCGGTGGAATTTAGAAAACAATGTAAAGAATATGCTCTTAAATTTGTAGAAATTCAAAAAGAAGAATTTAAGCGGTTAGGGGTACGCGGCGATTGGGACCACCCCTATTACACACTGCTGCCCAAATATGAAGCTAAACAAATTCGGGTTTTTGGAGAAATGGCCAAAGCCGGTTATATCTATAAAGGATTAAAACCGGTATACTGGTGTGCCGACTGCGAAACAGCGCTGGCAGAAGCGGAAGTGGAATACAGTGATAAAACATCACCATCCATCTATGTGAAATTCCCGGTAAAAGACGGTAAGGAACTGCTGCCGGAGGAAAAAACATACGTGGTAATTTGGACCACCACCCCGTGGACGCTGCCGGCCAACGTGGCCATTGCTCTGCACCCGGAGCTGGATTACGTACTGGTACAGGTGGGAGATGATAAACACCTGCTGGCCAGGGAGCTGCTGGAAAAATACCTGCAAATTACCGAGCTTAAAGATACTAAAATCCTAAAAGAATTTAAAGGTGAACAGCTGGAAGGGGTGGTATGCAGGCATCCCTTTATGGACCGTGATTCGCTGGTTATTTTAGGTGATCACGTAACCACCGATACAGGTACCGGTTGTGTTCACACGGCCACCGGTCATGGTGAAGAAGACTTTATGGTGGGTAAAAAATATAACCTGCCGGTGATTTCCCCGGTGAATAACAGCGGAGTTTTCACCGCAGAAGCGGGGAAATTCCAGGGAACAAAAATTTGGGAAGCCAATAAACTTATTATAGAAGAACTAAAAAATTTGGGTATGCTGGTGTATGTAGATAAAATCCAGCACTCCTACCCCCACTGCTGGCGCTGCAAACAGCCTGTTTTCTTCCGGGCCACAGAGCAGTGGTTTGCTTCAGTGGAAGGGTTCCGTCAAAAAGCATTGGAAGCCATTAGAAATAAAGTACAGTGGATTCCTTCCTGGGGTGAAGATCGTATCTACAACATGATCGAAGGACGGGGTGACTGGTGCATTTCCCGCCAGCGTGTATGGGGTGTGCCCATTCCCATCTTCTACTGTAAGGAATGCGGCAGAGAATTAATAAACGAAGCCACCATTGCCCACCTGGAAAAAATATTTGCCGAACACGGTTCCGATGCTTGGTTCAGCAGGGAAGTTAAAGACTTAATGCCCGAGGGAACCAGCTGTCCCCACTGCGGTGCAGCTGAATTTAATAAAGAAACAGACACCATGGATGTTTGGTTTGATTCCGGTTCCAGTCACCTGGGTGTATTGGATCAGCCGGAATTGTGGCCGGATTTGCGCTGGCCGGCAGATCTCTACCTGGAGGGCAGCGACCAGCACCGGGGATGGTTTAACTCTTCACTGTCCACAGCCATGGCGGTAACCGGGGAACCGCCTTACAAAGCGGTGCTGACCCATGGTTTTGTGGTAGACGAAAATGGACGAAAAATGTCTAAATCACTGGGGAATGTTGTAGACCCGTTAAAAGTAATTAAACAAATGGGTGCCGATATTCTGCGCCTGTGGGTATCATCAGCTGACTACCGCGGTGACTTGGCAGTATCTAACAATATCTTAAAGCAGTTAACCGAAGCCTATCGCAAAATTCGCAATACCGCTCGTTTTCTGTTGGGTAACTTGAGAGATTTTGAACCGGATAAACACAGTTTGCCGTACCGGGAGCTGCAGGAATTAGACCGCTGGGCACTGCTGCGCCTGCACAGGCTGATAGACCGGGTGGTAAAGGCTTACGACAATTACGAGTTTCATGTGGTTTACCATGCGGTGCATAACTTCTGTGTAATAGATATGAGTGCCCGTTACCTGGATATTATTAAAGACCGGCTGTACACGTCGCTGCCGGAATCTAAAGAGCGCCGGGCGGCTCAAACAGTACTGTACCAGGTATTGGATGCACTGGTTAGGTTAATCACCCCGGTGCTGGCCTTTACCAGTGAAGAAATTTACAGGCACATGCCCAAGCCGGAAGGCAGCCCCATAAGCGTGCAGCTGCTGGATATGCCGGAAGTAAATGAAGAGTACCTGGACATTGATTTGGAACAAAAGTGGGATCGCTTGATGCAGGTGAGGGCAGAGGTACTGAAACACCTGGAAACTGCCCGAAAGGAAAAATTCATCGGCAATTCCCTGGAAGCAGCGGTACAGGTTTATGCAGCGGAAGAATTATATAACTTCTTAAAGCCCATGGAAAAAGACCTGGCCGCATTGTTTATTACCTCCCAGGCTTACTTGAACAAAGGAATTCCTGCCGGTGCAGCTGCCAGCGAAACATTACCGGGTTTGGCAGTTAAAGTGGAAAGGGCTGTGGGAGAAAAATGCGAGCGCTGCTGGATGTACCATGAAGGGGTAGGCAGCAGCGATAAGCATCCTTCCCTTTGTCCCCGCTGTGCTTCGGTTGTACGACAAATGGAATCCCAGGATTAACCCCTGGGATTTTATATTTTGTTCATATACCGGTATCAAATACCAAGTTGTTTTCAGCATGAAATTTGTGGTAAAATTGATTCAGTCTTAAAAGTGTAAATATAAAAGCGTAAAGCTTTACTTTTAAACATTCGGAGGTGAAGTAACGTGAGGTGCACCATCCATCCGGAAAAAATATCTGACCTGAGCAAAGAACAAATGGAAGAACTGTTGTTTTCAATACTGCAGCATGTAAACCGGGCCTTTGTTTACAACACCGGGCCGGTAGAGCTTAGCAACCGGATACTAACAGAACTGATTGAAAGCAATCTGCTTGATTTAAAAGGCGGGGGTTGTGGAAGGTGTAATTCCTGTGCTCCGCTCCCAAGACCGAAAAAAGAAGGTAAAATTATAAAATTTCCTAAGAAATGACATTTTAAGTCAGTGTTCGAAAAGAAGCACGAGAGACACGAGAAGTTCAAGGCGGCGAAGGCTTTTTAGCTTTATAATTGGTAATAATGCCCTTTCTAATTCTTTGGGTGATAATACCGCCGATGCGTCCTGCTTCTTTGGCATTGAGGGCTCCCCATCCATGCTGGCGTATTTTATCACCCAGGCCCAGTTCTTCTGCTACTTCCATCCGCAGTAACTCTTCTTTAGTGGGTTTCTTTTTTCGGGGGGATTTTTTAGCCATCATATCATCTCCTTGTTGTAGTTTGGGAAGAAGAAACCCTTCATATTATGGCTGTTTATAAATAAAATATTAGTAAATATAATTGACAATTTTAGCAGGATAATAAAAAAGGACGACGAATTTATAAAATTTAAAATAATCAAATAATTGACCGGAGGAAGGCAGCAGGAGAGTTCTGGAAAAACCAGGCGCCGAAGGAGCAAGGTTATCACTGGCTGGGCGGTAACCGAAACTCTCAGGCAAAATGAACTGCTGCCGGACGGAACTCTGGAGAGTCCCGCGGTGGACACCCAAGGGGAAACCCCGGCAGGGGTAATCTCTCAGGTAAACGGACAGAGAAAACAGCTGGTATGGCTTTCTCTGTCTTTTTTGTTTGCAGCGGAAAAGCACCACATGACTAAGTCTTTCCAGTGTCATAATAAAACAGTGGAACTGTGGCGGAGGTGTAATATAATGGATAACCTGAAACGTACTCCCCTTTACGAGGTGCACCTGGAACTGAAAGCTAAAATGGTGCCCTTCGGCGGTTGGGAAATGCCGGTGCAGTATGGGGGAATTATTAAAGAACACAAAGCGGTGCGTGAGAGGGCGGGCTTGTTTGATGTATCCCACATGGGAGAATTATTGTTGGAGGGGCCGGAAGCCTTAGCTGCACTGCAAAAACTGGTTACAAACGATGTATCTAAAATTGGCATCGGGCGGGCTATGTATACGCCGATGATTAATGAAGATGGCGGTACTGTTGATGACCTGTTGATATATAACCTGGGGCTAAATCGTTACCTGTTGGTGGTTAACGCCTCAAATAAGGACAAAGACCTGGCCTGGATAAAAGAACATTTAACCGGGGAAGTGGATGTGGTAGATAAATCCCATGATTATGCCCTGCTGGCACTGCAGGGACCGTTATCCCAACAGGTGCTGCAAAGTCTTACTTCCTTGGATTTAAAAGAGATTAAATACTATCATTTTGCCATGGGGGCGGTGGCTGAGGTGCCCTGTTTGGTTTCCCGTACCGGCTATACCGGGGAAGATGGTTTTGAGCTGTACTGCCACCCCGAAGAAGCAGAAAAACTGTGGCGGGCAATTTTAGACACCGGCCGGCGGCATGGGGTGGTGCCGGTGGGACTGGGTGCCAGGGATACCCTGCGCTTTGAAGCTTGTTTAGCCCTTTATGGACACGAACTAACCGAAGATATTAACCCGCTGATGGCGGGTCTGGGCTGGACAGTTAAGTTTGACAAGGGAGAATTTATCGGTAAGCAGGCTCTGTTAAGCATCAAAGAAAAAGGTGTCAGCCACAAACTGGTAGGCCTAAAAATGATCGAACGGGGTGTTCCCAGGGAAGGTTATGCAGTTGCAGTTGATGGTCAGCAGGTGGGATGGGTCACCACCGGCAGTTATGCCCCCACATTAAATGCCAACCTGGCACTGGCTTATGTTAAACCTGAATATGCCGGCAATGATACTGAGTTGGACATTATAATTCGCGGCAGGGAATTAAAGGCCCAGGTTGTTCCGAAACCTTTTTATAAAAGAAATAAATAAATTTAAGGAGGTCATAATTATGGCTAATATACCGGCAGAACTAAAGTACAGCAGGGAACATGAATGGATTAAATTGGATGGTGACAGGGCAACTATAGGGATTACTGATTATGCCCAGGATTCCCTGGGGGATATTGTTTTTGTAGAACTGCCCAGTGTGGGCGACACCTTTGAGGCAGAAGATACCCTGGGCGTGGTGGAATCTGTAAAAGCTGCTTCCGACATATATACGCCCCTTAGCGGCAGGGTGGTGGAAATTAACGAAGAACTGCTTGACGCCCCGGAAACGATCAACGAAGATCCTTACGGGAAGGGTTGGATGGTGGTGATGGAATTATCCGATCCCTCCCAGGTGGAAAACCTGCTTTCCAAAGCAGAATATGAAGCATATTTAGAGGAGAATGCCTAATGAAATTTATTCCCCATACAGGTGAAGAACGGCAGCAGATGTTAAAAGAACTGGGCATTAATGATTTAGAGGAATTGTTTGCAGAAATACCGGAGGAAATAAGACTAAAAAGGGAATTAAATGTACCCGGGCCCCTCTCTGAGCTGGAGGTGGCCCGGAAGTTAAATTCCCTGGCCGGGAAAAATAAAACGGTTGATCAACTTGCAGCTTTCCTTGGTGCCGGGGTATACGACCACTACATACCCAGTGCTGTGCAGCACATAATATCCCGCTCCGAATTTTATACCGCTTACACCCCTTATCAACCGGAAATCAGCCAGGGAGTTTTACAATCAATTTTTGAATTTCAAACGATGATCTGCCAATTAACCGGCATGGATGTGGCCAATGCCTCGATGTATGACGGTGCCTCCGCCACAGCAGAGGCTGCTTTAATGGCCTGTGCGGCCACCAGGCGCAGCAAAGTGCTGGTATCTAAAACTGTTCATCCCCAGTACCGGGAGGTACTTCGCACCTATGCCAGCGGCCCGGAATTACAGGTGATAGAGGTAGACTTTACCCAAGGCTGTACCGATTTAGAAAAGTTAAAGCAATTTTTGGATAAAGATGTGGCGGCGGTAATTATCCAACAACCTAACTTTTTTGGTTCGCTGGAGGATTTAACAGCCGCGGCCAAAGCAGCCCATCAAGTTAAGGCCCTGCTGGTAACCTGTGCCGACCCGGTTTCCCTTGGCTTGATAGCCTCCCCGGGTTCCTGTGGTGCTGACATTGTCACCGGGGAGGGACAGGGGCTGGGTATTCCCATGTCTTACGGCGGTCCCCACCTGGGTTATATGGCTTGTGCTGCAAAGTTAATGAGGCGCATGCCCGGCCGTATAGTGGGGGAAACCAAGGACAACCAGGGCCGCCGGGGTTATGTATTAACACTGCAGGCCCGGGAACAGCACATTCGCCGGGAAAAAGCCACCTCTAATATTTGCTCCAACCAGGCACTGTGTGCCCTGGCGGCCACAGTACATTTAAGTTTGCTGGGACGTAAAGGTCTGCGTTCGGTGGCGGAGCAGTGTTTGCAAAAAGCTTACTACGCCTACGAGCAGATCATTAAGCTGCCGGGTTATCAGCCTGCTTGGGCGGTGCCTTTCTTTAAAGAATTCGTAATTAAAACCCCACAGCCGCCGGAAGAAATTAACCGCAGGCTGCTGGATAACGGCATTATCGGGGGACTGGATTTGGAACGTTATTACCCGCAGCTGAAAAATCACATGCTGCTTTGTGTCACTGAAACCCGTACCAAAGAAGACATCCATCGCCTGGTGGCGCTGTTGGGAGGGGATGTAAAATGAGCGAACCGTTAATTTTTGAACTTTCCCGACCGGGGCGCCGGGGAATACTACCGCCGGAAAATGATGTGCCCTGCAAAGAGGTAGAGCAATTAATACCGGCCGGCATGCTGCGCCAAGATGAACCGCAGCTGCCCGAAGTAAGTGAGTTGGATGTGGTGCGCCACTATACAAGGCTTTCCAGAATGAACTATGGTGTAGATGTGGGCTTTTACCCGTTGGGTTCATGCACCATGAAATACAACCCCAAAATATGTGAAGATGCCGCCAATCTACCCGGGTTCACCCGCCTGCACCCCTACCAACCGGAGGAAACAGTGCAGGGAGCGCTGGAACTTATGTACCACACCCAAAACTACCTGGCGGAAATAACCGGTATGGATGCTGTAACCCTGCAGCCGGCGGCGGGGGCCCACGGCGAGCTCACCGGTTTGTTAATAATAAAGGCTTATTTAAAGCACCGGGGAGAAAAGCGCACTAAAGTAATTGTGCCCGATTCTGCCCACGGAACCAACCCGGCTACAGCCACGCTGGCCGGATTTAAAGTGGTGCAGGTAAAATCAGATTTAAGGGGCAACGTGGATATTGAAGCACTGCGGGAAGTGGTGGATGAAGATACCGCGGCACTGATGCTGACCAACCCCAGCACGCTGGGATTGTTTGAAGAAAACATTGTGCAAATTGCGGAAATTGTGCACAATGCCGGTGGGCTGCTGTATTATGACGGGGCCAATATGAATGCCATTATGGGTATTACGTCTCCCGGGCGTATGGGTTTTGATGTGGTGCACCTAAACCTGCATAAAACCTTTGCCACTCCCCACGGCGGCGGCGGCCCGGGAAGCGGCCCGGTGGGGGTTAAAGCAGAGTTGGAACCGTTTTTGCCAAAGCCGGTAGTGGTAAAAGAAAATGATACCTACCGGTTGGATTACAACCGCCCTCTCTCCATTGGCAGGGTGCGCGGTTTTTATGCCAGTTTTGGAGTGGTGGTAAAGGCATATACCTATCTTATATCCCAGGGGGGCAGCGGCTTAAAATCCATCAGTGAACACGCGGTGCTTAATGCCAACTACCTAATGCACCGGTTGGCCGGGCACCTGAATATACCCTTTGATCGCCGGTGCATGCATGAATTTGTATGCCGCCCCAGGGGACTTAAGGGAAAAGGGGTACGCACGCTGGATCTGGCCAAGCGGATGCTGGATTACGGCTATCATCCCCCCACCATATACTTTCCGTTGATTGTGGAAGAAGTGATGATGATGGAACCCACCGAAACAGAAAGCAAGGAAACGCTGGATGACTTTGCCCGCAGTGTAATCAAGATACTGCAGGAAGCTGCGGAAGACCCGGAACAAGTTAAAACTGCTCCTCACAGCACACCGGTGGGGCGGTTGGATGAAGTGACAGCAGCTAGGAAACCGGTGCTTAGATATAACGGGTAATTGTAAATTTGGGATGCGTGTTTCGCCAAGTGCGATTACACGCGTCCTTTTTTAAAGGGAGGTTATTTTATACTTGTTTTTGGCAAATAACATTATGTTATAATGTATAGGTTATAATAATAAAATTATTGGGGGGGTGTAGCGGTGGACCCCAAGATAAAGGTTGCACGATTATCAATTATATCTAATACTCTGCTTACTGCCGGGAAACTTGCGGTGGGGTTGTTAATGGGTTCGGTCAGTGTGCTGTCAGAGGCTATTCATTCCGGCCTGGATTTGCTGGCAGCGATAATTGCCTTCCTTTCGGTACGCCAATCGGGAAAACCGGCGGATGAACTGCACAGGTACGGGCACGGAAAATTTGAAAACCTGGCGGCGATAATAGAAGCCCTTTTAATTGTGGGGGCGGCAGTGGGAATACTTTGGCATGCCGTTCCTAAACTGTTCCATGGCCAGGGAGAAATCGAGGCCCTGGGTTTGGGTATGGCAGTGATGGGTATTTCCGGGGCGGTTAACTGGTTTGTATCAAATAAACTGATGAAGGTGGCCAAAGAGACCGGCTCCCCGGCGCTGGAGGCTGATGCCTGGCACCTGCGAACCGATGTATACACTTCTCTGGGAGTACTGGCAGGCATTGCGTTAATTAAATTAACGGGGAAAACCATTATAGACCCCCTCATTGGTATTGGCGTAACTTTGTTAATATTAAAAGCGGCCTACGACTTACTGCATGACTCAATGAGCAGTATTTTAGATGCCAAGCTGCCCCAGGAAGAGGAAGAAACAATTCATAAAGTTTTAACCCGGTATCAAAATCGATTTGTTAACTATCATAAACTGCGCACCAGAAAGGCAGGGCCCCAGCGGCATGTGGACTTACACATTGTAGTACCCCGCTGCAACACTATCCTTGAAGCTCACCGGCTGTGTGATGATGTAGAAAATGACCTCAAAGAAGCACTGCCCCGCAGCAACGTGCTCATTCACAGCGAGCCCTGTGAACCGCCTGAGCATTGCGAAAACTGCCGGGCCGGCTGCGATTGCAAAAGCAGCGGCCCAAAAGAGAAATAGAGGAATATTAGAGAAGCTGTGCATTTATAACCATGCACAGCTTTTTATTTCATATTTTTAAATCCCTGCTGGCGCAGTGCTTCATATAATACTATTGCCACTGCGTTGGACAGGTTTAGCGAACGTATATCTGAAAGCATGGGGATGCGAATGCATCTTTCCCCATTGGCTTCCAGCAATTCACTGGGTAAACCGGCGGTTTCTTTGCCGAAAACTAGAAAGTCACCGGGTTGGTATTCCACCTCGGTGTACCATTTTGCAGCCTTGGTGGTCAAATACCAGAAACCACCATGGGGATACTTTTGCTGTAGTTCTGAAAAGCTGTCGTGATAATGCAGGTCTAATTTGTGCCAATAGTCCAAACCGGCCCTTTTCAGGTGCTTATCATCGGTAGAAAAACCCAGCGGTTTTACCAGGTGCAGGCTGGAACCGGTTACCGCACAGGTGCGGGATATGTTGCCGGTGTTGGCCGGTATTTCTGGTTCTACCAAAACAATGTGCATCTATCTCTCCCCTCCCGGCCCCTGTGGGCACAATGCCATTACCGGGCAGTGATTGCATTTTGGACGGCGGGCGCTGCATGTTTCCCTGCCGTGGGCGATAAACAAGTGGTGAGCTGGCTGCCACAGATCTTTGGGTATACAGCTCATTAGTTCCCGTTCAGTGGTTTCGGGATTTTTCCCGCTGGCCAGCCCCAGGCGGTGGGCTACCCGGTGCACGTGGGTGTCCACCGGCAGGGCTGCCTGTCCAAAACCGACCCCTAACACCACCCCGGCAGTTTTACGCCCCACCCCCGGCAGTGCCTCCAGCGCCTTTCTTTGCTGGGGCACCTCTCCCCGGTGGTTATTCATCAATATGCGGCAGGTTTCCACAATGGCCCTGCTTTTGTTGTGGTGCAGGCCGCAGCCTTTAATTTCTTCTGCCAGCTGCTCCGGGGTCAACCGGGCAAAATCAGCAGGGGTACGGTATTTTGAAAACAATTTTTCGGTAATTATGTTTACCCTTTTGTCAGTACACTGGGCGCTTAAAATTGTAGCTATCAGCAGTTCAAAAGGGCTGCGGTGATTCAGACCGCACCGGGCATGGGGGTAAGCCCTTTTAAGCCTTTCAATTATCTCAAGAACCCGGCTGTTTTCTTTAGACATTACTGGTTTCCCAGCAGCCTGGCATGTTCTATTTTTATGCATCTGTCCATAATCATGGTGATGCTGTTATTTTGAGCAATTCTGGCGGCATCATCATTTTTAATGCCCAACTGCAGCCATATGGCCCGGGGATTTTTAGTGACCGCATCTTCAACCACCGGAGGGGTATCAATGCTGCGGCGGAAAACATTTACAATATCCACCGGTTCCGGGATTTCGCTCACCTTGTTATACGCTTTTTCTCCCAGTATGGAATTGTACTTGGGGTTAACGGGTATAATTTTGTAACCCTGTTCCTGCAGATACTTTGCCACCATGTGACTGTCGCGTTCCGGCTTATCCGACAGCCCCACCACAGCTATGGTGCGTGCATCCTTTAGCAGTTCTTTGATTTGCTCGTCAGTGGGATTTTGGAACATAGTAAAACCCTCCTGTAAATTATTACATCTAATAATATACCAAAAAAACGGCCTTTTTAGTGAATAAATAATAAATTGTTGCTGTATATAAAGTGGATATGATAAATTGTTAGGAGTATGAAAAAAAAGCAGGGGCCTTTTGTACAGGTGAGCGTTTATGGATGAGCCGCTGCCGCCGAATTAGCAGGATGACTTTTTCAGGGTAGGTGGTGTTGTAAGTGACATTAATTATAGCGTCTATGGTAGTGGGATTTATTATTGGCCATTTTAAACTATTACCCAAAGAAAATAAAATCACCCAACGGGTAGTGCTGTTTGGCCTGATATTTCTGCTGGTGGTGATGGGAGCCCAGCTGGGGGCCAATAAAGAATTGCTGGCTGATTTTGGACGGATGGGAGTACAAGCATCGGCACTGGCTGCCGGTGGCATATTTTTTAGTATACTGCTGGTGAGGATGGTGGAAGGATATATACGCCGGGGGCTGACCGAAAATAAACAGCTAAACCGGCAGAAGAAAGCGGGGGAAAGAAATTGACCTGGTTAATATTAGGAGCTGTGACGGTGGGAGCGGCCCTGGGCTACTGGGTCATTCCCCGGGATTTAGTGGGCTACCTGGATACCCTTACCACAGCGGCCCTGTGCGTGCTGCTTTTAGGGGTGGGTATTGACCTGGGACAGCAGAAGGAAGTATGGAGGCGGCTGTGGAAAATGGGTTGGCGTGTTATCCTAGTGCCCCTTATGGTTGCCCTGGGCAGTATAATTGGGTCGGTGGTGGTTGGCTTGGCCATGGGCATGCCCGTTAATGAATCATCCGCCGTTGGGGCGGGTTTTGGTTGGTACAGCCTGTCCGGTGTAATGCTGGCCCAAATATACAGCGTAGAACTGGGGGCGCTGGCCCTTATAACCAACGTAGTCCGGGAACTGATGGCCTTCCTGTTAATACCCTTCATTGCTAAATACATAGGCAAATTAAGCGCGGTGGCTCCCGGGGGAGCCACCACCATGGATACCACTTTACCGCTCATTTCCAGGTCCACCGATACAGACACCGCGGTGGTGGCCTTTATTAACGGTTCGATACTGTCGGCAATGGTGCCGCTGCTGGTACCGCTGCTTATAAAATTGTAACCGGTGGGAAAATGAGCCCCCGGCTCCGGCCGGGGGCTCATTTTAAATTTTATTGATATATATCAGTGCAGGTACAATAATTGTCGCTGCTGTAATTAACCACAAAAAACTTTCCTTTTCGTTTTCCGCCACAGTGTGTTCATGATACTGGTAACTTTGCAGGTGCTGTTCATATTCCCGGTCTAACACAGGCACCGCCTCCCTGTCTTTAAATGATATTTTAGTTATTTTGTAGGTTCATTTTATCACAAGCCCTTATTAAGTAAAGCTGAAGAGACGGTGGTTAAGAACAGTATTGGCTTGTGGGCCAACATGCACTATATTTCTGGACATTAACTCATTTGGTTGATACTTTTTTTAACATTTTACGATGGTGTCTATTACCTCAACAGTTGTACCCATTGTCAGTGTCAAATTGTTTGCCACTTTTGTACTTAACTCAAATACACCAGTATTAACCGGGTGGTATTTATAATACTGTGGGCGATAATTCCGGGAATCAGAGAACCGGTTTGGTAGTAAAGCAGTGCCAAACCAGCCCCTACCAGGGCTATTTCCCAAAACCATACCGTACTTAAATGTACGGCGGCAAAAAACAAGCCGGAAACAATTACTCCTATTACCGGTCCCCAGCGTTTTACAAAGGCAGGAAAGGCAAAACCCCGGTAATATATTTCTTCAGCAATTGGTGCCATTACCCCGGCAGCAAAAACCGGTCCTGCCAACTGCCTGGGATTGCCGGCCTGGGCAGCCATTTTAACCAGTGGGTGGGTGCTGACATCGGCTGCCAGCACTGCTGTAAAAAAATGACGGGCACCGGCGGCCAGGATAAATAAAGCCCCACCGGCAGCGATGCCGAGGATTATATTTTTTCCCCAGTGCTGTTTTTGCAGTCCTAAATCTTCTAAATCCCCTATTCGTAAAACAAAGATCAACGTCAGCAGAATTAAAATTACTCTGTCTGCTATGTTTAACACCTGTTGGTTTATGCCCGGGAACAGCGGCAGAAGAAAACGACCCAAAACAAATACCACTATAATTCTTAAAGCCAGTATCCAAATGACTTCACTAACACCCCATCGGATGCTTTGAAAATGTTTAGCCACAATTTTCATCTCCCCGGCGGTATTAAAATTTGAAAACCAAAATAAAACAGCACTCTTAATATTAATGTCTTTTTATAGGGAAAAAATTCAGTAAATAAACAGTATTTACGCTGGCAATAATACAATTTGAGTTAATTACCCTGCGATTATGTATCCTTAAATTCGGGTTTTAACATATTTAAATAAATTTATCAAAGGAGGGAGAATCATGGAAGCCCTGATACCGTGGGTGATAGGTATTTTAATCATGGCAGCGGTTATATGGCTGGGCTGGTATGCTTGGTCTGCCAATCACTACCGGGCGCAGAAAAAAATTGATCCGCCGCCGGTACCTGTTGTAGAAGGGAAAAATAACTTTGATACCGAATTGGCCGAAGAAATTGCTGCCTTTCCTATCTGGGAAAAAGAATCCCCACCTCCGGCCCCTGAATTACCTCACCTGTACAATAAAGATTGTTTGGTATTGATGGCCAGGGATCCTTACTGGTTATATGCCTACTGGGAAATTTCCACCGCTAGACAAGAGGAACTAAAAAATAATTTTGGTGAACAATTTTGGCATCATTACCCGCCGGTAATCAGAGTGTATGACATTACCGGGGTGGACAACTTCGACGGTACCAACGCCAATTTGTATGTTGATATATATATTAATAACCATTGTATGGATTGGTATATAGAAATTGGATCACCGGACAGGACCTATTGTGTGGATTTAGGACGGATGCTGCCCAACGGTCAATTTATTACCATATTAAGGTCGAACGCTGCCAGCACACCCAGGGCATGGCTGTCTGACCGTTTCGATGAAGAATGGATGTGGATAGATGGTATTTACCGGATGATGGGCAAAGTTCAATATGGTATTAGTACGGCACTGATGTATGAAGAAAACATTCCCAGTTCACCGGAGTTTAATAAACCCTATAATTAAAAAAATTCAGATAACATTTTTCAGGATAGAAAGGAGTTTCTTAATGGCTAAGGGTTATTTGGCACTTGTATTACATGCCCATTTACCTTTTGTACGGCACCCGGAGGACGAATTCTTTTTGGAAGAGCGCTGGCTGTATGAAGCAATAACCGAAACATATATCCCATTGATACGAGCTTTTGAACGTTTAACGGAAGACGGCATTCCCTTTAGATTAACCCTTTCCGTGTCACCGCCGCTGGTGTGCATGTTAAATGACCATCTTTTACAGCAGCGTTACGTAAAACACCTGCAGAAAATGATCGAACTGGCGGAGAAAGAAATCCAGCGCACAAAAAATACACCCTATTATGCCACCGCCCGGATGTACCAGCAGCGGCTGTTTGAAAGCTATGATACCTTTTGTCATCGCTACCACTGCAATTTAAATAGTGCTTTTAAAAAGTTTCAAGACTTAGGCCGGTTGGAACTGATTACCTGTGGGGCAACCCATGGTTATATGCCCTTGATGAACCAAAAAGAATCAATTTATGCCCAAATTGAAACGGCAGTAAATATACACCGGAAAAACTTTGGTCAAAACCCTAACGGTATTTGGATACCGGAATGTGCATATAAAAAAGGCGTGGATGAAGTGCTGAAAGAATTCGGCATTAAATTCTTCTTTACTGACACCCACGGTGTGCTGTATGCTTCCCGCCGGCCCCGGTACGGGGTATATGCTCCCATTTTTTGTCCCACGGGAGTGGCCGCCTTTGCCCGGGATATGGAGTCGTCAAAGCAGGTCTGGAGTGCCAGTGAAGGCTACCCCGGTGACGTGGACTACCGGGAGTATTACCGGGATATTGGCTACGATATGGATGAAGAATATATCTGGGAATACATTCATCCCGACGGCATCCGGCATAATACCGGTTTTAAATATTACCGCATAACCGGCGATGTGGATTTGGCGGACAAAGCACCCTATGTACCGGAATGGGCCGAATATAAAGTACATCAGCATGCTGGCAATTTCATGTTCAACCGGGAAAGACAAATTGAATATCTTTGTTCTGTTATGGATAGGCGGCCGATAATAGTGGCGCCCTATGACGCCGAGCTGTTTGGTCACTGGTGGTATGAAGGACCAAGGTGGCTGGATGTGTTAATTAGAAAAATTAACCAAAGTGCCAGAATAGTGGAATTGATAAGCCCGGGGGATTACCTCCACCGGTACCCGTGCAACCAGGTGGCGGTGCCATGTGAATCCAGCTGGGGTAACAACGGTTATCACCATGTGTGGCTGTGTAAGGAAAATCACTGGATTTACCGGCATCTGCATGAAGCTGCCCGGCGGATGATAGAACTGGCCAACAGCTATCCCCGTGCCTGCGGCCTGCTGAAAAGGGCGTTAAACCAAGCCGCCAGGGAATTAATGCTGGCCCAGGCCAGCGATTGGGCATTTATTATGTATACAGGGACAACGGTGGAGTATGCGGTGCGCCGCACAAAAGCGCATTTACACAATTTTTTGCGCCTTTATGATATGGTAAAGGAAAATAAATTTGACGAAGATTGGTTAACCTGCTTGGAAAGTACAAACAATATTTTTCCGGAGATCAATTACCGAACCTTCCGCTCCAGGGAAGCCCCGGGAGCTGCCGTATAGCGGATAGTTATAGGGCCCGGTTTGCCGGGCCCTTAATATTTTTGCCTCCGGTATGTATAGTTAGTTAATTTTTAGCAGGAAATAACCTACCAGAAGTCGAATTACATCGTAACATGAGGGTGATAAACATGAAACATGGTCAAAAGCATTTGCTGTTAATTTTAATAATTACGTTGGCAGCGGTAATAATGGTGGGCTGCAGTGTTCCTGACAATATTGCAGGTAAAATTCCCTTTTTAGGTGCCGGCGATAAAGAGGTAGATTCAAAACAGGTACAGGATACTGACCAGAAAGACAAACAGCTGGCTGACCAAAAAAATAAAGCAAAAGAAACAAATAGTGAAGAAAAGGGCAAATCCGGCGGTGAAGATAGCGCTGAAAAAAAGGGCGGGGAAAAAACAGCGGCTGAAACCGGTATAAAAAAAGAACCCGCTTCCGGGGAGAACAAAGGGCCCAAGTTAATCATTAATTTACCGGAACAAATGACCACTGCACACAACAAACTTAAAATATCCGGTGTCACTGCCGGTGGGTGCACCGTGTATGTTAACGGGGAAGCGCTGAGGGTTAGAAGTGACGGCAGCTTTAATACCGAGGTAACTTTAAAACCCGGTGACAATGAAGTGCAGGTGGTATCAATAGATAAAAACGGTAACAGTACCCTTGTCAACCGGAGGATTAATTTTAAAGTCCGGCAGCCTTCGCTGAAAGTGTTTGCCCCCCAAGAAAGTACGTCAGCCAGTGTTGAAGTCAGCGGGCACACCGATCCCGGCTGTACTGTGTACTTAAATAATACCAAAGTTAAGGCCGATTCCAAGGGCAGTTTTTCCGGTTCGGTGGAACTGATGCATAAAGGCGACAATATAATTAATGTGGTATCGGTTAATGATTACGGTGTTTCCACCAGGGCAAGTAAGGTCATCCGGGGTATACCGCCCCGGTTGGAGGTGGCGGCGCCGGAAATGGTAACCGATGATAAAGTTACCATCAGCGGGGTTACCGATACCAACAGTTCGGTGGTTGTGCTGGTGGGCAGCGATGAGGTGCAGGTGAACAATAATAACGGTACCTTTAGTGTACAATTGGATTTGGAACCGGGAATAAATGATTTTACGGTGATGGCCATCAATATTTTTGGTACCACTGAGAAACCGGTTACGGTATTGTATGATGACTATAACGATTATTTGAAGTAGCGGGATAAACACACTTGTTTTGCTGTTGTGCAAAACAAGTGTGTTTTTATTTTAGGAAGTACCCCCAAGGCCCGGGCCTGTTTACATACTATAATAATATGGATTTTTATTTAAAATCCCCATTCCCACCCTCACTGTTTGAAATCCAGTACGTGGTTGTAATTTGTTACAATAATTTATAAAGTTGTTATGTGTTCTGGGCATAAATTGTACAAATTAGGATTCGAACCTGATGCGCGCCCCACGCGACACCAATTGAAAAATAATGATGTACTCGCTATTTCAAACAGCTACCGCGTTAATTTATTTAAGTTCTGTTAACCAGTTTGCCTGCTGAACCCGTGTATCTACCTCTCTATATTCTTTTGATAATGCATCAATTTCCTTTTGAAGCTCACGAACGCTTACAGTAGCTATGCTCTTAATTTCAGAATGGCTATAGCGGTCTTCAATCATTGAAGCTTCTTCTACTAAAGATTCCAGCAAACTTCTTTTATGCATAATCATTTCCCGGCGTGTAAGAGCATCTGCGATAGTTCCGTATGGTTCTAGAGATACCGCTGCATTTGTATGATTAATGCGTTTTACAAGAGATTCAAGAGATGTAACAATCCTATTCATTTCTTGCAGCAATTCTTTAGGATCCTCTGGTGGTTCTTCCCCTTCTTGGACAACTGCTGAACGACTCAACCGTTTACGCATTTGAGCCAATCGCTTCTGGAGATCAGCTCTTTCTAATAGAGCTTCAGCTAATTTCATTAAGTTCACCCCATTCAAATTCAGGAAATAATTGTAATACAGAATCTATTATTCCGTGCTGTTTTATCTGTTTTCTTTCTTGAAAAGATTTTATAATCCTTTTTTAATATATATTTTTATGTTTATGTATTTTTTGTTTGATTTAACTAAATTTATTTCCGAATCAAGATAAGTAATAGTATCATCAGTATTTTTTTTACTGATCAGGCGATGTTCTGCAGCGGGATGTCGGCAAAATGACAAAAAACAAGTAAGATATACGACTAAATAATTAATTGAAATTTGTTATTATTTATGCAAAGGGGTTTGTGCAATATAGTGCAAACTGTAACAATTAAAATATCAAAATCATAAGGAGGAACCAAAATGCTGCTGGTGAATGTTGAAGAATTGGCTAAGAAAGATAAATTGAGTTATGAAGACATGCATAAAGCCTTTGCCGCGCTGTATAAGCTGGAATACAACCCTGTAGCGGTTAAATTTTTCTTTGACCAGGAAGAGTACGATAATTTCGTGCCGGAAAAAGTTCCCGGGCCGAAAATGACCTTTTGCCAAATTGCACTGACCTCTCGTATGGACGATTACATAATAAAAGCCGGTGAAGATAAACTGCTGTGCGGCAATGCGCGCACTGTTTTTGGTTTCCGGCAGCCCAGTGATGAAGAAGTTGAAGGACATGTAAAATACACCAACGACTGGGATTTGGCCAAAGAATGTTTAATGAGCAAGCCCAGACTGCCCCACGGTGAACTTAAAGGATTTATGACCGCTCCTCTGTATAAAACCCCTGTGGACCCGGATGTAGTCTTCTTCGTTGTCAATCCTTTCCAAGCATATCATATTTTAAATGATTATATTGGGGGATGTAAGGTAAGTGAGGTTAATTCCACCCATACCATTAATTCCGCTGTTTGCGGGGGAAGCGTACGCTGTTATGACCAGCAGACAGCCGGTATGAATACCATGTGTGCCGGCAGTTTTACTTCCGGTAAAACCGAAAAGGGTGAAGTAAATGTTTTCATTCCGGGCACTCAAATTGAAAAGGTAGCTCGGCAGCTGGTAAGCAGGAGCTTGCGGTATGGTGCCGCTTCAATGCTGGGCCCCGGTGGCCAGGAATATCCCGGCGTTGATGTATGCAAAAAATGTCCCATGATTCGTTTTAAGGATTATGAAAAATAGAAATCAAAAGGGCGCAATCAATAGATGGCGCCCTTTTGATTTCTATTATAATTTTACATTTTTTTTGTGTATAATTATTATATTAGTTTTTCCTGTAAGGGTGTGGGGATTAGTGAAAAACAACCGGTTTGTTCATCTGCACTTGCACAGTGAATACAGTTTACTGGACGGGGCGGCGCGTATTAATCATGTGGTCAGGGCAGCTGCAGATAAAGGCATGCCGGCACTGGCCATCACTGATCACGGGGCGATGTTTGGAGTGGTGGAATTTTATAAAAAGTGCCGTGAGGAAGGTATTAAACCCATTTTGGGCTGCGAGGTATATGTGGCCCCCAGGACTATGAAACACCGTACTCCCAAGGTGGACGACCGGCTTTACCACCTGGTACTGCTGGCGGAAAACCAAGAGGGCTATCAAAATTTAATCAAACTGGTGTCCAAGGGTTATACCGATGGATTTTACTATAAGCCGCGGGTTGACAAAGAAGCGCTTTTTGAGCATGCCAAGGGAATAATAGCGTTAAGCGGTTGTGTGGCCGGGGAAGTTGCCGCTCACGCTGTAGCCCAAAGGCCGGAAAAAGCCAGGCAGGCGGCAGCGGAATACCGCGATATTTTCGGTGCCGGCAGCTTTTTCCTGGAGCTGCAGGATCATGGTTTCCCCGAACAAAAAGTGGCCAACCGGGAGTTGATCAGCATCAGCAGAGAAATGGGGCTGCCGCTGGTGGCAACCAACGATGTGCACTATACAGAGCAGTCCCATGCGGAAATTCAAGATGTGCTGATGTGTATACAAACCGGTAAAACGGTGGATCAGGCGGACAGGATGAAGTTTCAGTCCGATCAATTATATTTAAAAAGTGCGGAAGAAATGGCCCGCCTGTTTGCTGAAGAGCAGGAAGCTTTAACAAACACGTTAAAGATAGCTGAACGCTGTAATGTTAAAATTGATTTCGGTCAGATGCACCTGCCCTATTACGACGTTCCCCGGGGATATACCGCTGAAAGTTATTTAGAATTTCTGTGCTATCAAGGGGCGCAGAAAAGATATGGCCAGCTGTCCCCGGAGGTAGAGCACAGGTTGAAGCATGAATTAAACATTATTCAAAAGATGGGTTTTTCTGCCTATTTCTTAATTGTAAGAGATTTTGTCCATTATGCGAAAAAAAATAATATTCCGGTGGGGCCGGGTAGAGGCAGTGCTGCCGGCAGCATTGTGGCCTATTCACTTGGTATTACCAATATCGATCCCCTGAGATACGGCCTGCTGTTTGAACGTTTTTTAAATCCCGAACGGGTTTCCATGCCGGATATTGATATCGACATCTGCCAGGAGCGGCGGGGGGAAGTAATTGATTATGTGGTACAAAAGTACGGTGCCGATAAAGTGGCCCAGATTATTACCTTTGGTACCATGGCGGCCCGGGCGGCCATTCGGGATGTGGGCCGGGCATTAAACCTGCCCTATGCTTATGTAGACAAAGTGGCTAAAATGGTGCCGGCGGAGTTAAATATGACCATTGAAAAGGCGTTAAAACACTCCCCGGAACTGAAGCAGCTGTACCAGTCTGACGCGGAAGCCAAAAAACTCATTGACACTGCCGGTGTTTTGGAAGGAATGCCCCGGCACGCTTCCACCCATGCAGCGGGGATAGTGATTTCCCGGGAGCAGCTGACTAATTATTTACCGCTGCACCGTACCTCTGATGGTTCCATTACCACCCAGTTTCCCATGGGTACGGTGGAAGAGCTGGGACTGTTAAAAATGGATCTGCTGGGTCTGCGCAACCTCACTGTTATCCAGCAGACGGTGGACATGCTGCTGCAGAACGGCGTTCAGCTGGACATCGAAAATATCCCGCTGGATGATGAAAAAACATATCAAATGCTGGCCCGGGGAAACAGTGCCGGTGTTTTTCAGCTGGAATCCAGCGGTATGCGGGCAATATTAAAGGAATTAAAACCCACCGTCTTTGAAGATTTGATAGCGCTGGTGGCGCTGTATCGTCCCGGTCCGCTGGGCAGCGGTATGGTGGAAGATTTTATAAAGAATAAGCATGGTTTGCGGCAGGTGGACTACCTGCACCCGGACTTGGAACCGGTATTAAAAGAAACCTACGGGGTAATACTGTACCAGGAGCAGGTAATGAAAATTGCTCAAATTATGGCCGGCTACAGCCTGGGACAGGCTGATTCATTAAGAAAGGCCATGGGCAAAAAAATACCGGCTATTATGAAGATGCACCGGGAATGGTTTATTCACGGTGCCACCTGTGATGAAAAGGGCCGGCCGCTGTCCAGCCCCATTCCCGGGGCGCTGGCCAAGGGATATTCTCGCCAGCTGTCGGAAAAAATCTTTGATTTAATGGAATACTTTGCCGGGTACGGATTTAATAAAAGTCACTCTGCTGCCTATGCACTGGTGGCCTACCAAACCGCTTACTTAAAAGCAAATTACCCGGCCTACTATATGGCGGCCCTGCTGTCATCGGTGCGGGACAATACAGACAAGGTTTCCGCCTATATAGATGAGTGCCGGCGCATGGGTATTGAAGTGCTGCCTCCCGATGTCAACGAAAGCCAGGAAAGCTTTGCGGTGGTGGGAGGAAAAATACGCTTCGGCTTAACTGCAGTTAAAAACGTTGGCGTGGGTGCGGTGCGGCAGATAATTGCCAGCAGGCAGGCAGAAGGTTATTTTAAAAATTACAGTGATTTTTGCCGGCGTATTGATCCCCGCTCGGTGAATAAACGGGTGCTGGAAAGTTTGGTAAAAGCGGGTTCCTTCGACTCCCTGGGATATGGCCGGGCACAGCTGCTGGCGGTAGTGGAAAAGGGGCTGGAATTGGCTCAACAGGCCCAGCGGGATCGTGAAAGCGGCCAAATCAGCCTATTAGATATTTGGGGAGAAGAAAATCCCCAGATACAGGAAATTGAAATACCCGATGTGCCGGAATATTCACCGGCAGATTTGCTGGCCATGGAAAAAGAAGCGTTGGGTTTGTACATCAGCGGTCACCCGCTGGAAGAATATCAAAATGTGTTTCGAGATGTGGCCAGTCACCGGTTGTCGGAATTGGGCGAGCTGGAAGAACAGCAGACGGTGGCGGTGGGGGGGATGATTTCCACCGCCCGCACCATTACCACTTCCAAAGGTGAAATGATGGCCTTCGCTGCCTTGGAAGACATAACCGGGGGCTGTGAACTGGTTGTTTTTCCCAGCGTGTACCGCAGGTGCAGCGGTGCACTGCAAAATGATCAGCCGGTAATTGTCGTTGGCCAGGTGCAGAACAGCGAAGGGGAAATAAAAGTGCTGGCCAAAGAAATAGTTCCGCTGGATAAGTTGAATCGCGTGCTGTACCTGCGCTTGAAAGAACCGGATCAGCAGCTGCAGCGGCAGATATTGGAGATTATAAAAAATTACCCGGGGGAGCAGAGGGTTAATATTTATTACAGCGGCAGCAAAAAAGTAAATAAATTGTCTGCCGGTTACTCGGTGAAAGCACCGGGACCGGTGGTGTACCGGCTGCAGCAGCTGCTGGGTAAAGATAACGTGGTGGTTAAATGGAAGGCGGTAAAGTACAAAGAATTTACCACCGCCCTTTCAAGCAGGCGGGTAAATAAACAAACTTACCGGGAACAGTCTGCCGCTGTGGAAGAAGTACATGGGTACGATGGCGGCTTCCGCTCCCTGCTGGATTTTTAAAAATGAACATGTGTATTATGAATACAAACTGTTTCTTGTCAGTAGGTCAATAATATGATAATATATGTTAAATATAGGAAAAAAGGGTGATATGCATGAATGATGCACTGGCCATTGCCGGAGAATATGTGGTTGTTAAGGCCCTGGATAACGGGGTTACAATAATCGGTCTGACGCGGGGTAAGGATACTAAATTTCACCATACAGAAAAGTTAGATAAAGGGGAAGTAATGATTGCCCAGTTTACCGAACACACATCGGCGATAAAAATACGTGGGCGGGCTGAAATAATGACCAAGCACGGTATCATTACCAGCGGTGAGTAATCATTTTTGCATACACAGGGCATTAGTATCCAGAGTAAAGACTCTGGATATACTTATGTTAATTAGATGCAGACAAAAAATTGTGAACAAAAAAAGGATTGTACGGCCCTTTGTAGAAAAATGAATTGACGTTTTAGCAAAATTGGGGGGGCGTCAATGTGTGGACTGTAGTATATATTGCGCAAAATAAACTTGAGGCTGAAAGGTTACAAGAAAAATTAACTGCAGAAGGTTTACTGGTGAAGACAAAACCCATTGGAGGCAGTAAGGATGCTGAAAACAGTGCTTATGAAATATTAGTTCCTGCTTCAGAAGTTGATGAAGCCATGGAAGTGATGAATTCCTTTTAACGTCCTTGCATATAAGGGAGAGGTGTAAGAGTTTTGGTTTTAGATTTTTTCCGTAAACAAAAGTACGTTACGGTAAAAGCAGATACTGAGAAAAAAGATATACCCGAAGGGTTATGGGTAAAATGTACTAACTGTAACGAAATAATATACACCAAGGAATTAGAAAAAAATTATAAAATTTGTCATAAATGTAATTTTCACTTTAGAGTAGGTGCCAGGGAACGAATTGACATGGTGCTGGACCCGGGCAGCTTTATAGAATATGATAGTCAATTAGTATCCGGCAATCCTTTAAACTTTGCCGGCTATGAGGAAAAGCTGTTAAAAGCTCAAGAAATAACCGGCCTGAGGGAAGCGGTGCTCACCGGTGAAGGTACTATCGACGGTCACCGTGTGGTGCTGGCGGTGATGGATTCCCGGTTCATTATGGCCAGTATGGGCTCGGTGGTGGGAGAAAAGATCACCAGGGCAATTGAAGCAGCACTGGAAAAGAAATACCCGTTAATTATTTTTGCCACCTCCGGGGGAGCGAGAATGCAGGAGGGTATATTGTCACTGATGCAGATGGCCAAAACATCTGCAGCGCTGGCCAAGCTGGACCAGGCCGGAATTTTATACATTTCAGTGCTCACCGACCCCACCACCGGGGGGGTAACAGCCAGTTTTGCTTCCCTGGGGGATATTATCATTGCTGAACCGGGTGCACTGATTGCTTTTACCGGTCCCAGGGTTATTGAGCAGACCATTAAACAAAAATTGCCGGAAGGATTTCAAAGAGCCGAGTTTATGCGTCAGCACGGGTTTGTGGATATGATTGTAACCCGTGACAAAATGAAAAAAACGCTGGCAAACATTCTTGCGCTGCATACTGAGGAGGAATAGATATGGCCAGCTTACTGGACTTCGAAAGACCAATAACAGAACTGGAAGCTAAAATTGAAGAGCTGAAGAAATTTGCCGAAGAAAAAGAGATAGACCTGGATGCGGAAATCAAGAAATTAGAGCAAAGGGCGGAAGAACTGAAGAAATCAACATATAACAACCTGATACCATGGCAAAAGGTGTTAATCGCCCGGCACGGGGAAAGGCCCAATACGCTGGATTACATTAAATTATTAATCACTGATTTCATGGAACTGCACGGTGATCGTCTTTACGGAGATGACCCGGCGGTGGTTGGCGGCATCGGCCGCTTTGAGGGCAGGCCGGTTACAGTTATCGGCCATGTTAAAGGAAAGGACACCAAGCAGAACGTAGCCCGCAATTTCGGCATGGCTCACCCGGAAGGCTATCGCAAAGCACTAAGATTAATGAAGCAGGCGGAGAAATTCAACCGGCCTGTGCTTTGTTTTGTAGATACACCGGGGGCATACTGCGGCATGGGAGCGGAGGAAAGGGGCCAGGGCGAAGCCATCGCCAGGGACTTAATGGTAATGTCAGCGCTGAAAGTTCCTTTAATTACAGTTGTTATTGGGGAAGGCGGCAGCGGTGGTGCGCTGGCTTTCAGTGTAGCCGACCGGATACTGATGCAGGAACACTCCATCTTTTCGGTAAGTTCCCCGGAAGCCTGTGCCAGCATACTGTGGAAAGATGGAAGTAAAGCCCGGGAAGCGGCAGAGGCACTGCGGCTGACAGCCCAAGATTTAATGGAACTCGGGGTGATTGATGGTATAATAAAAGAACCGCTGGGCGGAGCCCATAGAGATTATAAACTGGCAGCAGAATTCATCTCCCGGGAAATCAGCAAACACCTAAACGAACTGCTGCAGTACCCCGTAGATACACTGCTGGAAAAAAGATATGAGAAGTTTAGAGCAGTGGGACAGATCGGCTAGAATAATACAGGACAATTAAAAATTTAGAATGAAAATGAAGAATTAGTTTGGGCTTGACGGCCCAAACTATATTATAATTCTTCTGTTTGAAGAAATCATTAAAGGACACCGGCTTAGTAAATATTTAATAAAAAAATAAAAAGCAGGTGTCTTTTTGTAAGTGGGAGGTAAATTAATGCAGAGAATAGCTGTTATGACCAGTGGAGGAGATGCGCCGGGAATGAATGCCGCAGTAAGGGCGGTGGTAAGAAAGGCCATCTATCACGGGATGGAAGTAATTGGTATTAATAGGGGTTACAATGGCTTTATTGAAGGCGACATGTGGCCCATGAATCTGGGTTCGGTGGCAGATATTATTCACCGCGGGGGCACGGTACTGCACACCGCCCGGTCAAAAGAATTTACCACTCCTGAAGGTAGGGCCAAAGCATACGAAAATGTAGAACGGTTTGGCATTCAGGGATTGGTGGTAATAGGTGGAGACGGGTCTTTTAAGGGTGCCAAAGTGTTCCATGAGGAATACAATTTACCCGTGGTGGGAGTGCCCGGTACCATTGATAATGATATACCTGGAACAGACTATACCATTGGTTTTGATACCGCGGTTAATAATGTTGTCGATGCCATAAATAAGATTAGAGATACGGCAACATCCCATGAAAGAACATTTGTGGTGGAAGTGATGGGGCGCAACGCTGGTTTTATTGCTTTAAAAGCGGGGCTGGCCGGTGGGGCGGAGACCATACTGGTTCCGGAAGTTCCCTTTGATATCAACAACATTTGTAATAAATTGATGCGTGGGGTTAAAAGAGGAAAGCTGCACAGTATTATCATAGTGGCCGAAGGAGCGGCCAGCGGGTTGGAGATAGGTCAAAAAATTAAAGAATTAACCGGTTTTGATACCAAAGTAACCATCCTCGGCCACCTGCAGAGGGGCGGCATTCCCACCGCCACCGACAGGGTTATGGCTTCCCTGCTGGGTTCCAAAGCGGTGGAAGTATTGATGAACGGACATACCAATAAAGTAGTGGGTGTACGCAATTCAGAAACCATTGCTTATGATTTGGATGAAGTGTTTGGAAAGAAAAAAGATTTGGATACAGAAATGCTGGAACTGGCAAACATATTATCGATCTAAAACGTACTAAAAACGGGGGGGAAACCTTTGAGACGTACTAAAATTGTTTGCACCATCGGTCCGGCCAGCGAAGATGTGGAAATATTAAAAAAAATGATCAGGGCCGGTATGAATGTAGCCCGGATGAACTTTTCCCACGGCACCCATGAAGACCACGCCCGCAGAATATCTTTAGTTCGCCAGGCAGCTGCAGAAGTGGGGAAAAATATTGCCATAATGCTGGACACCAAAGGCCCGGAAATAAGGCTCGGTGTTTTTGCTGAAGAACCGATACTGCTCAGAGCAGGAGATGAATTTATCCTCACCACGGAAGAAATTCAGGGTGACAACAGCAGGGTTTCTGTAACTTATAAAGACCTGCCCAGGGATGTTACCAGGGGTGGGAAAATACTGGTGGCCGATGGCTTGATTGAGTTAGAGGTCATAGAAATAAACGATACCGAAGTACGCTGTAAGGTGGTTAACGGGGGGGAATTGAAGAGCCGTAAAGGAGTCAACCTTCCCGGGGTGCAGGTAAACCTGCCCGCTCTCACCGAAAAAGATATAGAAGATATTTTATTTGGTATTGAGCACCAGGTGGACTTTATTGCCGCTTCTTTTATTAGAAATGCGGACAACGTATTAACCATAAGAAAGATTCTGGAAGAAAACAATGCTGATATCGACATTATCTCCAAAATTGAAAATCGTGAGGCTGTAGATAAATTTGATGAAATACTGAAGGTATCCAATGGCATTATGGTTGCCCGGGGTGATTTGGGGGTAGAGATACCCGCCGAAGACGTACCCATGATTCAAAAAACATTAATAGCCAAGTGCAACCTGGCCGGCAAACCGGTTATTACCGCCACCCAGATGCTGGAGTCCATGACCCACAATCCCAGGCCCACCAGGGCTGAGGCATCGGATGTGGCCAATGCCATTCTTGATGGTACCGACGCCATTATGCTGTCCGGTGAGAGTGCCGCCGGTAAATACCCTGTGGAAGCAGTAGAAACAATGAACCGTATTGCCGTTAGAGTTGAAAAATCATTCCCTTATGGCAAACACTTTAAAAAATTTAGTAACGGTAAAGCCAAAACGGTTACAGACGGCATCAGCAGCGCGGTGTGCAGCGTTTCCGCCGATTTGGAAGCAGCGGCCATTTTATCAGCCACCGCTTCCGGTCATACCGCGAGAATGATATCTAAATACCGGCCCCGGTGTCCCATTGTGGCGGTAACTCCAAACCCAAAAGTACTGCGTAAAATGGCGCTGGTTTGGGGAGTGGAACCGCTTTTAGTAAGAAAGATTACAGGAACTGATGAAATGATTGCAGAGACAGTAGAGGTGGCCCTGGCCTCAGGGATAATTAAAGCCGGGGACCTGGTGGTTATTACAGCGGGTGTGCCTGTGGGTATACACGGGACAACTAATTTACTTAAAGTACATACCGTGGGTAATATTTTAGCCCGCGGCACCGGTATCGGCAGCAGAGCTGTTACAGGTCAGGTTAAAGTTTGTCGTACAGTAAAGGATGCCCGGGAAAAGATTAAAGATGGAGACATTATGGTGACCGTTGGCACCGATAAAGATTTTGTTCCCTATATGGAGAAATGTTCTGCCGTAGTTACCGAAGAAGCGGGGTTAACCTCCCATGCTGCCATTGTGGGACTGAATATAGGTATTCCGGTGGTGGTGGGAGTGGACGGCGCCACCGGTATTATTCCCGACGGGGAAATGATTACAGTTGACGGGCCAAGGGGATTAATTTACATTGGCACGGCGCGGGTAATGTAATAAATAATCTTAACATAAATTTAACATTTTTTTGATTTTTAATTAACATGTCCATCCTATAATTAGTTTCAGTGTTGCAGGCGGGGATAAGAACTGCATAAGATGCGGTTCCGATCCTTGCCATAAAAGTATAAATAAAAACCCACTGCCCGGCAGTGGGTTTTTTTGTAGGTGCCGGCGGAAAGACAGCTTGTGGAACGGTGTTTCCCCTCTTTTTTGTCTTGTTAAGTTATGTAAGCAGGACATAATAACGTTGAGGGGGAATTAAGATTGGAGCAGTTAACAGGGGCAGTTTTTCAATATTTAAGTCAGCTTGGCGGCATAGGCTTGTTTGTGGCGGTATTTATTGATGCACTGGGCATACCTTTTCCCGGTGGTTTAATGATTGTTATGTCCGGCTTTTTAATTCAAAGAGGTGATTTGGGAGTAGTAGAGGCTGTTTTGGCCGTTGTGACAGGATACCTGTCCGGAGCTGTTGCAGCTTACTTTGTTGGTAAACATGTGGGTTACCCGACCATAAAAAAATACGGCAGGTACCTAAAAATTACTCCCGAAGGTTTTAAAAAGGGACAGCAATCCTTAAAGCATTCAGCTGCCGCTTATTTAATTATAGGACGTTTTATACCTGCGGTGGGCAACATTGCACCCTACATGGCCGGAATCAGCGGACTAAAAATAATCTGGTTTGTATTATACAGTTCTGTCTTTGCCCTGCTGTGGGGAACTTTTAACTTATCTGTGGGCTATATTTTTGGGCGCAGTTGGCATAAAGCCGGCGAATTAATAGGTACGAACTCCTGGCTTGCGGCGGGGAGTTTGATACTTCTGTATTTTGGTTACAAGTATTACCAGCATAAAAAATTAAATAAAAATTTTATTGGGGGAGAATGAATTGACTGTTGTATGCCTGGGTGACAGTATTACCGCGGGTTACCCGTACGAAAAAGAAGCATCCTGGGTACAATTGTGTGCAGAAGATTTAAATTTGAATTTAATAAATGCCGGAATTAATAACCATACCACCGGTGATATGCTGGCCAGGTTTAACAGGGATGTTACTCCCCACCGGCCAAAGGCGGTGATAATACTGGGGGGGACCAATGATGCCTGGCAGGGGGTGCCCATGGAAAAAACAAAAGAAAACTTTAAACGAATGATAGATATGGTTTACGCAATTAATGCCCAATCTATTCTTGGTTTGATACCCCCGATTATTAAAGATAAAGTACAGGCCTGTTTCCAGTTAAAAGATGTGGAACAGTTTAACAACCGGCTTATAAAAATAAGAGACTGGTTAAAGGTGTTTTCCGGGGATAAGAAAATACTATTGCTGGATTTTTACACTCCCCTTTGTAAAAATGGTACCGGCCGGGGAGATCCAGCACTTTTTGTAGATGGCGGTCATCCCAATCGTCGGGGTTATCGTCTTTTAGCGGAAAGTATTAAAGCTGATTTGCAAAATATAGAAAAATAACAGCTATTGTAAAATGTGCATTTTATAGTATAATAATCTAAAAAATGGCCTCCAAGATTTCTTGGGGGCTATTTTTAATTTTTTAACAGGTCCCCATAAAAATACTTCCCCCATCGTATCATTAATTAAAGCCGCCCTGCCATACGAAACCGGTGAGCGGCGTACAAATGGTGCCGGGCTCAGCAGGGCAGCTTTTTCAGGGTAGAATGCCGGAAAAGGGAGGAAGGGGAGACAGAAGGAGTGAAGATATTTTGACTGCGCTGGAACGGGTACTGGAAGAGAAACTGCATAGTGCTCAAAACGGGGATGCGGATGCGCGGGAACAGGTACTAAATGCCGGTAAGCCGTTTGTGCTGCGTGTGGTAAGTACATTTTGCCAGCGAAAATTGGAATGGGGGCGTGATGATGAACTTTCCATCGGGTTAATAGCTATGAATGAAGCAATTAATCGCTACTCCCATCACAAACAAATCCCTTTTTTAGCTTTTGCCAGAATAGTGATAAAAAGTCGTTTGAAAGATTTTTTTCGCCGGGAATCAAAGCACAACGCCATTTCTTTAGAAAACAAGACAGTGGAAGGCAGTGAGTATCTGTACAGCGGTGCCGAGAATACCCAGGCTTGGGATAAGCATATAAAAGAACTGGTGGACAGGGAAAGGAAAGAAGAGATTTTGGAGTTTGGAAAACTGCTGAAGCAATTTGATCTCAGTTATGAAGAACTGGTAAACGTATCACCCAAACACCGGGACTCCAGGGAAAATTTAATCCGGACAGCATGGCAGCTGGCAAACAACCAGGATTTGATGAGTTACCTGCTGGACAAAAAGCGCCTGCCCATTGCGGAGCTGAGTTTGCTCACCGGTGTTAAAAGGAAGACTTTAGAGCGCGGCAGAAGGTATATTGTTGCCCTGGCCCTTTTATTTTACCACCGGGAGAATTTTATTTACATGTACTCTTATCTTAAGCTGACTAACTGGGGAAAGGGAGGAGCCTAAAATGGCTGTGGTTAAGGGTATGTTAGTGCAGAAGGATGGAAAAAAAGGCATTTTAATGACACCGGACGGCAATTTTGTAAAAGTAGTGCTGCCGGATAAACCGGTGCAGCTGGGCGAAGAGATTGAAGCCAGGATAGCACCGGTAAAAAGACCGGTAAAAACCATGTTCTTAGCAGTGGCAGTTTTGGTACTGGTACTGTTAATACCCGGGTATCATTATATTTTTTCAGCCCAGGCCATGGCCTACGTAACCATGGACATCAACCCCAGTATAGAGTTGGCCGTAGATGAAAGGATGAACGTGATAAAAGCCCGGGGGATTAATTTGGACGGCAAAAAAATTATTTCAGAAATAAATATAACCGGTATGCAATTATACCGGGCGCTGCCCCTGCTGGTGGAGCAGGCCATTAAAGAGGGCTATATAAAAAGCGGCCAAAACAATGTGATACTTTCTACCGTTACAATTGCCGGTAAAGAGAAAAGTCCGGCACTGATAGAAGAAACAAAAGTTCAACAGGCCATTAACAAGCCGCTGGAAGATAAAAAAATCAACGCCCGGGTTTTGGTAAAACAAGCGGGGGAAAAAATTCGCCGGGAAGCTGAAAAGTGCGGCCTGTCAGCAGGTAAGTATCTAATATACCAGCAGGCCCAAAAACAGGGTATAAAAATATCTGTTGAGGAACTGAGCAGCCAAGGAATCAGTCAGCTGGAGCAGAATAAAAAAATCCAGTTAGAAAAACTGCTTCAAGACCCTGCACCACCGGGACAATTGAAAAAATTAAAAAAACACCTGGATGAAAAAAATACCCAGCGGGTGCCTTTAAAAGCAAACAATCAATTGCCGCATTTCCCCCAAAACAGTAATGACACACCGGAAGTACAGGAGAAACGGGTTCTGCCGGAGAAAGTGAAAGAAATAAAAGAAAAAAATAAGGGATCGTTACCGCCAGGGATGGATAAGAAACTTAACAATTCCCGGAACGATGATCAAAATGATGATCAAAAGCAGGAAAAACGAGAGGAGCAGCGGATGCCGCCGGGGCAGATGAAAAAAACGGAGCGGCAGTTACAAGGTAAACAAAAAGAGATTAAAGACAACCCACAGCCGCCTGCTTTAAAAAAATGCAAAACAAAAGCGGAGAAAAATAATAAAAAGTGACACCTTTGGCCGGGGAAGTTTTTTATAAATTTTTGCATTAAGGACTAATTTTAAGTAAAGTTGGGCAGTATAAAAAAAGGGTTTGCAATGGCTGAGCCCAGACTGCCGCAGGGTTTACTATGTTAGGCTCTGTGCGTGGTCGGCCAAAGGTCGATTTTGGGTCCGGGGGGCTCAATGTTGGCCGGAGGGAAGACCGGCAGGTGTAATGGCAGGCTCTGCAGCGGTCTGAAGGATCGTTTTAGGGTCACAAATTATATTTGCTGGTCGAGCTGAGATTATCATGGGTTCCGAATAGTTTGGTGCTGGTGCCGAACTATGCTGGGGTCTGCCCTGGTCGAGAGATCACGGTGGGCTTCTCAGGGATCCATGATAGTCGAGCAAAGGTCATTATGGGTTTCGTAATGGTTCTTGGCAGCCGAAAGGTTGCCCGGGGCTGTGTAGGGATCTATAATGGCTGTAGCGAAGGTCATTGCAGGCTTTAGTCAAGGCTCTTCCTCAACAGAAGGGCCTTGATGCTTTTTACCACTGCCCGGATAAAAAATATGCCGGACAAAACAAATTTCTTTCCAAAACACTTGAAAAGAAACATAAATAGTGGTAATATGATAAATGTCGCCGGTGAACGGCGGCAAAAAAAATTAAAAATACCAGTTGACATCAAGGGACAAAGATGTTAAACTAAATCTTGCCGCTGAACCAGGCGGCCCAAAAACTGGTAGCGATCCTTGAAAACTAAACAGTGAGAGATGGATGTCAAGGGCGATAAAGCCAATGGATATTTTATATTGAACAGGAGAGCTGGAAGAGCTTAT
>NZ_JAFBCW010000018.1 GCF_016907915.1 Desulforadius tongensis
GCAGAGCCCTATCCTCCCAGAGGGTAAGAGCCATTATAAGGTTAACCATTATTCAACGGAATTACCCATTTACACAAAATAATTTACACTCCCTTTTTTTTAGCTTCTGCAATAACTTTTTCAGCTATATTAGCCGGAACTTCTTCATAAGCGTAGAATTCCATCTTAAATTGCCCGCGGCCCTGGGTCATTGACTTCAAGTCATTGGCATATTTAAACATTTCTGATTGAGGCACGTGGGCTTTAATAGTGGTACCGTCTTCATTTTGTTCAGTTCCCAGCACCCGCCCGCGCTTGGTATTAAAGTCGCCCATGATATCTCCCATAAATTCATCCGGTACGGTAACCTCCACATACATTACCGGCTCCAGCAGTACCGGCTTAGCTTTGGGAATACCATTTTTAAATGCCAATGATGCCGCAATCTTAAACGCCATTTCAGAGGAGTCAACGCTGTGGTACGAACCATCGTACAGTGTAGCTTTTATACCAACTGTGGGATAACCGGCCAACACACCGGTTTCCATTGCCTCACGCAGTCCCTTTTCCACAGCCGGGAAGTAGTTCTTCGGCACAGCACCACCGAATATTTCTTCATGAAACTCAAAATCCCCTTCAGCCAGCGGTTCAAAGCGGATATACACATGCCCATACTGGCCGCGTCCACCGGACTGTTTCTTGTGCTTGCCTTCCGCCTCAACTTTGGCCCGAATTGTTTCCCGGTAAGGAACCTTGACATCCTCAGTGCTCACATCTACACCGTAACGATTTTTTAGTTTATTCATTACAATGTTCAGGTGCGCTTCACCCATACCGGTTAACAACGTCTGCTTGGTTTCAGTATTCTTTTCCATTTTCAGCGAAGGATCTTCTTCAATTAATTTGTGTATGGCATCGCCCAGTTTATCTTCGTCGTTTTTACTCTTGGGTATAATGGCCAGGGTATAGTTAGGTACAGGAAAATCAATGCCTTCCAGCTGTTCTTTGTGATCTTTATCGCACAGTGTGTCACCGGAAACAGTTTCTGTCAACTTAACAACTACCGCCATATCACCGCATGGTACTTCCGGTGTTTGCTCCGAATTTTTACCTCTTACATAGAGCACCTGGCCAACCTTTTCATTCTTTTCTTTATTCGGGTTGTACACCTGGGTATCCCCTTTAAAGGTGCCGCGGAACACCCGGATAAAGTTCATGCGACCGACATAGGGGTCTGCCAATGTCTTAAATACCAGGGCTGCCATTGGGCCCTCTTCGCACTTGGGTGCCGGCATGTATTGAGCCAAAAAGTGATCCAAATTATATACACCAATGTTTTGGATAGCTGAACCGCTGAATACCGGCACAGCTTTAGCAGCAGCAATGGTTTTCTGCAGGCCCATTTTAATTTCTTCCGGAGTTAATTCTTCCCCTTCCAGGTATTTTAAAGTAAGCTCGTCATCGCTTTCAGCAGCAGCCTCTATTAGCATTTCACGGTATTCATCCAGTTGATCTTTTAATTCGCCCGGTACTTCAATTTCTTTCGGCCTGCCGTCATTACCAAATTCATAAGCCTTTTGTTCCAGTATATCTACTATGCCTTTGAAATCCTGAGCTGCCCCTATGGGGAAGTTCACCGGTACAAAGTTGGCTTTGAACCTGCTCTTTAGTTCATCTAATAACTTGTTATAATCGGCATTTTCACGATCCATTTTATTTATAAATACCGCCCGGGGAAGGTCAGATTTTTCGGTCATCTTCCAAATAATCTCATGCTGTACTTGTATACCGTCTACCGCGGAAAAAACAAATAAGCAGCTGTCCGCTACCCGCAGGGCTCCTTTAACTTCAAAAATAAAATCGGAAAAGCCAGGGGTATCCAACAGGTTTAATTTTATGCCTTCCCATTCTATAGGTACTAAACTGGTGTGTACAGTTGACTGACGAGCTGTTTCTTCCGGATGATAGTCCGCCACCGTATTACCTTCTTCAACTTTACCCATCCGGGAAATCAATCCTGTGTTAAACGCCATGGTTTCTATCAGTGATGTCTTACCGGTACCACCATGACCCACCAGGGCAATGTTACGGATTTTGTCCGTTGAATAGTTTTTCAAGTCTACTCCCCCTTTTGTTTCTCCAATTTTTTACTAAATATTTCTCAATTACTTTCTTTATAGTATGACCAAAATTAAACAATTTTGGTATTTGCGTCCAAAATATTTTTTAGTTTTGCAATTTATTAAGTATTTAAATAATTGTACATGTGACATATTCTACAAACTCATATAATTTCCTTGTTTGAATAGAGAATTAATTTATTTATTTTCGACATATTCATCCACATAGGTGCCGCCGGTAAAGCATAGACATTTTATACAATATTGTACAAGGGGTTTAACTATGAAAAAGCAATCTTTTATTTACGGTGCTCTTGTATTGCTGATAGCCAGTATTTTTAACCGGGCCGTCGGTTTCGCCTATCAAATTATCGTTATTCGTTTAATCAAACCCGAGGGAGTAGGCTTATTCAATATGGTATACCCGGTATATGTAATGGTAATGGTTTTGTCCACAATGGGTATCCCGCTGGCCATTTCCAAGCTGGTGGCGGAAGAAATTGCCAGTAATAATACCCGGGGGGCATATAGAATATTTTATATCTGCCTCATTTTATTAATACTATCGGGAACACTATTTACCCTGGGCTTGTTTTTTGCCGCTCCATTACTTGTGAAATACTATTTTCCCAACCCCAAAGTTTATTATAGTTTCCTGGCCCTGATTCCCGGGATATTTATTGTATCCCTGTGCTCTGCCTTCCGGGGCTTTTTCCAAGGTTTACAGCAAATGACCCCCACCGCTGTAACTCAAGTAATAGAGCAGTTGGTACGGGTTACCGCCGGGTTAACAATTGCCTATTTTTTACTGCCCCGGGGAGTGGAATATGCTGCCATTGGTATATCACTGGGAGTGGTGTGCGGCGAAATAACTGGTTTTCTGACCATGTTATTTATATATCTACGTTCCCGCCCCCTGGCTCCCGGTTTCAGCGGCAGCTTTGAAACACTGGGCACATCTCTGCAGCGGATATTTTCTTTAGGTATACCGGTAACACTAACCAGGTTTGTCTCCACTGCACTAATGAGTATCGATGCGGTATTAATTCCCCACCGCCTGCAGGCGGGTGGGTTAACTTTACAGCAGGCCACCGCTTTATATGGACAGTTTGTAGGCATTGCCCAGACTTTACTGCTGACCCCGGGGGTTATTACAGCAGCGCTGGCCACCGCACTAATCCCGGCGGTTTCCGATGCTTTGGCCCAAAACAATATTAAATTGGTACAATCCCGTACTTCTGAAGCAATAAGGCTGACAAATATAGCTGCCTTCCCCTGTATCGTGCTGTTTTTATTTATACCGGAGGAATTATGCAGGCTGCTCTTCGGCTACCAAGAAGCGGGGCAAAGTTTGGCCATTATGGCTTTAGGAGGTTTATTTTTGTACTTTTCACAAACAACCACCGGTATATTGCAGGGCATGGGCGAAGCAATTCGCCCCTTTAAAAATTTGGTTATTGCATCTTCTTTCAAAATAGCGGGCATTTATTTTCTAACAGCCAACGCTGACTTGGGAATCAAAGGTACTTCAATGGCCATAGTGCTGTATTGTGTTATCATGGCCGGTTTAAATTATATTGACCTTAAAAAACTAACCGGTTTTCGAATGTATTTTGTAGTTTCAGTAATAAAACCATTTTTTTCTGCCGTGCTAATGGGTATTACCGTATGGTTTGTTAATAATAATATGTTTGCCATTAACAATTCACCTGCCCTGTCAACCCTCACCTCAATATTTCTAGGTATTTCAGTTTACGTATTATCTTTAATAATAATGGGAGGCGTACCTCCCCAGGACATTGCACGAGTGAAAAAATTTTTTCAAAAAGCATTATCCAGGTAACCCAACTTTTTGGTACTATAATCATTTATCAACCGCAGTATACTATTACAAAATAATATTAAATTTACTAGGAGGGGAAGTACCATGGCCCAATTCACAAATACCAATAAACTGCTGCCGGCTTCTGTCTTGGAGGCGTTTAAATATGAAATTGCCCAGGACATCGGCATAGATAATGAAATAAAAAATCGCGGTTGGGGCGGTATTTCTTCCCGGGACTGCGGCCGTGTAGGTGGTAAAATGGGCGGCAGTATGGTTAAAGTATTAATCCGCCAGGCTGAAGAAGCAATGGCCAATAACCAATTTTTAACTTAATATTTGCTTTAGACTTGAAACCTTATTATAATAAATAAAAATATAAAAAATACATTCCAGGTCAATGATGCCCTACACACTTGTGTACGGGCGTTTTTTTAACACCTGTGTAAAAAACTGCTCTGAAAGAAGGGAGAATATTTGAAAATAGCGCTGGCTCAAATGGAAGTTAGGCCCGGAAGGCCGGACATAAATACAAAAGTAATGTTAAACATGATCAAACGGGCCAAAAAAAACAAGGCCGACATGATTATCTTTCCTGAAATGGCCGTTCCCGGATACCTACTGGGTGATATTTGGGAACGCCAGTCCTTCCTTTTGGATTGTGAAAATTACGGTAAACAGGTTATTGATGCATCGGATGAATTAATAATTTTATTTGGTAATGTGGCTGTAGACTGGCAAAAAAGAGGGGATGACGGAAGGGTTCGTAAATATAACGCCTTTTTCACTGCTCAAAACGGGAAATTGGTCGGCGGTGATAACTTCCCCTACCCTTTTAGAATTAAAACACTGCTTCCCAATTACCGTGAATTTGATGATGAACGTCATTTTTACAGCTTAAGAAAATTGGCCCAAGATTTAGATTGCAGTCCCGAAGATTTATTGCGCCCGGTTTATGTTCAGTATAAAGGTAAAAAACTGGGATTGGGGTGCACCATTTGTGAAGACGGTTGGAATGAAGAATATTCCATTAATCCCATTTCTTTAATCAGTAAAAACGGAAAAACGGACCTGTTTATTAATATATCCAGTTCCCCTTTTACTTTGGGTAAAAACAACAAAAGACACCGCAACTTTTCCCGGCACGCCAGGGAAACCGGGGTACCGTTAATTTATGTCAACAACGTGGGTATTCAAAATAACGGTAAAACCGTATATACATTCGACGGGTCAAGCACTGTTTATAACAGCTGCGGTAATGTTGTTTATTTCTGCAGCCGCCCTTTTGAACAAAGTATGGATATTGTTGATCTGGATACAGCCACCGGTGCTGTAAATCTTCCCCGGTTGAAAGTGCCCAATGATGATAATATAACTTATATTTACCAGGCTATCATTTACGGTATTAAAAAATTTACAGCTTCAATTGGCGTCAGTAAAGTAGTAATTGGTATTTCCGGAGGCATTGATTCTGCTGTAACGGCGGCGCTGTACTGCCAGGCCCTGGGGGCCGGTAACATACTGCTGGTAAATATGCCCAATATTTATAATTCAAAAACCACTAGAAATTTATCCTTAAAATTAGCTAAAAATTTAAAATGTCTATATACCGTGTTACCAATCCAAAAATCAGTTGAACAGACTATTAAGCAAATTGAAAATACCCCGGTGATTAACTATCAGAATAATAAAAAAACATATTTTAAGCTTAACTCTCTGATAGAAGAAAATATTCAGGCCCGGGACCGATCTTCTCGCATTTTAGCCGCTTTGTCCGCTGCTTTTGGAGGCGTGTTTACCTGCAACGCCAATAAAGCGGAATTAACAGTGGGTTATTCCACCCTATACGGTGATCAGGCCGGTTTCTTGGCTGCCCTGGCAGACCTGTGGAAACATCAGGTATATCAACTGGCCGATTATATTAACGAAGAAGTTTATCAGCAGCAGATTATTCCTCAAGAAATTATAGATCTGCCGCCCAGTGCAGAACTCAGCTTTGCGCAGTCGGTGGACGAAGGTAAGGGGGATCCGATAATTTATCCATACCATGATTATTTATTCCGTTCTTTTGTAGAAAGATGGGATAGGGCAACCCCGGAGGATATTCTGGAGTGGTACCAGGCAGGAATACTGGAAAAAAAAATCGGCTGCAAACCCGGTTTGGTCGGGGAGGTGTTTGCCACCCCCGCTGATTTTATCGCCGATTTAGAAAAATGGTGGCGCCTGTATAACGGTATTGCACTGGCCAAAAGAATTCAGGCACCACCTGTCCTTGCCGTCAGCAGAAGAGCATTTGGTTTTGACCACAGGGAATCTCAGGTAGGTGAATATTACAGTCAACGGTATTACCGGTTAAAAGAAAAAATTCTTACTTATTAATGGGCCACTTTTTCAGTTCTTCCAGGTACTGGTAGCTGGTTACGTCTATCTGGATAGGCGTAACAGAAATATACCCTTCTTTCACCGCGTAAACATCGGTTTCCGGGTCATCTTCATCCAGGTTTTCCGGCTCTCCGGCCATCCAGAAGTAGGTTTTTCCCCTAGGGTCAGTACGCTTGTCAAAAACATCAATATAACGCCTGTAACCCAACCGGGAAACCCGGATACCTTTTGGTCTTATGCCATTGGGAATGTTCACGTTGAGCAGTACCCCCCGGGGCAGTTTGCGCTTTATTACCTCGGGTACATATTCCTTAATAAATTCAACAGCATAGGTATAGTCAGGATTTTCCCAGGTGTTTATCGATATCGCCATAGAAGGAATTCCGTTAATAATTCCTTCATAGGCTGCAGATACCGTACCAGAGTACAGCACATCGGTACCTAAATTGGGTCCCAAATTTATGCCGGATATTACCAAATCGGGGGCTTTATCCATTATTGCTTCCAGGCCTAATTTAACGCAGTCAGCAGGGGTGCCGTCTACTGCATAACCAATGGTGGTGCTGTTTTTATACTTAATTTTCTTGGTACGCAGCGGCCGGTACACAGTAATGCCATGGCCAGTGGCACTGCGCTCCCTATCCGGTGCCACCACTGTAACTTCACCCAATTCTTCCAGCGTTTTGCGCAGCACTTTAATGCCTTCGGCATAAATACCGTCGTCGTTTGATACTAAGAAACGCATATGACCTCCTAGGTTTCGTAAATATTTATTGTCATTTTTTCCTCATCTTTGGTTAATCCAAAGATGAGATTTTTTTCTTTCAGTGTTTTATTTAAAAAGTCAACCACTTTGTACATATCTTTATAATGGGAAAAGGACTTATGAGCTATTAGCTCCAGCTTGGGTTCACGTTTTTCCCCTTCAGACATTAAAGGTTCCCTCCTGTTCTACCCTGAAAAATGGTATCTTACTGAGTTCGGCAGCTGCTCACTTAAAAAATGTCCGCTAATGCAAACGGCTGCCGGGGTTCTCATCTCCTGTTGGTGCCATTTATGACACGAGTGTCTATCCTGAAAATAAACTTATCTTAAAATTAGTGAAAAGGCTTCTGCCCTGCTGGCCTGATTTTTTTCAAAAATCCCTCTTACTGCAGAGGTAACTGTTTTTGCTCCCGGTTTACGCACCCCTCTCATGGTCATGCACATGTGCTCTGCCTCTATCACCACCACCACACCATAAGGGTCCAGTTTAGTCATTATACCATCTGCTATTTGTGATGTTAACCTTTCCTGCAGCTGCGGCCTTCTGGCGTAACCTTCCACCACCCGGGCCAGCTTGGACAGCCCGGTTACTTTCCCGTTTCTAGGTATATAAGCCACATGGGTGCGCCCGAAAAATGGAATTAAATGATGTTCGCACATGGAATACAGGGGAATATCCCTTACCAGCACCATTTCTTCATGTTCTTCGGAAAATATTTTTTCCAAATGTTTTAAAGGGTCTTCACGCAGGCCGCTAAAAACTTCTTTATACATTCTGGCCACACGCTGGGGGGTTTCCTGCAAACCTTCCCGGTCCGGGTCTTCACCAATGGCCTCCAGTATCATTCGCACTCCTCTTTCTATCTTAGCCATATCAAATCTTTCAGTCACGAAATGCTCTCTCCTTTAACTGCTATGCTACCCTGAAAAATAGTATCCTGCTGAGCCGGCGCTCGGTCTGCCGGCTCCTATCCGTGTCCGTAAATTCAGATGCGGTGCCGCAGTGCGGCATGAGCAACTTAAAGCACGCCCATGGTCTTATGGGTTTGACCTATTACCCTTACGTCTTTAAGGTATTCCAACCCTTGCTCCTGCCAGTGCAGCAGCTGCTGTGAACTGGGCGGATTTATACCGTTGTGCGGGGTTACCGGTTGAATTACCAGCGTCACACCCGGTGCCTCTTCTTTTAACATCTGCCAAAGGATATTTAAATCTTCTCTGCTTGTTTTATCACTGACCACTACTTTTATATACAAATATATTTCTCTGGATAATGCAATCCTTATAAACTCCCGGTGTTCATTCCAACAAGGTTTAATATTGGCCACACTGGGCAGTTTTATATCCATGCTGATAATATTAACATAATCTATTACCTGCCGCAGTTGGTTGGGCAAAGTGCCGTTGGTTTCTAAAAATATTCCGTACCTGCTGCCCTTTAAGCGGGGCAGCATTTTTCGCAGCAGCCCGTGATGCTGCAGCGGTTCCCCGCCGGTAATGCTCACCGAGTGATGTTTTGACAGGTGATAGTATTTATGAATCGTTCTGACCACCTGTTCCAATTCCAGCGGCCACGGCAGGTATACAAACCGGCTGCTTCCAGAAACAGGTTCAATTTTACACCCTTTCTCACCGACATTAATTGGCGTGTCACAATAGCAGCAGTTAAGGTTGCAGCCGGCCAGGCGCAAAAAAATCTGCCGGCAGCCCAGCAGCGGCCCTTCTCCCTGTACACTGGAGAATATTTCTAACAGCGGTACATGCAACCTCTAATCAACTCCTCTTACTTTACACCGGGCCATTTTTATGCTGTTTATCTCTGCCACATAGCGGGCACATATTTCAGCCGCCAGTTCCTCACTGCGATCTTCCGGCCAGCCCAACTCAGAAATGCTAACCGTCGGTACCGGAGTGTTGTGAGATGATATGTTGATACCGGTATGAATCATTGTGGACACCGGGCTCAGTGTAGCTATGGACACTGAAAGTTTGCGGCTGCCCTGGTATAAATCGTCCCCCCGCCTTATCAGCCGGCAGCTGGTTTCTTCTTCCAATAGTTCTTTAATTATCGATATCAGCAGCCGCTGCCGGGTAACTGTCTTTTCCAGGTCCATATCGAAATGCTCGATTATAAAGTGCAGCATATCCTCACTGTATATGCTGTCTCCTGCCCGTACATCGGCCAGGTCCACCATGTGGGATAATTGAACATCACATGAGCCTCGAAAACTTATAATGCTGTCCCCTTGAATACCAAAATTTCTAAAGGCCCACAGCGAGCTAAGTTGTGAACCGTCATAATGGGTGATTTCTCTAACAAATTTATCAATCAATTTAAAGCCTCCAATAATTACTTGATTATTACATTGGCCTGTTCCAATCCCCGGTAAAAACGGCGGCAGCTTTCACACCGACCGCACATTTCCTCGCCACCGTAATAACAGCTCCACACATGCTGCCAGGGCACCCCCAACCTCTGCCCCAGCTGCACAATTTCTGTTTTGTTCAGCCGCTGGGTATAGCTTACTACCCGCACTCCGTTGGCAGTGCTGTAACTCAAAGCTTCGTTGGCCGCTATAACATATTCTGCACTGTTATCAGGAAATGCTGCCGCCTCTTCGGCATTAAATCCGGTTACCACCAGCTGGCATTTTAGCGTTTCCGCAAAGCCCGCGGCAATATTGATAAAAATACCGTTTCTGTTAGGCACCCAAACTGCAGCAGCAGTTTCCCTGGCCCTGGGCAGGCAGTCTAAACTTTCTTTTTCCGGTGCCGGTATCTGTACATTATCGCTAATTAAAGCACTGTTCTGAAAGTGCTTAAAAAAATCCAGCTTTAAAACCCTGTGCGTTACGTTGTAATGTTCAGCCAGGGCCCGGGCATGTTTTATTTCCTGTTTGGCTGCCCTCTGTCCATAATCAAAGGTTAGGCAGAGTTCCACTTTTGACTCTCTCACAGCCTGGGCCAGGCAAACTGTGGAATCCAGCCCAGCCGAAAGCAATACTATACTTTTCATTTTATTAATCCTCCCAGTAAATGGCACAAGCAGACGGAGACTCCCAAACTTTCACCCGGGACAGTTTTATTTCCGGGTAACTTTTGTTAATTTCATTTTTCACCCGGTTGTATATATACCTGGATAAGTTTTCGGCAGTGGGATTGCTTTCTTCTTTCCCGCCGGCAAAGGCCGGTAATTGGTTGATATAGTTATGATCCAGTTCATCAATTGTTTTTTTGACAATTTTTTTCAGATCTTTAAAATCCATAAGCATGCCGATGGAATTAAGCCTGCCTCCCGAAACGGCAACTTCCACCGTCCAGGTGTGGCCGTGCACCCTGGAGCAATCGCCTTGATAACCGCACAGTCTATGGGCAGCATCAAAAGTTGTTTTTATCAATAACTCATACATAAGGGTTCCTCCTTCAACAGTTAGTATGCTTCAACTGCCCAAGAATTACTATATTCTTCATATCTGCCAATTCTCCTTTTAATAAAATAGAAAACACAGCTATTTCAACACTAACTTTAAGTCGGACCTTATCTTAATTTGTTGGAAAAAAATAGTAATAATTAGCAGGAAAAGGAAGGCAAGGGCAGAAAATATATACTCAACTACGCCAGGAGGGAGAGATACCAGGTGTGGAAAATTGACAAAGCCAAACTACTGCAGGCATTATCTTATACGCTGGAAACATGCGGTGCCTGCCGGTTGGCACTTCGTTACATACAAAAGGCCATTGAAATAAGTCCCCACAACTTTGATCTGCACATGCAGGCCTGCCGGTTATATTTAAAGGGCGGGCAGTTAGATAGTGCTGCCCACCACTGCAAAAAGGCCAACATTGGCGTTGGGCCGGGCGGTTTCTTATACTGGCTGAACAAAGCCTGTAACGATGCATACCTGTCTTCACAAAATAACAATTCGGGTGCCGGTAAAGTTGTAAAAAAAGAAGACGTGGCCAGCACCTTCAATAACACCGGATTGTATTTATTGGAAAGCGGGCGGTACAAAGAAGCAATTGCCTGTTTTAAGCAGGCTATTAAAGCCGGCCGTAAAGACCCGGTGGTGCTTACCAACATGGGGCTTGCTTATACCAAAATGGGCAGCCACAGCAATGCCCTTGCCGTACTGGAACAAGCTCAAAAAATGGGCTACAGCAGTTTGGAATTATTAATTCACAAGGGGTATAATCTTTTCTATCTGAATAAACTGGAAGAAGCGGTTTCCTGTTACGAAAAGGCCAGGGAAATTTCACCTGCAGACCCTTCTGTACTTTGTAATTTGGGTTCCTGTTACCAGCGGTTGAAAAAATATACCGCAGCAGTGGAATGCTATAAAAGGGCCATTGAAGTAAGCCCCGAAGATGCTGCTTTATATAACAACCTGGCCCTGTGCCTGGAAAATCTTAATCAAACAGACGCGGCCATTGATAACTATATTAAAGCTGTGGAAAAAAACCCGGGCAGCGCCACCATCATTACCAATTATGCTGCCTGCCTGAGCAAATTAGGACGCTGCGAAGAAGCACTGCAGCTGTGCGATAAGGCTCTTCAACTGCAGCCGGGCAATTATGAAACATGGGGATTAAAGGGCAACCTGCTGATGGATATAGGTAAAGCGTCCGACGCGGCCGAAGCTTACACCCGGGCATTGGGGCTGGCCGGTTAAATGAAAAGCAATGACACCTTTTGGGCCCAGGTTACTGCCGCACTTCAACGGTTGAACCGTTTTCACCTTTGGTTACCACCAGCTGTACCGGAAAGGCATGTTTTAGTTCTTCAATATGGGTAATAACAATTATTTTTTCAAAGTCACCGGCGATGGCATTGATAGCCTGTACCAACTTCTCTTTTCCCCGGGCATCCTGGGTACCAAACCCTTCATCTATTACCAGGGTCTGCAGCCTGGCACCCGCCCGCCGGGCCAGCAGCCGCGACAGGGCAATGCGCAGGGCAAAGTTAACCTTAAAGGCTTCGCCGCCGCTGAACATTTCATACCGGCGGGTGCTGGACTCATCGGAAATATATATTTCCAGCGTTTCCACCACCCGTTTACTGCTTTTGGCCGCTTTTTGGGTCACCAGCGCCACTGTCAAACGGCCTTCTGAAATTTGCTGCAGTATCCGGTTGGCCTCCTGCTCCAGTTCCGGAATGGCATTTTCAATAATAATGGCCTGGATGCCGTTTTTACCAAAGGCTTTTACCAGCTCGTTATAATAGTTCCTTTCCTTCTGGGCGGTTTCCCTTTCTGCCGTTAACCGCTGTTTCTCCTGTTCCAGCCGCCGGCAGCGGTCTAATTTTTCCTGTACAATGCCCAGACTGCGTTCCACTTCAGAAATGCGCTTCTGCACACCGGCCATTTTATCTTCAGCCGCTTCTAAACTGTGCTGCAGGCCGGTAAGTTCTTTCAGCTTAACGGAATGCTGCTGTATTAACTCGGTTGTGCTGCCGGCAGCCCCATGTAATGAATGCAGGCTTTCTTCAAAATGCCGCAGGTTTTCCCTGCTGCTTTCCAGCGCCGCCCGGGCCCACTGCAGGCTTTGATACTGCTGTTCATAATGCTTTAATTCAGCAATTTGTGCTTGTATTTGGTTGTGTTCGGCGGTGGAATAATTAATTTTTCTAATCTGCTGCCGGAGGTCTTTAATGGCATTTTGCTGCTGCAGGGCAAAATTTGCCTCGTTCAAGATCGCCTGCAGTTTATCAAATTCCCTCTGCAGCTCAGCCTGTTTTTGGGCCGCCTGTTTAGATTCATTTAACCGGTGCTGTAATATTGAGTATTCCTTTTCCAGCCCGCGGCAGTTATTTAACTTATCCTCCACCTGTTTTAATTCATCCTGCGCCTGCCGGCACTTTTCATTCAAGCCGGTTATCTCCTGCCGCAGCTGCTCATGCTGTTCTTTTAACTGCTGCCCCTCTCGAATCATTTCATTTAACACCTGTTCCCGGTGAACGCCGGACAGCTCGGTGCGGCACAGCGGGCAGCTGGCCACCGGTTGACGCAGTAGGGAATACTTACCCCGCAATTCCGATATCTGCTCATTTATCCTGGCGGCCAACAATTCTTTAGCCTTTATCTCCTGGACATGGGATTGTACAGCTTCCTTTAATTCCTGCCGCCGTTCTTCCAGCTGTTTTAACCCGGCAAGCCCATCCTCCAGCAGGGCCAGTTCTTTTTCTAAACCTTTTCTTTGCTGTGAAAGGCTTTGGTAATGGTTTAGTTCACCCTGCAGCTGGACACATTGTTTTTCAATTTTCGACTGCTCATGCTGTACCTGCAGTTCCAGGTTCATCTTTTCTTCATTTAACTGCAGTAACCGGCGGGATTTTTCATTGTATTGTTTGTCCCTTTCCACCAATTGCTGCAGCTGCCGGTAATTGGATTCGATTTCACCGGCCCTGGCCACCAGTTCTTCGCCCTGCCGGAGCTGCTGCCGCAGTGATTTAACCCTCTCTTCTACGGCAGTAATCTGCTTTTGGTAGTCCTTTAACTGCGCTTCCAGTTCCTGCACCCTTTTCTGCACCTGCTGCAGTTCAGAAAGCCTGCTCCGTAAGCTGTCCACTTCTGACTGTACATCCTGGTATTCCCGGTACAGCAGGTTGTACTTTGCTTCCAGTTCTTTCTCCTGCTGCCGGTACCGTTCCATTTGGGAGAGTTCTTCAACCATTTCCTCCAGCTTGGCATCTATTTGGGCACACAGGGCCCCGGCTTTCCCGGCCTCTTCCCTGGCCAGCATTTCCAAGTCTCTGTACACAGATAACCCCAGTATCTCACCCAAAATCTTTTTCCGCTCCGCCGGTTTCATGGATGTAAAACTGTCCGCCCTGCCCTGCAGTATAAAGGATGAACTGGTAAAGGTGTGGTAATCCATGCGCAAAACTTGAATAATCTTTCGCTGGGTTTCACTGATACTGTCCGCCGTGATGGAACGAAAGGCATTCCCGTCGTATACTTGAAATTCCAAAGAGGATTTTTTCCGGCGCTTGTCCCGGCGGCGGCAAACCCGGTAGGTATTTCCTTCCAACAAAAAAGTAAATTCCACTTCCATATCTTCAGCCCCGGAACGTATTAGATCATCTACCCCGGCCCCCCGCTCGTCGGTTCCCCTGGCCTGGCCCCAAACTGCCCAGGTAATGGCATCCAGCAGGGCCGATTTGCCATTGCCGTTATCGCCGGTGAGACAGGCCACATTAAAACCGTCAAATCGAATGGGATCAGATTGTGCACCGTAACTGATAAAATTTCTTAATTTCAACTCCACCGGAATCATCCGTAAATATCCCTCTCTTTCAATTTACGGTATAGACTTTCAGCCCGCTGCACCAGTTCTTCTTTATCACCGTTAACACCGGCAGTTTCCAGGTACTCCTTAAAGGCGGCCAAAGGGTCCAGTTTCTCATTCAGATTGGGGTTGCGTAATGCACCGTCTTCACCAGTCAGTTCACGATTTATCGAAGCCAGGTAGTAATAGTGCCGGTCAATAAACCGGCGCACCTGCCGGTGGTTGATATTGGCATAATCAGCGGCAGTACATTCAATAATCAACCGCAGTATCGCCCGCTGATCGGCACTTTTTTCCACCCGTTCCAGTATTTCCGCTGTGGGGTCTTTGCCCTTGATTTTTACTCTAACGGTAACAAAGGGCCGGGTGGACAGGGGGTAAAAATTATAGCTGCAGCGTCCTTTTTCAACTTCCACCAGCACATAACCCTTTTTCTCCTTTTCTTCACCGAAATCTATGCGATCCAGGCTGCCGCTGTAAACCAGCGGCGGGTTTTCCGCCAGCACCTGCTGCCTGTGTATATGGCCCAGCGCCACATAATCAAATCCCCCCTGCTGCAGGGCAGAGGCAGGTACTGCCAGATCCCGCCCCACCATGATGCAGTGTTCCGAACCGGCCACCGCACCGGTTACCGTAATGTGGGCACACAGCACCGCCGGAATATCCGGTTCCAGTTCCGCAGACAACCGTCGGGCTAAACCGGCAACGTTGGCGGCCATTTCTTCCTCCAGCTGTTCCAAAGTTTTACCGCTATGCCCTTCCCTGCTCAACCACGAGCTGCGGGAAGGATAAGGAATGGCCGCCACCTGCACCGGACCGGATTTAGTATCAATTACGTACACCCGGGGATGGCGCCCCACCGTTATCCCCGGCACCTGCAGGGTACGGTAAATATCTAAAGCGTTAGATTTACCCGCAGCGTTGGGTAAATCGTGATTGCCCACCAGCATAAACACTTTAATTCCCGCATCCGAAAGCTTTTTCAGCCGCCTGGCCAGTGCATTTTGGTGTGTTTCAGAGGGCTCACGATTTTTAAAGGCATCGCCGCAAAAAAGCACCAGATCTACCTGTTTTTCTATGGCATCTTTAACCAGGCTGTCCAGCGAAACTAAAAAATCTCGCAGCCGGCTGTGCACACCGGTTTTGTGATCAATACGCCCGTAATTTTCCACCCCGATATGCCAGTCGGCGGTGTGTAAGATACGTATCATAGAATACCACCCGTTCTAAAAAACTTTTATTACAACTCCAGATCTTCACCGTACATGCCATCTACCATTTCTTTAAACGCATTATCATTCTCCGCATAATCCGTTTCCCCAATCTCATTATAGAACTGTACATCGTAATTCCTGGTTTTTATCACCACCGGCATGGGTACGGCATGTCCCATTATTAACGCCTGCTGCTTGGAATCCAGGCTGTACAGTATATTGCGCAGGTTTTTAGCATTATGTACCCCGGTTAAAAGGGCACTAACATCAGACTCATCGTCCAACTTACAGGCAATTTTGGTGCCAATTTGAGACATCACTTCACTGTCAATACCCGACGTGCGCTGGTCCACCAGCAGCAGCGTCACATTATACTTGCGCATTTCCCTGGCAATGGTGGCAAAAATAGTATCTCTGGAAAGTTCGGGACTTAAAAAACGGTGCGCCTCTTCAATGGTTATCACCAGGTGTGGGGGCTTGTTCTCCTTGGTGGCCTGGTATTTTTCCATCCGCCTGACATACTCGGCGTGAATGCGCTTGGTAAGTATATTGGTTACCAGCATGTAGCCTAACAGTTGGGTACTGCCGAACTCAATAACCACATGCCTGCCGCTGTGAAGATACTGCATTATTTTATCCACCGCATCAAAGGGTACTTTATCCCGCATAAAGGGCAGGTCGTAAACCCGTTTCAACTTTCGCTGCAGTGCCTGCAGCGCCCCCAGGTGAAGACCATGGTCTTCAGCATAGCTTTTTAATTCTTCAGCCCCCATTTCAATTAATAACTTAAACCAGTGCTGGGGGCCCATTTTACCGGACAGCAGGTGCATGGTTTCGGTGGCGGTGCTGTTTAAATTTAACTGGGACTGCAGCAGTAATATGTCCTCCGGGGTAATTTGATTGTACGCCAGGTGTATCTCATGGTCATACTTGGCCCCCCGGCGCCGGCTGGACTGGGAATCCAAAGTGAAAATAACCACCTGAGAAGAAAACAGCTGCTTTAAACCTTTAACATGGGATTCACGTTTTGTACCGTCACCCCGGTCTTCTTCCCTGGTGGCTTCCCAACCGTATTCATTGTGGGCATCAAAGATCAGGTTCACCGCCGCCCGGCTTTTAGTAATTCCAGCCAGTATCAGCCGGGTAAGAAAGGTTTTGCCGGTGCCGGCCTTGCCGAAAATGCCGGTACAGCGCTCCACCAGTTTGGGCAGATTGACACAAACCGGGGTATCCATTTCCAGGGGAGTACCCATGGAAAAGTACACTTTGTTGTCAGGGGCACCAAAAACACGGGCCACATCCTCACTGGTGGCAGTGCGCACCGGGGAACCGTGGGGGGGAATGGTGCGCACCGCCCGCACTTCCCCGGCCAGGTCTTTATCTGCCATCAGCATGGGATTTAAAGATATATTGCCAAAAATACTGTCCCCGATAATAATTTCCCTGGCCAGTTCATCATCCTCTTCGTCAAAGGAATCTACCAGCACAGCTGGGTTGGTGGAGTCTATTTTTACATCCGCCACCAGCGAAAAGTAGCGGTACTTCTGCCCTTCAATAACTGCAAAATTCCCCACTTTAACATCTTCCACGGTATAATGGGGATCTAATTTTACTTCCACCCCTGCACTTAACGACCCCCTGACAACTTTTCCCCTCACTGCCGAATCCTCCTTATGATGGATTTAAACCGCTCGTAATCTGCTGCCAAAAGCCGACGCAGTTCATTGCCCACCCGGCGGTGGTAACCAATGACATCATCCTGATAAGCACTGGAGCTGCGCACCACTGCCGCCACCAGTTCATCTCTGGGTTCACAACCGGAAGCTAAAATGGTGCTGATAAAATTGAGGTTTTGGCCTATCTGCCTGTACTGTTCGCCGGTGCACCGCCGGACAAAGGAATGAATCCGTGCCGGTTGAGGGGGAAGATATCCCAGATATTTATTGTTTTGATAATGTCCCACCACCAGCACATCGAAATAGGTGCGCAGCAAATAAAAAATTTGCGGCTGTTTGCGGCGCAGCTCCTCTTCCGGCTGCCCGTAAGCCATTGGTCTTCGGGCCGGGTCCGTGCTGGCGGTGGTGGTGTTAAACACCACCCCAACAATACCGCCTTCACTGCTGTCCACCTGTACAAAGGAACCAAAATCGGGAGCTTGATGCAGTTTTACCGCCTCACAGGTGAATTGGGTGGTTTTACTTTCTATTACTTCGCCGATATGGTCACTCATTACACCGGAACGCTCCTTTTGCGCATACTTTTACAGGTTATCTCTGATAACAAACCGCTTTCAATCAGTTTTCTATTAACCAGTTCATAAAAAACTTTACGATCGCTGCCGCTTACCACTGCCTGCCGGTGAGCCTCCGCCAGGCACACTGGGTAACCGCCGCCCTTTTGGGCTTGGTCTACCACAACGCTGTGTACAGTATTTATGTACTCGGTATCCAGCGCCACCCACCGGGGCACTTCCACCCGGATAATCTCCATGCCCACGTTAACATAAAAGAAATAAATCCTGTGCTCACCATATTTCTCCAGCACCTTGGAATTAGACTTAAAAAGCGCCGAACGCCGGCCGTACTCTAACCAACCAGCAAATAAAGCGGCATCCCGCAGGCCGGATACCGATTCACAGGGACTGTCAGGCTGTCCCCGGCGGGCACAGTGGTCGCAGTCCACCCGCAGCTGCGGGCACAGCTGCACCCGCAGCATGTTGATAACATCGGTACTGCGGCTCCCGGATATGTAACCGGCCAGCGGCACTCTTCTCTGCCGTAAACTCTCATAGCTGGACACTAACGCTGTTAAAAAATTTTCCGCCCACTTACCCTGCTGCTCTGCCGCCCACTGAATAAGGGTACCATCGGTTAGGGCCACCACGGTGCCTGCCTTACAGCGCCGGGACATTTTCACCAGTGCCTCTGCCTCTTCCAGGGTACGGAGAGCGGATACCCGCTGGCTGTCCACCAGCCTCTTTACTCCATCCTCTTCCATGTATAAATCTTCTTCACGATAATACAATTTGGGCTCGCTGTTTAGTTCCGCCCCGGGGTTATTCCCATATTCCAGGGCAGCGGTGCCAATATTTATTAAATAACACAACACCACCTCATGATGATCGGGAAAAAGCTGTGACCCGTCACTGGCTAAAACCTGATATTCGCCGGGAGGCGGCGGAAGTGGGTGAGTTACAGCCGCATCTTCTACGGGTTCAGCCACCAGCCAGGATGTTTTGCTCTCCTGCACCCGCTTCGCTATTTCTTTCAATCTTCCATTCAACTGGGACAGACTTTGGGCAGCTGCTTTTAACTTTTGTTTGTTATTATCGGCATTTGCCCGGCAATGTTTTACCATCGCCTCTATATGGGGAAAAAGGCCGGATAAATCAAGCATTTTCTAACACTCCCGATAAGCAGAACCATTGTTCGATATATAATAATTCGACGGGCAGCATCTTTTCCCTTCAATATGAGCTTTAAAACTTTAACCACAAATCCGGCCTATACGCGCCACCGCGTCTTCTATAATATATTTTTTATGGTTACCGCTTCCTTTTCCGGTATATGCTGAATCATCAATTTCAGTTCTGATAAATGCCCCAAAGAAAGGTCAATATTTTTTTGGGCAATGTATTCTTTTATCCTGGCCAGGTTAAACTCAATATTGTCAATTTCCTGGTGATCCAGGAACACCGGCCACCAGTTTGCTTTTTTACGCCAGCTGTTCTCCAAAGCCTTTGTTTCTTCACCGGCCCTTTGCCAATCCTCTTTTTCAGCAGCCGTCATTATTTGATCAATATTTTGGGCCAAACTTTCCGCCGCTGCGGCTATGGTATGGTTTGTCCAAATTCCCAGTACAATAAACAGCGCGAATATCACTCCCAAAACTGCCAGTAATCTCATAGCCAACCCTCCATAAACTTTACGCTAACCAACCTTGGATTTTTTCTGATAAAACAATCTACCCCCGGTATCTAAACTGGCAAAAAGCACATCCTTTACATCTTTTACCCCCAATTTTTCCAGTTCCGACTGCAGCCATTCTTCATTTAGGCTGCACTTAGCCAGATTTTCACGCAGTACTAAACCATCGATGATCAGTGTGGTGGGCAGTCCTTCATAGGTGGTGGATATATTCAAATCCTCCGGTATCACCGGCCTCTTTTGAGATTTGGGTATGACACTTAAATCCCCGCTGGTTTCTAATATGGCAAATTCAACGTCAGCAATGTTGGGTACATTTTTTACTCTCAATTGCTCCAATAAATCATTTATGTTGTATCTTAACCGCCGCAGTTCCTGATCAATAATTTTTCCGTTTTCAATTAAAACGCTGGGTCTGCCGCAAATTATTCCCCGGGCTCTTTCACTTTTCAGGGAAAGATACGACAATGTCACCTGAAAAAGTACTAGGGTAATAATGGCTACAATTCCACTAACCAGCGGTACCCCTATGTCTGCCATGGGAATAACCGCCAGTTCGGCCAATAAAATTATAATTACCAGTTCAAAGGGCTGCAGCTGCCCTATTTGTCTTTTCCCCATCAGCCTCAGTGCAACTGCTATCAACGAAAATAAAATTATTGTCCGTATAATTATCAGCAGCATGTATTTATTCCCCTAACCTTTCATGTCTTCGTTTATTTTATTAACTTTCTGATCTATTTTCGGCAGTGATAATTGCTTCCCTGATTTAATTTGTTTTTCTATCTGCTGCAGCTGAAAAAACAGCTTTTTATCCGCTGTCACCCGCACCGTATACCCTTTATTTATTTTTTTAATTTTGTCATGTACCTGCTGTTTTATTTTTTGCAGCCGCAGCCGGTCAAACCCGCTTACTTTAATGGCTGCGGAAATGTTTTTATTAACCACCACCGCTGTGCTGTCTGCCACACCATCCACCGTTCGGACCGTTTTTTTAACCTGCTCGGCCAGCCCGGGATCTACTTTAATCTCTTTAACCGGTACAGCCTGCTGCTGGGGCTTTTCAGCCGGTGCATGCCCCACGGCACACCCGGCCGTTATAAACAATAAAATCAGTAAAACAAGGGTTTTAAGGCTTTTCGCACTGAAGACAACCATAACATCCCCCTCATTCAAAACACATGGATGCTTTTACCTGCCGCTGATATAAAGCGGTAAAATTATCCCTTTGGCCTTACTAACAACGCGGCTATAAAGCCAAAAATTATGGCTGCAGAAATACCGGCACTGGTAACCTCAAAAATGCCGGTAAGAATGCCCACCAAACCGGTGGTTTCTGCTTCAGCCATGGCCCCGTGCACCAGCGAGTTGCCGAAGCTGGTTATCGGCACCGTTGCTCCCGCACCGGCGAAGTCTATTAATGGTTCATAGAGCCCCAGCCCGGACAAAACAGCACCCGATACCACCAGGGTACTCATGGTGTGGGCAGGAGTCAATCTAACCACATCTATCAGCAGCTGGCCGATAACACAAATAATTCCCCCCACCACAAAGGCCGTTAAATAACTCTCCAAGCTAATTCCCTCCCTACCGGTGATACTCTATGGAAACGGCATGAGCTATGCAAGGAATACTTTCCTTTTGCTGATACGATAAGGGTGAAAGCAGCGCCCCGGTGGCAACAATTAATATTTTTTTCAGTTCTCCCCTCTTCATCCTGTTTAATATGTGGCCGTAAGTAACGGCGGCGGAACAACCGCAGCCGCTGCCCCCGGAAAACACAGGCTGCTCGCCGCTGTAGATAAGTAAACCGCAGTCTGTAAATATCTCCCGGGGAATGTCTATATCATGTTTTGCAAACAGGTCGGCAGCAATTTTGTGCCCCACTTTTCCCAAATCCCCGGTGGCGATAAGGTCATATTCCCGGGCCGAAATGCGCAGATCCCTTAAGTGGGCGGTAATGGTGTCCACCGCTGCTGGAGCCATGGCTGCTCCCATGTTGAAGGGATCTGTCATCCCCATATCCACCACCCTGCCTATGGTGGCGGAAGTAACTTTGGGCCCTTCACCATGGGAACTTAACAGCCCCACTCCGGCAGCGGTAACGGTCCACTGGGCGGTGTCAGGCTTTTGAGCCCCGTATTCATTGGGATACCGGAATTGTTTTTCCGCTGCCGCGTTGTGACTCACCGCACCGCAGATAACTTTTTCGGCCGCCTTACTCTCTATCAACAAGGCTCCCAGGGCCAGGCTTTCCATTGAAGTGGAACAGGCGCCAAAAAGACCCAGGTAGGGAAGCGCCAGGGTTCTGGCGGCAAAGCTGCTGGAAACAATCTGGTTCATTAAATCCCCACTTAAAAAGAACTGAATGTCTTCTTTTTTTAACCCGGCCTTTTCAATGGCATTTTCGCAGGCTTCCTCCAGCAGCTTTCTCTCCGCTTTTTCATAGCTGTCCTGGCCGAGCCACAAATCACCGTGCAGAATATCAAAGTCATCGGCCAGCGGCCCTTGGGCCTCAAAGGGGCCTCCCACCACCGAAGAAGAAATAATGGTGGGCCGGTTTGCAAAAACCCAGGTTTGATGGCCGTGCAGCATATCAGGCTCCCCCCAACGCAGCAATGGTTGTCTTTATCAGCGCAACTACAAAGGCGGCAAACACACCATAAGTAATAACCGATCCAGCCAATTTAAACATATTGCCGCCCACTCCAAGCACATAGCCTTCGCTGCGGTGTTCAATGGCCGCCGATGCAATGGAGTTGGCAAAACCGGTTACCGGAACAGCAGTGCCCGCCCCGGCCCACTGGGCCAAGTGGTCGTATATACCTAAGGAAGTTAAAATAACGGAAATCAAAATTAAAACGGCCACCGTGGGATTGCCCACTGTTTTTTCGGTAAAATTAAAATTCCAAAGAAAAAAATCCGAGATTACCTGGCCGAGGACGCAAATCCCGCCGCCCACTACAAAGGCCTTTAGAGAATTTAATGCCAGCGGCCGCCGGGGTTCCCTTTCCTTGGCAAAGGCTTGATATTCCTGCTGTACCGGGGTTAACTTTTTCTTTTTTTTGTTGGACATGTGCAGCACCTCTTATTTCAGCAGTAAAGGTTTTAAATGCTCGGTTATCTCGCTCAACTCTTCAGCTGATCGGGCATACATTTTCTTAGCCTCAGCATCCTTAGTGCTCAGGGCGTAAATCTCACAGTCCGCCTGACATTTCTTTAATGTATAATAGGCCAGTTCCCTTGCTGTTGGTTTCGGTACTTTAACGGCATCATCAAACAGGTCCAAATAAAGCTGCCCCACAGAGTCCACCTGGGCGATAAAAACATTTTCCGGTGCCACCCCGGCCTTCTCCAGCTCTGTATGCAGCCAATTTCTGTTCAGTCCCATTGCCCTCAAAGGTTCATCCATGATAATTCCATCCAGCATTACCGTTTGGGGAACTGTTTCCTCAGCCACATTTATACCCATTGTTTTGGCATTCAAGGGCTGCTTATCTTTTTTCAGGTGTACACTTATATCTCCATTGGGCTCCAGCAGGGCAAATTCCACATCGGCAACCTGAAAGATATTTTTTTGGCGCAGTTTGCTTAATAAATCCTCCGGTGTAAGCCGGGCCTCCATCAGCTTGTCCTCCAGCACTTTACCGTGATTGATTAAGATTGTTTCCCGGCCCTGAACAATATCCCTGACGATCTTATATTTTAAAGATAACAGGGAAATTAATATGGGCAGAACTGTCCATACCGCCAGTGCCACCAGCCCCTTGGAAACAGAAATAATATTTAAAGAAACGGCCGCGGCCAGCACTCCCAGCACAATGGCCGTTACCAAATCAAAAAAAGTTAACTGCGCAGTCTGCCTCTTACCCATCAATCGCACCAGCAGCAGGGTCAGGGCAAATAAAGCAGCTGAGCGAATAAGCACATTTAACCATTCCGGCATAATCAATTACCCCTTATAACAAGCATCTAAAAACCTTTATATTGAGGTTCTTCAAATTCCAAAGTTTTCAACCGGTGCTGAAAATCTTCGATTATGTATTCCAGTTTATCTGCACTGTTTTTTAAAAGCTTTTGAGCCTGTTCCTCCTGTTCCACAGCAGCCATATTTTTCAGCGCCGCCTGGGTACCTTTTAAGCTGGCCAGTGTTTGTTTAACATGTGATGCCACCGTCATTACTGTCACCTCCATAAAAATATTGTGTATGTTTAACAGTGTTTTATACAAAAAACTAGCCGGAAATCAATCCGGCAAACATTACTGTGCCAGGCACTACATTAATTTGGAAATAAACATTGATGCCAGGCTGAAGTATATTGTTAAAGAAAAAATGTCATTCAATGTTGTAATTAAAGGGCCGGAGGCAACGGCGGGATCAATTTTAAAGCGATAAAGCAGCAGGGGAATAATTGTTCCGGCCAGTGTACCGATAATCAAAGTCATAAACAAAGAACACCCCACCACCAAACCGAGAACTGGGTTTCCCCGCCAGATATAAGCAATTACCGCAATCAGCACCCCACACACCATACCAATGATGGCACCGACGCCTATTTCCCTTAATATTAAGCGGGTTACCGTGTGGCGATCAATATCGTTAGACACCAGTCCCCGCACCACCACCGCCAGGGATTGTGTGCCGGTGTTGCCTGTCATTCCGGCAATCATGGGCATAAAAAACGCCAGGGACACCACTTTTTGCAGGGTATCCTCAAAACCGCTGATAATTCTTCCAGAAATGATGCCAATAAACAGCAGCAGTATCAGCCAGGGCAGGCGGCGCATGGAAGCGGTTAACGCCCCTGTCCTAAAGTCTATGGCCTTACCCGAGGCAGAAAACTTTTCTATATCTTCATTGGCCTCCTCTATTACCACATCAATAATGTCGTCAACGGTAACTATTCCCACCATGCGTTTCTGGTCATCTACCACCGGCACAGCAATAAAATCATACCTTTCAATTATCCTGGCCACTTCCTCCTGATCCATGTCAACGGGAACGTAAATTACCCGGCTGAACATAATATCCTCAATTTTATCCTCCGCATCGGCCAGCAGCAGGCCGCGATAAGATACAACACCAACCAGTTTTTTATTTTCATCCAGTACGTAAAGGTAGTATATATTTTCCGCAATTTTAGCAAAGGATTTCAGCTTGTCCACCGCTTCCCTGACGGTATAGTAGCTGCGAATCCACACGTATCTATTGGTCATAATGCCCCCCGCCGTGTCGGGGGGGTAATGCAGCATATTTTGCACCGTTTGAGATTCTTCTCGCTTCATCAGGTTAAGATATTCATCTTTTTTATTCACCGAAAGTTCACTAAGCAGATCTACCAAATCATCATTTTCCATCACATCCATCACGTGAGAAGATTTTTCTACTCCCAGTTTATGTAAAATGTCGATCTGCTTATCTTTTTCCAGCTCTTGAACTAACCTGGCGATCTGTACCGGCGTCAACAGCACAATAAATTTATACCGGTGCTTTTCCGGCAGGTTTATATACAGCTTGGCTATATCATAGGGCTGCAGCTCGTCAATAATATTCTGCAATTCACTTTTATTTTGTTCCTTTACGTATTTGATAACAAGCAGCAGTATTTGATTTTCCGTCATCTGATGAATCATACTTTCACCGCCCTGCATTACCGGTTTGTTAATTTAGTTTGTCCTGCAGAGCGGTAACTAGACAAATAATATTTGAAAAATTAAAAAGCACGGGAAGTATTAACTACTCCCTGTGCTTTTAAGCTGAAACACCTGTTTTTTTTTTAACGGTGCCGCTTTAGCGGCATGTTAAAAACTATACTACTTCGTATCCTTCCTCTTCAATGGCTTTAACAATATCATCCCTGGATGTTTGGCCCGGGTCATAGGTTACGGTAACATTTTTCTCTTCTAAATCAGCAACCGCCTTTTCCACCCCGGGCAGCGCGGTTAAAGCTTTTTCCACCGCAGCGGTGCAGTGACCGCAGGACATACCTTGAACGTTAATTTTTTCTTCAGTAACAGCCATGATAAGTACCTCCCGTTTTGAATTTTATTGTAATTTTACCTTCCTTAATCTTAAGGCATTGGATACCACGGAAACGGAACTAAAGGCCATGGCGGCACCGGCCAGGATGGGACTTAAGAACCCCAATGCCGCCACCGGAATTCCCACCGTATTGTAGACCAGGGCCCAAAAGAGGTTTTGCTTGATGTTGCGCATGGTGGCCCGGGATAATTTAATGCTGTTTACCACTCCCATTAAGTCGCCTCGGATCAGCGTTATGTCCGCTGCTTCCATAGCCACGTCAGTACCGGTACCAATGGCAAATCCCACATCAGCAGTGGCCAGTGCCGGAGCATCGTTTATACCGTCCCCCACCATGCCCACATGTTTACCCTGCTCTTTTAACTGTTTTATTTTTTCCGCTTTTTGATCCGGCAGCACCCCAGCCATTACATTGTTTATACCCACTTCTTTAGCAATTGCTTCAGCGGTGCGCCGGTTGTCCCCGGTAATCATCCATACTTCTATATTCATGTCCTGAAGTTTTTGAATGGCCTCCCGGGAATTTTCTTTTACCGTATCCGAAACGGCCACTATTCCCAGCGGTTGATTTTCCACCGCAACATACATGGCTGTTTTCCCTTGATTTTCTAAATCAAGGGCCTGTTCAACCAGTTCTGTTATATCAATTCCCTGTTCCGTTAACAATTTCTCCGTTCCTATTAGTACCTTCTTGTTCTGCACCTGTACCGATATCCCGTGACCGGGAATGGCCCGGAAATGAGCGGTATCATACAGCTGAATGTTCTGCTCTTCGGCAGCCCTGACAACGGCCCTGGCCAGCGGGTGCTCCGAGGGAGATTCCGCCGATGCCGCCAACCTCAGCAGCTCCTGCGCGCTGATACTGCCAGCGGTAATAATGTCTGTCAATGAAGGTTCACCCCTGGTGATGGTGCCTGTCTTGTCCAGTACCACGGTATCCAAGCGGTGGGCGTTTTCCAGGTGTTCGCCCCCTTTAATTAATATACCGTATTCCGCCCCCTTGCCGGTACCCACCATAATTGAAGTGGGTGTGGCCAACCCCAGCGCGCAGGGGCAGGCTATAACCAGCACCGCAGTAAAATTAATTAGTGCCCTGGTGAAATTACCGGCATCACCGAAGAAATACCACCCGAAAAAAGTCAGTACGGCAATACCCACAACGGTGGGTACAAAATAAGCTGAAATAACGTCCGCCATGCGCTGCACCGGTGCTTTGGAACCCTGGGCCTCCTCCACAATTTTTATTATTTGGGCCAGCGCGGTATCCCGTCCCACCTTGGTGGCTTTATACTTAAAAGTACCCAGCTTGTTTATTGTGGCACCAATAACTTCATCCCCCACGCTCTTATCCACCGGAACACTTTCCCCGGTAAGCATGGATTCATCCACTGTGGAATGACCTTCTTCCACCACACCGTCCACCGGAATCTTTTCTCCCGGTCTGACCACCAGTATATCACCCACAACTACTTCATCAATGGGCACTTCCTGTTCTCTGCCGTCGCGGATCACCCGGGCTGTTTTAGCCTTCAGTCCCATCAATTTGCGAATGGCCTCAGAGGTACGTCCCTTGGCCTGGGACTCCAGCATTTTCCCCAGCAGCACCAGCGTAATTATAATGGCCGCACTCTCATAGTATACCTCATGTATCCCCAACCGGGAGCCAAAGAAAGTTACCACCACACTGTACAGGTAAGCAGCACTGGTACCCAGTGCCACCAGCACGGACATGTTGGCACTGCCGCCTTTGATACTTTTATAAGCATCCCGGTAAAAATACCACCCGGGAATAAACTGTACCACCGAGGCAAAAACGAACTGCGCTTTGGGGTGAAAAATAACCAGCGGCATTAAACCGTGCAGTCTAAATACCATTACCAGCATATACAGGAAAAGCGGTGCAGAGAAAACAGCGGCAGTAATAAAATACAGCCGCTGGCGCTTTATTTCCTGCTGGCGTCGGGTCTTTTCCCGGTCTGCTCCTTCCCCATCATCAATATCTCCCGGTTTATAACCCAGCTGGCTGATTTTTCTTTTTATGTCTGCCGCCTCTAACTGGGCTGGACTGTATTCCACCATCGCTTTTTCCAGTGCCAGGTTAACCGCTGCATTAATTACACCGGGCATTTTATTCAAGCCCCTCTCCACCCGGGCGGAACAGGCAGCACAGCTCATCCCAGTTATCGTTAGCTGAATCTTGTTTAACTGTACACCAAACCCGATACTCTTAATTTTTTCTATAATCTCCCCGGGCTTGACTGCGCTTTCATCATATTCCACCACAGCCTTTTCCAGCGCCAGGTTAACCTGAGCCGAATGCACCCCGTCCATCTTAGCCAGCACCCTCTCCACCCGGGCGGAACAGGCAGCGCAGCTCATCCCGGTTACTTTTAGAGTTAGATTGCTCATATACTCCCCTCCATTATTGGGATTCCTACTTTATTCTATAACCAACTTTAACTCTGTATACAAAGTTATAGATAATGATATTCATTATCAATGTTTTACCAGTATTCTAGCACCTGCCATTTTTACTGTCAATATGTTTTAACTTTTTATCATGTTATCGCTTGAAGCCGGCCAAAATAACTGTAAATATTTCTAAGGAGGAGAAACTATGACCAAGAAAAAAAGAAAAATTGTGCATGGAGATCCTGCCAGGGGCAGTACCTGGGTACGTGAACCAACCGGCTCTGCCACCGCAGTAAATGTAGACGGCACAGAAGATCCCAACGATCGCACAAATCCGGGTAAGTTCAGTCATGAAAACAGTAAATAATAAAAGACACGCCCACTTCAAAAAACAGTAATGAAAACCCCGGCAGCCAATTTGCCGGGGAACAAACTTCTAGCCATTGCCGTAAAATTCCCGCACCCTAAACTCCACTTCCAGTTCTTCAGCTATTTTCCGGCAGGCCTCTATATCCACCCCCGGCCAGTTTACCACTGACAGCACCACTCTCGGTATATACTTTTTACACTGCCGGGCAAACTCCAACACCGCGCTGTAGGCTTCCTCGGGGGAATATTTTACAGGTTGACTCAGTTCCGCATAGGCACCAGCATTTTGAGCATTCAGGCTTATGGAAATCACATCCACCAGCCCCGCCAGTTCGGGCACCACGTTCCTTTGGTGAATTATATTTGCCTGGCCGTTGGTATTGATGCGAATTTGTTTTGCACCCAGTTTTTTAAATTCCGCCGCCGCTGCTATAACCAGTTCCAGTCTTATCAAAGGTTCCCCGTATCCGCAAAAAACCACCTCTTTATACCGGCCGGGATCTCCCACCGCTTCTAACAGTTCCTGCAGGTTGGGTTCACGGGAAAGCCAAAGATCATACCCCACACCTTCTTTGGTGCGGCGAATACAGAAAACACAATTATTGGTACAGCGATTGGTAATATTTAAGTACAATGATTGGCCTATTGTATAAGCTACTGTCATTTGTTTATCCACCTTAACTCTCCTTTGTACCATTATATTCATATTTTATCACAGAACCCCATATTGTTATATTAAAATTTATTGGGGGGTAAAATAAATGCGTTCACCAAAGAGGGAATCCAGTAACGGCCAGAATCCTTCCATCAGCTTTTCAGCCATTTACCAGGGTATACTGGTCTCCCTGGTTGTTTCCGCCGTTCTCAGCGTGCTGGCCGGCGCCATTTATTACTTAACCAGTATTTCTGAAAGCACTTTACCATGGACGGCCTCCGGTATATTATGTATCAGCATATTCACCGGCGGTGTCTTTGCTTCCCAACGGGTTGGGGCCAAAGGTTTATACCATGGATTGGGTATTGGCATCTTATATTTTATATTAATTTGGGTTGTGGCAGGATTTTTTTTACCCGGCCATGTATATTTAGCCGGTTTTGCCACTAAGTTTCTGCTCTCGGTAATGGCAGGCAGCGCCGGCGGAATACTGGGAGTTGGTTTAAGCACTAAGTAACTAATTTAACAGGCTCAAACTATTTGGGCCTATTTTTATTATTCTTTTCAGGAAGTCTTCTGCACCTGATTTATCACCGGCAAATAAACCGTAAAGGTACTGCCTTTATTCCTTTTACTCTTTACCGTAATATATCCACCATGTTTATTTACCACTTGATAGCACATTGTTAAACCCAGGCCAACGTTATCATTTTTACCGCTGTAAAAGGGATAAAATATTTTTTTCATGTCATCACCGGCTATCCCGGTTCCGTTATCTTTAAAGGTTATTTCAAATTCATTGGTTTGTTCATTGTAGGCTACATTGATAGTTAATACACCGCCGTTGGGCATGGCACCGATGGCATTAAGGGCCAAATTTAAAAAAACTTGCTTCATTTGGGTTACATCCATCACTGCCAGCGGCAAATTGGGCTGATAAATTCTCTCCATAGTAACGTTATTAAAAACCGCATCACTGTCAATCAACACCGAAACCTCATCCAGTACATTTTCTATCTGGGTAAAGGTTAGATTGGGTTTACTGGGCTGGGATAACAGCATCATCTCTTTAATTATTGAATTAATAATCTCTGTTTCTTTTAATGCTACCCTAATATGTTGATAAGCTGTTTTATCACCGGCAAAACGTTCAGCCAGCAGCTGAAGCAGTCCCCTGGTGGTGGTAAGGGGATTTTTAATCTCGTGGGCCACACCAGCGGCCAGTTCGCTGATCATCGAAATTTTTTCTGCCTGCTGCATTTGTTCATATACTTTTTTGCGCTCGGTAATATCATAAGCAATTAATACCGCCCCAATTATCCCGTCGTCTAAACCTGAAATTAATTCCGTATTGATTAGTAAAATTTTTTCTTCATCATCATTTAAGTAAAACTGGTATATATAATCTGTCAAAGGTTTTTTGCTGCTTAATGTCTCTAAAAGCAGTTGTATGGGACAGTTGTTTTTTTCATCCGGGGCTGATGGTGGACATTTGAGGCATTGAAAAACCCGCTTAGCTTCTGGGTTGCACATTATAATATCACCTGTACGCTCAACCACCATTACCGGCACGGGCAGTCTGCTGATAACCTGCTCCATAAGTATGTTTTTATTAACATTAAGCATTTTAAATAAATTAACTTCTATATTTTTCTTTTTCCATTCACTGTGTTTTGCAGAGATATAACAGCAAAAATCCAGGGGAAGCTTTTTTATTAACTTGTACAAAAAACCACAAGCCGCGGTCATTATTAATATGTTTATAAAACTGTAAATTAGGGCTGTGTTTTGCAAATATCCTTTCACCCAAAGAACAACGAAGCACATTATACTTATTAAGGCAGAAACAATACAGCAGTATAATAAAATATGTTTTAGATTTAGTCTTTTCAACACAACATACCTCCGCGCAGCAAAGCCTGCTTTAGTTTTGTTAAAATTCCGACTAACTGTTATTCAACAATAATTTACCAATTCCTGCCTTAATTTGGTAATTTTTTTGTCGAAAAAATACAGGGTGGTCAAAGACCACCCTGCCGAATGATAAGGTATATTTTTACTTGATTATTTTCATCAGCAGTGAACGTAAAAAACCGGGCAATTTTACATAATAAACGCGCAAGTCATATCACCCCTCCAGAGTTTTAGGTTACTTTATCTTATTATTGAGGGGTATGAAATGTGCATATGCATTTGAAAAAATTCTCACCTGCCCTGAAAAGGGACAGCACTTACCGCTTGCTGCTGAAAAACAAGAGTAAGGTTTACCGCATACCGGTTAAAATTTGGGCACTGATATTCTGCTGACCATTAAAAATGATAAACCAAGCATCAATACCAGCACCACTCCACCGTTTAAGTTCCTGTCCACCAGCATTAATAAAGCCATCAGCCCCCCGGCAACGGTAATGGGTACACCTTCGAATTTGCCGGAAAACGTTGTGGAATTAAAACGAGCCAGTCTTAGTGCACCGCACACCACAAAAATAATGGCTGCAGCCAGGCCGGGAATTCCCAGGGGCACCAGTGCCACCGCATAAGCTAATAAAGCCGGTGCCACACCAAAACTAACCAAATCCGCCAGGGAGTCCAATTCTTTGCCAAACAATGACGAAGCCTGCAGGCGCCTGGCTACCCTACCATCCATGCTGTCTAAAATTGTGGCCATCAACACCAACAGCGCTGCACCGGTGTAATTGTCCGCCATCAAAAATACCAGGGACAGCACACCGGCAGTAAGATTGACAGCCGTTATTAAATTAGGAATATATTTACTGCTCATCCGGGAGCCTCCCTATAACGGTTTCGCCACCCCGTACTTTATCTTTTTCCTTAACTAAAAGTTCTGTTTCCACAGGCAGATACAATTCCGTACAGGAACCAAATTTAATTAAACCAAATAACTCCCCCCGGCCAAGTTTATCTCCCACGTTGGCCCAGCAGACTATGCGCCGGGCTATAAAACCGGTTACCTGGGTTACCATAACTTTCCACCTGCCGGTGTTAATACCAATATAGCTTTTTTCATTTAATTCCGATGCATGTCCTTTAAATGCCGGCAGAAATTTTCCGGGGCGGTATGAGCGGTATTCCACTTTACCGGCCACCGGGGCTCGATTTAAATGTACATTAAAAATGGATAAGAATATGCTTACCCTTAAAGCTTTGCCCTTGATGTATTTATTTTCCTGTACTTCATTTATGGATAATATAACCCCGTCGGCAGGTGATGTCACTATATTCTCACCCTGGGGGATTCTCCGCTTGGGATTGCGAAAGAAAAATGCCACAAACAGAAATAACACGGCGGGAATAACGGATAAATACGGGTTAATTAAATAAAATATTACTCCCAGTGCGGCCAGCACTGCCAAGTACAGCCAACCGTCCTGGGCAATGGGATATACTTTTTTACTCATTTCTTTTAATATAAAGCCTCCTCAAATAATATCAATACCTACCTATTTTAGCATTAATAATAAAATCATTCTACTTTATAAAGCCAATTTTTTATGTTATTTAACATTTTAATCTTGTTTCCCCGCATGTGGCTGCTTACCGGAAGGGAGTTGAGAAACTTTTGACCGTACCTTTTATTTACTATCCGTTTATCCAGTATTATCACCGCCCCCCGGTCGTACCCCGTTCTAATCAGCCTGCCAAAGCCCTGCTTAAATTTAATTACCGCTTCCGGCAGGCTGAAATGGCGAAACCCGTCTTTATTTTCTTTAGCCAGCGCTTCCAGGCGTGCCTCTACCACCGGAACGTTGGGCGGCCAAAACGGCAGCTTTACCAGCACCACACAGGATAATGCCCGGCCGGGAATATCCAGGCCTTCCCAAAAACTGGCCGCACCAAACAGCACTGCCCGTTCACTTTCTTTAAATTCTTCCACCAGTCTTGTTCTTCCGCCATCTATGTCGTGGCCAAGGAGCAGTATATCCTGTTCTTCCAGCTGAGGTTTTAAACAATAGTACACCTTTTTTAAAACTTTATGCGCGGTAAAAAGCACCAGGGTACGGCCCCCTGAAACGGCTGCAATTTCACCGATCACCTCTGCTAAAGACTGTAAATATTCTTCCTCGGGTACTGTGCCGGGGGCGGGTAAATCGTTTAACACATACAACAGGCTCTGCCGGTCGTAGGCAAAGGGAGAATCTACCCGCAGCGTTTTTAGTTTATCAGGTTTTAGTAAATTAAGTCCACTGCGCTCTATAAAATGATCAAAGGAACCATCCACCGTCAGTGTAGCCGAGGTAAATATCACACAATTCTTCTCGCTGTACAGTGTGCTGTGCAGCAACTCCCCCACTTTAACCGGTACTGCGTGAATGGATATATGACCCGCTCCTTCTTCATTTACCTCGCCCTCTATCCAGTGCACCGTAATATCACTGTTACAATCACAGGTAAATGATATATCAGCCGCCAGTACTAATCCTGCTTCTGCCACCAACGCAGCTTCCCTGGCCACTTCACTTTCCCCGTCAATCATCTGACCTTCTATTTCTGCAGCCGTCTTTTGCAGGTGTTCAGACAGGGAATTGATACGCTGCACCAGGTTTTCAATTTCCACCTGCATAGATGAAAAATCGGTACCTTTTTTCAGCCGCACAGTGCACCTGGTTTGCTCAGGGTTCTGTTTTTTGGCAGCCAGGAAATGGGAAATACCGGCAAAAAATATTTCCGCCGCTTCCCGCACTTTATATTGTAATTCTTTTAAACCGGCCATATTTTCCAGCCACTGTCCCTGCTCCCCGGGTGCAGGCAGCTCTGCCAGCCTGGCGGTGATTTTGGAAACCCTGGTCAACCAGCGCGCTACCCCCGCCCTATTCACCTCTGTACCCAGGTGTTTGGTGGCAGCGTCTTCCAAATGGTGTGCTTCGTCTATTACCAGCACTTTATAAGCAGGTAATACCCTGCTTTCCACCGCAATGTCTGAAAAAACCAGTGAATGATTGGCAATTATTATATCCGCTTGTTCCGCCCGGCGCTTGAGCCGGTTAACAAAGCACATTCTACGAAAGTAACGGCATTTTTTGCCCAAACAACCATCGCTTTCGGCACAAACATTCTTCCACAGTTCAAAATCATCACCGTAGAAATTCAGCTCACTTCTATCCCCGGTATCTGTTAGCGTAAGCCATACTAATATACGGGCGTAGAAACCCGCTTCTTTGGAATTGATATTTTTATCCCCCAGGGCTGCATACCAGCGGCGCAGGCAGAGAAAGTTACTGCGCCCCTTAACCAGGCAGGCTTTAAAATTCATACCGGAAAGGGACTGCAGCAGCGGTACATCCTTATGGCACAATTGTTCCTGCAGGTTTATGGTATGGGTGGACAGCACCACCTTTTGCCTGTTTTTTTTCGCCCACAGGACAGAGGGTAAAAGATAGGCCATGCTTTTACCGGTACCGGTACCGGCCTCTGACAGCAGGTAATGCCCATTGTTCAAAGACCGGGTAACCGCCCTGGCCATGGCCAGCTGCTGGGGGCGGTATTCATAATTTTTTATTACTTTACTCAGCAGCCCATCCTGGCCTAAATAACTGCTCACTTCATTTTCATCTACGGGCTGGAAGCCGTCTTCCCCCTGCCGGTTCCTGTATTGGAAAACCAGCTCTTCTTTCGGCGGCCGCAAACCGGTGATGGTGGCTATCCTGCGGTTGGAAAATTCCTTTGCCTTTCTCTGCCCCACCTGCTGTATTACGGTAAACCAGGGAGAATGGGATTTTTCTAACAGAGTTATTAAGTCCAGCAGCAGGGGAATTTCAAACATGGACAAACGGTGCACCAGTTCCACCGCCAAAAATGCCGCTCCCCGGGCATCTTCCAGTGCCCGGTGCTTTACCGGCAGATCAACTGCGCACAATTTACAAAGGGTTTCCAGCCGGTGGTTAGCGGCATTGGGCAAAACTATGCGGGCCAATTCCACCGTATCGTAAATAACATTATTAATGGGATTGGCCAACGACCTACCCATGGCTGCAGAAATGAAATTTCTGTCAAACTGAACATTATGACCGAGGAGGGGATTATCGCCAATGAACTCTATTACTTCAGGCAAAATTTCTTCTATACCCGGGGCTTCAAGCAGCATTTCATCAGTAATTCCGGTTAACCTCTTTACTTTCACAGGTAATCTCATTCCCGGGTTAACCAGGGAATGATAAGATGCAGTTTCCACCCCATCCACCAGCTTCACCATTCCCACTTCAATTATCTTGTCCTTTTGCGGGTCGGTTCCGGTGGTTTCCAGATCTAAAGCCACATAAGTTCCATACAAAATTCATACACCCACTGTTTCTAAAATTAATACGGTTAGTACTTACTTGCACCCAAACAAGTTTGCTGCCAATTGTGTATCCCGGGCTTAGTTTGGCAGCTGCTGATCCACAGGCGCTTCCTTCTTATTTGTACTGCCGGTATCGCCGCTTTCAGGCCGCTGTTTTTGACCTTCCTCCAGCTGTATTTTCCCGGCATTAAATTTCTCCAGTTCACTGGCCAGCCGCTGGTTTTGGGCAGTTAGTTCACGTATTTTCATCATTGTACGCAGCTGCCTGGGCAAACCAAATAAAATGGTAATCAACGAGCCTCCGGCCACACTGCTTAAAATCACCAGCACCAGTGAAATATCGGAAAAGCGCCAGCCTAAAAATTTAATATCCACCGCTGTGGCGTTTTGTACGGCAAAAACAGCAACTGCCAGGGCAAATACCAGGCCTAACACCACATAAAACTGCATTGCGTCACCCCTAAATTAAAAGAAAGAAATTAATATATTAAATTCGCCTTTTGTTGGCAAATTCCTCTATCGCTGTATTATATATAAGTTTTACCGGCACACCGTTTAATTTGGCTGCTTGCAGACAATCCTCATACTCGGGAGCAATGTTTAAAATTTTATCCTGCTGCCGGGCCACCTTTACCCTCACCGTACCGTAACGGGTTTTTACCGGCACCAATTCTCTCTCCAGCATCCTGCGTTTGGCGGTATAACTGCGGTAGCCGATGGTGGTAGTTTCCTCCAGCAGTATTTGCCCCAAACGCTGCTCCAAACCCGGTGGTGCTATCAGGTGCAGTACCGTTCCGGGACGCCCCTTTTTCATTAGCACCGGAGATATATATACATCCAACGCACCGCTGTCCAGCAGCCGCTGGACAGCGGCGCTGTAAAATTCCGGGTTCATGTCATCTATATTGGCCTCAATCACCTGTACGGTGTCTGTATCATTTTCACTGCTAAAACTGCTTTTCAGTTCGCCTATATGCACCCGCAGCAGGTTGGGGATGGGTAATTCCCGTTCCCCACTGCCATAGCCCACAGCAGAGGTAACCATCTCGGGCATTGGTTCAAATTGTGTACAAACGGTGGTCAATATTGCTGCCCCGGTGGGGGTTACCATTTCCTCTTGAATATCTCCATGGCGGCAGGGTACCCCTTGCAACAGCTCCACGGTGGCCGGGGCAGGCACCGGGATGATGCCGTGGGCACAATGTACAAAACCGGTACCGGTGGTAAGGGGGGACGATATCACCTTTTCAACTCCCAGTTTGTACAGCCCCACCGCGGCACCGACTATGTCAATAATGGCGTCCAGCGCTCCCACTTCATGAAAGTGTATCTGGTCAACGGTGGTGTCGTGGACTTTCGCCTCGGCCGCCGCCAGTCTCTCAAATATTTTCAGCGCCGTTTCTTTCACCGGTTGATCCAACGTGCTGCCATTAATTATCTGCCGGATGTGATGCAAATTGCGGTGGTGATGATGGTGATGTTCGTAATCATGATGATGGTGTTCCACGTGTACAATAAATTTTGTACCGGTTATCCCGTGCTTCTTTACTTTTTTTGCTTCCACCCGCCAGCCATCAAGGTTAAGTTTGTTTAATTCCGCTTTTAATTCTTCTAGGGACAAGCCGGCATCCAGCAGTGCTCCCACTATCATATCGCCGGCAATCCCGGAAAAACAATCAAAATAAGCTGCTTTCATTGTTCAACCTCTCCCAATTTATTTATTAGTGATGCTGTGTAACCAGCACCGAAACCGTTATCAATATTAACAACCGTTACCCCGGCACAACAACTGTTCAGCATAGCCAAAAGAGCGGCTAAACCATTAAAAGCGGCCCCGTAACCAACGCTGGTGGGCACCGCCACCACCGGCTTATCCACCAGACCGCCCACCACACTGGGCAGTGCTCCCTCCATGCCGGCCACCACCACCAGCACCCGGGCCTTTTCCAAAAGACTCCAGTTCATCAACAGGCGGTGCAGCCCGGCCACTCCCACATCATACAACCGTTCCACTTTATTGCCCATTACTTCTGCCGTGACGGCTGCTTCTTCAGCCACCGGCAGGTCAGATGTTCCGGCACAAACCACTAGAATGCTGCCCACCTGTTTTTGTTCCCCCTGGTACAGCGCAATAACGCCGGGCAGGTGGTAGTATTTAGCCTGGGGTATAACCTTTTTAACTGACGCATACATCTCCGCGCTGGCCCTGGTGGCCAGTACATTGCTGCCGCCGGCAGCCAGGCTTTGAAAAATTGCCGTAACCTGCTCCACAGTTTTTCCCGCACAATAAATAACTTCAGGAAACCCCCGGCGCAGCCCCCGGTGATGATCTATCTTGGCAAATCCCAGTTCTTTGTAGGGCATATCTTTAATTAGTGCCAAAGCCTCATCTATACCTGTTTCACCGTTTTTTACCTGCTGCAGCAGTGTTTTCAACTGTTCTCTGTTCATTTTTCACCATCCCGATTCTGATTAATGGCTTTGTTCATACTGCCGCTGCTAAAACCATTTAAATCCACAGTAACATAAGTATAACCGATGGCTTCAAAATGCCGGCAGATATATTCCTTGTTACTAATTAACTCAGCCACCTGCTGCGGCAGCACTTCAATGCGGGCTATATCACCGTGATCCCGCACCCGCACCTGGGTAAATCCCAAGTTGAGCAGTAATTCTTCCGCCTCGGCAATGCGCTGCAGACGCCGGGGAGTAATTGGCTGGCCGTAGGGTATCCTGGTGGCCAGGCAGGACTGGGACGGCGCATTCCAGGTGGGCAGCCCCCACATTTTAGATATCTGCCGCACTTCCGCCTTGGTTAAACCGGCCTGCTGCAGCGGGCTTTTGACATCCAGCCGGCGCACCGCCATCATACCGGGACGATGGTCAGTATTGTCGTCCAAGTTTGACCCTTCCGCCACCACTTGATACCCTTTATCCCGGGCAATTTTTTTTAACCTGCTCAGCCGTAAATATTTGCAGTGATAACAGCGGTCAGGGTTATTGCGTATAAAAGGCCGGTAATCAAGTTCATCACTTTTTACCACCAGGTGCTTTACACCAAGCGCTGCCGCCACCTTGACAGCTCGCTGCAGTTCCCTGCGGGTAAAGGTCTCAGATATTAAAGTTACCGCCAGCACTTTATCCCCCAGTGCTCTTTGGGCCGCTGCCAGCAGCAGGGCACTGTCTGCTCCACCGGAGTAGGCTACCAGTATACTCCGGTATGAAGATAAAATCTGTTTTAATTTATCAATTTTATTGTTAATCTACATCACCACTTTCCTAATTATTATCATACACTTTTTGCCAGGTTAAAAAAAGGAGAAACGTTATTTGATATGGTATACTACTCTGAAAAAGGTTGGTGAAAAAATGATTAAATATTACACAGTCGAAGAAACACAAAGGTCTTTAGCTTATATCGAAGAACTGGTGGGCCAGGGTTGGATGGAAAAATGGGTACATAACATTAGGGATAATCACGGCAGAATGCATCATAACAACATCCCACCACTGGCGGTACGCTGGCTTAAGGCCAGTGATGAAATTGGTTATGCACAGCTTACCGGCTGTCTTAACCCTTCTGAAGAAACATTAAGGTTGGCAAATTTAGGAGAAAACTTATATACCTTAAGAAACACACCGGGTTTTAGGGAACAAATCCCCCTTATTAAAGGTGATATTAATATTTTTCGCCGCCTTTGTTACCGGCTGAGCGTAGCCGCAGATTACGCAGGGCAAAAAATTAAAGTTATTTTACAAAACGGCACGGAAAAACATGATTTGCTGGTACAGGCTGAAGAGAAAAAAACGGTTGTTACCACCGCCCCGCTGATTCAAAACATCAACGAGATTGCTGCCGTTACTGCAGCAGCATTGAAAAGTGCCCTCTCCAAGCTGCCAAACAGCAGGGGCATGGTATATTTAGACCTGCCCCTTCCGGCTGCATTTTCGCCCCAGAAACTGCTGCAGCAGGTTAAAGAACAGCTGCAGATAAACGTTGAAGTGCCGGACAGTACACAGGTTGTACTTTCCACCACCTTTGCGGAAAAAAATGGTGCCCAAATGGGACTGCGCAGGGTTTGGTACGAATGGAATTAAAAGAATAACTTTTTTACTCCTCCAGCATACTATTATTACTTGGAGGTGTAAATTGTGAACGAAACAAACTATGAAATAGCAATTATCGGTTGCGGTCCTGCCGGGTTATCTGCCGCGATTAACACCAAAGTACGGGGAAAAAAGCTGGTTTTACTGGGCTCTGAGTTTTGTACCCCTAAACTGCATAAAGCCCCCCACGTTAACAATTACCTGGGATTTCACAGCATCGGCGGCGAGGAATTAAGGCAAAAATTTTTAGGACATGTAAAAGCCATGGGAATTGAAATACTTCGCAGCCGGGTAACGGGCATAATACCGCAGGACGATGGTTTTGCCATCCAGGCCAGGGATAAGATATTTTACGCCCGGGCAGTGGTGCTGGCCACCGGTGTCAGTGTGGCCAAGCTGCTGCCGGGAGAAGAAGAAAAATTGGGATTAGGTGTAAGCTACTGTGCCACCTGTGACGGCGGGTTGTATAGAAACCGCACCGTGGCAGTGCTGGCTTATTCCCCAGAAGGAATTGAAGAGGCCAACTACCTGGCAGGTATCTGCCGGAAGGTTTATCTCTTGCCCCTCTGCAAAGGCAGCCAAGAAATGCGTTCTAAAATTCATGAGCAGGTAGAAGTTATTGCCGATCAAAAACCCCTATCTATTGAAGGGGATAATTTGGTTTCTGCTTTAAAATTATCCCACCGCACGCTGGAAGTGGAAGGCGTATTTATCATCCGCGATGCCGTACTGCCGGACAAGCTGGTTCCCGGGCTGGAAATAGAAAACGGGGCCGTCAAAATAAACCGCGACCTGTCTACCAATATACCGGGGTTGTACGCCGCCGGCGATAACACCGGCCAGCCTTATCAACTGGCCAAAGCAGTGGGAGAAGGTCAGGTGGCGGCACTAAATGCGGTAAAATACATAGACAACAAATAATCCCCAGCACGTACAGACCCGGCTTTGGCAAAAAAGAGCATCTTAAAAAATGCAGATAACATGTTTTTTAAGATGCTCTTTTATTTTTTAAAAAAGCCCGGCCGCTTCCTTACCTCGTAAAAAACACAACATCACCCAAATCTGCTCCTGCCACCTGGCTTACACCTTCACACTTTATTTTAAGCAGAAAGAAAATGCGATCTTTTGCCAGCTCTTCCTGTTCCAGAGATTCAAAATTAGCCTGTCCCTTTGAAATGACAAGATTTGTATCAGCCAACAGTTCCCTCACTTGTTTTGATATTTTATTGAGAGGCATACCGAGATAGCTGGACCCGGTGGTTATAACTTCTGCCACCCTATCCATTCCTACGTAAACAGCATCTTCCATAGTGGAATCATTTAATACCGGGCCGCCTTTAACAACGTATATCACCCTTTTCCCCATACCTACCAGTTCTTCCACCAGCACTTTATCAAATACTATTTCCCCCGCATTGTCCCCCAAAATGAGTATTTCGTTAACTTTCTCCAGCTTATCAATAAACTTATCATAATCGTCTTTGGAGAAGCCAACTTTTAAACTGTATTTTAAACTGGCATCTATATCAAAACTTCTGTTTATTCCCAGGTCAATCACATTTCCCGCTACAGACATTTTAAGGGCATCATAAAGCCTGTCCTCGGATTCCTTTAAGCGGTCCTTTAATTTCGGGTACAACTCCAGAGCCAGGTCATTTGAATATTTCTTTATTTTTTTATAAGGATCATCGCTGCCAATTTGCTTATATACTTTCATCAGTATTTCTGTTGAATTTTCCGCCGGGGTCCTGTTTCGATCCATAGTCTTTATGTCATCCATCAGGCGGTATAAAATCTCATGCTGCCTGTCTTCATCCACCCCGGCCATGTTCATACATGTCACCGCCTGTTTGAGATAACAATGTATACAATCTATATACGCTTTCATACTGCCCCCCCATTTCAGTATCAACCACTAAATTGAGTTTAAATCCCTTTGTATATTAAGAAAAGCCTTCCAAAATACGGAAGACTTTTTCCACACGGGTAAGCGGGAGAAAAATTGAACTTCCAACCTCTTGCGTGTCAAAGCAAACTTAAATTCCCGGTAAGCCTTGCTGTTATATTATAACACAAAATCAAACTCACCGAACCCATAAGCCAACTTATTATTTTTCAAGCGCTTAAGGTTTACCAGCCCACCACTACTATTGATATATATCCACGCATGGTCTGGATGTAAAAAAAGTTAAGTAATTTTGCCGCCAAACTGAGAGAATTCCAGGACGAATACAATAAAAAACACATAGCAAGCAGCTTTACTACAATCAAAGAACCCAGGAAAGTGAACAATGATGAGCTTCCCCCGAAAAAATAGGCACAACAAAATTTATCGTGTCCATCAAACCGGGGGAAGGGCGATACCTCTCCTGGGTTTAGCTCTTTCATTGGATTCCAACTTTGAAGCATCTATGGCAGCATATTCGTTATTATCAATAACGTTAAGTCCCCGAAGCTTTTCTACAAGGCTTTAGTAGATTCAATATAGAAATAAATTCCAGAGTTCTTATCAATAATATCAGGCTTTACAATTCCTTTTGGTGTTTTGATAGAAATATTTTGATCTTTTGTGATTCCTGTATAAACTGTAAAACTCTTTCCCGATTGTGTTTTAGTGTCCCAGTTTATTTCAGGGGAATAAGCTTCATTATCATTTTTCTTCACGAGAATATCTTGATCAACTTTGTACCAAGCATACTGTCCATTTTTTTCACTTATACTTGCGATTCCCAATCCTAATCCGTCTGGTAAGTTTTTCTTATAAAAAATAAATGTTTCTCCATTTTTTTTGATTTTTCCTATGACATTTTCTTTTGTAATTTTTTCTTCTTTCATACCGTAATCAATTGCAATATTTTCAGTTTTAAACCATTTCAAGCTATCAATGCGATCATTTGTCGATCCAGAACAGCCTGTAACAATATACAAAATCATTAATAAGGTTAGAATTAGTTTCATAAAATCTGGGCAAGAATACCCCATCCATAACACATTGGCGTTCAGTGGGAAAAGAATTGCCCCTTCCTCCTTTAATATTAGAAATAGCTAGAAAAGGATAACCAGGGCCCTAAAGAAAAAAGGCATTGCCTGCAGCAAAAACCGCGCAGCCCGCTTGATGCGTGATAACGGCATTACCGGCAAGACAAAGAGAAAATACAAAGCTACAACAAATTCAAAACATAATTATCCATTTGCTGAAAATCTGATTAATCAAAACTTTAATATTGACCGCCCCAATCAAATTTGGGCAGCCGACAATACCGACGGATGAAGGCTGGCTTTACCTTGCAGCCATAGAGGATCTATTCCGCTGTCTTTGAATATATTGAGTTTTTTTACAATCGCATAAGACTGCATTCCTCTTTGGGATATATGTCCTCACTAGAATACGAGCAGGCTTTTAAAGCAGCTGTCTGATTAATTATATGCTTTTAGGCGAGCCTTTGAGGGTTATCCAATACAAATCATAATGATTTATTTCCTTAAAATTTAATAAACATTGTTAAGAAATTCTATGAAAACAGGGAAAAACACGACGTTTGTTGTGTCTATTTTTTCGGGGGGAAGCTCAATTATAGATCTTTATGGGTGATAGCTTTTAATTTAAACGATTCGGTTTTCCCATTCCAGTGAATATCTATAGTGTAAGTGTCTTCTTCTCTTGGAAGTGATCCATTACCACTAAAGTAACCTCCAGAAACATCATCTTGATTCAAAGTTTGCCCCGTACCAGCGGAACCGTCGCTACATTTATAATCAAAGGTAGTGACACTTTCATTATTACCTTTATAAGTAAGTACTGTTTTTTTGGTATGATAACTATCATAATATATGTTTTCGTCTTCTAAATAGTATTCGTAGTATTTAACTGTAATGTTAGCTTTCCAGTGTTCTCCCTCGCCGGCAAAAACTAATTTCTTTGTATCATGTAATTTTTCAAAAATGATTTTAGTTATATTGTTATAACCAAGAACATGAAATTCATGAACGTTTTCCGCAGCTAATGCTAGCACTATATTTTTAACCTTAAAGTAAGGCGGAGAGAACACATCAAAATTTTGAAATTGAAGTTTATTATCATGTAAATAGTTACTACATTCCTTCGCTTTAGCGAAGGAATTAAAGACATATACAAGTAGGTACTGGTTGTTTAGTGCAGTTGATTGATAAATTAGTGGCTTAACTTCATTTATTGTGAGATGACTTGGTACTTCCTTATCGCTCTTAATTAATTTAACCCCTTCTTGTTTAAATACGTTTAGTACTTGTTCCGGAGTCACGTAACTGTCGGATTTACCACCTTTACCATTACATGCAGTAACAGTAATTAAAATTATAAGGAAAAGTGCTATTAGATAATACCTGATTTTCATATTATCCCTCCTCTTCTATATTGTCATTTTTTGTTCATTTTTACTTGACGGTTACAGCCCCAGGATATTCGCGATTTACTCTTACAAACTCTTTTACATTAAACCTTTCATTTGTTTATCTATGTCATTTCATAAAGCTATTACTTGTCCTTCATAGTTCATAATATATTACCTCACTGTTGTATAAATACTTGTGGAAGTTGGATAATTGCCTTCATTCCTTTTCCTATTTCACTTTCCAGCACAAGTTGACCATGATGTGCTTGGCAAATTCGTGCAACCATTGGCAGCCCCAGCCCATGTCCATTATGAACGAGGCGTTTTCTACTTGATGAATATGGAAGCTCTATTAAATCAGAAAGTTCATTACGCGGCACACCTTTTCCATTGTCAGATACAATAAAACAGCATGTTTGGTTATCTGAAGAAAGACATGTTTTTAATAAAATTTTGCACCCATTTGGATTATGTGTAATACTATTTTGCACTAAATTATTTATAGCCCTAAGAAGCAATTTTTCATCAGCCTTTACTTTGATATTCTCATCAGGAATATCTAAAGTAATCGTAAATCTTTCATCCAACCCATTGTTAAGAAACTCCGAAGCAACCTGCCTTGCAAGCATAGACAAACGAATAGATTTTAAGTTTAACGGCTGCATTTCATATTCCAGCATAGATACAAGGTTCAAGTCACTGACAAGGGAACGGAGTTTTTGAGCCTGCTGCCGGATAATCCCAGCCTGTTGTCTCTGCTCTACAGGCACAGTCATATTTTCCTCCAATTCACTAGCATAACCAAGCACCATCGAAAGTGGGGTACGTATATCATGTGAAATGCCTGCTATCCAGTTAGAACGTGCTTTATCCCTTGCCCTGAGTGCAGCATTTTTTTCTTGCAGCATATCCGAAGTATGATTAATGCTTTCGGCGAGGTCACTGAAAATGCCTTTTACTTCAACATAAGTAGGTTCTTCATTTGAAAGAGCATGTACCCCAGCAATAAGAGGCCTTACAGATTTTATAAGCCTTGTGCCTATTAAAATTGATAAAAATAAAGCCAATGCAATATTTCCTATAAACAAAGTAACTGTCCTCATTGGCAGAGAACTTATCCAACTAACAGGAAAATAAAATTGATATTTAGCATAATTTTCTTTGGGATAACCAATAACAACAAGTCCGTCATTATGCTCCCAAACAAAAACCGGATAATCCATTAGATAGTTTCGTGAAAACTTCGCTGCTTCAATCAGGGTATAAGAAAGTGGAATTTCTTCAGGTAATTTGTAATTCCATCTCACTTTTCCAGTGCTATCTATAAGCATTGCCCATGCGTGTTCTTGCTCTAACAAATTTTTAGCAGACTCACCCAAAACATAGTTTGAGTCCTTACGTTCAAGCTCTAACACTACATTTCTGAGTACATTTTTCGGAGACTGCTCCCCGTACATTCCGTTGAACACAACGGAACCCAGCATAATAAGATTGAATATAAATAGGAAAATGCATATTAAAATTGTCACACCTATAAACCGACGTAAAATACGCGTAATGCCATCCATATTTATTATTCCTTTTTCACCATTAACTTATATCCTAATCCTCTTACAGTAAGAAGACTTTTAGGTTTAGATGGATTCATCTCAATTTTTTCCCGTATCCGTCTAATATGCACCATCAAACTATTTTCATAACCATAATAATCCCCGCCCCATACTGCTTCACATAAAGCATCGCTAGTAACAATACGTCCCCTATTTTCATACAACTTCAAAAGAAGCGCATGCTCTTTCGCTGTTAATGGCTGTTCTCCTCTATTACTACGTACTACAGCGCTTTCTAAATCGATAGTACACCCTTCCACCATGAAAACTGGCAGCTGCTGCGTCACTGTAGTAGTATAAACACGTTTGAGTATAGCCGTAAGTCGAAGAATAAGCTCTCGCGGCAAAAAAGGCTTAACAATATAATCATCCGCGCCCAGTCCAAGACCTAATAAACGATCTTGATCCTCCCCTTTTGCTGTTAGAAAAAATATCGGCATTTGAGAAAACTGTCGTATGGATGAAAGCAGCGTAAAACCATCGCCATCTGGAAGCATAACATCAAGAATTGCAATTTGCGGCTTAATTGAATGACAAATTTTCAAAGTCTCCTCACAGTTTGCAGCAAGATATATACGAAAAAAACCTTCTTTTCGTAAAAAACCCTCTATCATTTTTCTGATTTCAGGCTCATCGTCCACAATAAGTATTTTTTTATTTTTTATATTTTCCATTTTCAACCACCAATTCTATTATACATAAAAATTATAACATTTTTATTAAATTTCCGTATTTAGCATAAATTTAAGGTTACCGTAAGGTTCGCTTTAGATTCAAGAAAGGTGAAGATGCTATGATGATGCTGCATTAATTGCACGAAAAATATATTGGAGTTGAAATCTGAATGAATACAATTGTATCAACACACAACTTGTCTAAATATTTCAATGGCATTTGTAGAGTTAATGAAGTTAATCTGACAGTATACAAAGGGGATATTTACGGATTTCTCGGTCCTAATGGAGCAGGAAAATCCACTACCCTTAAAATGCTGTTAGGACTGGTTAAACCCACAAAGGGAGATGTAATAATTTTTGGTAAGAAATTCAATAAAAACCGTCAGTCAATTTTAAGTCAAACAGGTTCACTTATTGAGTCCCCATCCTATTATGGACATTTAACAGGGTTGGAAAATATGCGTATCCTCCAACGCCTACGCAATGTATCAAATAAAAAGGTACAGGAAGCTTTACATATTGTCCGATTGGAAAAACAACAAAACAAACAAGTAAAGCACTATTCACTAGGTATGAAGCAGCGGCTTGGTATCGCAATGGCTTTAATCAATTTTCCCAAACTTTTAATACTTGATGAGCCAACCAACGGACTCGACCCTAACGGTATTAGAGAAATCAGGGAACTGATCAAATCATTACCACAGCGTTATGGTACCACTGTTTTAATTTCTACTCATCTTTTATCAGAAATTGAACAAATGGCTACCTCTGTAGGCATTATAAATGATGGAAAGCTTTTATTCCAAGGTGATATAAACTTACTGAAGGCAAAAAGCAAATCTTATATTTCCATAAAAACACAGAATAATAAGCTAGCTAAAAAAATATTACTTGCAGAAGGGTATGAACTTAAGCAAAACAATGATCGTTTAATTTTTGAAAATCTACCAGATGCACATATAGCATATTTAAATAAACTTCTTATAGGACAGGGTATTGATGTTATTCGTATTGAGGAACATAGAAAAAGTTTAGAAGATATTTTCCTTGAACTTACAGGAAGGGAGCGATCTCTTTGATTAAAGCTGTAACCTTAGAATTTTTCAAACTACGTCGCAAAAAGATATTTCTAATGATTACCTTATTTTTAGGCTTCGAAATATTATGGGCTTTTATGTCCGTCAGTATTTCTTTGTCTCGTAATCCCAATAGTCCTGTTTGGGAATCTATACTTACAACCACAGCTTCTATGAATGGATTATTTTTACCTATAATATGTGCTATTGTAAGTTCTCGTATCTGCGACATGGAGAATAAAGGTAATACTTGGAAATTGCTGATATCCTCAAACATGAACCGTAAATCTATATACGCATCCAAATATCTATGTTCTTGTACACTACTATTATATGGCATTGTTTTACAAGCCTTTGCTATAACAGTTTTTGGTATTGTGAAAAGTTCTACCGGAATGTTACCCCTATCTCTAATAACACGCTTTATTGGAGGCGCTATGCTAGCTTCTATGATCATACTTGCATTACAGCAATGGATAACACTAGCTATTAAGAACCAAGCTTTTGCTTTATGTTTTGGAATGATTGGTGGTTTTCTAGGAATGACCGCCTATTTTTTCCCTGAGACCGTACGACGAATTATTATTTGGTCTTACTATACTGAACTATGCCCTATTAAATATCATGTTACGAATGGGTCGCTTGAATTTATTAAGCAAAATCCCGGAATAGGTATGCTAACTACAGCTTTTTTATTGGTTATATTTTTTTATATGTCGGGAAACTATCACTTTTCCCGACAAGAAGTTTGAAGGAGGAATTGATATGTTTAAAAAAAGTATTTCGGCTGAATGGTTAAAGCTGCGTCATTCCCGTATCTGGCTTGTGCTTATTACCCTCCCCATTATAAGTGTATTACTGGGGAGCATTAATTACCATTTTAATCAAGGTGTATTACAAAATGAATGGTACAGCCTTTGGACGCAGGTAAGCCTATTTTACGGAGAATTTTTTCTTCCCATTCTTATTGCCATATGTTGTGCCTATATCTGCAGAATTGAGCTGTTTATGGCAGAATAAAAATGTAAGGTTTGGCAGCCAATTTATGTAGGTCAATTACTAGAACAAGAAAGTAAAAACCACTTGTCAACATCCCCTAACCCAAATTACACTTCCTGTATGCGAGCAAAAAGTGTACAGGGGGTTTAAAAGGAGATGTTACAAGTGGCTGAAATAAATTATATCAGGTTTTTAGCAAACAAAAAAGACCACAGCTATGCTGATATTAGCAGGCAAGTCAAAAGAGATCCCAGGACAGTTAAAAAGTACGTAGAGAAAGAAAATTGGAGTCCTAAGAAAAGACCAAAAGAGCAGAGAAAAGCACCGGTAATGGATCCGGTGAAACCTTTAATTGATAAATGGCTGGCTGAAGATATGAAAAAGAACAAGAAGTACCGCCGCACTGCTAAAAGAATATATGATATGCTTTGTGAAGATCATGGTTTCAAAGGTTCTTATCGCAGTGTTAGAGCCTATGTCAGCAAGAAAAAGAAAGAGTTACTTCAGGATAAAGATTGCTCATTACCGTTAGAATCTAAGCCAGGCACAGCACAGGTTGATTTTGGTGAAACACCATTTAAATACAAAGGAGGAACTGTTAAACTATCTTACTTGGTTCTTTCTTTTCCGTACAGCAATTCCTTTTACTTTCAAGTATTTAAGGGACAGAACAAAGAGTGCTTTATGGAGGGGTTAAAGAGAATATTCCACTACATAGGTGGTGTGCCAAAGACAATTCGCTTTGATAACCTATCTCCAGCAGTAGTAAAAATACTACCTAATGGTGAGCGGAAACTTACCGAAGAATTTTACCACTTTGCTTTTCATTACGGCTTTGAATATGAGTTTAGTAACCCAGGTAGGGGAAATGAAAAAGGCCATGTTGAAGCAATGGTTAAGTATATACGAAATAATTTTTTGCTACCAGAGCCTTGTATTAATAACTTAGAAAAGTACAATCAAACTTTGTGGCAGCTAGCAGAAGATGATAGGCATCGATTCCATTACAAAAAGGATAAATTGATTACCAATCTCTTTGAAGAAGATAAAGAACAATTATTAATGCTGCCAGCCAAAGAATATGAAGTTTGCCACTACCAATGGGCAAAAGCTGATAAATATGGCAAAGTAACTGTTGATAAAAAAATCTATTCCACCTCCCCACGCTTTGCCAGAAGCAAAGTGCTGGTAAAAGTAACTTTTAATACAGTGGAAGTTCTTGATGAGAATTACCAGACTGTAGTGTCACATGAACGGCTTTATGGTAGAGAAAAAGAATCCATGCAGTGGCAGCCATATCTGATGTTAATGGCAAAAAGACCAATGGCAATGAAGTATACT
>NZ_JAFBCW010000019.1 GCF_016907915.1 Desulforadius tongensis
AGCAGAGCCCTATCCTCCCAGAGGGTAAGAGCCATTATAAGGTTAACCATTATTCAACGGAATTACCCATTTACACAAAATAATTTACACTCCCTGGCAGTATGGGTTTTGCCAACGCCTGGTGGGCCCAACAGTATTAAATTATAGGCCTGTTCCACCCATTGTATATTGTTGAAATATCAGGAAAGGCTTATTAGTTTTAGCTAATAGTTGTCTTTTTCTTGTAATTGAACACTACATTTAGGACAATATATTAACTTTGATAAAAATACTCTTGTATCAAGTCTTGTGTTACATGCTGGACATTTATATTTAAGACTAAAATAAACTCCTGCAAATATAAGTAATAACATCAAGAGGTATCCAATAAATTTAAATTTTGAATTAATAAGGAAAAATGTTGCAGGAATAAGATAAATTGAAATCCAAGACCATGTTCTAAATTTTTTTATTTTTTTAAATTCTTCTATGGTATTCAAAATCTTACCCACCTCCAACAAATGTATCTTTGGTTATGTGATATTCTAAAACCCTCAATCCTAGTTCTTCCCGCTATTATTAAGTCACCAACATTTATATATCAAATACGCCGGTTAAATATCTTCCCTTAAAGATATTATATATTTTCATGTTTATTTTCTCTACATGTTTATATATATATCTTCAATATCTATAATATATTCCCTATTAGCTTACATTGTTTTTTGCAGGATAAAAATCCATTTTTGCAAAATAATTCTGTATGTTTTTGCAGCACCCCATTTACACCCCGCTAAGCCTGACCATGGCCAGCACTTCTAAAAAATGATTGGTCACGGTGGTGTAGCTCCTTGTTGTTCTGTTTTTGCTTAATATCCAGCATTTGCTGCCTTGCGTAAAACCTTTGAAACAAAAATAATGCGGTGATTCGGAAGAAACATTTAAAAGATGTGAAGAAAAGTTGACTTGACAATCAAATGATTGTCAAGTGATTGTCAAAATGAACTTAAAAAAGGGTCCCGGTTTTCCGGAACCCTTGATATTCCTGGAGCCAGAGATGGGATTTGAACCCACGGCCTACGCATTACGAGTGCGTTGCTCTACCACTGAGCTACTCTGGCAATTATATTTACAGCATATTATATGGTACTATCGATATTCTTTATTGTCAAGATTGCAATATTTTAAATACCGGCCAGCAATTTGTAAATATCCCTCCACCAGACGCAGCGTTCTCCCGGCCACCGCCATTTTTGGTTATGGGGGGCTGCAAACAGTATTACCCTTATTCCTGCCGCGGCCAGCTGTACCGCGTTATTATAATTATCTTCCACCATTACATCCACCGCCAGCCGCTGGCATATTTCTACCTTATCATGGCTGTTCAAAAGATGCAGGCCGTGGTAAGGTATTTGGCAGCGGTTCAGCCAGGCGCTGGTGATTTCTTTTAATACCGGGCTGCGGGCGGTGATAATGTGAATCCGGTGATTTTCCCCGGCCAGTTTCTTTAAATATTTGTCTGCGCCGGGGATCAACGGTGATTTTTTTATAATCTTCTCTTCTTTTTCCTTCATTAACTGAATAAAATCTTCCCTTGTTATGTTATAAACTTTAGTAACATCGTATTCAGAAATATCATCCATGGCTATATTTTCACCGGTAAAACGGTTCAGTTCATCCACCAGCAGCGGCAGGTTGTCACATATTGTTCCATCCAGGTCACAGCCAATGATCATTAATTTGATACCTCACAGCCATTATTTTTTCCATTTTAAGCAGTTTCTCTTTCCACTGCGGTTGGCCACCGAAACCGCCCGGCGAACCGTCACGGCGTATTACTCTATGGCAGGGCAGCACCAGCAGCACCCGGTTGGAGCGCAGCGCACCGCCAACTGCCCTGCTGGCCAGGGGATGCCCGATCATTTCGGCAACCTGTTTGTATGTGCGGGTTTCTCCATAGGGTATACTTTTTATACTCTGCAGTACCATGCGCTGAAAAGGGGTACACCAGTCCAGGTCCACCAGGTAATCAAAAGAGCATAGCTGCCCTTCAAAATAGTTGTTCAGCTCACGGGCCAGTTCCGCTATCAATTTATTGGCACCGTCGTCCTGTATCAACGCCTTAGGGTTTCGTTTAAGATACTCTGCCAAAACTGCTGCTGCTTCACCCGGTTCTTTTTGCGGCAGCGTCAAAGCTTTTAATCCCCTATCAGACCAGGATACACCAATCCACCCGGCCTTTACAGGCACTAATTTATATTTCATCTCAACACACCGCCGACTGTGCGGTATTATTTTCACTAACGGCATCTTTTTCTTCTGCCGGCCGGCCCACCACCGAGGTGATGAAGATATATAAACCGGAGATAATAACTATTCCCCCCAGCACCTGCAGTACGGTTGGAACTTCATGAAATATAAAGTAAGCCAGTACGGTGGCTCCCACCGGTTCGCCCAGTATGCTCACCGACACCACCGCCGCCTTTACGTAGCGCAGCGCCCAGTTGAACACCGTGTGACCGAATATGGTAGGCACTATGGCCAGCAGTAAAAACCACAGCCAGGTAAGAGGGTGATAGGGATAAAGGGGCAGTCCCATTGCTAAACTGCACAGCAGCAGTGTAATGGCAGATGCGGTATAAACTAAAATAACATACGAAAATAATGAAAGGTGGGCCCGCAAAGTACGCCCAATTAGTACGTAACCGGCCACAAATATGGCTCCGGCAAAGGCCAGCAGGTCTCCCCACAGAGCCTGCCCCCCCACTTGAAAGTCATTGATGCCGATAATTATACTGCCCAGCAAGGCCATACCCGCTCCCACCAGTCCCCGTCTGCTCAGCTTTTCGCGATATAAAAAATATCCCCCGGTAATAACAAAGAGGGGCTGCATGGTTACCAGCACGGTGGAGCTGGCCACCGAGGTGTAATTTAACGAGTTTATCCAAACGGCAAAGTGCATAGCCAGCAAAACACCGGAAAGGACAGCCAAAAACAGGTCCCTGCTGCCAATACGCCTTAACTCATGGCGTCCGGTAACATAGGTGACAGGGGCCAGCAGCAGTACTGTAAAACCCAGCCGGTAAAAAGCAATAATTAACGGTGGTGCCTCGGCCAGTTTGGTAAAAATAGAAGAAAAAGCCGCCCCTACAACTCCCAGCACCACCGCCAGGTAAGGGTTGATTATTGGTTTATTGCCACTGGTCATCTAACTTTCTCCTTATTCAATTTAGGTGGTTAGGCTAATAATATTGGCTATCGGGCCGGCAATTCCTTTTAAAAGGTCAAAATATTTATTTCTTTAAACCCGCTGCTTTTAACACCTATTGATTGGCTTTAAAGGGCTCTTTGGGGTTAGTTTCTTGAAACAGCCCGGTAGAAAGGTAGCGCTCCCCCGTGTCCGGCAGCAGGGTTACCACCAGTTTATCCCGGTTTTCAGGCCGCCGGGCCACATTAATGGCAGCATAGGCCGCTGCTCCGGAGGATATTCCCACCAGCATTCCTTCTTCCCGCGCCAGCCTGCGGGCAGTATCCATGGCCTGCTGGCCGGTAACTTGAAATATTTCATCCACCAGTTCTAAATTTAAAACACCGGGAATGAACCCCGCACCGATACCCTGTATTTTATGGGCTGCCGGTTTACCGCCGGACAGCACAGGGGATTCCGCCGGTTCCACCGCTATCACCTGTAAATCCGGCTTTTTTTCTTTCAATGTTTTGGCCACGCCGGTTATTGTACCGCCGGTACCAACACCGGCCACAAAAATATCTATTTTACCCTCGGTATCACGCCAGATTTCTTCCGCTGTGGTAACCTGGTGTGCAGCCGGGTTGGCAGGGTTTTCAAACTGCTGGGGAATAAAAGCCTTGGGGTATTGATGGGCCAGTTCTTTTGCCCTTTCTACCGCTCCTGTCATCCCCTTATCTCCGGGAGTCAGCACAATTTGAGCCCCGTATGCCTTCAGCAGGTTTCGCCGTTCTAAACTCATGGTTTCCGGCATAGTCAGCACCAGGCGGTATCCTTTGACAGCACATACCATGGCCAGCCCGATACCGGTATTGCCGCTGGTGGGTTCAATAATCACGGTATCATCATCCACCAGCCCCTGCTCCTCCGCCCTTTGAATCATTGCCGCTGCAATGCGGTCTTTAACACTGCCCCCGGGGTTAAAATACTCCACCTTGGCCACCACTTCAGCTGCAGCACCGGAGGCCATTTTGTTCAAGCGCACCAGCGGGGTGCCGCCAATTAATTCCAGTAAGTTGTTTTTTATGTTCATAAAATCACCACTTTCTTATGGATGTATCATGTGATCCCGTCAAATACGTAAAAACCCTTGCGAAAAACGCAAGGGTTTTTACGTCTATTTACATCATCGGAGGCATTCCGCCGCCCATTGCTGCATCTCCGCCTTTATTATCTTCCGGAATATCGGCCACCAGGGTTTCGGTGGTCAGAATCATAGCAGCAATGCTGGCTGCGTTCTGCAGAGCTGAACGGGTTACTTTTGCAGGATCAACAATACCGTTCTCAATCATATTTTCAAATTTTCCGGTCAAAGCATTGTAACCGATACCTTTAGCTTCACGGCGAACTTTTTCTACGATAACAGAACCTTCTACGCCGGCATTGTTAGCAATTTGACGCAGGGGTTCTTCCAGGGCACGCTTAACCAGCTCGATACCGGTCTTTTCATCCTGCGCATCGGCAGTTAAGCCTTCCAGTGCAGAGATGATATCTACATAGCAGGTACCGCCACCGGGTACAATACCTTCTTCAACAGCGGCACGGGTAGCATTGAGGGCGTCTTCAATGCGCAGTTTCTTCTCTTTCATTTCCACTTCGGTAGCCGCACCAACGGAAATCACTGCTACGCCGCCGGCCAGCTTAGCCAGGCGCTCCTGCAGTTTTTCTCTATCAAAATCTGAAGTGGATTCTTCGATTTGCTTCTTAATTTGAGCAACCCGGGCGGTAATTTTGTCCTGGTCACCTTGACCGCCAACAATGATGGTTTCTTCTTTCTTAACAGTAACCTGGTTAGCTGTACCCAGCATATCAATGGTAGCATTCTCCAGCTTCAGGCCAACTTCCTCGGTTACCACGGTACCGCCGGTGAGGATGGCAATATCCTCCAGCATAGCCTTGCGGCGATCACCAAAGCCAGGAGCTTTAACTGCCACAACAGTAATGGTACCGCGCAGTTTGTTCAGTACCAAGGTGGCCAGAGCTTCGCCTTCCAGGTCTTCGCAAATGATCAGCAGGGGCTTGCCGCTTTGTACAACCTTTTCTAAAATCGGCAGTATATCGGCCACTGCACTGATCTTCTTATCAGTGATCAGTATGTAGGGCTCTTTTAAAGAAGCCTCCATTTTATCGGTATCGGTAATCATGTACGGGGAAATGTAGCCGCGGTCAAAGTTCATACCTTCAACCACTTCTAAAGAAGTCCCAATACCCTGGGATTCTTCTACGGTAATTACTCCATCTTTACCAACTTTATCCATAGCATCAGCAATCAGTTCACCAATGGATTTATCGTTGGCAGAAATGGATGCCACCTGAGCAATGGCCTCTTTAGTTTCAACAGTTTTAGCTTGGTTCTTAATTTCTTCCACTGCTTTTTCCACAGCACGCTCAATACCGCGCTTTAACACCATGGGGTTAGCACCGGCAGCCACGTTTTTCAAACCTTCGCGCACCATGGCTTGAGCCAGTACAGTGGCAGTGGTGGTACCGTCACCGGCAACATCATTGGTTTTGGTAGCAACTTCTTTTACCAGCTGGGCACCCATATTTTCAAAATGATCGGTGAGCTCAATTTCTCTGGCAATGGTTACACCGTCGTTAGTAATTAACGGGGAACCAAATTTCTTTTCTAATACAACATTACGACCTTTAGGGCCGAGAGTTACTTTTACCGCTTCAGCCAGGGCATTAACACCTTTTTCCAGCTTCTTGCGAGCATCTTCACGGAAAACAATTTCTTTTCCTGCCAAAATAATTACCTCCTTTTTAATTGGTATTTACTGGGATAAATAATTACTCTACTACTGCCAAAATATCCATTTCACGCAAAATTAAGTATTCTTCACCATCAATTTTAAACTCGTTACCAGCAAACTTGGAATATAGTACTTTGTCCCCAACTTTTACATCAATGGCTTGACGTTGGCCGTTTTCTAACACCCGTCCCGGTCCAACGGCAATAACTTCTGCCTGCTGGGGTTTTTCCTTCGCAGTATCCGGCAGAACAATGCCGCTCTTGGTTACCTCTTCGCTGGGCAAAGCTTTAACTACCACTCTGTCTCCTAATGGTTTAATAGCCACAAATACCCCTCCTTAATATTGAAAGATATTTTTTTTACTCATTACTAGCACTCGCTTAAGCCGAGTGCTAACATCCAGGTAATATAATATAGAACTAAAAAATCAAAAGCAAATACCCTTGAGGGAAGAAAACTGCATATATTTATCAAAATTGAAAATTAGGGGAATTTAGCTTTTAATTTCTCAGTCTATATTATATTTACCTGGATTTCTATTAAATTGTAATTTAACATTTATAATTCTTACCTAATAATTGTCTTATTATACTAATAAAATAAAAAAATTCCATTTATATAACTATTCCTTGCCGCATTCTCCACCCCGGCCGGATAGTATTTCTAACCCGTGCGGCAGTACCGGCAGTACAACTGACAGGCACTCCCTCACTCCCCTGGGACTGCCCGGCAGGTTGATAATCAGCGTTTTACCGCGAATACCGGCAGCCGCCCTGGATAACATGGCTTTGGGAGTCTTTTTTAATGATTCCATGCGCATGGCTTCCGTAATACCGGGTGCTTGTTTTTTTATTACCTCTATGGTGGCTTCCGGCGTATTATCCCGGGGGCCAAATCCCGTCCCTCCAGTGGTAAGCACTAAATCCAGTTCCAGCCTGTCACAGCAGTGAAATAATTCTTCTTTGATGACATCAAAATCATCGGGAATGATTTTATAGTATTTTACTTCCCCACCGATCTCCTTTACCATTTCCTTAATTACCTCACAGCTTTTATCCTCGCGCTCACCCCGGGCTCCTTTGTCGCTCATGGTTAAAATTCCCACTTTGATCACTTGCATCACCTCTTGGTATGTACATTGTAAAGTTTATTGAGTTAAAATGAAAGAAATGAACTTTTGCCGGGAGGTTAAAAATGAGCCAGCTAAAAAACTTTATTTCCCTTCCCATCACCAAGGTTGTTAAAGATAGGACTTACCCGCAGGATGACCGAGTTGTACAGGAGGTTCCGGTAACCCTTTTTTTAAACGATGAAGAATTTGTCACCCTGGTTTGCTCCCCACAACACCTGCGGGAATTGGCAGTGGGATTTCTCTGCTCCGAAGGCATTTTACAGCAGCCCTCTGATTTACATTACCTTTCTGTAAATGAAAAAGAAGGCATTATTAAAATTAACGCCACCGCCGGGCAGGCCGAAAAGCAGTTTCTGAAACGGTATATTACATCATGCTGCGGCCGGGGCCGCTCATCCTTTTATTTCATCAACGATGCCCGTTCCATGTCCCGGATCAACTCCCACATTTCCATCACACCTTATCAAGTATGGAATCTCACAACCCAACTGGAAAGCATGTCAACCCTTTTCCAAAATACCGGCGGGGTACACAATGCCGCACTTTGTACCCCGGAGAATGTGGTTGTCTTTTTTGAAGACATTGGGCGGCATAACGCGGTGGACAAAATCTTTGGCCACTGCTTTTTAAAAACTATCCAGATGAATGATAAAATACTGGTATTCAGCGGCCGCATATCCTCAGAAATATTAATTAAAGTGGCTAAAATGAATATACCCATTTTGGTTTCCCGTTCAGCACCCACAGCACTGGCAGTAAACATGGCCAATGAACTGGGTATGACGGTGGTGGGGTTTGCCCGGGACAACCGCTTTAATATTTACACCAACCCCCGGCGGATAATCATTTAACGATGAAATTATCTTTAAAAATTTCAGTTATGGCATCGTCCACCTGCTGTTGGAATTTATAATACCGGTTGATTAATTCCAGGGCAGAAGGTGTTAATGATGCACCCCCGCCCTGGTCCCCCCCTACCTTGGTCTCTACCAGTTTAACGTTCCATCTCTCCTGGGCCTTTTTTATTTTTCCCCAGGCTGCCCGGTAAGACATACTCATTTCCCGGGCAGCGGCGGATATCGATCCTGTTTTATGAACCAGCTGCAAAAGTTTAAACAATCCCTCACCAAACACCGTGCCGTCCCATTCCAGCCAAACTTTATACCTTACTTTTAAACGGCTCGGCTCAATCATTATTCGTCACCCTGGCGCCACATAACTTTACCACAATCCCGCAGGTCGTATCCACCCAGGCCCTGCACATGTTGTTGAAATTCCGGTAAAGCCATTACTTTCAGCAGCCGCTGGATAACAGGCTGATCCCAATATTCACCCGGTATGCACAGGTCATATCTTTCTTCCACCACCGGAATGAAGTCTAAACCCAGCGCTTTAGCCGCTGCCTTAATTCCTAAACCGGCATCAGCAGACCCGCTGGCCACCGCAGCGGCCACCGCCATATGGGTATACTCCTCATGCTGGTAGCCATGTATTTTACCGGGATTGATACCCAATTCTTTTAGTTTATAATCCAGCAGGATGCGGGTGCCGGCACCGCGCTGGCGGTTAACAAAGCGGACACCCGGTTTAACCAAATCAGCCAGCCCGCCAATATTTTTCGGGTTACCCTTGGCCACCATCAATCCCTGTTCCCGGTAAACCAGGTTAACCAGTACGATATTTCTACCGGGCAGCAGCCGCTTGATGTAAGAAACATTGTACTGCCCCGTTTCTTCATCTAAAAGGTGTGAACCGGCACAGTGGGCTTCTTTACGTTTTAGGGCGGTCAATCCCCCCAGGCTCCCCACGTGGGCAGAAGACAGTGTGGCCTGGGGATAAAGCTTGCGCAGGTAATTGGCCAATATATCCAGCGCTATATCGTGACTGCCGATAATTACCGTGGTTTCATCTATTTCTTCCATCGAGCGGATTAAGTCTATCTGTACAGTTTCACCGGCTTGATACCCTTCCTTGTTCCGGGGTACTTTCAGCATCCCGTCTGCCCTTACCACAGACATAATCATCCCCGCTCCACGGGAGATGGGGGTGGCAATGGTTTTGTCTCCCACCCGGCCCAACTTTACCCTTACAAATTCTTCCACTCCCAGCGGGGTAACCAGTTTACGGGAAATGGTGGCCGTCGTTTTGGACACTGCCGGGGGCACAATGCCCAACTTTTTATACACCAGCGGCTTGACAAAAAGTTCGCTGGCAAGAACTGCCGATACCGGGTAACCCGGCACACCAATCACCGGTTTGCCTGCGACTTCCCCCAGTATTACAGGTTTGCCCGGCTTGGTGGCCACCCCGTGGGTAAGTACCTTACCCAGCTCCCGTACCAAGTCCACCGTATAATCTTCCCTGCCGGCGGAGGAGCCGGCATTAATTACCACTATATCCGCTTCCTTAACAGCCTTTATAATTTGACTTTTTAACTGTTCATAATCATCCACCGTTATCTCCCACCGCAGCGGTGTGCCGCCCCACTCCCTTATATAAGAGCCCAGCACCCGGCTGTTATATTCTATTATATCCCCCGGCTTCAGCCGTTCACTGCCGGGCTGTACCAGTTCGGTTCCGGTGGGCAGCACTGCCACTTTAGGCCGGGGATGAACAGCTATTTTTGTAACTCCACCGGCCAGTATACCCCCAATGTCTACCGGGCGGATGAGATGATTGCCCGGCAGAATCATCTCAGTGGCCACCACATCTTCACCAATTACCCGCACGTGCTGCCATGGTGCCACGGCAGCGGTAATTTCTATTAATTCCGGGGTTATGAAATGCACATCTTCAATCATTACCACCGCATCGTATCCCTCTGGTATGGGATCACCGGTGTCCACCATCACTGCCTGTTCACCCATTTTTAACTGCTTGGGGGCAGTTTCGGAAGCGCCAAAGGTATCCAAAGAGCGCACAGCTACCCCATCCATGGCCGAGGCATGGTAGTGGGGGGATGAACAGCGGGCATAAATGGGTTCAGATGTAACCCGGCCCAGGGAATCTTCTACATTAATCATTTCAGATTTGCCGGGATTTAATGCCCCAATTTCGCTTAAATAACAAATATATTCTTCCAACGCCTGTTCCCATGGTTTGTCATCCAGATAAACGTCACGTTTCATTTTCCATTCACCTATCCATCCTGAAAAAATGTTCACTCCTGCAAATGGCCGCCGGAGTTTTCATACTCTGATGGTACTGCATGCGGCATGAGGGTTTTAAAATAACTTCACTTCCAAGTATTCCCCTGCTTCCACCCCTTCTTTTCCTTCCGGTATACGGGCGATACCGTCTGCCTTAACCATGGTACTGATTAAACCGGATTTACCCAGTACCGGTTCTGCATACAGTTCACCCTGCCGAACATAAAGACGCACCCGTAAAAAATCTTCCCTTCCGGCAGCGGAGCGCATGTTGCGGGTCACCCTGGCTCTTACAAATACTTCTTTGGACGTATGGCTATAACTGCCCCAACGCACCAGGGGATCTACCAGCAGGTTGTATACAACTATGGCTGAAACCGGATGCCCGGGCAGGCCGAATACCGGTTTGCCATCCACCACTGCACCAATGGTTGGTTTGCCCGGTTTGATATTTATACCGTGAAACAGCACACCCGGTCTACCCAGTTCGTTTATTACCTTGGCACTGACATCTCTAACCCCCACCGAGCTGCCTCCGGATACCAGCACAATATCGTTTTCATTTATAGCAGCAGATATGGTTTCTTTTAATGAATTAAAATTATCCTCCACAACACCGTACAGTTTAGGAATTCCCCCACCCTGCTGCACCAAGCCGTACAGGGTATATGAATTGATATCCCTTACCTGCCCCGGACCGGGAACAGTTTCGGGATTAACCACTTCATCACCGGTGGATATAATACCCACCGCCACTTGGGGCATTACCGGCACTTCGGTAACACCGATGGCCGACAGTATGCCCAGATCCTGGGGCCTAATGCGGTGACCGGCAGTTAAAACCACACCACCGGCCGGTACATCTTCGCCGCGGCGCACCATGTTTTCTCCCGGTGCCACCGGCCTGGTAACTCCTATGGTCCTTTCATCCAGTTCTTCAGTGTACTCCACCATCACCACTGCATCAGCACCGGCGGGCAGCATGCCGCCGGTGGGAATGGCCCAAGCCTGTCCCTCTATTAATTCTCCGCCCGGTGTTTTCCCCATATGTACCTGGCCAACTACATCCAAGTAGGCAGGTAAGCTTTCCGAGGCTCCAAAGGTGTCCCTGGCTTTCACCGCGTAACCATCCATGGTAGAACGGTGAAACCCCGGCACATCCTCCCGGGCAGTGATATCGACAGCCAGCACTCTTCCCAGGCTGGATAAAAGGGGGACCACTTCAAAAGGTTTTTGTCTGATATTTTTATTCAGCAGTTCCCTGGATTCAGCTACCGTCAATACATTAAATAGGTCCATTTACCCGCCTCCGGTTAAAAACAGCCTAGCTCACAGTTCTTAATCTTTATCTTTAACTGGTCTGCCGCTTCACCTACCACCCGCGGTGCTACTTTTAATTCCTCAGCCAATTTACGGGCCCTGGCACAAGAAAGGCTGTTATCTTCAGCAGCCCTGCGCACCGCTTCAAGAATATTTTCCGGTATGTTACCCATTAGCTTAACCCCCTCAATTTCCAAAATGATGGTATTAAATTTATTAAATTTTAATATTTCATACTAAACATAAAATTTCCTGCCAAGTAAACCAAGTTATGCTTTATTAAAAACATAGTGTTGATAAGGTGCTTAAAAGCAGGTTATTGTTATTTAATCTTAAATTTGTGCTTTAAAACAAAAAAACCTTTCACTTTCGGAAACAATGGCGTATACTAAATATAAAAGCTAGTGATAACTTTCTCAATCCCTGGAGGTGAGTTGCATGAATTTAAGCCGTACCATTGAAATGCTCAAGCTGGCAGGTATTAAAGCCATGCCGGTTCCAGGCACAAGTAAGTATAATATAACCCTCCCCAGCGGTAAAGTAGCTACAATCAAAGAAAAACAATTGATCCAACTGGCTAATAAAGCCGACAATAACCCGCAAAATCTGAAAAAAGCAATTGAAAGTGCTGTTTAAACCGGCATTATGTATAAAAAGCAGAAAAACCTTGACCCTTTGTTACAGGCCAAGGTTTTTTTATAGTTTAACCTTCACTTTCTTCCGGTTCGCTTTCTTCCTGCTGTTTTGCTTTCTTACGCTTGCGCCATTCAATAAACCTCACTATCTGGGCACTGATTTCGTACAGTATTATCATTGGTGAAGCCATCAATAGGGGTGTAATCATGTCTGGTGTGGGAATAATAGCTGCTGAAATAACCACTGCTATCAAAACAGCATATTTACGTTTTTGGGTCATGAATTTATAGCTGATTAACCCCAGTTGGGCCAAAAACAATGCCGCCAGCGGCAGTTCAAAAACTAACCCAAAGGGCAGTAAAAATTTAATGGTAAAAGAAATATAATTGCCTATGGTAATCATGGGCAGCAGTTCCGGGCCGCCGAATTCCATTAAAAATTTAATCCCCAGGTGATATACTCCAAAGAACCCAAATAATATGCCGGCAATAAACAGCAGGTATGATATGGTGATAAATAATGTAAAGTAAACCCTCTCCATTTTACGCAGGGCTGGAATAATAAAGCCCCAAAACTGCCACAGTATTATCGGCAGGGCAGCCAAGAAGCCCAGGAAAAAAGAGAGTGATATTTTAGTCATCAATGCTTCGGTCACATTGATGTAAACCATTTGGTTGCCGGTTTTGGAAACCGGCTCTAAAAGTATTTCCAGAACACGGTCTGCAAATACCATGCAGGCTATTGCCATTACAAAGGTCGAAGCGAGGGAAATAATTAGTACCCTTCTTAATTCTGCTAAATGTTCTACCATTGTCATTTCTGTATCCTGTGACATCCAGCGACCTCCTTTTGTCTTTCAGCAAAGAGCCTTAAGCACGGTATCTTTTGTTTCCGCACCGGTAACCTTCACTGTTAGCAAGCCTGTCAAAATCAGCAGTAGCAAGATCTTCACAAAATAAGTCTACTTCACCACATTGGCGCTCGTCAACTGTTTTTATATAACTTTTGCATTGATCACACAGGTAAAGCCTGTATTGTTTTTTGTCTTCAGGCATGATAAAGGATATTTGGGACGAATCTTTACTGCCGCAAAAGGGACATCCCAGGCGGTTAAAACGCCATTCCGACTCACAGCGGCCGCAGTACAATTTTCTGATACCGGCATCACCGGTTAACTTGGCCATTACCGGGCTGTCCCCGCATACCGGGCAGTAACCTTTGTCCCATCTTTCAATATCCAGCTGCGGCATAATGCAGGCAGCAAAACCGCTGAGTAAAATCCTTGCCGTATTGTCAGCCAAAAAGTCCATCATATCCCGCGATATATTTAATTTTTCAACCCATTTCAGTTTTTCGCCTTCCACATCTTTTATTATAACACCAATTAAATTTGACACATCCCCTTTACTCAACCCATTTATTCGGGAAATAACTTCTTCTGACAGGGGTTGTGGCCCGGGCTGCCACTTCAGGCAGGCCCGGACCACACCCATGAAAACATCGCTAAATAATTTTACATCTATCTCAGGCTGCAGCTGGCTCAGCACAGGTACACCCAACAGCCAGTTTTCTTTAATTTTACCCGTCACTATTTCTTTCCACCCTACGGAGCTTACTTTGTCTTCCAGCTCCAGTAATTCCAAATAAAAGTTAGCCAGCCTGTTTTTATTTATTTTTGAATTCTCCACCGGCACCCCTCCCTTAGTTTCACTGCGTCTGATCCATAAATGCTCACTGGTGCCAAAGAGCGCCTGTTTTTTCATCCCTGTCGGCACCAGGGGCTGCCCTGAAAAATATTACGCCGTCTCCTGTTCTTCATGGCGGCCCAAAATGTTGAAATTTTCTGCAATAAACAGGTATACCAGCACGCCGCCGGAAACTAAACCTATGGTTACCGCCCACTCCATCCAGGATGGAAAGTAGCCGGGCCCCAGGGCTTGGTACATGCCGGTAATTACCACGTTCATGCGGTTAATTACTAATCCGGCAGCAGTTAGCACACCAAAGGTCACCAAACCGGATCTACCGGCACTCCACGGGGTAAAGCAGATGATTATCGGTATAATTACACCAACAATCATTTCCAGCAGGAACATGTTGGATTCCAAACCCCCGGCAAATACATAACCAAAGGCATCGCGGTTTACCAGGTCAATGATTTTTAAGGCCAGGTAAATCACCATCAACACGCCGGCAATGCGGATCAGGCTGCGCAGTATATTGTCTTCCACACGGTGTCCCAGTGCCCTGCCGGCCAATGTGGTCTCGATGGTTACCATAGCCGGGCCAACAAAGAACGATGACATCAAGAAAAACAGAGGCAGCAGCGGCGACCACCACAACGGGTGCAGTTTACCCACTTCAATCACATACAGGCCCCCCAGCGAAGACTGGTGCAATGTGGGCAGCAAAACACCCAGGATCAGCATTACCGGCATAATTTTCTTCAAAGGCTTGTGCCAGGACTTAGCAACCCTTTCGGTGGCAATTTCTCCAAATTCAATCACCTGCACCAGGGTATACAGCGAAATACACCAGAACACTTCGAACAGCACGCTGTGGTAACCCCATGATACAAAGGGACGCCAGAAGTTAAACCACCGGCCGATGTCCAGGAACAACCCCACCATCACCAGCAGGTACCCCAGCAGTGATGTCAGCATGGCACTGCGGGCAATAACGTTAAACTTGTTATAGTGCAGTATGTGTACCAGCAGCGCGGTGCTGTAACCACCGCCGGCTAGAGCAACACCGGTCAAAACGTCAAATCCAATCCACAGCCCCCAGGGCCATCTGTCGTTTAAGTTTGTTGTAGTTCCCAACCCGGTGGCTAAACGGTAAACAGCAATGGCTGCCGCCAGAGCCGCCAAGGCTATTAACACCTTTCTCACCGCAGTGATTTTAAAACTCCACTTTTGAGCTGCCATTATTCCAACCCCCCCAATAACGGAATGCTCGTATTAATACCCGCCATCTATGCACTTATATTCTTATCCTGCCCTTGTTCTTTGCCCACCTCACCACGCCGCTTGGTGTAGAGATACATCAAAGTAAGAAGCCCACCCCACGCAGCAATTACCGTGGGAGTCCACTTTAAATAGTCATGGGTATACTCCGGCAGCGGTCTCTCGGTTACACCCGTTCGGAAGCCAAAGGTTTCAAAGGGCACATCAGAAATGTACAGCCAGTTTGTACCACCTGCTTCTTTTTCTCCATAAACATGTTTCACATATTTGGGGTCACCGTTAATACGGTTCCAGGCTTCTTTCAATATTTCATCACGATTACCAAAAATCATGGTGTCGTTCGGGCAGCTGTCCACACAGGCAGGTTTCTGACCGCGGCCAACCCGGTCATATCTGCCATTGGGATCAAAGCAGTATTGGCATTTGGAAATCAGCGGGAAAACTTCATCCCACTCGTACTTAGGTACATTAAAGGGACAGGCCAGCATGCAATAACGGCAGCCCACACATAAATGCGGGTAATATACCACCGGCCCTTCGGCAGTCTTTTGCAGTGCTTTGGCAAAGCAGGCCGAAACACAGGCCGGTTCCAGGCAGTGCAGGCACTGCATTTTAGCAAACCGCATTACATCTTGACCATCCTTTTTAGTTACCCGGTGCTGTACAACGGTATAGGTATTACCGTCAGTTTTACTTGGAAAAGTGAGGTTGTTATCAAATTCAGGTATACCCGCAGGCAGGTCGTTCCACTGCTTGCAGGCAGTTTGACATGCCTTGCAGCCGGTGCATCTGGTTAAATCTACCAAAACGCTTAAAGTCAACAATCACACCCCCTAGGCCTTTCTAATATTACACATAAACGCCTTGGACTCTGGAATGCTTGTGTTGCCGTCACCCACTGCCGGAACAAGATCATTGGCAACAGGCCCCGTGACTATACCCTGATAACCAAAGCACCAGGGCATACCTACTATTTCCACCTTCCTGCCGTTAACGATTAACGGTTTAACAACCGGCAGTACCGAAGCCTTACATTTGATTTTCCCCCGGGCGGTTTCTACCCACACATCATCACCGGGCTTAATACCTTTTTCCTTCGCCAGTTCCTCAGAAACAGATACATACATGTAAGGCCCGATTTCCGCCAGTGTGGGGCAGCTGCGGGTGACCGCACCGCTTTGATAGTGTTCAATTGTACGGTGAGTGGTGGCCACAATGGGATAGTTAGGATCACCTAACTCTGCCAGCTTGGCCCAATCGCCTTTGAACACGTTGGCACAGGGAGCGGCTTGCTGCTTAGATATTATGTTTTCAGTGGGGCTCTCCATGGGCTCGTAGTGCTCCGGAAAGGGACCATCAACGGGACCGCTGGCAAACAACCGCCCGTGACCTTCCGGCAGCATGATAAAGGGTGCTGCCCCCGATTCCCGGGGCGGTTTGCCACCCCCAAAGTCAGGAACGTCATGGCATATCCATTTATTCCCGTCCCACTTAAACAGCGCCCGTTCCGGATCCCAGGGATTACCATCCATATCAGCGGCACAGCGGTTGTAAATAATGCGGCGGTTTAACGGCCAACTGAAGGAATACTTCAGGAAGGACCCGAGGCCGCTGTCTTCCCTGCTGCGGCGCTTGCAATTGGGAACATTTAAATCCTTATCTACAGCCATATAACCGGTATAAATCCACATACCGCAGGCAGTGGAACCGTCATCCTTCAGCTTCCCAAAGCTGTCCAGCGGCTCATTTTTGCCAATTTCGTAACCGTTAATCTCCACCGCCACTTTTTCCACATCCGGCTCATCATGGCCAGGTATATCATAATCCCAGTTCATTTTTAAAATGGGGTCCGGAAACCTGCCGCCACTTTGATATTCTTTACGAATCGCTTTAAATAATCGGTCAGCTATCCACAGGTCGCTCTTGGCTTCCCCCGGGGGATTCACTGCCTGGTAACGCCATTGAATCCAGCGCCCGCTGTTGGTAACGGTGCCCTGCTTTTCATAAGAAAACGCCGCCGGCAGTAAGAAAACTTCAGTATTGATATTTTGGGGATTTACACCGGGGGCATGCCAGAATGCCGCTGTCTCCGTTTCAAACAGGTCAACAACCACCAGCCAGTCCAGTTTTTCCATGGCTTTACGCTCGTAACTGGCACCGGGCCCACCAACAGCCGGGTTTTGTCCCCAGGCTAAAAATCCCTTTATATTACCGGCCATCATTTCCTGGAAAATACCCATATGGGTGCGGTTTTTGCCGTCCACCTTGGGCAGCAGGTCAAAACAAAAGTCATTTTCTTTAGCGGCATGCTGACCATAAAATGCTTTTAACAGGCTAATTAAGAATTTAGGCTTGTTTTTCCAGTACCCGGAAGCAGGCGTTTCCCTTTCGATATAATCCTGCAGATTCTTGTGTTTTGTGGCATTGGGTACACCAAGATAGCCGGGCAGCAGGTGACTGAGCATGGCCAGGTCAGTGGAACCCTGCACGTTAGATTCACCACGCTGGGCATTGACCCCGCCGCCGGGTCTGCCGATGTTGCCCAACAAAAGCTGCAGCATGGCAATTGCGCGAACATTCTGAGTTCCGGTGGTATGCTGGGTTATACCCATGGCATAAATGATGTTTCCGGATTTATTGGGTGCACCGGTAGAAGCAAAGGTTTCACAAACCTTGCGATACACGTCCTCCGGAATACCGGTGATATTGGAAACAGTTTTGATATCGTAACGGCTGACATGTTTTTTCAGCAGCTGGAATACACAGTTGGGATGTTTTAAGGTGGGATCCTTTTTAATGGTTTCTCCATCTTTCTGATACTGCCAGGTAGCTTTATCATAGGTTACCCTGCCGTTCTTCTCACCGGCACCGGAAAACAAACCGTCATTAAAGCCAAATTCCGGGTTAACTAAATAACTGGCATTTGTATAGTTAACAACATATTCCTTATGATAGAGATTGTTTTGTATGGCATAGTTCATAATACCCAGCAGGAATGGAATGTCAGTACCGGGGCGATGGCGGGCAAAAATATCTGCATATACAGTGGACTTAGTTAAGCGGGGATCAACCACAATCAGCTTAGCACCCCTGTTCCGCTTCGCTTTACCAATCCAGCGCATGGATTGCGGGTGGTTCTCAGCAGAGTTGGAGCCAATCATCAAGAACACATCTGTGTGCTGGTAATCCACAAAGTGATTCGTCATAGCGCCACGTCCAAATGAGTTGGCCAGACCGGCCACCGTGGTGCTGTGTCAGAGACGGGCATGGTGCTCCATGTTAATAATGCCCAAAGCCCTAAACATTTTGTGCAGCAGGTAGTTTTCCTCATTATCCAGCGATGCACTGCCAAGGGCACCAATGGCCGTGGTACGATTAACGGTAATACCGTTTTTATCCTTTTCTTCAAAGGTTTCATCCCTGGTTTTTTTAATCCTTTTAGCTATTCGAGCCAGCGCTTCATCCCAGCTTATTTCCTGCCACTGGGCAGCACCGGGTGCACGGTATAACGGCTTGGTAATACGCCTAGGGTTGATTATTCTCCTTTTGTGTTTTCTGTTTACCACATTATAAACATCGATAATTCCGTTGCCCTTGGGGCAAAGTGTACCTTCATTAATGGGATGATCGGGGTCCCCTTCAGCAAAAACAATTCTCTCCCCATCAGAATATAACAGGATTCCACAGCCGCATCCACAGTAGGAACATACAGTGAAAGTCTCTTTCAATTTTGTCAGTTTTGCAGCCAGGTTACCGTTCGCCGCAGTTTGCACTTCTGAGGCTGCAGCAGGTGCAGCAAACAAAGTTAAACCTGCTGAGCCCAAACCAATATTTCTAAGAAATTCGCGCCTGTTTAATTTTCTCATAATAAACCATCAACCCCCCTTAATCACCATCGTTAAGTGCTACTTAGCATCATTATTTTTATTTTCCTTGGCAGGCTTTGCTTCAACCACATTCTCTTCTTTCTTATTATCGTCTTTTTCTGCAGCAGCACTCTTAAATTCACGAATGGACTTGCCCACAGCTTTTCCTACATCAGGTAGCTTACCGGGGCCAAAAATAATCAGTACCACAATTAAAATCAATAATAAATGCATCGGCTGCAAAAATCCTGATCCAAACATTTCATTTCCCTCCCTTCCAAGACTTTTTAACCTGGTAACCTCGGTAAACTACTTAGAGTTAAATATTCTATTTAACTGTAAATTATTACTTTCGTACACGGGTTATTAATTCTCTCCGCCGGTGTACAGTACTTCTTTTTCAGTTACCAGATAATGCACCCTTTGATCGTGAACTTCAGCTGTAGCGGATAAGTCGTTTACCACTTGAAAATCGTAGCACAGGGCAACAAACAAAGTTTTAGAAGCACACCGTGGTAAAAAGCGATCATAGTACCCGCCACCGTAACCCAGGCGATTTCCACTGCTGTCAAAAGCAATCCCGGTATTAAAACCATATCTATCTCTTTGGGGTTTACCGGCCTGAGAACCGATGGCTTTGGTTCCATAATCCCGTATGAACCAGGTGCCAAATCAGCAGCTGGATCCTTTATTAACGATGGTACAATTTTGTTCTGTTTCTTTACCACATACGGAACAGCCACTCTCTTGCCCTGGGCCAATGCCTTTTCCACCACCTGCTGCGTTAAGACTTCATTTCTAAAAGCCATATAAGTCATCAGCAGGCGGGCCTGTTCAAAAGCATACATATTAAACAGGTTGTCTTGAATTTTTTGACTGCGAAACAGAACTTCATCGGGGGATAGGCTTTCTCTTTTAATTAAAACTTGCTTTCTTATTTCTACTTTGTTCATTATAAATCCTTCTTAACCATTTTTATTTTTTTCTAAATTATCTGTCAATATTTTTAGCCTGCTTTATTGCTGTAGAAAAAATATCCCCCTAAAAGGGGAAAAACATTTTGAAATTACAAGCTGTAAACTTGTCTGCTGGACATTAAATTAATTCCTTTATCCTGTAACACTTTAATTGCTTCATCCAGCCGCTCCACCCTAAATACCACCAGCGCCTTTTCCGGGTCCTTCTGTACAAAGGCATATAAGTACTCAATGTTGATACCGGTATTGTCCAGGGCCCGCAGGGCTTTACTCAGCGCGCCGGGCTGGTCATTCACTTCCACAGCCAACACCTCTGTTGAACTAACCACAAAACCGGCATCGCGCAGTACGGGCATAGCTTTTTCCGGCGCGTCAACAATAAGGCGTAATATGCCGAAGTCAGTGGTGTCGGCAATGGAAAGGGCTCGAATATTAATATTATTTTCTCCCAGCACTTCCGTTACCCTGGCCAGCCGGCCGGTTTTATTTTCCAGAAAAACTGATATCTGCTGTACTTTCATATTATCGCCCCTCCTTTCCTATTACTTTGGACGCTTGTCAATAATACGTTTGGCTTTACCCTCACTTCTGGGTATTGATTTGGGTTCCACTAATCTAATTTTAGCAGAAATGCCCAAAACACTTAATACCCTGGCCCTAAGTCTTTTTTCTAAATCCTCCAGGCCGCGCACTTTATCCGAAAACATCCGGTCAGACACTTCCACCCAGATTTCCAGGTCGTCCATGGTACCTTTTTTATCCACCACCAGTAAATAGTGGGGCTCAGTTTCACCAAACTCCAACAGCACACTTTCCACCTGAGACGGAAACACATTAACTCCCCGGATGATCAGCATATCATCTGTACGACCGGTTACCCGTTCCATCCTTATCAGGGTACGGCCGCACTCACATTTATCTGCATATAAAACAGAAATATCCCTGGTACGATAACGCAGCACCGGAAAAGCCTCTTTGGTTAAAGAAGTAAACACCAATTCCCCTCTTTGCCCATAGGGCAGCGGTTCCCCGGTTTCCGGATCGATAACTTCCGCTATAAAATGATCCTCATTAATGTGCAGTCCCTTTTTATACCGGCATTCACAGGCCACACCGGGGCCCAGCACCTCCGAAAGCCCGTAAATATCCACGGCAGTTATATTCCAGCTTTCTTCCAGCTGCCGCCGCATTTCATTGGACCATGGTTCCGCTCCGAATATACCGATCTTTAATTTTATCTTTTCCCAATCCACACCGCCGGCATGGGCCTCTTCAGCCATGTACAAAGCATAAGTGGGTGTACAGGTTAGAACGGTGGTGCCAAAATCCTGCATCAGCATTAATTGTTTGGCAGTGTTGCCGCCGGACATGGGTACAACTGCAGCCCCCAGGGTTTCCGCACCATAGTGAATTCCCATACCACCGGTAAACAGCCCGTACCCGTAAGCATTCTGCACCACATCGTTTTTGGTCACCCCGGCCATTACCATTGAACGGGCTATTAAATTACCCCAGATTCTTAAATCGTTTTTAGTGTAACCCACCACCACAGGTTTACCGGTGGTGCCGCTGGAACCATGTAATCGTACCACATCTTCCATCGGTACGGCAAACATACCAAAGGGGTAGGTATCCCGGAGATCCTGCTTGGTGGTAAAGGGCAGGTGTTTTATATCTTCCAGAGTCTTAATATCTCCCGGCAAAAGCCCCTTTTCTTTAAACCTCTGCTGATAAAAGGGTACTTCATTGTAAAGACGTTTTACCAGCGCCTGCAGTCGTTCCAACTGCACCTTTCTGATCTGCTCCCGTGACATGGTCTCATATTCCCTTTGCCAGTACATAAGTTTTCCTCCTTAACTATGGTTTCTTTTTCATGCTGAAAACAATATTTCTGTGTTCAGCTGCCTGTTTTTAGTACAAAATAAAAAGCCCCTTCATCCTCCTGTTAGGGACGAAGAGACTCGCGGTACCACCCTAATTGGCATATAAAATGCCCACTCATTGAAGGTACGGGAACAATACCGTTAAAAGCAAAAAACTTTTCGCTGTAGGGACACACCACCCTACCAAGCAAAAAGCCTACTTTCAACACACGGGTACTTATTCCGATACCCCCTTCCTTTTAACGGTGGAAGAAACCGTCTCAGCCTACTTTCCTAAAATGGTTTCAGCCGGAAACTCCGGAGAGAACTTCAGCAAGTCATGCCTTAGAAGCGCTTCCAGTCCCTGGCGCTTCCTCCCTGTAAAGCTGGGGCTTACCTACTTTTCTCCTTCATTGTCTTTTGCCAGCTCAATTTTTTGTTTGATGGTAACACTAATTCATGTAATTGTCAATAACTAATTTTCAACCTTATATTAAACTAATTCCACCGCTGTATTCCACCTTTGCTCCAGTTCCAAATATGATTTACCGGTCAAATCTCTGCCGCGGATATCAAAGGCCACCGCCGGCAGCAGCACCACCCGGTAATAACTGTTATTAAAATTCATTCTTTTTAATGCTGCATCAAAGTCATCCACCACCAGCAGCCCGGCAGCCATGATGTTTCCGCCAAAATAGCGGTTTTTCACCGGCTGGATATGAAAGCTGCAGTCACCGTCATATAATTTCTCCACCGCCCTCTTTAACACCGGGTAAGCCAACCGTGAGCACAGCACCAGTACCCGGCGGCTGCGGTGGCGGCGGGCAGCCATTTCCATATCCAGCACTGTATCCGGGTGCACATCATAGGCCATTACCAGCCCAGAGCTTTCCCGGGCTTGTTTTTTTAACTTCATATCCATTACATTTTGATCTCTCTTTATTTTTAACACCGGATTTTCAGCTGCCAGCACCATATGAAAAGCATGAACTCTGCTCAGCACTTCCTCCCCGTTAACCGCAAGAATTATGTCCCCGGGCTTAATCCCAGCCCGGTAAGAAGGGGTGTTTTTAATCACTCCCGCCACTTTTGCATTTAAATCAATCAACCGTTCCGGTTCACAGGTAATTGGCACAGATACCCTGGTCCGCAGTTGGTCCACATGCCGGCGCAGCTCATCCCACATTTTAAAATCAAACTGCAGCCGTGCCGGCGCCAGTCTGGTAAATCCGGGCAAAAACACCCGTACCGATTTGGCATCATGCCGGTCAAGATAAAGTATTGTTTCCGTCAAATCCTGCCACCCAGTGATGTGGGGCATGGCTACAACACTGCCGTGGAAAGGAATATTGTATTCTTTCAGCAGTACAGCAGATTTAATGGCCCGTTCCGCAAATTTGTCCTGCATCAATTTAGTTCTGCCGGAACAGGACGAACTGTTTGACGAACTGTTTAAAGAAAGATTTATACTAAAGGGAGCCAAGGTGGTAAAAGTTTCCACCACCCGCCGGTCCAATAAAGTTCCGTTGGTAGTGAGCTGAATGGGCGTTTGAGGCAGGGCCCGTCTTATTTCCTGCAGTATTTCGATGCACCGGGGATGAGTTAATGGTTCTCCCTCCATTATTTTGGTAACAGATTCACCAATTACCACCGGTTTGCCGCCGTCCATTAGGGCCAGCGCCTGGTGTACCTGATCCATGGTCAGTGGTGGTATGCGGTAACTTTCTATCCCCGGTGGATTTTGGTGGTGACTGCAAAATACACACCTTACATTGCAGGTAGAGGTTATCGGCAGTATGTTGGACCGCCTGGCCGAATCAAAAAGCATACTTTCTATGTAAGATTTTTTATCAGCGTTCGCCCGGTATTCCACAAACAAACCCCTCTAATCACAAGTTATGCACAAGGTTATCCACATTATCCACAACCGAACATCCACAAAAGTTTGGATAACTTATCAGTATTTGTCTGCCCCCAAGGTCAATGCCGGAATGGCATTCAGCGTCAGCGGAGCAAAATCTCCCCGCAGGTACTTGTAGTAGCCTGCACAGGCAATCATGGCCGCATTATCCGTACATAATATCACAGGCGGATAAGCAACCTGAATGTCCTTCTTTCCCGCCTCCTGCTGCAGCTGCCTGCGCAGCAAACCATTAGCCGCCACCCCTCCCGCCAGCATGATGGTCTTAACATTATATTTGGCGGCTGCCAAAAGGGATTTATCCACAAGAACATCCACAACCGCCTGTTGAAAACTCGCCGCCAGGTCGGCTGTATTTACTTCTTCTCCCTTCTGTTTGGTGCGATTTAAATAATTTAACACTGCCGTTTTTGTACCACTGAAACTAAAGTCTAAACTGCCTTCTTCCAGGTAAGCCCTGGGTATCTGGACAGCCTGAGCATTTCCTTCCCGGGCCAGGCGATCAATCAGCGGGCCGCCGGGGTATCCCAACCCCATTGCCCTGGCCACTTTGTCAAAGGCTTCACCGGCAGCATCATCCCGGGTGCGCCCCAACAACCGGTAGCTGCCGTGATGCTCTATTAATACCAGGTCAGAATGGCCGCCGGAAACTACCAGGCAGAGCACCGGGAACTGCAAATCCGGCCGGTGCAAAAAGTTGGCATAAATATGCCCTTCAATATGATTAACGCCAATTAAGGGTTTTTCCAGGCCATAGGCCATGGCTTTGGCCGCAGACACGCCAACCAAAAGCGCCCCCACCAAACCGGGGCCATAGGTTACAGCCACTGCATCCAAGTCTTGATAGGTAATACCGGCCTCTTCGACGGCTTCAATGATCACGTGGTTTATAAGCTCCAAGTGCTTGCGCGAGGCAACCTCTGGAACCACACCGCCAAATTTTTGATGCAGCTCCACCTGTGAAGCTATAATATTTGCTTTCACTTCTACCCCGTCCACAACCACGGCGGCAGAAGTTTCATCACAGGAAGTCTCAATACCCAATATTGTTACACTCATTTTTACAACCACCTTTAAAGCAACTAAAAGTTCCCTGAGCATTAAAATTATAACTCTTATATTTTGTATTAAAAATACATTTTGGGCCCTGCGGCCCAAACTACACTAACCTGAAAAAATTCCAGTACACTTAATTTTTATACCACCGGCGGTATATTAATCTCAGTCTTCATTTTTAAGATCGTTTTTCCACATAATGATGGCATCTTCATTGGTATCACTGTAATAGTTTTTTCGCAAACCCTGTTCTTTAAAACCCAACCGGGTATACAACCTGCGGGCATATATATTGGACGGGCGTACTTCCAACGTCATTTTGTCGGCACCCAGTTCCAGCGCCTTGTTCATTAACTGCCGCATCAACCGGCGGCCGATCTTTTGATGGCGATAATCGGGGTGCACAGCAATATTGGTAATATGGGCTTCATCCAGCACCACCCATATACCGCCATAGCCAACCACCCGGTCACCCTTCAGCGCCACTATATAATGTCCAAAATCATTATGCATAATTTCATATACAAAGGCCTGGTATGACCAAGGTGTGGGGAAGGATTCTTTTTCTATCTGCAGCACCTCAACCAGGTGCTCCGGCTGCATGTCTTTAAATTTAATTTCCACAGCTGCATTCCCCGGACAATTTATGCTTCTCGGCCCATTTTATCTCTGCCTCAGATTGACGGATGTACTGCGGCTTTATTTCTAACGGCGATATACCCTTTCCCCTTTTAAGTTCCAGCATCCCCATTTCCGCCACCACAGCGCCCCGGGGCAGCGCCACGGCCCGGGCAGCAAACTGCGCCCTGTTACCCATGGTTTGGATTATTTCTTCCCGGTAAACATCTACCCCATCACCTAAAAACAGCACCTTATCCGGCCACTGATTTAAAATTTGCATTAGTTCACCGGGCGGAACAGCCATTAACCCGGTCAGTCTTTTTAATTCCTTCTCCTTTCCCCGGTATACCGCTGTATATACTTCATTTTTACGGGCATTTAATACCGGGCATATCAGCCCGTGATAGCCAACCAGCGGATAAGCCAAGGCATCCAATGTGGAAACCGCCATCACAGGCAGTTTCCAGGTGTGGGCCAAGGTTTTGGCAGTGGTTATTCCAATCCGCAGGCCGGTAAACGACCCCGGTCCCGATGATACTGCAATGCCGTCCAACTGCTCCGGTTTAATTCCGGCATCGGCAATGACCTTTTTAATCATGGGCAGTAAATTGACGGAATGGGTACGCTTATTATTGACAAATCCTTCTGCCAGCAGTTTGTTTTCCTCCAGCACTGCCACTCCGGCCACCGGTGTAGCAGCTTCAATTCCCAGCACGTACAATTTTCCACAACTCCTCAACCACTTTATTATACCTATCACCCCGGGGATAAAACTTTAAAATTCTTTCCCCTTCTCCCCGGTTGATTATTTTTAAGTCCAGTCTTTCTTCCGGCAGCACTTCACTGACAACATCAGCCCATTCCACTAAAGTTACCCCGTTACCATAAAAATATTCCTCGTAACCCAGGTCGGCCATGTCGCCGGCCCCGCTCAGGCGATATACATCCATATGGTAAAAAGGGTAATGCCCCTGGTATTCGTTAATCAAAGTAAATGTGGGACTGGTTACATATTCATTTACCCCTAAACCCTCAGCCACTCCCTGGGAAAAACTGGTTTTGCCTGCTCCCAAATCTCCATACAAGCAAAACACATCTCCCGGTTCAGCCAACTGTCCCAAGAGCTTTCCCAACCGCCGGGTGTCTTCCGGTGATTTTGATATAATTTCGTACATATTTCCACCTCAACCATATATTATACCCGAAAGTCCATAGTTGCGAAACAAAAAACCCGGGAGGCTCCCGGGTTTCCATGGCTGTATAAAGATATTTACATGGCACATGAATTTTTCATTTCTTCCCTTCTCATTTCTCTGGACCAAATAAACTCATCAATGGTGTCCCTTATATCTTCAACATCAAAGGGCTTGGCCATACACTTCAAAGCGCCCCCTTCCAGGGACTTATTGATTATATCTTCAGTATTGTTAGCCGTCATCATAACCACTTCCACGTTAGAGGCCATCATTTTTATTTTACTCAATGCTTCTAATCCATCCATTACCGGCATGCGAATATCCATAAAAATCAAATCATAATGACCTTTTCTTACCGCTTCCACTGCCTCTTGACCATTTTTCGCAGTACTGGCATTGTGTCCCGCTTCCTTTATCAGTATTTCCAGTAAATATCTTACCCCCGATTGATCGTCAACAATTAATATGTTGAGAGGCTTGCTTGTCATATTCATACCCCTTCCGACAAAATATAACATTAATTAGTAATTAAGTATATTTTTACCATTGTTTTATCTATTCTACATCCCTCTTCCTTTTCCTGCCAGATAAATTAATTTTGGGGTAAAATTTTTCTCCCATTTACAAAGACCTGTTCCACTCGACAGCGTATATCGTAAAAAGGCCTATCAAGAATAACTATATCTGCATCTTTACCCGGTTCCAAGCTGCCTAAACGATGACTTAAGCCCAGTATTGCTGCCGGATTAATGGTTATCGCCCTTAAAGCCTCTTCTTCAGGCAAACCGGCCCGTATGGTCAGAGCAGCCGAAAGTGACAGGTACTGTACCGGCACTACCGGGTGGTCGGTCATCACCGCGAACTTTACTCCCGCCTGGTACAGGACGGCAGCATTCTTCAAGCTTACCCCCTGCAGTTCCACCTTAGCCCGGTTGGTAATAATGGGACCAATAATAACAGGAATCTTTTTTTCCGCCAGCAGGTCTGCTACTTTATATCCCTCGGTACAGTGTTCAATAACTATTTTTATATCGAATTCCTCTGCAATGCGCACCGCTGTCATAATATCATCCGCCCTGTGGGCATGAATCCTCAAGGGCAATTCCCTTTTTATAACCGGAACCAGCGACTCATATTTTAAATCCCGTTCTTTACTTTCCCTGCGCATATAGTTAATGGTTTCCACCAGCGTCTGACGCAGCAGAGCCGCATTGGCCATTCTGGTTGCCGGTGTCTTTTTTTCGCCGCCATATACCCTTTTAGGGTTTTCTCCCAATGCCGCCTTTACACCCACAGGGTTTTTAATAACCATGCGATCTGCAACGGTACCCTTGGTTTTCAGCGCCACCATTTCCCCACCAAGGACATTGGCACTGCCGGGGGTTACAACCACTGCGGTCACTCCGGCAAAAAGGGCATCGGTAAAAGCAATGTCAGAGGGATTAATGGCATCAATTGCCCGCAGGTGCGGAGTGACAGGATTGGTGGTTTCGTTGCCGTCGTCACCCTCCAGACTGTAAATCTCTTCCATGATACCCACGTGACAGTGGGCATCAATAAACCCCGGCAGCACCAATTTACCGCTGGCATCAATCACTTCACACCGGGAAGGTATATCGATACCAACGCCCACATCAGTAATTTTATCGTCTTCGATCAACACAGTGCCCTTTTCCAGCACCCTTCCGGTAATGGTATAAACAGTTCCTCCAGTAATTGCCAACATATATTTAAACACTCCAGATATTTACAATTATTTAATGCTAATTTTTATTTTATTCGTGAAAATGGCCAAAAACCCTTCTCTGCAGCGAACATTTTTAATTTTGTTTGTTTTTCATGCTTTTATCGACATTATTGACATATTTCTTATTAGTATCGACATTAAATTTCACAATTGCACAATTATAACTTATTTACAAAATTCGTTTGCATATTTAATAAGTGCTTTAAATATGGCCATGGCCTGGGAATTGTTCTTCCACATTACTTCCGGGTGATATTGTACCCCCAGCACAAATTTATTACTACTTTCATGCTCTATGGCTTCTATTACTCCATCTGGTGCCAATGCCGAAATTTTTATGTTTTGACCCAATTTACCCACCATCTGATGGTGAAAGCTGTTTACTTTGATTGATTTTTGGCCCAAGATCTTTTCCAGCAGTGAACCAGCAGTAACGGTAACGGTATGGGTTGGATACCACCTGGGAGCCTGCTGGCTGTGTTTTAAAGGTTTTTTTATTTCGCTGGTTATATCCTGACAAACGGTCCCCCCCGCTGCCACATTTAGCACCTGGGCTCCCCTGCATATTCCTAAAATGGGCATTCCCTCTTCCAATGCTTTTTGGGCTATCTCCAGTTCAAAGTGATCGCACCGGGGGCATATTTCACCGCTGCCCGGTTGGGGTTCTTCCCCAAAAAGCAGCGGGTCAATATCGCCCCCACCGGGCAGCAGCAGTCCCTGGCAGAGCGCCAGCATCCGCCGTACATGATAGTTGGGGGCCAGTACCGGCAGTATCAGCGGCACCCCGCCGGCGGCAGCTACTGCTTCAATGTAGTATTTGCTCAGCCAAACCCGCCCGGTGTCTTCATCAAAACAGCAGGTAATCCCAATAACCGGTAATGACATTTCGGCCTCCTTATGGTTTTCAAGTTAAACTTTTATCTTAAATAAATATAGTTTTGGGCAAATAAAAAAAGACTGATAAATAACATTTCGTTATTTACTCAGTCTGGCGGCAGTTTTACCCTATTCTGAAAAATTTATCCTTCAATACCTAAAAACTAAAAGTGCGTTTAACCGCGCCCCAGTTAAAGTTCAATAAGCCCAAGGCTTACTTCTATTGCTTTTTTTACGTCATTCATCAATCCATCATTTAAGGAACTTACCCTCTGCAGCAGCCTGCTTTTATCAATGGTTCTTATTTGCTCCAACAATACTACCGAATCCCTGTTTAAACCGCTGATTTCACCACTAATCTCCACGTGAGTTGGCAGCTTTGCCTTGGCAATTTGGGACGTTATGGCTGCCACAATGGTGGTGGGGCTGTACTGGTTACCGATATCGTTTTGCAGTATCAACACCGGCCTGGTGCCACCTTGCTCCGAGCCAACCACCGGGCTAAGGTCAGCATAAAATATATCCCCACGTTTTATTTGCATTTAACTACCCTCCGCAGCGGGCAAGTACTCGTCAGCCTCTGCTTCAAGCTTGGCCTGCTCCGTTGCCAGTTCTAAATTTATACTGGCCATCTCTAAATACCCTTTTTTCATTTGTTCCCGCATATACCAGCGTTTCTTTTCAGAGATGTAAGCGTAAACAGCCTGGCGCATCAATTCCCCTCGATCCAGGTCTTCCCGCCGGGCTAAAACATCAATTTCATCCACAAGATTGTCGGGTAGGTTCACTTCTACTTTTTTGTAACTCACCTACCGAACCCCTCCCTTGGCCCCCATTTTCGCCTGATGTAATTAATTATATACAGTTACAGTGCAATAAATCTTATGGTCACCCATCAATGTTCAAGGTATATTAAATCCCCGTGCCATCTTTTGCCGCCACAGACTTTCGGGAAAGGCTGATCTTCCCGGTGCGCACCATCTCTATAATACCGTGATCCCGCAGCACTTCACACAGGGCATCAATTTTTTGCTCATCCCCGGTTAATTCTATTACCATGGTTTCCCGGCTGACATCCACTATTTTGGCTCTGAATATCTCTACAATATCCACAATGTCTGAGCGTTTGTCCGGGTTAGCTTTAACTTTTATCAACGCCAGCTCCCGGTTAATGGCATCCATTCCTTCTATGCGTAGTATTTTAATAACTTCCACCAGTTTGGACAGCTGCTTAATCACTTGATCCAGCACCTGGTCATCGCCCTGTACCACCACAGTAATTCTGGTGATATCGGGATCTTCAGTCAAGCCGGCAGCAATACTTTCAATGTTGAACATCCGCCTGGACAGTAAACCGGAAATGCGTGCCAGTACGCCGGGTTTATTTACTACTAAAACAGCAAGACTGTGTTTCATAATATCCCCTCACCAAAATAAATCCATAGTTTATTGTAACACAGTCCGCCCGGCCTTTCCAAGGGTAACTTGTTTTCCTTTCTCTGGCAACTAAATAGGGGCTCGATAATTCGAGCCCTTTTCCTTTTATTATAGATATAACCATTGATTGCAAATTTTATCCTACTAACGTTTAAAAACATCTCCCGCCCGGTAGGAACTGCGTACGTAGGGCCCGGCTTCCACAGCATTAAAACCCATGCTGAAACCCTTATCCCGGTAGTACTGATATGTCTGGGGCGTGATGTATTCACCCACCGGCAGGTGATCGGCCGTTGGCTGCAGGTACTGCCCAATGGTTAGTATACTGCAGCCCACCCGGCGCAAATCGCTCATCACCTGCAGCACCTCGGCGGTGGTTTCACCTAAGCCAACCATCAGGCCGGATTTGGTCAGTATACCGCTGTTTAACTTTTTTGACTGTTTCAGCAGTTCTAATGAGCGTTTGTAATCCGCCTGGGGGCGGACATCACTGTACAGCCGGGGTACCGTTTCCACGTTATGATTAATTACATCGGGTTTTGCCTGTACCACTTTATAAAGAGCCTCCCGGTCACCGCGAAAGTCAGGGATTAATACTTCTATTGTGGAACAGGGCAATCTTTTCCTTATCGCCTCTATGGTATTGGCAAAGTGCTGTGCTCCCCCGTCGGGCAAGTCATCCCTGGTTACCGATGTAACCACCACATGTTTTAACCCCAATCTCACCGCCGCCTCGGCCACCCGCTCCGGTTCATGAATATCCGGCGGTTCCGGCAAACCTTTATCCACCGCACAAAAACGACAGCCTCGGGTGCACACCGGACCTAAAATCATAAAGGTGGCAGTGCGCCGGGAGAAGCATTCCGAGAGATTGGGACAGCGGGCACTCTGGCAAACTGTGTTTAACGACAGGTCTTTCAGCATTTCCCTGGTTCTGGCCAGGTCTTGGGAACAGGTTACCTTCCGCCGCATCCAGTCCGGAAAACGTCTTTCTTTGCTCATAATTAATAACCTCTTTTTTAAATGTTTATCGCTCTGCCGTGCACCGCTTCTGCCGCTTCGGCCAGTGCTTCGGCCAGCGTGGGATGGGCATGGATGGTGTTGGCCACCTGTTCCGCAGTGGCTCCCAATTGTATTGCCAGGGCCGCTTCGGCAATAAGGTCGCTGGCGTGGGGTCCCACTATGTGCACGCCTAAAATTTTGTCGCTCTCCGGGTCCACCAGCACTTTAACAAAGCCGCTGGTTTCACCCATGGCCTGGGCTTTACCCGATGCCATGAATGGGAATTTGCCCGTTTTAACTTTAATACCTTCATCACTGGCCTGCTGGGTGGTTAAACCCACCCCGGCCACTTCCGGTGATGTAAATATACAGCTGGGCACCACCCGGTAATCCATGGCCCTTGATCTGCCCATGATGTTGTCCACCGCCACCAACCCCTGGGCTGAAGCCACATGGGCCAATTGAATTTTATCGGTAATGTCACCGATGGCGTAAATGCCGGGCACATTGGTCTGCATAAACCGGTTTACTAACACTTCACCTTTCTGCCCAAGCTCCACCCCGGCCTCTTTTAAGCCCAGGTTATCGGTATTAAAGGCACGGCCAATGGATATTAATATTTTATCCGCAGAGATGGTTTCTCCACCTTCCAGCACTACGGCAACTTTATTCCCTTCTTTTTTCACCTTTTCTACCTTTGTTTTTGTCTTTATGGCTATACCCCGGCGTTTTAACAGGGACTGCAGCTGACGTGCCGCTTCCCGGTCTGCCGTGGGCAATATGGTGGGCATGGCCTCAATAACGGTTACCTTTACCCCGTATTCAGCAAAGATACCGGCAAACTCACACCCTATCACACCGCCGCCGATAATCAGCATTTCACCGGGCAGTTTATTTAACTGCCATACTTCGTCAGAAGTAATAACATTTTCCCCGTCATAACCCAGTGCCGGTATTAAGGCCGGCCTGCTGCCGGTGGCCACAATAATGTTTTCCGCTTCCAAATTCACACTTTCACCCCGGCCGGTTTCCACCATTACCCTTCCCGGGGCAATTATGCGGCCAACACCGTTTATCACTTCTATTTTATGTTTTTTCTTCAGCAGAAACTGCAGGCCCTTTACCAATTGACCGACAACTTGATTTTTACGGGCTGCCAACCGGGCGTAATCAAGGGAAATACCCGCTACATCAATGCCGAAATCACCGGCACTGCGCACGGCAGCCAGTGTTTCTGCACCGCTGACCAGCGCCTTGGTGGGAATACACCCCCGGTTTAAACAGGTCCCCCCCAGCTGGTCTTTTTCTACCAAAGCAACACTGGCACCCAGCTGGGCGGCCCGGATGGCTGCCGTGTATCCACCGGGACCGCCGCCGATAACAACAACTTTGTAGGCCATGACCACACCTCCGGACTCTTTTAGTAGGCGTACAGCCTTCCGTAAGGACGCTTAGAAACCGGAAGCAGTTTACAGAATGGAACACTTAAAACTTCTTCCAGTTCAAACCCGAAATGGGCACAGTATTCTTCAAGAAACGGCTGCAGTTTTTTTTCATCTTCCTCGTTTAGTTCAAAGACTTCTACTTCTTTTCCTAGTTTATATCTTTCTACTTCCCCGCGCAAGTAAATTATTCCACCATGCATTCCTGTACCCAAATAGTCTCCGGTAAGGGGGTCCCCCGGTTTACGGTTTAATCCCAGCACCACTAAAATACCGCCGGCCATATACTCACCAAAGAAATCGCCGGCAGTACCGCCGACTACAATGGCGGGAACCCGGTCCTGGTACTCTTTCATATGAATACCCACCCGGTAGCCCACATTACCTTTGATAAAAATTTTGCCACCGCGCATGGCATAACCCAGTACATCTCCTGCCCCACCATGTACCACAACAGTGCCGTCATTCATGGTGTTGCCGATACCATCCTGGGCGTTGGCATAAACAGTAATTTCCGGACCGTTCATAAAGGCGGCCAGGTCATTCCCCGGTACACCGTTGACAGTTATACGCACTTTTTCGTTAATACCGGTACCGATATAGCGCTGGCCGTTAACATTATCCAGTACAATCTCTGTTTCGCCGTTCTTCACCGCCTGGTGAATCATTTTATTTAAATCCCGGTAATACATACCCCGGGCATCTATCCGCATGTACACCCCTCCTCATTACCGGCCTGCCGGTTTAATACCTAAGATGTTCAGTTCCGTTTCGTTTAAACCGATACCCCGCAGGCGCTCTCTACTGCCGCGCAGGCTCTCCACTGCATTTACACCCAACGCCCCTAATATTTCTTTTAATTCCAGCGACCAGCCGCGGATCATATTAATTAAGCATTGGGCCGCTTTATCCGGGTTCAGGCGGCGAACCAGTTCCGGGCGCTGGGTGGCAATACCCCAGGAACAGCTGCCGGTGTAACACTTCTGGCAGAGACGACAGCCCATGGCAATAAGGGCGGCAGTACCTACGGCCACAGCATCAGCCCCCAGTGCAATTGCTTTAGCCATGTCAGCACTGGAACGAATGCCGCCGGAAGCTATAATGGATACCTTATTCCTGATGCCTTCTTTACGCAGCCGGTCATCCACTGCAGCCAAGGCTATTTCAATGGGTATACCCACATTATCCCGGATAATGGTCGGTGCCGCCCCGGTGCCGCCCCGGAAACCATCCAGGTAGATGATATCTGCACCGGCCCGGGCAATACCGCTGGCAATGGCCGCAACGTTGTGCACCGCGGCAATTTTTACACTGACAGGCTTTTCATAGCCGGTGGCCTCTTTAATAGCATAAATAAGTTGGGCCAAATCTTCAATGGAATAGATATCGTGATGGGGTGCCGGTGAAATAGCATCAGACCCCTCCGGTATCATTCTGGTTTGGGAAACCTCCCGGTTTACTTTTTCGCCGGGAAGGTGTCCCCCAATACCAGGCTTGGCCCCCTGGCCGCATTTAATTTCTACCACCGCAGCCCGATTCAGGTACTCTTGATTAACCCCAAAACGACCGGAAGCCACCTGCACAATGGTATTTTCGCCATAGCAATACAACTCCTTGTGCAAACCACCCTCACCGGTGTTGTACAAAATGCCGCACTCTTTAGCGGCACTGGCCAGCGCCTTGTGGGCATTTAAACTGATGGCCCCATAGGACATGGCACTGAATACAATGGGTGTATCCAGTTTAACCTGGGGATTTAGCTTCGTTTTTAACTTGTACTCACCGTTTTCACTGTACCGGAACTCCAAGCTGTCGGGCTTTGAACCCAGGTAAGTCCTTAACTCCATTGGTTCCCGCAGCGGGTCAATGGAAGGGTTAGTTACCTGGCAGGCATCCAGCACCATATGATCAAAGTAGCTCTTGTATACTTTGTCGTTGCCGCCGCCGGTAAGCAGCATTCCGCCGGTGGCCGCCTGTTTATGCAGGTTTTTAATGTGCTCCGGCGTCCAGTGATGATTTTCTTTATAGGCCAGGGGATTCTTAACAACATTAATAGCCGCTTCCGGGCAGGTACTTACACAGCGCTGGCAGGCCACGCACTTTTTGTGGTCAGCCACCACTTTATCCCCTTTAAAACTCAGCGTGCCAAAGCCGCACTCCGCCACACAGCGCCTGCAGCGGCGGCAGAGGGTGTGATCGATTTGCACGTTAAATTCTGCCGGCAGATAAACACTCATACTTCTACCCCCTCTTCCAATTCAGCAATAACTGGTTCCCCCGCCTCAGCCGTCCATACTTCGTCCAAATCCGGGCATATTTCGCGGATGGCACTTTCTTCACTGGCCATATAAACCATGTCATCTTTAATTCCCACAGTCATGGGACGCAGTTTAATCCGGTCATTGAGTCCTATCATCGCCCTGCTGTTGGCAATAATAAAGCTGAAGGGACCATTTAACAACGCCGAACCGTACACCTGCCTGATGGCGGTATAAACAGCCCGCTGCTCCGGTTCCATTCTGTCAATCTCCTGCCAAAAAGGCGCTGCCAATATTTTACAAGTTAATTCCAAGGGAATTCCCTGTTTTCTGTGCAGTAAATCCACAAAATAGGCCACCACTTCGGTATCTGTTTGTAATTCACAACGGTAGTTGAACATTTCCAGGTATCTCTTGTTGATGCCGTAAGAGGATATTTCCCCGTTGTGCACCACCGACCAGTCTAACAAACAAAAGGGATGGGCACCACCCCACCAGCCCGGTGTGTTAGTGGGAAAACGCCCGTGTGAAGTCCAAATATAGGCTTCATAATCTTCCAGGCAGAAAAAACGACCGATATCTTCCGGGTAGCCAACCCCCTTAAAGGCACCCATATTTTTACCGGAAGATATTACAAAGGCACCATCCAGGCAATTATTAATATACATTACAGCTTCTACCACATAATCTCTTTCATCAACCGGTTGACCGGCATTATCATACAAACTTTTACCGTCAACCAAGAGAAAATACCTCCAGATAATCGGAGGATCGGTAATATTATCCACATTTCTCGTTGGAATCGGTTCGCAGCGATCAACAATAAATTTATCTTTTAAATAGGTTTCAGTATCAATGCGATTTTGTTTACTGCTGTACAGGATGTGAAACGCGTAGTGATTTTTAAAGTCAGGATATATGCCGTAGGCAGCAAAACCGCCGCCTAAACCGTTGGATCGGTCATGCATCAGTGCAATGGATTTAATTACCGCTTCCCCGTTCATACGGCGGCCTTTTTTACTCATCATCCCGCTGATGGCGCATCCTGAAGGGATTCTGGGGAATGTACCAATCATTGGTGCAATAACCTCCTATTACTAGAATTTTTATCATGCTGATGAGGCCAAAAACCGAGGTTAAAACCGAACTCTAAACCGGGCCTTAACTTATAAAGCTGTCGCTAGCTAGCAAAAGAAGGCTGCAAATTCTCCTCTAACACCCATGAGTGAACTTGCATACTACGGCAGCTGCTTCACTTCATTGTTTTTACTTACTTCAGCCGATTAACTTACCCCATACTCCCGTTAACCGGTAATTTTTAAGGATTAACGCTCCCTTTTAAAAGGGAGCGTCATCTTACAAATATATTATTATACCAGGTTTGAAAATCCCATCAAGTAGCGGTGGCACTCCCGTGCTGCACCCCGCCCTTCATTGATAGCCCATATCACCAGGCTCTGCCCCCGGCGCATGTCACCGGCAGCAAATACTCCCTCAACATTGGTCATAAACTTACCATACTCAGCTTTGGCGTTAGAACGCTCATCGCGAGCAATACCCAGTTGGTCAAGAAGAGTGTCTTCGGGACCGGTAAAACCCATGGCCAGCAGCACCAGCTGGGCAGGCCAAACCTTCTCCGTGCCGGGTATTTCCCTCGGCACTAAACGCCCCTGGTCATTCCTCGCCCATTCAACGTTAACGGTATGCACCTCTTTTACATGCCCGCGCTCATCTCCAACAAATTTTTTCGTCATGATGCAATATTGGCGCGGATCAGCACCATAAAGAGCTGCTGCTTCTTCCTGGGCGTAATCAACTTTATGCACCCTGGGAAACTGCGGCCAAGGGTTACTTGAACTGCGCTCGGAGGGGAGTTTAGGCATAATTTCAAGCTGTACAACACTCCTGCACTTATGACGCAGCGAGGTACCAACACAGTCGGTGCCGGTATCTCCACCGCCAATAACAACAACGTCTTTCCCCGCAGCAGAAATGAAATTTCCATCCGCATAATTGGAATCCAGCAGACTTTTAGTATTGGCATGAAGAAACTCTACTGCAAAATGAATACCTTTAAGATTTCGCCCTTCAACAGGTAAGTCACGGGCTTTGGTAGCTCCACCGCAAAGAACCACCGCATCAAATTCCCGAAGAAGTTTTTCTGCCGGATAATCCTTACCAACTTCTGTGTTAGTTACAAACTTAATCCCTTCCGCTGCCATAATATCAACTCGCCTTTGTACATACCGTTTGTCAAGCTTCATATTGGGAATACCGTACATCAAAAGCCCGCCAATTCTGTCGGCACGCTCAAAAACAGTAACCCAGTGGCCGGCTTTATTAAGCTGGGCCGCACAGGCCAGGCCGGAAGGCCCCGAACCAACCACGGCAACCCTTTTGCCGGTGCGTTTAGCAGGCGGCTGTGGCACGATCCACCCCTCTTCATATGCTTTATCAATAATGGCACACTCAATGTTTCTTATAGTAACAGGCGAGCCAACAAGCCCGGCAGTGCATGCCCCCTCACAGGGTGCCGGACAAACCCTGCCGGTGAACTCCGGAAAGTTATTTGTCTTCAACAGGCGATTAAGGGCCTCTTTCCACAATCCCCGGTAGACTAAATCATTCCATTCCGGCGGCAAATTATGGTTGGGACAGCCCGAAACCATCCCGTTAATCATAATTCCGCTGTGACAGAATGGTATGCCGCATTCCATACACCGCGCTGCCTGTGTTTTCAATTTTTCTTCCGGCAGGCGATGGTGAAACTCCTGCCAATCGTTTACACGCTCTAAAGGTTCCCGATGGGCAGGAAGTTCCCTGTTATATTCCATAAATCCGGTAGGTTTACCCATAACGTTTCCTCCCAACCAATTTTGCTCAATTAATTACCGCTGACCCGAGATTGGTCGTTTTTGTTCTCCTCAAAAGCAGTCATAATAGCTTCTTCTCCGCTTAACCCCATCTTATATGCCCGCTCAATGGCTTCCATCATGCGCTTGTAGTCCTTGGGAATAACCCGTACAAACTTTGGCAGCATGTCATCCCAATTATCCAGCACCCTTTGAGCAGCTTTACTTCTCGTATATTTTACATGCCGTTTAATCAAATTTTTAACCTCTTCAATTTCACCGGTATCCTCCAGTTTTTCAAGCAGAACCATTTCCAGGTTGCAGCGATTATGGAAAGTACCGTCTTCATCAAGCACGTAGGCAACACCGCCGGACATGCCCGCTGCGAAGTTTCTGCCGGTGGAACCAAGCACCACCACCCGGCCGCCAGTCATATATTCACACCCGTGATCACCTACACCTTCCACAACCGCCCGCACACCGCTGTTTCTGACACAGAATCGCTCACCGGCCACACCGCGGATATACGCTTCTCCCGATGTAGCGCCGTAAAAAGCCACATTGCCGATGATAATATTTTCTTCAGGCACAAAGGTGGACTTGGTTGGAGGAAATACAATTATTTTGCCACCTGAAAGACCCTTACCGATATAGTCGTTGGCATCCCCTTCCAGGGTAAGTGTAATCCCCTTGGGGACAAAGGCACCGAAACTCTGCCCGGCCGAACCCTCAAAATACAATCGAATGGTATCCTCGGGCAGTCCTTCCGCACCATAACGCCTTGTAACCTCGCTGCCCAGGATGGTTCCCACAACCCGGTTAATGTTGCGAATGGGCAGCTTAGCTTCCACCGGTTCCCCATTTTCCAGGGCAGGCCGGCAGATCCTTAACAGTTCCTGCATGTCAAGGGATTTCTCCAGCCTGTGATCCTGGGCAACCCGGCAGTATCTACCCACACTTTCCGGAACATCCGGCCGGTACAGCAGAGCGGAAAGATCCAGTCCTTTTGTCTTCCAGTGGTCAACAGCCTTACTAACCTCAAGCACGTCAGTTCTACCCACCATCTCATTCACAGAACGGAAGCCCAACTCAGCCATTATCTCCCGCATTTCTTGGGCAATAAAACGCATCAAATTAACCACATGCTCCGGATCACCCCGGAAATTCTTGCGCAGTTCCGGGTTCTGGGTGGCTATACCCACCGGGCAGGTATCCAGGTTGCAGACCCGCATCATAACGCAGCCCATGGCCACAAGGGGAGCGGTGGCAAAACCGTATTCTTCAGCACCTAAAAGTGCTGCTATTACTACATCACGCCCGGTCATAAGTTTACCGTCGGTTTCTACAACTATTCGGTCACGAAGCTTGTTTAATACAAGGGTTTGGTGTGTTTCCGCAACACCTAATTCCCAGGGCAGCCCGGCATGCCTGATGCTTGTGCGCGGGGATGCACCCGTACCCCCGTCGTAACCGCTGATCAGCACAACATCGGCCCGCCCTTTGGCTACCCCTGCAGCAATGGTGCCCACACCTACCTCTGAAACCAGCTTGACATTAATTCTGGCCCTGGGATTGGCATTTTTAAGATCGTGAATCAGCTCTGCAAGGTCTTCAATTGAATAAATATCATGGTGAGGCGGCGGTGAAATAAGCCCCACACCGGCTGTGGTACCCCTTACCTCCGCAATCCAGGGATACACCTTTTTGCCCGGCAGCTGGCCGCCTTCACCGGGTTTTGCCCCTTGGGCCATTTTAATTTGAATTTCATCTGCATTAACTAAATAATTGCTTGTAACCCCAAACCGGCCTGAAGCCACCTGCTTGATGGCACTGCGGCGGGAATCACCATTGGGATCGGGTATAAAACGAGCAGGATCTTCCCCGCCTTCACCGGTGTTGCTCTTGCCGCCAATTCTATTCATAGCAATGGCCAGGCATTCATGGGCTTCTTTACTTATGGAACCGTACGACATGGCCCCAGTTTTAAAACGCCTGCAGATTTCTTCCACCGGTTCCACTTCATCTATTGGAATGGGCTTGCGGTTTGATTTAAAGGTAAAAAGCCCGCGTAAAGTACAGCTTTTCTGCGCTTTACTGTTCAGCAGCGATGAATAGCGCTTAAAAAGATTATAGTCATTGCTGCGGCAGGCCTGCTGCAGGGTATAAATGGTCTCCGGGTTAAACATGTGCTCTTCCCCGTCATGACGCCACTGGAAGGCGGAACCGCAGTCCAAAGCAGCGTCCCCCGGCTCGGAAAACGCCCGCCGATGCCTAAGTTCAACTTCCCTGGCAATGGCATCCAGGTCAATACCGCCCAGGCGTGAAGAAGTCCAGGTAAAATATTTATCTATAACCGACTGGTGAATTCCAATGGCCTCAAATATCTGCGCCCCGCAGTAGCTTTGAATTGTAGAAATGCCCATTTTGGACATTACCTTGACTACACCTTTGGTTGCTGCCTTAATGTAATTCTTAATTGCCTCCCCGGAACTCAAACCGGTAAGCAGCCCCTTTTGAACCATATTCTCCAGGGTTTCAAAAGCCAGGTAAGGGTTAATGGCACTGGCACCATAACCCAGCAGCAGTGCAAAATGGTGCACTTCCCGCGGTTCCCCGGATTCAAGCAGCAGGCTTACTTTGGTACGGCTGCCTTCTCTTATCAAATGATGATGAAGTCCCGACACAGCCAGCAGGGCAGGAATAGCAGCTTGCTGGCTATCTATACCCCGGTCGGATAAAATCAGTAAATTAGCACCGTTAGAAATGGCACCATCTGCCGCCCGGAATAGGTTATCCAATGCTTTTTCCAATCCCCGGCTTCCTTCAGATACTTTGTACAAAATGGACAAAGTTACCGCTTTAAAACCATCACAATCAATGTGCCGCAATTTTGCCAATTCTTCATTGCTGAGAACGGGTACTTTTAACCTGATTCTCCGGCAGCTGTCGGGCTCCGGCTTAATAAGGTTCTTTTCGGCACCAATGGTTGTTCCGGTGGCAGTAATTAATTCTTCTCTAATGGCATCAATTGGCGGGTTGGTTACCTGGGCAAACAGCTGCTTAAAATAGTTGTACAGAAGCTGCGGTTTTTCAGATAACACTGCCAGCGAGGCATCATTACCCATGGCACCAACCGGGTCAACAGCATTCTTAGCCATTGGTTCCAGTATCTTACCCAGTTCCTCGTGAGTATAACCAAAGGCCTGCTGCCGCCGGACCATGGTGTCTTTGTTCGGTTCCGGAACCCGGGAAGCCTTGGGCAGGTCTTCAAGGTTAATCATATATTTATCTACCCACCGGCGGTAAGGATGCTCGGAAACTATACGCTGCTTTAATTCTTCGTCGGTAACAATACGGCCCGCGCCGGTATCCACAAGCAGCATACGTCCCGGGTGAAGCCGTTCTTTATATGTCACCTTCTCAGGCTCCACATCAAGCACGCCTACTTCCGAAGCCAAAATAATAATGTCATCCTTGGTTACGTAATAACGCGAGGGCCTCAGGCCGTTTCTGTCAAGCACCGCGCCAATGATTCTACCATCGGTAAAGGCAACGGCAGCCGGTCCGTCCCACGGTTCCATTAAGCAGCTGTGATATTCATAAAATGCCTTTTTTTCATCGCTCATACTTTCATGATTGGACCACGGTTCTGGAATCATCATCATGGCAGCGTGGGGCAGTGAACGCCCTGAAAGGGTAAGAAATTCCAGGCAGTTGTCAAACATGGCCGAGTCACTGCCCTCCTGGTCAATTACCGGCAGGATCTTTTTCATATCTTCGCCGAAGAGCTCTGACTGGCACATGGCCTGGCGGGCATGCATCCAGTTGACGTTCCCGCGCAGCGTATTGATCTCACCGTTATGGATTATATAGCGATAAGGATGAGCACGTTCCCAACTGGGGAAGGTATTGGTACTAAACCTGGAATGCACAAGGGCAAGCGCGGTTTCTATGTCCGGATCCTGCAGGTCCAGATAAAATTGATCCAACTGTTCAGGAGTAAGCATCCCTTTGTAAACAATGGTACGGGAGGACAAACTGGCAAAATAGAAGGGTTCCCCATCCTGCAGGCATGAGCGGCGAACTTCCTTTTTAGCCCGCTTTCTTATCACATAAAGCTTACGTTCAAAGGCCAGGTTGTCTTTAATTTCCGGGTTCGGGGCAATAAACACCTGGCTTATATATGGTTGGGCCAGTTTCGCGGTTTCACCCACCATAGAGTCATTTACGGGAACTGTACGCCATCCCAGTAAAACCTGGCCTTCCTCCTGCACAACTTTTTCCACTACTCGCTGGCAGGCTTCCCGCCGGCCGGCATCGGTGGGCAGGAAAAGCATACCTACACCGTATCTACCGGCAGGAGGCAGGGAAATATTTAATTCTGCACACTCTTTTTCCAAAAAAGCATGGGGTATCTGCATCAGAATTCCGGCCCCATCCCCTGTATTGGTCTCAGCGCCCTGACCTCCCCGGTGGTCAAGATTAATGAGAATGGTAAGCGCCTGGTGCAAAATTTGGTTAGATTTCTTTCCTTTGATGTTGGCTACAAATCCAATGCCGCATGCATCATGTTCAAATTTAGGATCATATAGACCCTGTTTCGGGGGCAATCCATATGTTTTCATGATTTTGCAACCTTTCTCCATAATATTGTTTATATCTTTAAATAACAGCTGAAACCACACTGAAACTGATTAACCGTTTCGTTCCTCCCCAGCAGTTTCAGAAGCGTATAATCCTCGTAAGCCCACCAGGAAGAAACGGCGGTTTTTCCTGTCCCTCATTTAAGAAAGGCAGTATTACCTCCATTTTTAATCACCTCCAGTATGGTATTATTGATATATTTAAAAAAAGGCTGATAAATCATGCTCATTTCCATCCCGGCGGAACAATACCGGCAGGCGTATTTATCAACGATACTATAATTCCTTATTGGCAGAATATTCATTCATCTTCCCAGAGCAGAAAAATGCCCGGGCTAAGGCCATAACCTTATTCCGGGCCTTAACTTTTTATATTTTTCACTACCCCAGCAGTTGAAAAACACAGCTAAAACTTGGTTAGGTATTCCTCCAGCTCCCAAGGATGAACCTGCATGCGGTAGCGATCCCACTCTATTCTTTTGGCTTCCATAAAGCGGTTGTATACATGGGGACCAAGGGCATCTTTAATTACCGGGTCCTTGGCTAATTCTTCCATCGCTTCCCGTAGGTTTTCGGGTAAACAGGCTATACCCTGCTCCCTGCGTTCTTCCTCTGTCATCTCATATATGTTTTGGTCGCAGGAAGGCGGTGGAGCAATTTTATTTTTAATACCATCCAGACCGGCACGTAAGCACACTGCCAAAGCCAAGTATGGATTGCAGGATGGATCCGGGCTTCTCAGTTCCACACGGGTGGACATACCTCTTTTGGCCGGAATACGAATCAGCGGACTGCGGTTTCGGGCAGACCAGGCAATATACACCGGTGCTTCGTACCCGGCTACCAAGCGCTTATATGAATTAACCTGGGGGTTGGTTATTGCTGTAATGGCCCGGGCATGCTTTATCAACCCGCCTATATAGTACATGGCAGTTTCACTCAGCTTGCTGTCGGTGCTGGGATCGTAAAAAGCATTTTCGCCATTTTTCATCAGCGACATATTCATATGCATGCCCGAACCGTTGATACCAAATACCGGTTTGGGCATAAAGGTTGCGTGCAGCCCATGCCTTTGGGCAATGGTTCGTACTACAAACTTAAAGGTAACAATTTTATCAGCTACATCCAAAGCATCGGAATATTTAAAATCAATTTCATGCTGGCCCGGGGCCACTTCGTGGTGAGATGCTTCTACTTCAAAGCCCATATCTTCCAGCATCAGCACCATATCCCGGCGGGCATCTTCACCCAGGTCAACCGGCGTCATATCAAAGTAACCGGCCCGGTCATGGGTAATGGTGGTTGGTTTACCATCCGAATCCACGTGGAACAGGAAAAATTCTGCCTCGGGACCAACGTTCATGGTATATCCCATTTCTTCCGCCTCGGCCAGCGCCCGGCGCAAAACATACCGGGGATCACCGATAAAGGGTGTGCCATCACTGTTGTAAATATCGCAAATCAAGCGGGCGGTAGCCCCTTCCCGCGGCTTCCAGGGAAATATCTGAAAGGTGTTGGGATCAGGGCGCAGGTACATGTCGGATTCTTCAATGCGCACAAAACCTTCGATGGATGATCCGTCAAACATCAATTCGTTGTTTAACGCTTTATCCAGCTGTTCCACTGTAATGGCTACGTTTTTTAACACGCCGAAAATATCGGTAAACTGTAAACGAACAAATTTTACATCCCGCTCTTTACATAAGGCCTTCACATCTGCTGCTGTTAGCTTTGGCACTACGGCTCACACCTCTCGTTAAATTTTCTTAATATTATAACACAATAACACAAAAGAGGCCTTGCCCGTAATGCACACAGCATTACCGCAGAGGCCCCATTGCCTTTCTTAACACCGCTACGCCGTTGTAACGGTATATTTAGGTTGTGATTCTATTATAGTATAGCACAGTATTTTATGCAATGTTAGTGTTTTTTGCAAGAATGCTGTATACATAAAAAATACCCTTCCCCAAAAAGGAGAAGGGTAATAGAAAGGATGGTTTACATTAAAGCCCTTAGAGGGCTTTAAAACATTGTCAGGTAATTTTCCACTTCCCACGGTGTAACCTGTAAGCGGAATTCTTCCCATTCTTTTAATTTTGCTTCCACAAATTTTTTAAATATATGTTCACCAAGGGCACTGCGAATGACCCGGTTTTTAGCTAATTCTTCCACCGCCTCGGGCAGGCTGGCCGGTAGGTTATCAATACCCTGCTTTTCCCTTTCGGCCGCGGTCATATCGTAAATGTTGGTGCTGCAGGCAGCAGGCGGCTGCAGGTTGTTTTTTATGCCGTCTAAACCAGCTTTCAGCATTACCGCAATGGCCAGGTAGGGGTTGCAGGATGGGTCCGGGCTGCGCAGTTCTACCCTGGTGGAAATTCCCCGTTTGGCCGGGATGCGAATTACGGCGCTGCGGTTGCTGCCGGACCAGGCTAAATATACCGGCGCTTCGTAACCGGGCACCAGCCGCTTGTAGGAGTTTACTGTGGGGTTGGTTACCGCGGTAACGGCCCGGGCATGTTTTAAAAGCCCGGCAATATAATTATAAGCGATTTGGCTGAGCTGATCCGGTGCCTCTGGATCATAGAAGGCATTTTTACCATCCAGGGTCATCAATGACTGGTTGGAGTGCATACCGGAACCATTGATACCATAAATGGGTTTGGGCATAAAGGTGGCATGCAGCCCATGGCGCTGGGCAATGGTACGAACCACAAATTTAAAGGTTACAATTTTATCTGCCACGTCCAGGGCATCGGAATATTTAAAGTCAATTTCGTGCTGGCCCGGGGCTACCTCATGGTGGGAGGCCTCTATTTCATACCCCATTTCTTCCAGCGTCAGCACCATGTGCCGACGGGCATTTTCACCCAAATCAATGGGGGACATGTCAAAATATCCCGCCCGGTCATGGGTTTCCAGCGTGGGGCGACCTTCATCATCCACCTGGAACAGGAAAAACTCCAGTTCCGGCCCCACCGCCATGGTGTAGCCCATTTCTCTAGCTTCCTGCAGTACTTTTTTCAGCGCGTTTCTGGGACAACCGCTAAAGGGGGTGCCGTCAGGTTTATAAATGTCGCAGATTAATCTGGCCACCGCCCCTTCCCTCGGCCGCCAGGGAAAAACTGCAAAGGTACTGGGATCGGGACGCAGGTACATATCGGATTCTTCAATACGCACAAATCCATGAATAGATGAACCGTCAAACATTAACTCCCCATCCAGCGCCTTTTCCAGCTGTTCTACAGTTATGGCCACGTTTTTTAGTACCCCGGTAATATCGGTAAACTGGAGTCGGATAAATTTCACCCCTGCCTCACGGGCCTTTTCCATTACTTCTTGTTTAAGCTGCTCATTCATCGGTTATCCACCTTTCTTAAAAAATTTGTCAGTTTAATACCTTCTAATAAATTAAAAAAACCTTTGCTAAAAGAGATAAACGTCCCTTTTACGCAAAGGCATCCTTGCCTGTCATCGGAGCACCCCATTGTACTCAACTGCTTATTTACTTCAGCTTTTATTGCTACAGCTCATTGCGCAGGTTATGGGCCATAATCACCGCCTCGGCCACCGCCCGCATACTGACCCGCTTGTTCATGCTTTGCTTCTGCAATTTTTTAAACGCCTGAGCCTCGGTAAGACCCATTGTTTCCATTAAAATACCCTTGGCCCTTTCAATCACCTTGCGGCTTTCCAACTTCTCTTCCAATTGTTTGATTTTTCGCTGCAGTTTAACCATTTCATGGTAATTGGCCAGTGCCAGCTCCACCGCCGGAACCAAATGGCTTTCGTCTATGGGTTTTATTAAAAAGCTCTGCACACCGGCATTTACAGCTTTATCTATTAACTCCTGTTGGTAACTGTTAGCCGTTAAAATTACCGGGGCCAGGTTGTCCTCATTTAGTATTTTAGCCACTTCAACCCCTTCCATGCCGGGTATTGAAGCCTCTATTATCACTAAATCCGGCTGCCTTGCCCGTACCAATTTGATGGCTGTTACTCCATCAACCGCCTCACCAATAACTAAATAACCCACTTTGCTCAAAATTGACTTTGAATTTTTTCTCCAGTTGGCATCATTATCAACCAGGATAATTCGCTGGCCGGACATGGAGCTCACCTCACTCCATCGCATCTAATCACAATGGTATTATGTAAAATTATAAAGGAAGATCGAGTAGGAGGGAGTGATTAACTCCCGTCCTCTCACACCACCGTACGTACCGTTCGGTATACGGCGGTTCATGTTGTGGAACGAAGTTCAT
>NZ_JAFBCW010000020.1 GCF_016907915.1 Desulforadius tongensis
CCATACCGAACACGGAAGTTAAGCTCTGCAGGGCCGATGGTACTTGGGGGTTGACCCCTGGGAGAGTAGGTCGCTGCCAGAATTAATTTTTATAAAGCCCTGAGATGTAAAAATCCCAGGGCTTTTAATAGTTTGCCTGGCATAGGTCTGCCGGGCCAAAATTATTTTTTGAGAATTTTTATGTCAAAATATATCTGGCTTCATATTATATATGTATAATATTGATTTGGAGAGATGGTTTATGAATGAAAAAGATAAGCTGATAAAGGTTCTGTATAAAATAAACCACAGTCTAAATATGCAGAATAAACTTTTAAACCAGCTGAATGAAAAAATATCTGAAAACCTGGAATACCAGGATAGATTGTACCGGTTGTTAGGGAAAACGGCATTAACTGAAGATAACATGTATCGTTTAAATAATAATGTTTTTAATGATAGAAGGCAGCCTTTATTTTCTGAACCGGTTAATGTTTTTGACCTCAAAACCATAGGAACGGGATATCCTGAGGGAAACGCCTCTCTCGCAGGAAAGCTTTACTCTACTTATTCAGGCAGTGTAACAATAGACGCTAATAAATATGCGGATTTTTATTTTAATAATCCTTCCGGTTCCGGAATAACGGCACAGTTTACTTGTGTTTTCGGAGAAGTGCGCAGGACTATAAGCGTCAGCGTATATAAAGATGTAACTTCATTTTCCGATACAGGTACCCTCACCCCGCGCAATAACAATCCTGCTTTTTCTGATAATAGTGCCTTAACCGTTCGGTCCGCTTTTAATGTTGCCACCAACCCCGTTTCAGGAGGAACAGCACTTTATTATTGTATACAAAAGCAGCCTTTTTTCATGGAATTTAAAGGGGCGCTTACCCTTCCGCCGGGGCACAACTGTGTAATTCAATTTTTAAACCAGGGAGCTGAAACCGATACCGCTGCTTTTGATGTCAGATGGTGGGAAATTGAAACTTAAAATTTGAGCGCGTATATCCAGCCCATGAAATGCACCCCGAAAAGCAGAAAATTTAATAAAAAACGGTGGAAAAATATCTATCTATTTGATATAGTGTAGCTTGTTAATTTATAATGCACATATATTTCGGGGTGATTATTTTATATGGATAGTAAAATGGCTGAATCCCTGCTTATATATGCCGATGTCAGCAGTTTAGATCAACTTAAAGAGGCCATTGATAACGGTGCCCAGGGTATTGGAATTTTACGAACAGAGTGTTTATACCAAAATGCCCGAAACTGTTCTGAAGAAGAGCAATTTATGCTTTACCGTGAAGCTGTTAAAATAGCCGGTAACCGGCCTGTTACCATACGTACCTTTAGTGGTTTTTCTGATGAACAAAAGACGGGGCGGTGGGGTATTCGCTTTAGTATGGTTTACCCGGATATTTTTCAAACCCAGCTGCGAGCTATCTTAAGGGCCGGTGTAAATGGAAATGTAAATATTGCTCTGCCGGGTATATCTGATGCAGAGGAGTTTAAATGGGCTAAAAAACAGCTGGAACTGGTAAAAAAGCAGCTTGAAGAACAAAATATCAAATATAATAAGCGTGCTCTTATGGGAATAATGATTGAAATACCGGCAGTGGTTATGTGTTTAGATATGCTCATCCATGAGGTTAATTTTTATATCATTGATTCAGACAGGCTGCTGCAGAATCTCATGGTTATTAATGCCGGTAACGATACTTTAGAAACTCTTAAAGACCCACTGCACCCGGCTGTGCTGCGCACAATAAAACAGATAATGACTGCCAGGCCCGGTGGACGCATAAAGCTGTCTGTTTGCGGCAGGTTAGCCGAAACTGATTATGCTGTACCCATTTTGAAAGGAATGGGAATTAAAAGTATAGCTGTAAGGGCCGGCATACTTTCCAGTATATCTGCATTGGAAAAGAGTGTAAGCAAAGAAAATTGTCTTCGAATAGCATCTAAGACGTTGGCCCTTTCCAACTCTCAGCGTATAAAAAATTATGTTATGGCGGCTATTGATAAATATAAAATGTAATATTAACCAGCTTGTAGTATAAGCTGGTTTTTAATTTTTTAAATTACAAAATCATAACCCCATTGTCTTACACGCGACAATTACAATGTCTTAATAAAGACAAATCCCCTGTCGCTGTCAAGACATATCGCCAAATAATAGTGTGATAAACTAATTAATGAACGATGGGTTTTAATTATCTTAATAGTGAAAAATTATACTATCCTACATAATGTATACATTTTTCTGGTAAAAATTAAATTTCTCCAGGTGAAAACAACAGGAAGTGAAAGGTGGTGTGGTGTGTTTTTTAGTGCTGAGATTATATTAGCGGCTGAAAAGGAGGTGTAAGAATTTTTTTTATCGGTTAATTTGCAATAAATATAACTTGCACAATCGAGCTTTTATTTTAAATATAAGGCAATTATTATAAGTGATAAAGAGCTGTGGTACAAAATCAAGAGGAGGGACTTACTGTGGAGTTTGCTTATGGTTTAGATGCCAACCCATTTGGCATTCTGTTTTGGGGTATCATTGTTGGTTATGTTTTTTCTACCGTAGGTGCTGCGGGGGCCGTTCTTACCTTTATTGGTCAAACTGTGTTATTTAAATTTGACAAGGCCATGATTAAACATTTAATAACTACAGGTATGGCAGAATCTGAAGCTAAAGCAGCCGCTAAAAATACCTTAAAGGTTCATAACCTGATGGCTGTAATTTTTTCACCGCTCATTGCAGTACCCCGGTACTTTAAAGAGAAAAGGGTGGCCATTCCCCTGGCGCTGTGTGTTGCAGTAGGTGTTGTTGCCGGTGCTGTAATTGGTCCCATGATTCCAATGTCAATGAAAGCATATAAGTTTTGGTTCGGTGTAGTAACCTTCCTGATCGGTATCAGGTTATTCTATGAAACAACAGATTATGCCCGCAATAAAAAACAAAAGTTAAAAAACATCTCCAAAAAATTTGAAGAAAAAGTTAAAGAACTTAAGAAATCCGGTAACTGGGATGAGTTAGCAGCAGAGGGTTTCAAAGTTAACAACTTCAGTATTTCCGGTTTAAAATTTACCTTCTGGGGCGAAGAATTCTCCATTAATCCTATGGCGGCAGCACTGGGTGGTTTCTTCATTGCCATTATCGCTTCTATGTTTGGTTTAGGCGGCGGGTTCCTGCTGGTACCATACCTGTCCTCAATATTTGTACTGCCAATGTTCGTTGTAAGCGGAACCTCAATAACCATTGTACTTGTTAACTCAGTAATTGCCATTATCAGCTATCTGGCAAAGGGTGCTCAACCCGATCTGATGTTCATGGGAGTTATGCTGGTGGGTATTGCCATTGGTTCTTTCGTGGGCCCGGTTACTCAAAAATATTATAAAGAAAAATATCTCAGGATGTTCCTGGCTGCAATATTATTCTTCTACGGTCTGCGTTTTATGGGTGTATGGGCTGCACTGGGTATTCCCATCTAAGTAATAATTAATACGATATAAAAAATCACCGGAGTAACTGCCGGTGATTTTTTCATGCCGTTTAAAATAAAGAATATTGACCTGTTATTAAAAGAATTATATATTAATGCAGTAGTTGTTTTAGAAAGGTAGTGGTGATAATAAATTTAAAAGCTGCTTTAATTGTTAGTCTGCTGGCCTTTGCTGTAACCACCCTGGTGGTAATTATTAGTGCCCGGCTGTCTCAGCAAAAGCGGAAAGATGAATTGATGGCGGAAATTAAAAAGTATAACCAGCTTTCTAAAGATGCATCCGATGTCGGGGCCAAGGGTATTTATGCCGCCTATCAAAAACAGGGTAATGAAAAATTAATGGATTATTTTGTTGCCATGTATAAAGAAGCGGTTGTGGAGATGGCGCTGCACGTACTGGCACTGGGGATGATACAAAGGTATTACTTTGTGGAAATTATTCCTTTTCCCACCTCCATTTGGTTCTTTGGCGACGGGTTAGGGAGTATGGCCTGGTATGTTATCAGTGCTGTTGCTTTTTTCTTTGCGGTAATTAAACCCCTTAAACCGAAGGTCCGCTACTTTAGGCCTTACTGGCAGTAATGTTAAAATATAAATTAATGCGGTAGGTGATGCTTTTGTTTGTTCAGGGCTCTTACCGTATTTTTTGAAATTTTTGCCTGGTGATAAACTCTAAATATATGATATTATACTTTACAGTTGCTAATGGAGGGTTATTATTTATGTTCACTGACAGGGATTTGAAATCCAAGTTAAGCAGTATTGACGGCAGGGGTTACAAGGCATACAAATCCATTGCCGGAATGTACCGGTTCCCGCATTTTCAATTGTTTATTGACCATGTGCAGAGCGATCCCTTTGCGCCGCCTTCCAGGATAAGGGTTAGGGTGCCTCAGGATATGGCCGGGTTCCCGGGGCATTTGTTTAAAAATTATCATCGCCGGGCAGCTTTACAAGATTATTTAACCAGGCAGTTTGCCCGCAGCATATCGGTAATATCTCAAGGTAAAACAGGCAGCGGCAAAAGCGGTATAATATCAATTGACCGGTGCGGCCAGGAGATACTGGAGCGTACCGCTATGGTAGTTAATGACCGGTTTGTAGAAGCGCGGCTGGCCATCGGACTGCCGGCCAGGGGTAGAACAATTATGGCTAAAGAAGCGATCAGTATTTTCTTTGATCAGATGAGTGAAATTGTCAGCCGGTCGCTTTACTATAAAAATTTGCATCAAAAACAGCTGCAGCGGCATATTGAATTAGTGGAGGACCAGGCTTATCTCCAGTCCAAGCTGCTGGAGCAGGGCTTGGTGGCCTTTGTGGCCAATGGTTCCATACTTCCCCGGGAGAGCGGCGTCAGCGATAAACCGCTAACAGGTAAAAATGTAATTCCCTTCCGGGCTCCCAAAAGTTTAGAGGTTACCTTTGAGCTGCCCAACAACGGCCGGGTAACCGGTATGGGTATTCCCAAGGGGGTAACATTAATAGTAGGAGGCGGTTATCACGGCAAGTCAACGCTGTTGAGAGCCATTGAACGGGGAGTTTATCATCACATTCCCGGGGATGGAAGGGAGTTTGTGGTAACTGTTCCCGATGCGGTGAAAATTCGGGCGGAAGATGGCCGCAGTGTTCAGGGAGTAAACATCAGCGGTTTTATTAATAACTTACCTTTCCAACAGGATACCGAGAAATTTTCCACGGAGAATGCCAGCGGCAGTACATCTCAGGCGGCCAATATAGTTGAAGCGCTGGAGGTAGGTACAAGCCTGCTGCTGCTGGATGAGGATACCAGTGCCACAAATTTTATGATTCGCGATGGGCGGATGCAGAAGCTGGTGTCAAAGGAACAGGAGCCCATTACTCCGTTTATAGACCGGGTGCGGGAATTATATGATAAATATGCCGTTTCCAGCATACTGGTGGTTGGCGGCTCAGGGGATTATTTTACGGTGGCAGATTGTGTTATTAAAATGGAAAACTATACGGTAAAAGATGTTACAAAGGAAGCTAAGGAAATTGCTGCCCAAAGTATGGATACCCGCCGGCGAGAAGTAAGCAATGAGTTTAGTATAACCCGGCGTATATTTAACCCCGCCGGATTTAAGCTGAATAATAGGGATAAGGTTAAAGCCAGGGGGCTGTATCAAATTCAATACGGGCGGAAGGATATTAACTTACACTACGTTGAGCAGCTTGTGGATGACAGCCAAACTAATGCCATAGCGGAAATCATTAGATATGCTGCCAAGCATTATTTCAACGGGAAACTTACATTGGCAGAAGTGGTGGACAGTGTGTTAAATGACATTAAGCAGTTTGGGTTGGATGTTATTTCACCGTTTAAAGGGCAGCACCCGGGAAACCTGGCTTTACCCAGGAAACATGAAATTTGTTCTGCCATAAATAGAATGCGTGGGGTTGAAACATTATAAATAATTTAAAATATTGGTTCATAGCAGGAAACGGAACTATTATCTAGAAGTATATTATGGTTAGAGTAATTTTAGTAGTTGGGGGAACGCTATTTTGGGTATATATAACTTAGATGGTACGGGACTAAAGTTTATATTAATGGGCTGTGTAAATTTTTTAGCAAAATTAAAAACAGAAATAGACGCATTAAATGTATTTCCGGTGCCCGATGGCGATACCGGTACCAATATGTACCTAACACTGCTGGAAGGTACCAAAGCAGCACAGCGGGTTGACGGTAACGATTTGGATAAAGTAATTAAAGCGGCAGCAAATGGCTGTTTAATGGGTGCCCGGGGCAACTCCGGTGTAATATTGTCCCAGGTGGTAAGGGGCTTTGCCAATGCCTTAAGCGGAAAGACCAAGGCGGATGCCAAAGATTTGGCCAAAGCCATTGAGGAAGGGGCTAAATTGTCTTACCAGGCTGTTTCCGAGCCTGTGGAGGGTACTATTTTAACTGTATTAAGAAAGAGTGCCGAGGCGGCTCACCATGCTGCTGAGCGCAGTCCCGAGTTAACGCGTTTTATGGTTGCTGTTTCCCGTCAGGCTCGCAAAGCCCTGGAAGCCACTCCGGATCAACTGCCGGTGCTGAAGGAAGCGGGAGTGGTTGATGCCGGCGGTAAGGGCTGGGTGGTTATTTTACAGGGCATACTTTATACCCTGAGAAAAGTGGAGCAAATTGGATTACTTGATGATTTTACCGCCAGTCAGAAGAAGCGCCTGGCAGAATACATTCCCAAGGAACTGGAAAGTGATATAACTTATACATATTGTACTGAGTTTTTACTAAAGGGTAATGGCCTGCCGCTGGAGCAGATTAAAAGGGAACTGCAGCCCTATGGTGATTGTTTAATGGTGGTGGGCAGTGAGCAGGTAACCAAAGTACATATTCATTCCAATCATCCCGGTTTGGTAATTGAAACCTGCTTAAATTACGGTTCGCTGCACAAATTGCGGATCAGCAACATGCAGGAGCAAAATGAAAATTGGCGGCAGGAGCAAACAGCCAAACCTTTAGCTGTTATTGCAGTGGCTTTGGGTGAAGGGATAGTTAATATCATGGAAAGTATTGGTGCGGACATAGTTATTACCGGCGGCCAGACCATGAACCCGAGTACCGAGGATATTTTACAGGCTGTGGAAGAGGTGCCGTCTAAAAATGTAATCATAATGCCCAATAATAAAAACATAATCATGGCAGCCCGGCAGGCTGCCTCAATGACTAAAAAGTCAGTGGCAGTAATACCAACTGTTTCTATACCCCAGGGGCTGTCTGCCCTGCTGGTATATAATCCCGAAGGGAGCTTAGAGGAAAACGAAGAGCGTATGAATGAAGCAATGGAAATGGTTAGAACCGGGGAAATAACAAAAGCCGTTCGGGATGTAAGTATTGGCGGCCGGTCTGTGAGCAGCGGGGATGTTATTGGTTTGGTAGACGGCCGGCTGGTATCCAGCGGGGATGACATATACTCGGTGATGAAACAGCTGGTTCAGGAATTGACATCGGACGGAGAAGAACTGGTCACGTTATATTACGGCCAAGACCTCACCGGGGAAATAGCCCAACAGGCTGCAGATAAGCTGCGGGAGGATTTTTTGGATTTGGAAATTGAGGTGCATTACGGGGGACAGCCGCTTTATCATTATATCATTTCAGCGGAGTAATTGTTAAAATAAATTAATTGTTTATCAAGCAGGATTTATGATATTAAATATAGAATACCCCCAAATCAGGGGGGGATTTTATGTCTAAAGGAATTGCCATATTTAGCTGCAAAAAAATCCGTGATATAAGCTGTATCGGCTGTATTAAGTGTTTTAAAGCCCTGGCTGATCGGGCTGGGGAGTTTGCTCGTTACCAGCAGGAAGATGAAGTGGAAATTGTGGCTATGAGCAGCTGCGGTGATTGTCCCGGTTTAATGATACCGCGTACCGTTTTGGTGATGGAAAACCTGAGAGCCCAGGGCCGGGATGTAGATGTTATTCACATCGCAACCTGTATGGTAAAGGCGGTTGAAACAGCAGCCTGTCCCATTGATTTACAAAAGCTGAAAAACACGTTGGAGAAGAAATTTAAAAAAGAAGTTGTTATAGGTACTCACAACTACTAAGTAAAAAGCGGCGGCAGGGGGTAAACTTGTCGCCGTTTTGTTTTTTAATATATAAGGGATTTTTTTAAAAAATTTTTTGGGAGGCATGAATAATGGTGGTGGGTACGTTAACAATAGAACTTTTTGTTGGCGAAGCCAGTACTCTTAAAGATAAGCGCAGGGTACTGAAAAGTATTATTGACCGGGTAAAAGCAAAGTTTAATGTATCAATAGCAGAGGTTGACGGGCATGACATTTGGCAGCGTTCAACCCTTGGGGTGGCATGTGTTAGTAACGAAACGGCTCATGCTCAAAGTATGCTCAGTAATGTGGCTAAATTTATAGAAAACCAGGGAACGGCCGAAATTATTTCCATATCCACTGAAATATTATAATTATAAAAAAGTCAGACCCTTACTGGGAAGAGTCTGACTGAAACTTATCTATAAATTTTTTAGCTTCTTTTTCATTTGAATAACCCGTAAACCGTAAGGTTTCTTCTACGTTTTGAATATTTTCAATGGCTTCATTGATAGGCGTACCCGCCGGCACTATTTCGCTTTGGTACTGCAGGTGACCCTTTAGCCGATAACAAATAACATCAAACATCCCGGCAAACACCCCTTTCTTTAAAACCATTATAACATAAAGCCGTCCTAAATGGCGCCTTTTATATTTAATTAGTTAAAATATAAGTATTGCACTAAAAATGGTGGTGGGATAAAATACTGGTAACATTAATCGAGGGGGTATATAAAAATGTTTGTGGCTGATCATATGACCACTTCTCCGATAACCATTACCAAAGAAACACCGGTTTTAGATGCTTTAGAGCTGATGAAAAAGCATAGGTTTAGAGAACTGCCGGTTGTCCAGGGTAACAGGTTGGTGAGCCTGGTTACCGAGAAAGAGTTACTTGCCGTATCCCCTTCTCCGGCCACTACTTTAAGTGTTTATGAGATAAGAGGATTAATGTCTAAACTAATGGTTTCAGATGTAATGATTAAAAATCCCATCACTGTTGATCCATACTGCACTATAGAAGAGGCGGCATTAATTATGCGCGAGCATAAAATAAGCTGCCTGCTGGTGGAAGAAAACGAAGTTTTAGTGGGTATCATTACCCAGACAGATATTTTTGAAGCGCTGATTAAAATATTGGGCCTTAGAAAAGCAGGAACCAGGATGGTAATCGAATCCCGGGATAGGGTGGGATTAATAGCTGAAATTACAAGTATAGTGAGAGATTGTAAAGTAAATGTAATTGGTATTGCGGTGCTGGAAAAGAACAGGGAACGGGTTCATGTGATGCTCCGCCTGGGTACCAAAGACCCCGGGCATCTTATTAAGGCTTTGGAAGAAGCGGGCTTTAAAATTGTAAAATGCAGCTGCTGAGCTAACGGCAGGAAGGCTGTTATCCCGTTAGGATGACAGCCTTCCAAAATTTTATACTTTAAATTTGCTTACCAATTCATTCAGGTTGGCGGACATTTGGGTTAGTTTTTCCACCGAGGAGTTAAATTCATCTGTAATGGCCGCTTGTTCCTCTGAGGCAGCAGCTACATTTTGTATACTGGTGGCAACTTCATGGGTGGCAGCGGTGGCTTGTTCTATCTGCTCGGTTAGGCTGGTAACCAAATGGTAAATTTCTTTAAAGACTGCACCGGTTTCATTTACTTTGTCCATACCGCTTTCCACCAGGTTGTATCCCTGCTGCATTTTTTCCACAGCGGTGCTGGTACCCTTCTGCATATCGGCAATAAGCCCGGCTACATTTTGGGTGGCATCAGCCGTTTGTTCGGCCAGCTTCCTAACTTCATCTGCCACCACTGCAAATCCCCGTCCCTGTTCGCCAGCCCTGGCAGCTTCAATGGCGGCATTTAAAGCCAGCAGATTGGTCTGCTCTGCAATGGCGGTAATTAAATCAACTATTTTACTGATATCCTGGGCCTTTAAATTCACTTCTGTAATGGCCTCTGTTACTTCTTTTGTGGCGCTGATTATGGACTCCATGGAAGAAACTACGTCCTTAATAATTGCCTGCCCCCTGTTGGCACTTGCTGAAGCCCTTTGCGCCCCCTCAAATATTTCGCTGGAAGAGGCGGAAATTTGTTCCACGGTGGCAGCCACCTGGGTGATTTCCTGGCTGGTCCTGTTCACCGCCTCAGTGGTTTGCTTTGTTCCTTCCGCCAGCACTTCACAGGCGTCGGTTATGGAATCGGAGGATGACTTTACACTGCCGATAATATCTTTCAAATGATTGGTCATCTGGTTAATTGATTTAGTCAGGCTGCTCAATTCATCGCTGCTGCTTACTTTAACAGTGTGGGTTAAGTCTCCCTGGGCGATGGTATTGGCCCCCTGCTCGATGGACTTCAGCGAGCCAACCAGTTTTTGGGCGATAAATACACCGAGGATGACCGCAAAAACTAAAACTATTAAAGAAATTATTAACCCTTGTTTTTTGATTACGTTAATTACCCCGTAGGCCTCATCTTCACTTTGGACCACAAACAGCCCCCAGCCGGTGATTGGTATGTGCGAGTAGTAAACAATCTGCCTGCTGCCGCTGCTGTCGGTAAACTCGGCAGTACCGGATTTGTTGGCCAGGGCCTTTTTTACATATTCTTCGTTGGATAAATCGCGGCTGTTATCAACCCAGTCCGAATTTGGGTGGGCGATGATTTTTCCCTTCCGGTCTGTTAAAAATACATACCCTTTTTCACCCAGGTTGTTTTTGTTTACCACTTCGGTAAGTTCGTTCAGCGATACGTCCATACCCAGTACACCGGCAAAATTTCCGCTTTTATCCCGCAGCGGGCAGGAGATTGTTACCACCGGCTTGTGCGTAGCCCCGTCTATGTAAACATCGGAATAAACCAGCTTGTTTTTTTCTGCTGGTTCTTTATACCAAGCCTGCTTGCGGGGGTCATAATCCGGCGGTACTGGTGCCGGCGGTTCAGTTATCAGCTTACCTTCTTTACTGCCGAAATACACATTTACGAGATGGGGGTCGGCATCCAGCATGGACCGAAAGACAGCTGACATTTTATCCTGATCCAGCGATTTAACCTGTTCCATTGCACTTATTGTCAGCAGCAGCTGGCCCTTACTGTTAAAGTATCCCGCAATGTTATCCTGTAAGGCAAGGTTCAGGTTTTTGTTGCTGGCGTTTAAATTATTGATAATCGTCTTGGAAATGTAATTGGTGGATAATAAAGTCAGTGTGCCGATGCTGAATATAGAGATGACGGCGATGAAGATACTTAGTTTTGCTTTTAAACTCCTAAACAACTTCCTGCTCCTTTCTGTAAATGATGATGATGGAAAGAGAAAGAGATCACAAGATAATGGTAGCAAATATTACATAATACTGCAAGATTTGATATTAATGCCAGTAATAATTTTTTTAGGGGCCGGAAATAAGCAAAAAAAAAATAACCCGGCAGGTTATCACCACCTAATCGTGAATTATAATCATGGTATGGGCGGGAATATTTTCGTACACCCATTTGGCATCCGGTTCTGCCAATCTTATACAGCCATGACTGGCAGGCAGTCCCAGTTTGATATGCTCTTCTTCTTTGGTCTGCCAGCGGCTGTTTTTAGGAACGGAATGGATTAATATACTGCCCGCAACTCTTACCCAATAGGCAGCACCTTCCCCAAACCTGGCGGCCCAAAAACTCCTTCCCCGGTCACCGGTGTAGTAAGTTCCCGGCGGGGTTTCATGGCCGGAACGCCCGCCGGAGGCCAGCATCACTCTTACCGGGCAGCGGTCTTTATATACCGTTACGGTGTGTATATTACCCAGTTTAACCTCCATCCAGTACTGGTTATTCATTGTTCTGGTGGTAAATGAAATTTTAAACGGCCTGCTGGACTCTTTAGCTGCGGAGGCTGCTTTAACTGTTAAGTTATATTTAGTACCGGGTAAAAGGGCGTTGTACGGTTTAAAGATAATGGTATTTTTAACTGCTTTTACCCGGCCGGGAACATCATGGTTGGTGGTACTTTCCTTTATAATCACTGATCCGCTGTCTAAAGTTTGGTCATAAGAAAATTTTAATACCGGATAAAGGGGAACATTTGTGCTGCCGTTTGTAATACTGCAGCTCAAAATTCGGGGTTTAACGGCTGCGGTTATTTTACATGCTGTTTTCTGTTTTAAATGTCTGCCGGTAAATGTTTTTAGCTGTTCGTTAAATGTAACTTTAAAGCTTTGGTTTGGAGATAAGGGAGTTTCAGGAACAAACAGCCACCGGCTGTAATCCTTTGTACCGGTGTTATTAAATTCCGCGGGCATAAAGCTGCCCGGGATACTTGCTTTGGCTGCTTTTATAAAACTGCCGGGTTCTATAAAAGTGTTGAATTTAAATTCCACCGGTTTATCTGTGGGCACTGTTCTGGAAGTGGCACCCAAGAGTTTTGGTGCCGCATCATTGGACATCGTTTTGGTTGTATGAAGGGTAATGGGCAGGCCAAAGGGCTTATAAGCTGCCAGTAATTTTATTTTTTGCCCGTAGGGAATATTTTCTCGGATGGTTAAAGTAATTTGGCGGTTATTTTGCTGGGTTAATGCCCAGCGGGGCATGTGTGTGGGATATTCGGGAATAACGGTGGAAGATGATTTTACTAATTTAACCGGCACTAAAAATTGAATAACCGCTTTCATCTGCCCGGAATCGGTGCGGGAAACTGTTTTCAAGATGTTAAATTTGATTATAAAGGATGCGGCAAGAAGCAGTAAAATACTAAAAAGTATTTTTCCCCGGCTGGTGGACATCATCCTTATGCTGTCCCCCCGTAAAAACAGCAGGCTGTTTTTTTATAAATTATGCGCTGTTTGATTTATTTAGCACAGGAATTTATCAGCTTGAAAAAATGCTGCGGTTTATGAAACATAAAAACAGGGGGCAGCAGCAGTGCCCCCTGTTTGCAAGCGGTTAAGCGCTTAAACCGGTGGAAGTTTCCTCTTCTTTTCTGCGCAGCTCGTTAAAGGACTTGGTTTCAGCAACAATTACTCCCGAGAGCAGCAGCAGGCCGATTAAGTTGGGGACGGCCATGCAGCCGTTTAAAGTGTCGGCGATAAACCAAACGGTGTCCAGCGTTTGTACGGCACCCCAAAATGCAGTCAGCACGAAGGCCAGGCGGTAAAATACAATGCCTTTGGTGCCAAAGATGTACTGGAAGCATTTTTCACCGTAGTAAGACCAGCCCAGCACGGTGGAGTAGGCAAAGAAGATTAAGCCGATGGTAACAATATAAGCACCGATTCCGCCCGGCAGGAGGCCGTTAAAGGAGGCGGCGGTTAAAGTAGCACCTTCCAACCCTTCTTCCACAACGCCTTTTATATTGGCGATGGTTAAAGCCAGGCCGGTGATGGTACATACTACAATGGTATCCAAAAAGGTACCGGTCATAGATACCAGCGCTTGGCGGCCGGGGTGGTCGGTTTTGGCAGCGGCAGCGGCGATGGGAGCGGAACCTAAACCGGCCTCGTTTGAGAATACACCCCGGGCTACGCCCCAGCGAATCACTAAACCGATGGCACCGCCGGCCACAGCCTGGCCGGTAAAGGCATCGGAGAAGATTAAAGCAAAAGCGGAGGGAACGGAATCAATATTAGTTAAAAGAATAATTAGTCCGGCAGCAACATAGAAAACAGCCATAAAGGGAACAATTAAGCCTGTAACCCGGCCGATACTTTTGATACCACCTAAAATAACAGCGGCGGTTAAAGCTGACAGTACAAAACCGGTTACCCAGGTGGGTACACCGAAATTGGAATTTACAACATCGGCCACAGAGTTTGTCTGTACCATGTTGCCAATGCCGAAGGCAGCAGTGGCACCAAACACGGCAAAGGCTAAGCCCAGCCATTTCCAGCCCAAACCTTTTTCAATGTAGTACATCGGGCCGCCGGCCATGTTGCCGTTTTCGTCAACGGTGCGGTATTTAATGGCTAAAATGGCTTCGCCGTACTTGGTAGCCATTCCAAAGAAGGCGGTAACCCACATCCAGAAAATGGCCCCGGGGCCACCCAGCACAAAGGCTGTGGCCACGCCGGCAATGTTACCGGTACCGATGGTGGCGGCAAGGGCGGTCATTAAGGCTTGGAAGTGGGAAATATCCCCGCCGGATTTGTCATCTTGATTTTTAGAGAATGCCAGCTTTAACGCGTAGGGTAAGGTGGTAACCTGTATAAATCCCAGGCGCAGAGAGAGAAAGATACCGGTGCCCACCAGGAAAGTCAGCATCCATGGGCCCCAAACAAAATCGTTTACCTTGGTAAGAACAGTCATAAAGTCCATTAGAAAAGCATCACTCCTTTAAATTTTTAATAAAATAATAAATACTACCGCCCGCTCGGGTTATGTATATTCGTCTAAGGATTACAAAATTCCTGCCGGTGCGAACGAAAAATTGTGCAATTCTGACAATAAAGAATGTCCAGTTCACCGGCAGGGAACGGGGATTGTATTATTGAATAAATTAAACATTTAATATTTATCGGATAAGGAGTGTTAATATGGGCGTACTGGAAAAAAGACAGCCATCATTTGTTAAATTTAGAGAATATTTCTTTAACGTGGTAAAAGAAGTCACCGGGCAGGATATTGTTAATCCCTATGCAGCGTGGCAGGAACTGGGCGATGCACAGATTAGGGAGCAGATACTAAGTAAAGTTAAGTCCCATTTGGAATCGGAATATGGCTTTGAAGTTATCCTGCCTGGTAACTTGGTTCAGTTTGACGGTGCGGTGGAAAGTGTGGCTAATCAAATACATCACAACTTTTCCACCGTGTACCTGGTGGAAAGGATAAATGCCAAGATTTTTGGACAGCGGCAGAAGTAACATTTACAGCACTTTTTTCTCAATTTTTTTTGCTGTTTCTGTGGTGGCCAGGCCTCCCATGGATGTTTCCCGCAGTGTAACCGGGATGGAGCGTCCTACCCTGTACATGGCGTCAATTACCTCGTCACAGGGGATGGCGCTTTCTATTCCGGCCAGGGCCATATCGGCAGATACAATGGCCAGCGATGCGCCGGTGGCGTTTCTTTTAATGCAGGGAATTTCCACCAAACCGGCCACCGGGTCGCATACCAGTCCCAGCACGCTTTTTAAAACGATGGCCACCGCATTGGCGCACTGCCTGGGTGTACCGCCGGCCAGCTGTACCACTGCCGCTGCCGCCATAGCGGAAGCGGAACCGATTTCCGCCTGGCATCCCCCTGCTGCACCGGCTATGCTGGCGTTATTGGCAATAACCAATCCAACGGCACCGGCGGCGAACAGAGCATCCACCAGGTCTTTCCTGCTGGCTTTAAGGTGAGAACCGGCGGCAAAAATACAGCCGGGAACCACCCCGCAGGAACCGGCGGTGGGAGTGGCCACAACTGCTCCCATGCAGGCGTTTACTTCAGCGGTGGCCATGGCCATGGACATGGCCTGGATAATTAAATTCCCTGCCAGCGACCTGTTGCTTTGATTATATTGTGAAAGCAGCCTGGCATCTCCCCCCACCAGGCCGCTGCGGGATTTTAAATCTTCCTTCAGCCCGCGCTCCACCGCCTGTTCCATCACCTTCAGGTGCTTGAACATATTTTCATATAAAGTATCTTTGTCCTGCCCGCTGGTTTCCATTTCCTGTTCAATCATTATATCGGATATTTTTACTTTTTTTGTTTCAGCTGAAGCAACCAATTGTTCTATAGTAGTAAACTGCATTTTTTTAACTACCTACCTTCCGCTGTTTTTGTTGAAGGCCACAATACCGGTGACGTGGGCCAACTCTTTTAACTCGATGGTTATGTCATCCGGTACCTGCTGGTCAGTTTGTATTACCATTAAAGCCTCCGCACCTTTGGATTTTCTGGCCACTTCCATGTGCCCGATATTAATCCCGTGGGAAGCCAGCAGGTTGGCCACCGCAGCTATTACGCCATACCTGTCGTGGTGAAATACCAATAAAAAGTTATTATCCGCCGCGGCTTTAACCTTAAAACCGTTTATTTCCACAATTTCGGCCCTGCCGCCCCCCGGTGATATACCCACTATTTCGAAGGTGCGGTTATCCCTGTTCATGATAATCTTTGCTGTGTTAGGATGGTCTGTTTCTTCATCACTGGTAGTTAAATTGATATTTATGCCCAGCCTGAGAGCATCTTGGGCGGAATTCACTATTCGCCGGTCATCGGCACTGTAGCCCAGCAGCCCCCCAATTAGCGCTAAATCTGTACCGTGCCCTTTATATGTTTTGGCAAATGAACCGTAAAGTATTATTTGAACGTTTTGAGGTTGGGCGTTAAATATGTTTCGGGCCATTAAACCAATTTTAGCAGCACCCGCAGTATGTGAACTTGAAGGACCAATCATTGACGGTCCCACAATGTCAAAAACAGAGCTGTATTTACTCATTTCCTGCCCTCCCGGTGTTTGAAAGTTAATACTAATGTAATGTATAACACATTAATTAGATAATAAAAAGTATAAATTGAAGTAATGAAAAATTAATAAAATAAAGAAAAAAGCCTGAAGAACCGGGCTTCAGGCATATTAAATTAAGGAGGCTAAAATAATGATTTAACTCCTTAATTCATAGTATCAAAAAATAACTGCTGCTGACAATGGAAATAGTTACTTTTAATGTTATGAACCTTTTACCTTAAATATTTAACCGGCGGCGGGGGTATAATAGCGGGAAAAAACATTCCTTAAATTTTGAGGTAAAAGGGGCGATTTAAATGCATAAAAAAGACAATAAATTGAGAGCGCAGGTGCAGGAAGCCATTGATGCCCATCCCGAAATGGAACGTTACGGGATACAGGCCGATGTGGTGGATGGTGAAGTGCAGTTAACCGGCATTGTAGACACCGCGGCCGAAAAAAACAGGCTTAATGAAATCGCATCCCGGGTTCCCGGTGTTAAACGGATTGAAAACGGTATTACCGTATCCACAGACGGCCAGATAAATGACAGCGGTGTAGCTATGGAAGTTACCGAGGAATTAAATGCCCACCCCCGGGTGAACATGAAAAATATCGGGGCTAAAATTGCAGACGGTAAAGTTTTTTTAGTAGGACGTACCGACGATCCGGCGGAGGAACGGGCGGCCATAGAAGCGGCATCCAAGGCCAGGGGAGTGACCGAGGTTATTTCCCGGGTGAAACACAAGCGGACAGGAGATTTAAGCCTGGAGGAAATCTTCCACAGCCAGGTGAGAAATGATAAAGAGGATTAAGATACCATTTTTCGGGGGACACAGCATGCCCCAGGGATATGCCCCTGGGGCATACCTTCTATTCATTTGTTAATCCAAACATATCGAACAATTTAAAGGCCAGGCTTAAAATAATGGCCACCACCGTAGCCAACCCCATACCTTTTAAACTTACCGCTCCCATGGTAACTTCCGCACCGCTGATGCCGAGAATCAGCACCACGGAAGTTAAAACCAAGTTTCTGGGTTTACTGTAATCCACCTTCGCTTCAACCAGCATGCGTATACCGGAGGCGGCGATAACACCAAACAGCAGCAGGCTTACACCACCCATCACCGGTGTTGGAATGCTCATGATGGCGGCAGCCAGTTTGCCGGAGAAGGAAAGAATAATGGCAATTACCGCAGCAATACCAATTACCCATACACTGTATACCTTAGTGATGGCCATAACACCAATATTTTCACCGTAAGTGGTGTTGGGGGTTGAACCCACAAAACCGGAAATCAATGTGGACAAACCGTTACCCAGCAGGGAACGATGCAGGCCCGGATTTTTGGCCAGGTCCCGGCCCACAATATTGCTGCTTACAAAAAGGTGCCCCACGTGCTCGGCAATTACCACCAGGGCAGCCGGTAAGATAATCATAATGGCTTCCCAGTCAAATTGTGGTGTGTAAAAAGTGGGAATTTTTACCCACTGGGCTTTAGCGATAGAGGCGGTATTTACCATACCCATGGCAAAGGATATGGCATAACCGCTTAAAATACCGATTAAGATGGGGATAATGGCTAAAAAACCTCTAAATAACACCGAGCCTAAAACGGTAATGGCCAGCGTTGTCATAGATACCATAATGGCCTGGGGATCCTTTACAGCGTCTGCCGGCGCGCCGGGAGGCAGTACCAGACCGGCCATTTGTGCTGCCACCGGTGCCAGCTCCAAACCGATTACCGCCACAATGGCTCCCATGGCAGCGGGGGGAAACAGCACATCAATCCACCCGGTGCCGGCAGCCTTAACAATTAACGCCACCAGTGTAAAAACTAAACCCACGCAGATAAATCCGCCCAGCGCGGCTTCATAACTCTTGCTGCCCAGAACAACCATCACCGGGGAAATAAATGCAAAACTGGAACCCAAATAAGCAGGTATACCGCCCTTACATAAAAAGATATACAGCAGTGTGCCGATACCGTTCATCAGCAGTATGGTTGCCGGGTCAACTTTAAAAATGAACGGAACAAGTACAGTGGCCCCAAACATGGCAAACAGGTGCTGCAGTGAAAGAGGCAGTGTCTGCAGCAGTGGTAACCTTTCTTCAACCTGAATTTCCCTTTTTCTCATTAATAAGAACCTCCCCTTTGGTTTATCTTTCTCAGAGCATAAAAAAAGCTTCTCGCCAGAGAGGCGAGAAGCAAAATTCGACATATTTCCTCAGCCGGCACGGGAACCCCGGCCGGCTGCACTGTACCCTTTTGCACCTTTTTAGCCTCACTGGACTAATTTAAAGGTTTCGGTAGTGTTAAAATATTTAATTATAACTACAGTAAGTATAACCTATCTCCCGCATCACCGCAACCGGGAATTATGTAACCCACTTCATTTAACTTCTTATCAACGGTGGCAGCTATAATTTTAACCTGCGGGTAGCGGCTGTGAACTTGATTAATCCCTTCCGGGGCGGCAAAAGCACAGGCTACAACAATGCTTTCCGGCTTAATGCCCCCTTCAACCAGTATGTCCAGGGTTTTTACACAACTGTTGCCGGTGGCCAGCATGGGATCCATAACATAAACTCTTTGGTAAACATCAACATTTTTCGGCAGGGTGCTGAGGTATACCTTGGCTTCCAAAGTTTCATGATCTCTGGCCATGCCGATGTGGGCAACCTTAGCCCGGGGAATAACTTCCAAGAAACTTTCCACAAAGCCCAATCCGGCCCTTAAAATTGGTATTAATAATACGGTATCATCGGCAGCTTCTGCTACGTCAGCGGTTATATTTAAAGGTGTTTCTACCTGGTACTGCCTGGTGGGCAGATCAGCAGTGGCTTCCATGGCTAAAAAAAGTCCCAGGTGTTTTAATGACCGGCGAAATTGAACAATGTCTGCATCCTTATCCCGCAGGTATCTTAAACAATTATCAACAACAGGATGTTTAAGCACGGTTACGTTACTCAAAAATATTCCTCCTCCTAAGATTGCTGCAGCTTCTGTATTTTTTAAGCATAGCCTAATCGGATTCAAAGTATTCCTGTGTTATAATCTAGTAAATCACAACAAATTTGTCAAACTTAATTCCTTTTCGATATAATAATACTTAATTCCTGCTTTAAAGATAAAATTTGTTAGGAGATGAGGAATTTGATTGACCCCATTGCTTTTACCATTGGCCCGATAAAAGTGCACTGGTATGGCATAATTATGGCTTCTGCTTTTTTGGTGGGGATGTACCTGGCCTATCGTCGAGCTGAACAAACAAATATCCACCCCGAGCACATAATCAACATGATTACTTTAATCATTCCTGCGGCCATTGTGGGTGCAAGGTTATATTATGTTATTTTTGAATGGCAGCGCTATGCCGACAATCCCTGGGAAACCCTGGCGGTTTGGCACGGCGGTTTGGCAATTCACGGGGGACTAATTGGAGGAATTTTAGCCGGGTACTTTTATGTGCGAAAACACAAACTGCCGGTGTGGCAGATTGCCGATATATGTGCCCCCAGTGTGATAATCGGACAGGCCATAGGCCGGTGGGGTAATTTTATAAACCAGGAAGCCCACGGGGGGCCGGTAAGCCTGCAGTTTATATCTAAATTTCCGGAATTTATAAAAAACCAAATGTTTATAGATGGCCGTTATTATCACCCCACCTTTCTCTATGAATCGTTGTGGGATTTCAGTGTCTTTGTTTTTCTGTTCCTGTACTGGAAAAAGAAGCGCTTTGAAGGGGAAATTGCCCTGCTGTACCTGGTATTATATTCCCTTGGCCGGTATTTTATCGAAGCCATGCGTACAGACAGCTTAATGCTGGGGCCCTTTAGAGTGGCGCAGCTTGTCAGTTTGTTTTTGATTGTCACCGGTACGGCGGTAATTATTTACCGCAGAAAAAAAACGAAGCATAAAGAGTGATGCCAATACGGCACCATCAGCCAATAAAAACCCCGGCAGCGCAAATGCTGCCGGGCCCAGCAGGATACAGGATTAGGATAAGTTAGAACAAAGCTGCTGTGCTTCCAGCTGCTTGTTGTACAGTCGAAACCTTTTAGAAACCTTAAAATTAAAAGTGTTTTGCAAAATTCTGTTCATCATAGTGTTGCTTTCCATAATTAAAGATAATTCTGCTTCTTTGTAACCCCTGCGCTGCACCCTTAACATGGTTTCGTACATCAGCAGGGCTGCCACACCCCTTTTACGATATTTCGGCACCACTGCCAAAACTGCCACCCGGCAGCTTTGGGAATGCTGCTCCGGCAGGGTAAGGCAGACTCCCGCCGGTTCCCCGTTAATTTCCACCGCCAGCAGCAGTTCCGGGTCGGCGAAGGAACGATAATTGCTTAAATACTGGGCGGCATCGGTCACCGAAAGCCTTTCCGCACCCCAGTTGTCCTGCATAGTTTCATTATGTATTACCGATAATAACTGTGCTTCCCTGTAAATGTTGGCCAGGTTGATCGGTCTTAATACCAGGCCCTTGGTTTGATACACTTTTTTAGCTATACGGGCTAACTTTTCAGGTACCGGGTGGCGGTTAGTCCAATGATAGGCAAGTAAATCCAGCTGCTTTTTAAAACCGCATTTTTCCAGCAGATGAGAATAATAATATGGGTTGTACGGCATACCGTTTTTCGGTGGAAGATTAAATCCTTCCACCAGCAGACCAATACTGTCATTTGTATTGCAGCTCACCGGTCCGGAAAGGCAGCGGTATCCTTTTTTTACTGCCCACAACTCCAGCTCCTTAAAAAGTTCCTTTGCTGCCTGTTCATTATTAACACATTCAAAATATCCAAACAGGGCGGTATCTTTTTCCTGCTGCCGGCGGTTAATCATTCCCGCCACCCTACCCACCACGGAGTTGTTTTCCACTGCCACCAGCAGAATCAAATCCTGGGGGGATATTTGCATTAGTTTATTTAATACCTGGTGGGGGGAGGGAGGGGTCCACAGGGGATCATCATAATAAATGACGCCGGGCATCCTGATAAAAATATCCAGCTCCCGCCTGTTGGAAACTTCAAATGCTTTAACAGTCACGGCCAAATCCCTCCAAAAAAAAGACTGACTTTACAGGTCAGCCTAAGAATAATCCAGCGTATAGTTGTTACGTGGCTGGGCTTAATTTATATTATGGAGAGGACGGCAAAAGCGTGATTGCCCATGCAAATATTTAGCGCATAACTTTGGGCCAGAGATTTCTTTGATCAAAGTTTTTTAAAGCATTGATAAAGTTTTCCCGCAGCCGGGGGTAGCGCTTGGAAAGCTCCGTTACCAGTTCCTTGGCTTCTTCACGCTTGGTTCGGCGGTTTGCCGGGCACGGGTTGTCAATAACCGGTACAGCGGCCTTTTTAGACAACCTGATGATGTCCCTTTCCGGTATGTATACAAAGGGCCGGATGATTGTTAAACCTGTTCTATCCAGGTAGGTACGGGGTGAAAAAGTGCGCAGCTGGGCATTATAGAAAAAGCTCATAAAAAAAGTTTCAATGGCATCATCAAGGTGGTGAGCCAACGCCACCTTATTGCACCCCAATTCCACTGCAGCGCTGTTTAATGCCCCCCGGCGCAGATTAGCGCAAAGGGCGCAGGGGTTTTTTTCCTGCCGGGCGTCGAAGACGATGCGGCCTATTTCCCCCGGTTGAATGTATAAGGGCAGCCCCAGGGAAGTGCAGAAATCCTTTAACGGAGTGATATCCATATCTTCAAAACCCATGGTTACGTGAATGGGTTGGATTTCAAAATCGTAGGGATAATATTTTTGATAATAAGCTAAAACGTATAACAATGTGGTGCTGTCTTTACCCCCGGAAAGGCCGATGGCGATTTTATCGCCGTTTTCGATCATCTTGTAATCTGCCACAGCTTTTACAGCCTCACTTAATACCCAGCGGAGAATGTTGCTTTTGTTTTTTCCCATCGGTTAATACATCCTTTGCTAAGTTTATTTTCAGTGTTGAAATCTAACCCAGGTATTATTATCTCCAACTAAATAACATTTGACAACACTTTATTAGAGTGTTAAAATATTCCTACTAATTGAATAAACAGTTAGCGCATCTCTTATCAAGAGTGGTGGAGGGAACAGGCCCAATGAAACCCGGCAACCGCGCCAGCTGTACTGGCGGTCCGGTGCTAATTCCTGCAAGAGATTATTCTCTTGACAGATAAGGGGGCAAAGTGGATTTGCTAAACCTCTTCTGTTAAGAAGGGGTTTTTTTATATATAAAATCTAACATGCCCCCGAGCAACCGGCAAAAGTTTGTTATTTAATTTATGGGAGGTATGTTTGATGGGCATTGAAAGAACCTATGCGGAAATTAATGAAAAAATTAAAAGCGGGCAGGCAGTGGTTTTAACTGCCGAAGAAGTTGTTTCTCTGGTGGAGGAAAAAGGTGTTGCCCAGGCGGCCAAGGAAGTGGATGTGGTTACCACCGGGACCTTTGGCCCCATGTGTTCCTCCGGCGCCTTTTTAAACTTCGGCCATGCCAGCCCGCGGATAAGAATGAGCAAAGTGTGGCTGAACAAAGTTCCCGCATATGCCGGTATAGCTGCTGTGGATGCTTACATTGGTGCCACCGAACCCGCCGAGGATGACCCGTTAAATAAACACTTTCCCGGGGAATTTCGCTACGGCGGCGGCCATGTGATAGAGGACCTGGTGGCCGGGAAAAAAGTTCATTTAAAGGCCTTCTCCTACGGCACCCATTGCTATCCCCGCCGGGAGCTGGAGATGGATATCAGCTTGGATGACATAAATGAGGCCTTTTTGTTTAACCCCCGTAATGCTTATCAAAATTATAACTGTGCGGTAAACTGCAGTGAAAAAACCATTTACACCTACATGGGCATGCTGCAGCCGAAACTGGGCAGCGCCCATTACAGCACCTCCGGCCAGCTCAGCCCGCTGCTGAAGGACCCGCACTTTTTAACCATTGGCATAGGTACCCGTATTTTTCTGGGTGGGGGCATAGGGTACGTGGCTTGGCCGGGCACCCAGCATTTTCCTGCGGTGATGAATGCAGCGGGAGTTGATCTGCATCCCAGCGGCGGCACGCTGGCGGTAATAGGTGACATGAAGCAGATGAATCCCCGTTATCTTAGAGGAACCAGCATGCTGGGATATGGCTGTTCATTAGCAGTGGGTATTGGTATACCCATACCCATATTAAATGAAGAAGTTATGCGCTGGGCCTCCCGTTCCGACAGAGAACTATACGCGCCCATTGTAGATTACAGTGATGCATACCCCAACCGCAAAGGAGACATTCTGGGTTATGCCAGTTATGCAGATTTAAAGAGCGGTGAAATTACCGTTAACGGGAAGAAGGTTAAAACGGCCCCAATGTCCAGTTACCCCATGGCAGTGGAGATTGCCAATGAGCTAAAGGAATGGATAAAGGCAGGTAAGTTTGAAATAAGTCGGCCGGTGCAGCTGCTGCCTTCGGCTGAGGACAGCATCATACCCAAAGCCCTTGATGAAGAAAAACAGAAAAAGTAATGCTGCCGGGCTCAGCAGGATGCCGTTTTCCGGGGCAGACCATCATGCCGCTTTGCGGCACCATCAGAGGATAAAAAGCCCCGGCAGCCATTTGCAGGAGTAAGCATTTTTGAGTGAGCAGCTGCCGGACTTAGCGAAGACGGCAGGCGGAGGCAGGGTAACGCACAGGAAGTGCGTTACCGGCATCTGAGCCAGGGAAGGCGAATATGCCGGGGTCCTGCCGGAGCCGGGCGGCTGAGTGGTAGTTCGGCCTGCGAAACGAAACCAGTGAGCGGTGTGCAAATGCTGCCGGGCTTAGCAGGATGCCGTTTTCCAGGGTAGAATAAAATGTAAGGGGAGATTAGTATGCCTTCGAAAAAAATTATTTTACGTTTCTCACCGGAAACCTCTGATAAACCAATTATTTACCACCTGGTTAAAGATTTCGACCTGGTAGTTAATATAATAAAAGCCCATATTAACCCCGATAAAGAGGGAACCTTAGTTTTAGAATTGACCGGTGAGCGCTATGAAGAAGGAATTAATTTTTTAAAGGAGCAAAAAATTACCGTACAGCGGCTGGCTGAACAAATAAATTACCATAAAGAGCGGTGTACCAGCTGCGGCTGCTGCACCGATTCCTGTCCCACCGGGGCACTGTATCTGCAGCGGCCTTCCATGCAGGTAAACTTTGACGGTGACAAATGTATCGTATGTCAAATGTGTGTTAAAGTATGTCCGATGAAAGCGATGGAGGTTTGTTTCTAACTTGCAGTACATTGATAGAACCTACCGCCGGCTGCACCGCCAGCGGGATTTAAAACACTTTCAAGTGGCGGTGAAAGAAACCGATCTGGATATAGCGGTGACCCGCCGGTGCTTTAACCCGGGTCTGGTGGATGAAATTAAAAAAATGATTGAAAAATACCGCCGGCAGCTGGAAAAATACATCCAGCGGGATCCTGAATTTGCTAAAACCTTAACCCCCCACAAATTAAAACCCGGGGCACCGCCAATGGCCAGGGAAATGGCAGAGGCGGCTAGGTTGGCCGGGGTGGGGCCCATGGCAGCGGTGGCCGGAACCTTTGCCCAGTATGTAGGAAGGGAGCTGTCACAGCTGTCCAGCGAGGTAATAATTGAGAACGGCGGCGACATATTTTTGCTTTCCGCTAAAAGAAGATACATAGGCATATTTGCAGCCCAATCGCCCTTCAGCAATCGAATGGCCTTGGAAATACAGCCGGAACAAACACCGCTGGGAATTTGCACTTCATCCGGTACTGTGGGACACTCCCTCAGCTTTGGCAGTGCGGACGCAGTGGTGGTGCTGTCATCATCAGCCATCCTTGCCGATGCGGTGGCCACCGCAGCTGCCAATATGGTAAAAAACAGTGATGATTTAAAAAAAGCGGTGCAGTTGGCCGTAACAGTTCCCGGTGTAAAGGGTGTTTTAGCTATTAAAGATGATAAAATGGTTGTCCAGGGTGAAATTAAACTGGTGCCCCTGGTGCAAAAAAGTGATTAATGAAAATAATGGTCAGCCCGTTATACTGCTGTTAAAAGTGATATAACGGGTTTAATTTTTACATGATTATTTAGGACAAAAGTCTTATTTTATTAGGAGTAATGTCCTATACATTATTGTACTGACCTTAACGAATATCTAGTAAGGTTATTTTTTACTCTGTATATAGTGTATGGCTTGAACAAGGTAACAAAGTTTGGTAGCATGTTTTTAATACATATAAAGGGGTATGATGATGGTCATGGGAACCAATAAAATAACCTTAAATGAAAAGGGCAAAGTAATACTGCCGGGGGATTTGAATCAACATGTACAGTTGGTTCCTCACTCTGATATAGCGGTCACAGTTAACGGAAAACAAGTGCGCGAGCCGGTTTCCATCAGCGGGGAAGATAATGTTGAGCTTGCCGCCGTCAAGGGTGACCAGGGCAAAATAACAGTGGAAATTTCAAAGGACAGGTTGTCAGCCTACGTTACGCTGACCCCTGCCGTTGTTATTGCACCGCAGATAGAGGTTGAATATACCCCCAATGGTGTAACGGTAAAAGTTTTACCCCAATTAAAAGCGGAATACCCCTTTACCACGGAAGCAATCGTACAGGCACTGAAAGAAAACGGGGTAGTTTATGGAATAAGCCGGGAAAAAATATCTTCATTGCTAAAAAAACCATCAGAAACAAAGACACTGGTGGCAGAGGGCACCCCTTTTAAGCCGGGGGTTGATGAATCGGTAAACCTATTGATTGATACAGAGAATAACAATCAGCCGGAAATACTGCCTGACGGCAGGGTGGATTTTAGACAAAAACGCCTCACGTCGGTGGATATTGGGCAGGTGCTGGCGGTAAAAATACCGGGAAAACCCGGTGAACCGGGGACCGGGGTGGATGGCCGTCCCATAGAACCTCCCGACTATAAAAGAATGGAACTGCAGGCCGGAGAGGGAACCTTACTGCAGCAAAACGGTTTCAGCGTTGTTTCCACCGGGCGGGGTTTACCGCTGGTACAAAGGAACAAAAACACCTGGATATTTAAGGTTATTCCTGTGTACCAGGTGGAAGAGGTTACCTTAAGTACCGGCAATTTAGAATTTAACGGCGATCTAGTGGTGAATAAAGATGTGGCCGAAGGGATGTCGGTTTTTGCTGCCGGTGATGTAAAAATTGGCGGATCGGTTTACGGGGCCAAAATTGTTGCCCTGGGCGATGTGATAGTGAGTAAAAATGTTATCAGCTCCTTTGTTAATGCCGGGGGCATGTCTCAATATTTGGAAAATCTTAAAATCAAATTTCAATCAATTAACAAATCATTGATTCAGCTGGTTGAATTGGTGGTCCTGCTGCAGGAAAGGTGCAGGCAGTTAAATAAGGAAGTTTGCCTGGGGCAGTTAATAGTGGGATTGATAAATAAAAAATTTTCCCATCTGCCCAAAACAATAAATGAACTTGTACACCTGTTAAAGAATAAAAAGGTTGTGGTTTCATCCGAGGTCAGAAATTTAATTACAGAATTGGAATTGAAATTTAGGAGACTGGGCTGGCTGAAAATTAAAAGCATTGAAGAACTGCAGCAGCTGCAGCAGCGGGTATCGGCGGTGATGGATTTCTTGGAAGCACAGGATAATGAAGAAAAGGGCAATGTTACCGTTTCTTACGCCATAAATTCAAATATTGAAGCGGAAGGCAGTGTTTATATTGCCGGTAAAGGCTGTATTAATACCAATATTAACGCCAAAGGAAATGTAACCATAGATGCCGTTTTCAGAGGGGGCATTATCAGCTGCAAAGGTGCTGTGAAAATTAATGAGGCCGGGTCGGAAATGGGGGTTAAAACAGTAATTAAAACCGGCGGCAGCCCGGTAAAGATTGAAAAGGCTTACCAAAATGTTTTCATTACCGTAGGCAGCAGCAGTAAAAATATCAACGGTACGGAGTACAAAGTATATGTAAGAGAAGAACAGAACCAGTAAAATGACGCGGGGTATCGCGTTATTTTTTTATGCCCCTATATTAGACAAAATTAGACATATAATTGTGAAAAACGACACAATGGCCGGGGTAAATGATGGTGTTCTGAAATAATGGCAGCGAAAAATAAAATAAGTATGATGTGAAACGCGGTGCTTGGTTAAATTTTTTAATTTAATATAAATGGTGTTATTCTGCTATAGTGAAAATGAATTTTGCTAAATTTAAAAAAAGCAGAATTTTAGGGTACAAAAACCAATAATTATGTGATAAAATTTTCATAAAGATAAGTATTTTAACAATAATACAGCAGCAAAGGAGGGGTGAGTTAGTGAATATTATCACAAACCATGGGCCGGAACAGCTGGATTTTAATTTCATTAAAGAAGTTAAAGAAAGAAGCTGTCAACCGGTGGATTTGTGCTATCACTGTCAGAAGTGTTCTGTAGGCTGCCAGGTGGCTTCGTATACCGATTTTCGTCCCAACCAAATTATTAGGATGATTCAATTTGGTTTAAAGGATGAACTGTTGAAGAGTACCGCCATTTGGCTCTGCGTGAACTGCGAAACTTGTGGTGCCCGGTGTCCCAACGGCATTTCGGTTTCTGCAGTTACCGATACATTGAGAGAAATGGCGCTGGAAGAAGGAGTGCCGGCCGGTGTGAAAAATGTACCGCTGTTCCACCAGGCGTTCTTAAACTCGGTGAAATCCGGCGGCAGGGTACATGAACCAACGATGCTGGTTCGCTATAAATTGAAGAGCGGCAATCTGTTTGAGGATATGAAAATGGGTATAGATTTATTTAAAAAGGGCAAACTTCCGCTGTTCCCCAGCCGGACTAAGAATAAAGATCAGGTGAAAAAGATTTTTGACCGGGTAAAAGGAACCGGTTTCAGCAGATGCGGACAAAACTTTAACTCTGCATCCATTGAAGAAAGGGGGTAGTACAGTTGAAATTTGCCTATTACCCCGGATGTTCGCTGGAGTCCACCGGCCAGGAGTTTGATTATTCCATCCGGGCTGTTAGTAAGGCTTTAGATGTGGAATTGGTGGAACTACCCGATTGGGTATGCTGTGGTTCTACATCGGCTCACGCCACTTCTCATAAATTAGCCCTGGCTTTACCGGCACAAAACCTTGTCATTGCTGAAGAACAGAGGCTTGATCCGGTGGTGCCCTGTTCGGCCTGTTACAATCGCCTGAAGACGGCGGAACATGCCATTAAAACCAATGATGAACTTAGAAAACAGGTTGAAAGCCTGTTAGGATGCCGTTTTACAGGAGAAGTGCAGACCAAATCAGCTTTGGAGGCCTTTACAAAGGATGTGGGGCTGACCGCCATTACCAAACGGGTAGAAAGAAAATTGACAGGCTTAAAGGTGGTTTGTTATTACGGGTGCTTAACCTCCCGCCCCCCGGAGGCGGTGGCCTTTGAAGACCCTGAAAATCCGCAGAGCATGGATAAGCTAATGAAGGCTTTGGGTGCGGAACCTTTAACCTGGTCCTACAAAACCGATTGCTGCGGTGCCAGTTTGTCAATTACCAAGGCAGATATTGTTTACAGTATGACCGGACGGATATTGGATGCGGCGGTGGAAGCGGGGGCCCAGGCCATTGTCACCACCTGCCCGCTGTGCCAAACAAATTTGGAAACGCGCCGCCGGGGCGGTATTGATATTCCGGTATTTTACTTTACTGAATTAATGGGATTGGCCTTTGGCCTGCCTGATACCAACAGGTGGTTTAAGAAACATATGGTTGACCCCATGCCCCTGGTGAGATCTTTAACTGAAACGGGTTAAATGGTAGTTAGTTAGCTGTTATCATCAATAAAATTTGGGACATCCGGACCAAAAACGGAGACTGGAGGTCTGGTAATTATTATGAGTAAAAATAATTTACTAACCGGAGCAGTGATGGTGGTTGGCGGTGGTATATCGGGTATGCAGTCAGCGTTGGATTTGGCGGAAGCAGGTTTTAAAGTATACCTGCTGGAACAAAAACCGGCCATTGGCGGCATCATGGCCATGCTGGACAAAACATTTCCCACCAACGACTGCGCAATGTGCACCATGTCACCCAAGCTGGTTGACGTGGGCAGGCACTTGAACGTTGAGATTATCACCAATGCTGAAGTGCTGGGAGTAGAAGGGGAACCGGGTAACTTTAAAGCCCGGGTGTTAAAAAAGGCCCGTTACGTGGATGAGGAGAAATGTATAGCCTGCGGCCGGTGCGCCGAAGAATGTCCCGTCAAGGTGCCCAGTGAATTTGACGGCGGGCTGGGTAAGCGCAAGGCCATTTATAAAATGTATGCCCAAGCTACTCCCAATGCCTATGCCATTGATAGGGACAAATGTTTGCGATTAAAAAATCCTAAAGCCTGTGGTAAATGTTTAAAAGTTTGTGAGGCCGGCGCTATAAACCACCAGATGAAAGACGAAGAGCTGGTGCTGGAAGTTGGTTCAATAATTTTGTCGCCGGGTTTTGAACCCATTGACCCCGCTCCTTACGGGGAATATGGCTGGGGTATTTACGATAATGTAATCACCAGTGTTCAATTTGAACGGATGCTGGCTGCCTCCGGTCCTTTCCAAGGCCACGTGGTGCGCCCCTCTGATCACGTTGAACCGAAAAAAATTGCCTTTATTCAGTGCGTCGGTTCCCGGGATATACATAGAGGTAAAAATTACTGTTCTGCTGTCTGCTGTATGTATGCCACTAAAGAGGCCATTATTGCCAAGGAACACGTTGAAGGCCTGGAGGCCACTATTTTCTACATGGATATCCGGGCGTACGGTAAGGATTTTGAGAAGTATTACGACCGGGCCCGGCTGCAGTACGGTGTTAAATATGTAAGAAGCATGATTTCTTCAGTAAAGGAACTGCAGCAGAGCAAAAACCTGCTGATACGTTATCTCACCCCGGAAGGTGAGTACAGAGAAGAAGAATTTGACATGCTGGTTTTATCTGTGGGTTTGAAACCCAGCAGCACGGCCAAACAGCTGGCCGAGGCGGTGGGTGTAGAACTGGATAGTAACGGTTTTTGCAAGTGTGATGAATTTAATCCCAGTGCCACCACAAAACCCGGTATTTTTGCCGGGGGAGCCTTTGTGGCACCGAAGGATATTCCGGAAACGGTGGGGGATGCCAGCTGTGCTGCGGCACAGGCCGGGCGTGTCCTGGCAGAATCCAGGGGAACGCTGGCCCAGGTTAAAGAGTACCCGCCGGAAAAGGATATTTCAGGTGCGGAACCGAGGATTGGTGCCTTTATCTGTAACTGTGGTATAAACATCGGATCGGTGGTTAAAGTTCCCGAAGTGGTGGAATATGTAAAAACCCTTCCCGGTGTTGTTCACGCCGAAGAATTTCTGTTTACCTGCTCCCAGGACAATGTTGAACGCATAAAGGAGAGAATTAAAGAACATGACTTGAACCGGGTGGTGGTGGCTTCTTGTACACCGCGTACCCACGCTCCGCTGTTTATGGCCAGCATTCGCGAAGCGGGATTAAACCCCTACTTGTACGAACAGGCCAACATTCGTGAACATGCCAGCTGGGTGCACCAGGATAATCCCCGGGCGGCCACCGAAAAGGCCAAGGATTTGGTGCGCATGGCGGTGGAAAAGGTAAAACTGGCTAAGCCGGTGCACACCTCGTTCTTTGAAATTAACCGCAGGGTGTTGGTAATTGGCGGGGGATTGTCAGGTATGACCGCAGCGTTGAATTTGGCCGGCCAGGGTTTTGGCGTATACCTGGTAGAAAAGGAACCCCAGCTGGGTGGGAATGCCCGTCACGTCAAATACACCATTGATGGTTCCGATCCGCAAAAGTTAATTGCCGATTTAAGCAGCCGGGTAAATGAACACCCGCTGGTGGAAGTTTTAACCGGGGCTGAAATTACAGCGGTTTCCGGTTACCTGGGCAACTATAAAACCACGGTGGAAATTGACTCGCAGTTGAAAGTGCTGGAACATGGCGTGGTAATTGTTGCCAGCGGGGCGGAAGAAGCAAAACCAACCGAATATCTTTACGGTGAACATGACGGTGTACTTACCCAGAGGGAACTGGAGGAGCGCCTGGCCGGCGGCCGGTTGGAGGGCGTGAACAATGTAGTGATGATTCAATGCGTTGGTTCACGCCAGGAAGGACGCCCCTACTGCAGCCGCATATGCTGCACCCAGGCAATTAAAAATGCCCTGCAGATTAAAAAGAAAAACCCCGGGGCCAGGGTTTTCGTATTGTACCGGGATATTCGCACCTACGGCATGAAAGAAAAATATTACCGGCAGGCCAGGGAACAGGGTGTAATATTTATTCGTTATACACCGGAGGACAAACCGGTGGTTAATGCCAAAGGAGATAAAATTGAAGTTAAAATTACTGACCCGGTACTGGAACGGCAGCTGGTGCTGGATGCTGACCTGTTGGTGCTGTCCACCGGCATTGTGCCCAGGAAAGACGGTGAAAAATTATCCCGCCTGTACAAGCTGCCCCTCAACGCCGATGGTTTTTACAATGAAGCCCATATGAAGCTGCGCCCGGTGGACTTTGCCGCCGACGGCTTATATCTCTGTGGGTTGGCCCATTCGCCCAAGCTGATTAGCGAATCACTGGCCCAGGCCAACGCTGCGGCCATCAGGGCGGTAACACTGCTGTCTAAGGATCGCCTGGAAAGCCTGGGTATTGTGGCCACGGTTAATGAAAAATGGTGTAAGGGCTGCGGCCTGTGCGTAAGTATCTGCCCCTATGATGCCCGGGTAATAGACGAAAACAAAAATGTGGCTGTGGTACGTGAAGTGCTCTGCCAGGGCTGCGGGGCCTGTGTTGCCGCTTGTCCCAGCAGTGCGTCACAGCAAAATGGTTTTGAGAAGAAACAACTCCTTACTATAATCGACGCGGCGATAAGTTAGCAGTTCAATTAATATATAAGCAACTCCTCACCATGTGAGGGGAAAGGAGGTCTGTTGTGAGCATTCCGGAACAAAAGCTAGACGCTGAATTTGAACCCAAAATTGTTGGTTTAATGTGCAACTGGTGCTCCTACACAGGTGCCGACTTGGCAGGTACTTCCCGTATCCAGTACCCTCCAAATGTTCGCATTGTACGGGTTATGTGTACCGGTTCGGTAGACCCGATGTATTTGGTGCGCCCGCTGTTGGAAGGTGCTGATGGTGTGCTGGTGGGTGGTTGACACCCCGGTGACTGCCACTATGGTAGTGGCAATTACAAGGCGCGCCGTAAAATAGCGATGGTAAAAGAAATATTAAAACAGTTTGGTGTGGAAGAGGATCGACTGTGGTTTAGATTTATCAGTGCTTCCGAAGGCAACTATTTCGGTCAAACCATTACCGAGATGGTAGAAAAATTAAAACAATTGGGCCCCAACCCGATGGGTAAAAAATGGCAGACATAAGGAGGTGGGGTGAGTGATGAAAAATTATATATTAAAGGTGGAAAACAATAACCCGGTAAAAAGCCTGGCTGGTTTTATGAAGGGGCTTTTAGAGCAGCAGGTTGTTGACGCGCTGTTTGTGCAGCAGCCCGTTGACGGTGCTGCTGTGCATACGCTGGTAAAGGAGCCGGAAGCTGCCGCCGGTGCCAACCCGCTGGTGCCCGTTAGTTTACAAAACGCTGCCCGGTTGGTGTCCGACCTCACCAGCCGGGGATTGAAAGAAAAGGTTGGTGTGGTGCTGCGGTCCTGTGAGGTGCGGGCGCTGGTAGAACTGGTTAAGCTGCAGCAGGCCAAGCTCGATAACCTGGTGATTATCGGTGTGGACTGCTTGGGTACCTTTGAACCAAGCACATACCGTCAATTGGTAAAATCGGGTCAGCTTAAGCCGGAGGATTGGGCGGCCAAGGCGGCCGGCGGGGAAACGGCAATTGGCGGTACGGATGTTCGCCGGTCATGTCGGATTTGTGATCATGTTACTGCAGAGCATGCCCAAATTCACATCGGTTGGGTGGGCATGAATGTAAATAGTGAACTGTTGATTCAGGCCGGTGATGAGCTGGCCGGTGCGGTGGAAAAAATAGGGCTGTCCGGCGGCGGTGATTTGTCCAAACGCAGCGATTTAATCAGCAGGCTGGTGGAAACCAGGGCGGCAGAAAAAGAAAAAATGATTGCTGAATACAGCGACAAATTAAACAGTATGGATAAGTTAATGGATGAGCTGTCCGCCTGCTTGAAGTGCAGCAACTGCCGTCAGGCCTGTCCCATCTGTTTCTGCCGCGAGTGCGTATTTATAAGTCCCACCTTCCAGCACGATGCTGACAAGTACTTGAAGTGGGCCGAGCGAAAGGGCTGTATCGAAATGCCAACGGACACTGTGCTCTTCCACCTGACCAGGGCCAATCACATGGGAGAATCCTGTGTTGGCTGCGGGCAGTGTGAATCAGCCTGTCCCAGCGGCATACCCGTGGGCATGATGTTCCAGGTGATGAGCAAACGGATACAGGATTTGTTTGACTATGTGCCCGGCCGTGACATTGAAGAACCGCTGCCGCTGTCTACATATAAAGAAGTGGAGCTGGAACCCCGTTGATAAAATATTCCTGCGCCCTGTCCCATTGGGACGGGGCCTTTTTATACCTGTCGTTAGGCTGCTTACACCAGTGCCCGCAGCTTTTTTTGGTCTTTAATTACTATTTGCCGGCGGTTTACTTCTAAAATACCCTTTTTCTTTAATTCACTTATTATCCTGTTGGCGGCTTCCCTGGAGGTTCCCACCATACTGGCCAGTTCTTGATTTGTCAGCGTCAGTTTTAATATAATGTCTTCTTCCCTCTGCACCCCGTGTTCTGCTGCTATTTCCAGCAGTGCCAGTATTATTCTCCTGCGCACGTCGTTTAGTGCTAAATTCCGCACCTTTTCCTGGGCAGAGCGCAGACGCTTGGACATAATGTGCAGCATGGACAGGGCAATCCCGGGATTGGCGATAATTAATTTTTCCATGTCGCTGTTTTTTACCGCGCCGATAACCGAGTCCTGCTGCACTTCTGCGCTGGCGGGGTAACTGCTGCTGCCAAACAATACCACCTCGGCAAAGACTTCCCCGGGGTGAACGAAATGCAGTATGTGTTCCCGCCCGTCGGCACTGCGTTTGGTCAGTTTTACCAGGCCCTGTTTTAATATAAACAGTGCTGTGCCCGGGTCGTCTTCTAAAAAAACAAAACTGCCCTTTTTGTAACTGCGGTCGTGCACCAATTTGGCTATTTTGGCAAGCTGTTCACCGGTGAGCTCGGAAAACAGCGCGCATTTTTTAAAATATTTCACGTTGTCGTTCATTGCTGCACCCACTGTTCTGGAAAATATATTTTACAGTATTTTGGCCCGTTTACACGGCTGTAATTAGAAAAAAACTCCTGCCGGGCTGGGTTCGGCAGGAGTTTTTTCTTACTACCCGTGAATTAATGCCGGCAGGCATCTGGTACATACCCACAAACTTTCCCCTTCCTTACGGCAGGGCAGCAGCGGGGCATCCATTTCGGTTCTGCTGCAGTTAAAACATTTTTGAACTTCAAAATGCACATCCCTTTTAGCCTGCTGTTCTTTAACTGCCTCTTCAGAAAAGGGTTCTGCTTCCCTGGTTTCTAAAGAAAGCGCCCCCGTGGGACAGGTGCCGATGCAAAAACCGGCCCCATCGCAAAGCTCTTCTTTTATTACCTTGGCCTTGCCGTTGACTATTTCAATAGCCCCTTCGGCACACGGGGCTACACAGTTGCCGCAGCCGGTGCACTTTTCTTCATCAATTTTAACAATTTGTCTTTTAATTTTAGCCATAGTCATTTCACTCCTTGTTGTTTAATGCTGCATGTGTTTAATAGTAGCACTTTTATTGTATACTGTTAATGATATAGATCACATGTTTTATAAATAAAGGATTAACAGCGCTGATGTCAAATTAATATAAAATCAGCGCTAAAGGTGCTTGCGGTTGACCGCTGGCCGTCAAGGGAGGGATAGTTTCTGAAAAAACAGCCCCCTATTTGGGAATGTGCAGGGTGTCCGGTGCGCAGGTTAACTATAGTATGTGATTTAAAAGGGGAAGATTTGCTGGAATTTCAAAGGAATGTACAAAAGCACAGGGTAAAATCCGGTCAGCTTATTTACTCCGAGGGAGAAAAATGTGCCGGGTTGTATATCATCATGCACGGCCGGGTGAAATTATATTACGAAAGTATCGACGGTAAAGAACAAATTGTTGATATTATTGGTCCCGGTGCGGTGTTTGGGGATGTGTCATTAACCGCCAACAGCAGGTATGATGTCAGTGCAGAAGCATATGAAGACGGGGTGTACTGCAGTATTCCGCTGGACTATTACCAGCAGCTGGTACAAAGCAAACCCCAGGTGGCCATTCGCCTGCTGACGGTGCTTGAGTCCCAGCTGACTAAATCAAGAAAAATGATCAGGGATTTATCATTAAAGAGGGCCCGGCAGAGAATGGCTTCCATTATTGTCAGGCTGGCCAATGAAGAGGGCAGGGATGCACCCGGTGGGATGGAAATTAAGCTGCCGGTTACCGTTCAAACCCTGGCTTACATGAGCGGTTTAACCCAGGAAACGGCATCCAGGGTACTCAGTGAATTTCGCAAAACGGGAGTAATAGCTTTAAAGAACCGCAGGTTAAAAATACTGCAGTACGAGAAATTGAAAGAGAATGCCGAAATGGGTTGACAAAACGGTTTTTATTTAAGATTATAGTTGTCTATTGTTTAAAGATTTTTTATTTTATATACTAGTTAAATAATTATAAATGACAGGCGGTGATATTTGTGCGACCGGTTATTGATCACGATACCTGTATTGGCTGTGGTAACTGCCATAATGTCTGCCCGGCGGAGCCCAACGTATTTGAAGCGGATGACCACCACTGCCAGGTTATCCATCCCGAGGCATGCACCGGGTGTATGGAATGTGAGGTTAACTGCCCCGCAAGTTCCATTCGCATGCTGGATGAATAAAACTGCCGGCCGAAACCCATCGAGATAAAAGTATCTCGGTGGGTTTTATTATTATTTGGAAGCATTGATGCAATTAATATTTAACTTTGGGTACACTAAGAAAAATTATCTAAAGCGGTGGTAAGATGGAAGAACTGTTGCAAAAAATATTAGAGCAAAATCGCTACCGGGTTAAGTACGGCCGGGTGGCCTCGTATATTCCCGCGCTGGCCAAGGCAGACCCGGGAAACGTGGGCATAAGTGTGGCGAATATGAAAGGGCAGTTGTTCACCGCTGGAGATTGCTGTGTTAAGTTTACCATGCAGAGTATTGCCAAACCCCTGGCTTTGATACAGGCCCTGGTGGACAGGGGACCGGTGGAGGTGTTTAGAAAGGTGGGAATGGAACCCACCGGGGATCCCTTTAACTCTATAATTAAACTGGAGACCCTTAACCCCAGTAAACCCCTTAATCCCATGATTAATGCCGGTGCCATAGCTATCACTTCTTTAATAAAGGGAAAAAACAGCAGTGAAAGGATAGAGAGAATTTTAAAACTGGTCCGGTTGATGGCGGGTAATGAAAGCATTGGTATAAATGAGAAGGTTTACCGTTCGGAAAAAGAAACTGCCCACCGCAACCGGGCTATGGCCTATTTCATGCTGGATACCGGGGTGCTGGATGGAGATGTGGAAGATATACTGGATACGTACTTTCTGCAGTGTGCCATTGAAGTTACCTGTTCAGATATAGCCAATATAGCTCTCTGCCTGGCCAATAGGGGAAGTACGCCTGCCGGCCGGGAGATAGTTCCCGCTGAAATAGTGCGGATTATCACTACTTTTATGGTTACCTGCGGCATGTACAATGCTTCCGGGGAGTTTGCCATCAAAGCGGGAATACCTGCCAAGAGTGGGGTTTCCGGCGGTATAATGGCGGTGGTGCCTCAAAAGATGGGTATTGGGGTGTACAGTCCTGCCCTGGACCCGAAAGGTAACAGTACAGCCGGCATACATATTTTGGAGGATTTATCGGCCTGGTTGGACTTAAGCATCTTTTAAGGCGGTGTCTTTAGCCGAAGACCACCTGGTGGATAAAGTTAGTATCTAAAAAGAAAGGGGAATGTTTAGTGGAACGAGATATTACTATTTTAGGATTACTTGTTGACGAGCGGGCTTCCCATGCCCCGGAGGTGCAGGATGTGTTGACCCGTTACGGGGCACGGATTTTATCCCGCAGCGGTATCCCGGCACCCAGTAAAAACAGGGGAATAATAACCTTGACCATGGAAGCCTCCCAGCAGGAACGTCAAGAAATGGAGCAGGAACTGGGACAAATACATGGGGTACAGGTAAGGTCAATCAGTTTTGGAGTACCGTCAGATGTATTCCATGAATGCTGATAACAGCCGGTAAATTATCGTCCCGGAAATAAAGCTGACGGGTAATGTAACTAACCAGGCGCAGATCATGCTGCGCACAGTCTGCCAGTTTACAGCATTAACACCGCCGCTTATGCCCGCTCCCACCACCGAGGATGATATAACATGGGTGGTGCTTACCGGCAGATGCAGTAACGTAGCGGTGATAATTATGCCGGCCGAACTCAGGTCGGCAGAAAAGGCGTTGGGCGGACGCAGCCTGGTGATGCGTTGGCTGACGGTGTAAATTATGCGCCACCCCCCCACCGAAGTGCCGGCGGCCATGGCCAGTGCGGCGGTGATTTTAACCCACAGGGGTATGGTGCGGCAGTCCGGCTGTAATCCCGCTGCCACCAGGGCAAAGGTGATGACGCCCATAGTTTTTTGAGCGTCATTTGTACCGTGGCTGAAGGCCTGGAAGAAGGCGGTAATTACCTGCAGTTTTCGGAAATAATGATCGGCTTTGGCGGCGGAAGATGGTGGGATTAAGCGTTTGCACAGGGACATAATAAAAAAACCCGTTGCCATGGCCAGCAGGGGGGAGATTATCAAAGCCTGAATAATGTGCCAAAGGCCGGCTTTGTTTACTGTCTCCCATCCGGCAGCAGCGGCTGCCGCTCCGGCCAGTGAACCGATTAGAGCGTGGGAAGAACTGCTGGGTATTCCCAGGTACCAGGTGAATAAGTTCCATGTTACTGCTGACATTAATGCAGCCATAATTACCGGCAGACCATTTTCCAGCTGTGCCGGATCGGCGATTTCTGCACCGATGGTATGGGCCACCCCGGTAAAAAGTACCGCTCCTAAAAAGTTTAAAACAGAAGCCCAAATGATGGCCCGGCGGGGGGAAAGGGCACCGGTGGCGATGGATGTGGCCACCGCGTTGGCGGTGTCGTGAAAGCCGTTAATAAAGTCGAAGATTAAAGCCATTAATACAATAACAAATACCAGCCCAAAACTTTCCGGCATATGGCACCTCATAAAAAAGTTCTTTTTCACACCATATTCCGGATTGAGGTATTAATGACTATAATTCTTTTCTTTCCAGTTTATTACGCAGCTTTTTAGTTGACTTTTGAACATATTGTACAAATTTTTCGCCGTTGAACAATCTGTTCAGCCGGTAGAGAGTATCGAAATACTGCTGTACCAGTTCTTTGTTTCCCAAATTTAATGCATCTATAAATTTAAAATTATCCTTATTGTTCCAGCTGATTTTGAGCATTTTTTTACCCTTGTCGGTTATGTAGACCCGTTTGGTGCGGGCATCCTTTACATCGGTTTCTTTACGCACCATACCGAACCGTTCCATTCTTTCCACCAGGTCTATAACCGTTGAGAGGTGCCAAATACCGTATTCACTAATTTGCGAAAGGGTACTGCCGTTTTCGAAGTAAAGAATCCACAGCAGGTGCTGCTGGGAAACAGTTAAACCACTTTTAGCGGCGCATTTTCTCCAGTCTTCATCAATGGCTTTATACAGCCCGCGGGTTAAATTCAGTATTTCATGCAGCAAGCAGGTCTTGTTTATTTCATCCAAAGGCTTCACTCCCTTACCAAAAGATAACAAAATATTATACAAAGTATTGTAAAAATCCTTTTAATTTGCACCTAATTTCTAAAATTTAAACAAAAAAGAAAACCCCCGCAGTATAATGTATACTTATATAAAAGAACTTGAGATATATGCGGGGCTTTTTTATTATATAAAAATGTATAAAGTTCCCGCTTTTTCTGTGCGGCAGCGGGATGTTTTGATAAAATTTAACAATAAAAAAGGATATTTACAGTTGAAGGAGAAAAAACAGTTGTCTGATAATTTTATAAAGGTGGTGAAAAATTATTTACTAAAACAAAAAGATTTTAAAGTGAATGTTCAAAATGGACACGAGAGACTATTAATGAGGAGGTAAGTAAATGGAATATGGATGGCTGTCAGTAATTCCGCCATTAATTGCTATTACGGCAGCACTAATTACTAAAGAAGTTCTATTGTCGTTATTTTTAGGTATTTTTGTGGGTGCATTTATTCTTTCCGATTACAGCTTAATTGCGGCCTTTGAAAAAACCTTTGCCATTGGATTTAAAAGCATGTCAGACCCGGAGTGGAATATTCCCATTTTGGCCTTTCTGTTTTTACTCGGTGGATTGACTGCTCTGATTTCTGCCTCCGGCGGCAGCAGAGCCTTTGGTGAATGGGCACTGGCCCGGGTAAAAAGCCGCACGGGGGCCCAAATGGTGACAATGTTATTAGGAATTATTATCTTTATTGACGACTACTTCAACAGCCTGGCAGTGGGTCAGGTGGCCCGTCCCATCACCGACAGGCACCGTGTTTCCAGGGCCAAGTTGGCTTATATAATTGACTCCACCGCCGCACCGGTTTGTATTATTGCTCCCCTTTCCAGTTGGGGCGCTTACATCATTACCGTTATTGCCGACCAATTGAAAAACGTAAATGTCACCGGTATTGAGCCGCTGACAGCTTTTATAACCATGATTCCCATGAACATTTACGCCATACTGACACTGCTGATGGTGATTGTAATCGCTGTTACCAATGTTGAGTTTGGCCCCATGGCCGGGGAAGAAAAAAGAGCCCTTAAAACCGGCCAGCTGTATGACCAAAGCAAGGGTGAGCCCCCGGGCAGCCCGGAAGTGGAATTAAGTAAAGACGGTACGGTAAAAGGTAAAGTTATCGACCTGGTGCTGCCCATTTTGGGGCTGATATTTTTTACCACGCTGGCCATGCTGTATACCGGCGGTTATTTTGGTGAACAGGGCGGCTCATTGATGGATGCCTTCCTAAATACCGCCGTTAGTATATCGCTGGTATACGGTGCTGCCTTAACCATTATTTTTGCTGCTTTTCTGTACCTGCCGCGGAAACAGATGAAACCCCGGGATTTTATCCCGGCGCTGCTGAAGGGGATGCAGTCTATGGTTACCGCCATTGTTATTCTTGTACTGGCCTGGGCCATCGGCGGTGTAATTGGTGAGCTGGGTACAGGTAAATTTTTGGCTTCTAAATTAAGTGAAAAACTGCCCGTATACCTGCTGCCCAGTTTGGCCTTTGCCCTTTCCGGTTTAATGGCCTTTGCCACCGGTACATCATGGGGCACCTTTGGTATCATGCTGCCCATTGCTGCTCCAATGGCAGCCGGTGCCGGTACCGGTACGGATATTATTTTGATGTCCATGGCTGCCGTGCTGGCCGGTGCAGTGTACGGGGACCATATTTCCCCCATATCCGATACCACCATTTTGTCTTCCACCGGCGCAGCCTGTCACCATATTGACCACGTGCGCACCCAGCTGCCCTATGCCACACTGGTGGCCGCTATCAGCATGGTGGGCTATATTATAATGGTGCTGGTTAACAATGTACTGGCCGGTTTAGGTTTTTCCATACTGCTTTTAATCGGTGCCGTTTTTGCCCTGAAAAAGGGAAAATTAGAGGTTGAATAACAGTGGTATTTGAAATATGATATTAAGCAGCAGGCCTCCCATATATGCGGGAGGTCTGCTGTTTGGTTGTAATTTTTATTATTTCAGGGTAGGTGAAATGCCGGGATGGCGGAAGAAAAGTTTATGAGTTTGCTGGAACAGGTGCAGTGGCTTTCAGTAATTGAAAAAATGGTTGTTACTGTGGCCATAATCATTATCAGTTATATTTTAATGAAGCTGAGAACTAAGCTGATAGCGCGGATATTTAAATTTACCAAAATGGATGAAAACAAAGAGCGCACCTTGGCAACCATGCTGATGTCCTTTACCAGGTATGTCATTTACATCATTGCCGTGCTGTTAATATTAAAGCAGTTTGTGGACATTACCCCCATTATTGCCGGAGCCGGGGTGGTGGGGCTGGCCATTGGTTTTGGTGCCCAAAGCCTGGTAAAAGACGTAATTACCGGTTTCTTTGTCATGTTTGAAGATCAGTTTCACGTGGGGGACTTTGTGCAGATTAACGGGGAAGTAACCGGTACGGTGGAAGAAATTGGACTGCGGATGACCACCATCAGGGAATGGTCTGGTAAAAAATTTTACATTCCCAATTCAGAAATCCGTACGGTGCGAAACTATAACCGCCGGGAACTGCGGGCCATTGTGTCGGTGACATTTCCCTATGAAGAAGATCCTGTTAAAGTGAGGGAACTGCTGGAGGACGTGTGCAGGCAGGTGGAACGTGATTTCCGGGATCAATTTTTAACCGATGAAAGGGGCAGCCTGGTGGAACCGCCCCAGGTATATGGTGTTACCGATATAAACGAAAACGACCGGGGCGGTACGTTTACCATTATTGCCAAAACTAAACCGGCCTCCATTTGGACGGTGGAAAAAATGTTAAAAGAATATATTTGGCGCCACTGCTACCAGCAGGGAGTAAAAATTGCTTACCCCAGGCGCATTTACCAGGAAGTGGAGAGCAGAGAAGCGGGAACGGGTGCTGCCGGTATTTAGCATCAAATATTTAGTATACAGTACTTAATTAAAAAGTAGAAAATGATATGTTATAATGTATTTATATATTATGTTATTTTTGGGAGGTTTACATATGGATCGCGAACTGGCAATGGAGCTTGTCCGGGTTACCGAGGTGGCAGCATTGGGAAGTGCCCGCTGGTTGGGGCGCGGTAAAAAGACCGAGGCAGATGATGCCGCCACCAGCGCCATGAGGGAGATGTTTGATTCGGTAAGCATGAATGGTACGGTGGTTATCGGTGAGGGGGAAATGGATGAGGCCCCCATGTTATATATTGGCGAAAAACTTGGCTGTGCGCCGGCTCCCGAAGTGGATGTGGCCGTGGACCCGCTGGAGGGCACCAACCTGGTGGCCAAGGGTTACGGCAATGCGCTGGCGGTGGTGGCCGTAGCAGACCGGGGGAATTTATTGCACGCGCCGGATATGTATATGGAGAAAATTGCTGTGGGCCCCCGGGCAGCGGGTAAAATTCATATTGATGATCCCATTGAACATACTTTAAAAATTTTGGCCGAGGTTAATAATAAAAATATCAGCGATTTAACAGTGATGATACTGGAACGGGAGCGTCACAAACACTTTATAGAAGGTGCCCGCAGTGCCGGGGCCAGGGTGCGCCTGTTCAGTGACGGTGATGTGGGGGCAGCCATCAATACCGCCCTGGATGAAACCGGTATCGATTTGTACGTGGGAATCGGCGGGGCGCCGGAGGGCGTTATTGCCGCTGCGGCGCTGAAATGCATGGGCGGGGAAATGCAGGCTCGGTTAGTGCCGCAGAACGATGAAGAATACCGCCGCTGCGTGAAAATGGGTTTAAAAGACCCCCGGCAGATATTATACATGGACGACCTGGTTAAAGGTGATGATGCCATCTTTGCTGCCACCGGCGTAACTGACGGCGAGCTTTTAAAGGGGGTTCGTTATTTAAGCAACGACCGGGCGGAAACCCATTCCATAGTAATGAGAGCTAAAACGGGAACCGTTAGGTTTATTAAGGCCGTTCATTACCTGCCCAATAAGCCGCATTTGGTTCTGAAATAATTAGTTAGCATATTGAAAGGGGCCGTTAGGCCCCTTTTCACTCTCCGGTCTATATCTGCTTTTTATAAAGCTTCTATTTGGCAATGACAGTCATAAAAGGGTGTGCCCGGGCCTAAATCCGGTATAAAATCCGGGGTTAACAGGTTGACGCCGCCTCCCGATTTCAACCAGCGGCCCTGGTATATTAACGCTGCTTTTTCCGGCACCCGGCCGGTAATGGATACTTTGACCTTTAATTTACCCCGGGGGGTTTTTATTACCGCCAGCTGGCCCTCTGATAAACCGCGTTTTTCCGCTTCTAAAGGATTTATTTCCACCGGCATGGGCTGGCTGCTGTTTTTATCTAAGTTGTGATACTGCGAATGCATATATGCCCTGTGATGGGCGGTGATAAGCTGCAGGGGGTATTCCTCGGTTGGTGGTTCATACACCCCTTGATACTCCTGGGAACAAAATTGAAATTTGCCGTCGGCAGTTTTAAATTTACCGTTCTCCCAGGCCGCCGACGGTGCTGCCGGGTGCCTTATTGCTCCCTGGGCTAGCTTTTCTATGGTCAGGCCGTATTTTTCAGCGGCCGGCTTCAGCGCCCACTCCAGCCACTGCCTGGGTGTTTGCAGTTCAAATCCCGGTAGGTTCATATGCCGGGCCAGTTCGCTAAAGATTACCGGGTCCGGTTTGCACTGCCCCGGCGGCTCTACCACTTTGCGGACATACCCCAGGTAATAGTTCCATGAACTGATAATAATATTTTCTTCTTCCAAAAAATAAGTGCAGGGCAGTACCAAATCAGCTGTTTCCGCGGTGTCGGTCATAAACATGTCCACCACCACCACAAAGCCGGCAGATTTAAAAGCCTGCAGCACTTTTTTGGTGTTGGGCAGCTGGTTCACCGGGTTGGAACGGGTGACAATTATGGCCTTGATCGGTGGGTCCTGGGCATTGATAATTTCTTCGGCCAGTGTAGGGGTGGCCAGCGTGCGCTCTTTTTCAGCCAGGTGTTTTCCCGCCAGGTCATTAAAAAACCCGTGCCATAACTGGTGGGCATAGTTAGCTCCGCCGCCGGGAATACCAATATTACCGGTTAATGCAGCCAGGGCATCAATGTACCTGACGGTATTCCCCCCGTTGGCGTAGCGCTGCATGCCGTAACCAAAAAGAATGCTGGCCGGTTTGCATTTGGCGTACATCAGGGCGGCACGGCGAATGGTTTCCGCCGGCACGGCGGTTATTTCTTCCGCCTTTTGCAGGGAGAAGTTTTTAACCAGTTGGCAGTAGCTGTGGTAATTGGCGCAGCTGCGCGCAAACTGGTAATTGTGCAGGTTTTCTTCAATTATTACACCGGCCATGGCCAGTGCCAGGGCACCGTCGGTTCCCGGCAGGGGCCGGACATGTAAATCCGCCTCTTCGGCCATTTTAATTTGCAGCGGGTTTATAACCATTAATTTAGCCCCTTTTTCCCTGGCTTTTTTAATAAAGGGAACCATATGCAGGTTGGTAGTATCCGGGTCCCTGCCCCAGAGCACAATTAAGCGGGAATTGAGTACATCCGACCAGGGGTGAATTTGCAGCATGCCAAAGTCTGCTTCCTGGGCGGCATAACCGCTGCCCCAGCAGATACTGCCCCGGGGGGTGGTCATACCGCCGTAGGCATTGCCAAAACGGGTATCCAGTTGGTGCAGCAGCCCCCCGCTGCCGCTGCCGGTGTGCAGTAAAACGGCGGTGCTGCCGTACTGCTGCTTAATATGATTTAACCTTTCAGCTATCAGGTCATAGGCATCTGACCACTCAATGGCCTGCCAGCTTCCGTTTTTCCTTACCAGGGGATGAGTAATCCGCTGGCTGCTGTACATTCGCTGTAAATGGCGGTAGCCCTTGGAACACAAAAAACCCCGGGTGAGGGGATGATCCGGGTCGCCCTCAATTTTGACTACTTTTTCATTTTCCACGTGCACCAGCATTCCACAGGTGTCAGGGCAGTCCAACGGGCAGGTGGATTTGTAAATAGTCAATCCGTATCACTCCGTTTCTAAATTATTGGCAGGAAAGTTATTTGATGAGCAAGAAGCTATAAGAAGCTATAAATAAAAAAAGTTGGGAGTTCATTAAAATGCAGTTCGTTAAATTTTATGTCATATCCATAAACCTGCTTACCTTCGGCCTGTTTGTGCTGGATAAATGGCTGGCCGGGCGTAAAAGGGTAAGGTGGCGCATTCCTGAAAACCGCCTGCTTTTGGCCAGTGTCATTGGCGGTTCACTGGGAGCGCTGGCGGCCATGCAGTTAGTACGCCATAAAACCCAAAAAATAAAATTTAAGTGGGGGATACCGGCCATACTGCTTATTCAAGGGGCGGTAATTGCCTTTTTTATCAGACAGCTGGTGGATTAAAATGTCCCCACCTTGGAATGCTAAAGCTGCACTCCCAATTACTATTGTAGCATATGGACTGTTTGGCAGATAGCTATTTGTTTCACCGGCAGCTCCCCATGCCGCTTTACGGTACCGGCGGACAGTGAAAATTCCGGCCGCCGTTTGCAGGAACAAACGCTTTTCAGTGAACAGCGTGCCGATATGATCGAGTAGGGTAACGCCGCAGTAATTTGCTACGGCGTTATCCCTCTCACAGAACCGTACGTACGGGCCTCGTATACGGCTCCTGATAAACCTC
>NZ_JAFBCW010000021.1 GCF_016907915.1 Desulforadius tongensis
CTCGGGTTGCTCTCCAGCAGAGCCCTATCCTCCCAGAGGGTAAGAGCCATTATAAGGTTAACCATTATTCAACGGAATTACCCATTTACACAAAATAATTTACACTCCCTTATTAAAAGGAAGTTGATTGAATGATAAGGCTATTAACAACTACTGTTAGTAGCCTTAAGTGTTTATATAAAAAATTTCAAGTATGGGAACAACGCCGCATGGCGTTGTTCCCATACTTGAAATTTTTTTGGTATGCTCTAACTCAACTAATTCCCTTAACCTATAAAGTTCTTAACTTCGTCAATTAGTAAACGAACAGATTCCTTAGCCGTTTAGGCCTGCTGAAAACTGAATACTTTAAAATCTAAGTAATCTGATTCATTTCTTAGTTTAAATAAGTTAGAAACTGTTTTACTTGCATTTTTACTTATTTTACCCGTTTTAACAAAGTGCAGGTTAAAAAGAACAATTACACCACTATGCTTAGCAGAATCTAGTCCTTCTGTAGCAAGTACCGCCCTCATTGCATGAAAAGTTGTATAATAGAACCTGTTAATCGCACCAGAATAATGTCCCAATAATAAAAGTTCTTCACCTTCCTTAAAGGTTTCCCTTGCTTTGTTTAACCGCCACATTACCAAGTCTCGGTTCATAAAGGTAATCCTTCCTTTTGAATATTTTTATAAAAAAGAGTGTCTTGGAATGGAGGGTAAGAATAGTCTTTTTCCGTAATTGTAGTAGCTGCAATAACAACATTATACTTTAAATTCATATCAACAGTTGTATCTAGGATTATTTCTTCTGTTGCTGCATCTTCTTTTTTTAATATAACTAAAATATCAATGTCTGACTCCGAAGTTGCAGTTCCTTTAGCAACTGATCCAAACAAGCGAATTTCAATTATATTATCTTTCAATAAGGATTTAATTTTAGTGCAAAACTCATTAATTGCAGTGCTGATGTTATTATCTTCTAAGCCAACCACACTATCACCGCCTTCATTTTTCTATTATATTCATAGGTAATCACTCCTAAGAACATTATAACCATTATGGAAACTATATTTCCAGCACTTTCGAGTACAAAATATTCCTATTCTTCGATAGTTATTAACTATTTTCTAACCATTATATAACAACATGTTGACACTCTTTTTAAACATTCTATGAAAAAAATCACTGAGGTATTTTGGCTTTAATAAGCACCTCGTTTTCACTAATTATTATCCGGCCTATTAAAAGGATCACCAAATGTTTCTTGTCCTCCTGATCCAGATCATCAATACAGCCAAGTACTTCTTGGGCCAAATTTTTCAATTCTTCCACTCTTTGTTCCAGCTATTTTTGTGATACCTCTGATTTTTCTATCTCAGCCAGTCTGGTTTTCGCCGAATTAATTTTACCTTTTATTTCTTTCATTACCTTTTCAAAGTCATCCATTTTTAATATACCGCGCCGAAAAGCAGTAAAAACACGCTCTTTTTCTTTGTTCAACGAGCCAATTTGTTTTTGTAAGTTTTTCTTTTCTCTTTCATCTGATTCCAGTTGCTTTTTACTATAAACATCCTGTATCATGGCATCCGGATCTTACTTACATTATTCCTCTTATTGGCGCAATGACCGGACTTTTCAAAATATTTATATCAACACTTGGACTACTTGAAGTGGAAAAATTATTTATATCTAAAGAGAAAAAATAGCTGATAATATTTTAGAGTATATTAAAGTAGTATTCTTCTTAGCAATATTTACATTAATACTATCCTATTTTCTTATAACGTATGACTCAATTTTCAACCTACTAGCTAATTATGATTATTACTATGTCCCAAATACCATTGCAGGAACTTTATTTTCTCTATTAGTGTTACTGAATTTAATTTATACTTCAAGCCCTAAAAATCTCTTAAATTGAAAAATAATAAATGGTATACTATGTGCAGAAGCTTTCAAAGAACAACCTTCTAATCTCGAGATTTTCTTTCTCTTTATTGCTTTAATTTTCATTTATTTAGCTATATTCTTTTTTCCAAAGTTTATTCAAGGACTTATTATAAAGTTACCATTAAAACTAAGGATAACCATTGCTTTGAAGATTTGTATCTGTATAGCAATAATCACAAATATATAGTACTTGGAAAAGAGCCCAAACATTTTTACTCAAGTCAATATCTAAAGGTTCTCAAGTTCCAGCAGAGTCACTTTTTCACCAATAATTGAGGTAACCCTACTCTGCCATATTGAAAACATTTCCCTTTGAGCGTTATTTAGTTTATTATCCATTTTCGGCCACGTCCTGGGCCGGTATTTCATATATATTTTAATTACATACCTCTTTGTGATTCCGTGTTTCACAGCCGCTTCTCTAGGTGAATACCCCCTACCTAACATCCGTAAAACATTTTTTCTATTTTTTCAGTTATCTTAACTTTAGGTCTTGTTGCTGGGCGTCCTTTTCTGCTTGGTTTTAGTCCCGGGCGCGCCGGCGGGCCATCCCCTCCGCCCTGCGGCTGACGCCTAAAATCAAAGCAATCTCAATGTGTTTAAGCTTGATGCAGATTTTGATGTACTCATTGACAATAATTATATTCATATTTTAAGACCAGCAGCTTTTGAATTTGCAGGTCAGTTACAACAGGCAGTATTAGAAGCAGTACCAAAGAACATTGCGTCATTGCAAAAAGATCTTGACTTTGTAGATTTTAGCGATATTCAAACATACGCTGCCAATCATCCGCGTGCAGCCCGTTACCTAGCATCAATCCGTACGGCACAAGACACACGAAACATCAGTTATCAAAATTTGAAAGATATTTGCCTGCGAACTGGAGTTGAAGTCTTCGAAAAAGATGGAAAGCTACATGTGCACAATCAACACATCATGGGATTTTTGGAAGTATTAGATCGCCGCCGCTATGAGCTGGAATTAATTAACGGAAAGCCTGAACAATTCCGAGCACCAAGTAGACAACGCATCAAAGAGTAATCGCTGGAAATTTCCCGTCTTTAGTTACGAAGAACAGGGATAATCCCACAATAAAATAAAAAATTAATTTTTCAGGGGAAGCTTGACATGAATTGCCATTGGAATTAGCAAAAACGTTGGTCAGATAATAAAAATTCATGAGGTGTATAACATGCATAAAGAACTACCACACGTATTAGATTATTTCATTAGCTACGAAAATCAATGTCGTTACTATGAAAGTAATTTAAAAAATCATACCGAAGGTTCTGATAAACCTCTTCGTTCTTTAAATGATATTACTAATCTTAAAGAATTTATTAAAAAAAAATCCATTGAAGTACTAGAAAAAGAAATTACTAACGTTTATAAGAAAACAAACAAAAGCAAGATAACTTTACAGCAAAAACAAAATATTATAGAAACACTTAATAATGTATTTATATCTCAAGATATTAAAGCACTTAGACAATTATTAGATAAATTCAAAATACCCCAAGATGAACAGGATAAAGTTGTTAAATTATCAACCGAATTATTACTATTAAGTAAATGTATTATCTGTTATCCAATAATCGAGAATAATAAAGGTAAATCTAAGATTATCAAAATACCAATTGTAACTTTTCACTGCGAAATCAACAATAATGATATTATTGTTAAGAAATATATTGTTAATTATAGTGCATTAAAAGTTATTATTGCTTGGATGCTGAACGTTGAATCTGTATCCTTAGAGCAAATATATGGTGAGAAACTAAAATCATTTTATATAACACTTAATTCTTTTCAAAATCAGTCAATCACAGAAATTATAAATTTAATTGAAGACAGTATAAATAAAGAGTTTTCCCTTGGTAACAATATTTGTCATAAATTTAGCAAGTATGAAAATTGGGTAAAAACCGAAAATATATTTGTGACAATTGATGAGTTAAAAGAAATTTATGAACCTATTTTTAAAGAAGAAATCCATTCAATTAAACGTTACTTTTATAGAGAAAATACCATTCCACCTTTACTAAGTAGGTATTTAGGTTATACACATAATCCAAAGGAATTTAAACCAAATAAGTTAAAACCTTATTTTCATACTGGAAGTTATACAAACAAATATCCTGTCAACTTTAAACAATGGTGTGTTATTAGTACAGTTAATAATTCCGAGTTAATAGCTGTAAGTGGTCCCCCAGGTACAGGCAAAACAACACTTCTTAAAGAGATTATAGCTAACGAAATAACGGAAAAAGCTCGCCTTATTTATAAATGCTGGGATAAGTCTTGGAAAAATAAAAAAGTTCAAGGCCGTGATATTTATATTTCTCCATTAGGAGGGCAAAATCATTATTCTATAGTACTTACAAGTACCAATAATACAGCTATTGATAATATCGGTGAGGAAATTTCTAAAGAGATTGATTTTTGTAAAACTTTTATTAACAATGATAAATTTAATGGCACTTTTTGTGCTCGTATGGGTAAATCTGATAATTTTGAGCAGTTTCGAGTATTATATAAAGAACTAATCAAAGGTTTAGAGTGTACGGAATATGATCCAAATGAAGCACAGCAAGTTTATAAAAATTTTGAAGAATTAAACTTAAAACTATCTGAAATAAAAGAAAAATTTGATTCTTTGTATCAAGATAGAACTATTATATTAAGCAAAACAAAAGCTCTAAGCAATAAATATAGTATTCATACAACTGTACCCGAAAAAATATTAGAAAAATTAAATCAAATGCTTCTTATTATTACTAATGAAATAAAACAACTTTCTGAAACTGTACAAAATGAACAAAAAAATGTAGAGACATACGAAGAAGAAATTAACAACCTTAGAAAATTATTGAGTAATAATAAAGTAATGATTGAAAATTTTAAAAAATTTCTTCAACGTGAAGAAGAAAACCTAAAAACGCTTTATTTAGCATATGAAAAGCTCCGTAGATTAAATAAATGGGGACCTTTACGGTTATTGTTTTTATCTTGGTGGAAACTTTCATCCAGGTATCCAAGTATGCGTTATATTGAGGATGTTATTCAAGAATCTAAGAAAAAAAAAGATCTTTTATATAATAAAATTATTACACAAACAGAATACCATTCTTCCATAAATAAGGAATTGCAACAAAATTATACTTTCTTTGAAAAATCTAAAGAAAAATTAAATAAATACCAACAACAAGAAACGGAAAAAAAAGAACATAAAAAGAGACTGCAAAAAGATATTATGGAGTTAACTAATTTAATAGTTACTTACAAAGAAAAATTAAAAAATTATACTAGTAAGGTTAAAGTAAAAATCGAAGAAAATTACAATCCTTGGGGTATAAATTGGTATTCATTGGCTAACACAAAAATTATATTTAATCTACGGTATGATTTATTTAAAGCTGCTATTAGGTTGATTGAACAATTTATCTTGCTTAATAAAAAATACATTATTACCAATTTAAAAGAAATTATCCAAAATAAAAATAAAGAAAATGGATGGTTTAATGCTTTATATAATTCCGAAGAAAATTACAATAAAACTACTAAATTAAAAATACTTGCATTATGGGAAACTTTGTTTTTATGTTTCCCAGTAGTAACCTGTACCCTTCATTCTTTTAAAAAAAATTATAGTAATTTCAAACAGCTAATACCTAATATGTTTGATCTTTTGCTTGTAGATGAAGCTGGGCAAATTATGCCCCATTATTTGTGCGGTCCCATGTTTAGAGGGCGTAAAGCAGTAGTTGTTGGGGATATTTTTCAAATCGAGCCAATTAGACCTCTTCAAAAAGATTTACTGGAAGAATTTAATGATATTGATCCTGTTCGTAAAAACAATATCTGCCTCTTATCAAAATCTGCACAAGATTATGTTAATGCAAGTTCAAATTTTGGAGAAAAACTTAATTCCAAATATATGGGAATAATATTACAAGAACATAGACGTTGTGAACCAAATATTATGACCTACAGTAACGAACATGTTTATGCAAATAATTTAATAATCTGCACAAAAGATGACCATAATAAGCCATTTGGTAGTAATTTAGTTGCAATTGATGTTCGTGGAAAAAAATATCCTTATAGTCATTATAATCAATATGAATTAGATGTATGTTCACGTATTGTTTCTTACATATCTAAACATAAAAACGGTTTTGGTAGCAATATTGCAGCTATTACTCCATTTCGCAAACATTCTGAAAAACTAGGAAAGCAAGCTGGAATAAAATCTGGTACTGTTCACCGCTTTCAGGGCCAAGAATGTGATTGTATAATTTTTTCCACGGTATTTGATTCAGTGGAAAAACAAGGTACTTTAGTTAATTTTATTGGCAGCTTGCCAAATATGCTAAATGTTGCTCTATCCCGGGCTAAAAAACAATTTATTTTAGTTGGTAATTTAGAAGAAATAGCCAATTCAAATAATGAACTAAGTAAAGTATACAATATTATCCGTAAAAAAGGTAAAGTCTTTAGTTTATATAGCCCTGAAGCAAATAGTTTATCAGATGAAGATATGGAATTATTATGCTCGTTATTAAAAGATGAGCTTAAAGACAGCACTGACACTATCGGTAAATACTTGGAAACCAATTTTCCAAAAGGTGTTGTATTATCACCAGAAAATCATAACAAATTAATAAAATTTGTACTTTGCCACTTTGAAAAATCATTATTTATTTCTTCACCATGGATTACAAGTGATGTCGTTAATACACATTTTTTAAAACAGTTAGCAATAAAAGCAAATGAAAATCTTGATATACAAATTCATTTTGGGTATAACAAATTGCCAAATTATAAACAAGGTGATTTAACTGATAGTTTATTTTTACAAAAATTACTAAAAAGAGATTATCCATCTCCATATAGGGATAAAGCTTCCAAGGCTATTTTACAACTTTATAAAATTCTAAAATCAAAACTTATATACAATGCTCCAAATCATGCAAAAATACTTATAATAGATGGAAAATATGCAATAGTTGGATCACACAACTGGTTATCTAACCCAGGTCGAGCTTCACGAAAAGAAGTTAGTTTCATAAATTGTCGTCCCGATTCTATTTCATACCTTTTACAAAAATTCACCAAACGTGCCAAAGCCCCCGGGGATATAAGGCGCACCGGGCAAAGCCCCGTGATGTAAATGCTGCCAGGAATATTCCTCGAGAAGGATTAAGGTTGGGCAGGTTAGTGATTTAGGCCGTGGGGCACACGGCGTCAGCTTGGGGACTGTACTTAGTTTGCGGCGGGAAACCCGGGCCTTTCGTAAAGCGAAGGACCGGGTAGTTCACTTACCTTTCAAGAATATTATGCTCAGCAACCAAATTATAGTCATATGCATCTTGTGAAATATATAAGTTTCATTTCAAAACTAAGGAGTGACTTGTTCGTGGTAGCTAAAAAATTTGATGTTTTGTGGAAACTGGAGGAACATACTAAAGCCAAGCACGATATACTTGTACAGTACATGAAGGCATGGTTACCCATTATGTCAAGAATATCAAATCAAATTTTATATATTGATGCCTTTGCCGGCCCTGGCGAGTATTTGAATGGCGAACCAGGTTCTCCAGTTCACTTTCTTGAAACCATAAAGCATCATAATGCCAATTTAAATTGTCAAATTAATTGCTTATTTATTGAAAAGGATCCAAAAAAGCATCACCACTTACAGTCTATAACCTCTAGATATAATGATCTACCTAATGTAAAAATTAGAACAGTCTGCGGATCTTGTGGTGATATAATAACTAAGGTGTTAAAAAATTTTGAAAACCGCAACAAATCGATGCCAACGTTTGCTTTTCTTGACCCGTTTAGTTATGTAGAACCCACAATGGATATGGTTAAAAGAATAATGAAATTTCCAAAGTGTGAAGTATTGATTAACTTTATGTATGAGGAAGCTAACAGATTTTTAAAAGTTGATCATCAAGCAAAATATTATGATTCCGTCTTTGGAACTAGTGAATGGAGGAATATATGCAAAATATCTGATAGTAAAATCAGGAAACAGCAATTACACGACTTATATTTAAACCAGTTAAAAAATCTAGCTAATATAAATTATGTGCGATCTTTTGAAATGAAGAATAAAAAGAACACAACTAAATATTATCTTTTCTTTGGTACTAACAGTTATTCTGGATTAAAAAAGATGAAAGAAGCTATGTGGAAAGTTGATCCCTTAAGTGGATACACTTATTCAGATTATACTGATAAAAACCAATTAACACTATTTAAGCCTGAACCTGATTATTACCAATTAAAAAGACAACTAGTTGATAATTTTAAAGGCAAAACTGTACCAATTGAGAAAATAGAAAATTTTATTGTAGTCAACACGCCATTTAGAGAAACCCATTTTAAAAAGCCTATACTTAGAGAAATGGAAAAAAGTAATCCTCCTGAAATACAGGTCTTTACTAAAAATAAAAAAAGAAGGCCTGGGCAATATCCTCGCGGAACAATAATTAAGTTTATTTAACTATATACAATTACAGCCCTTGAAAGGTATCTGTAATCTATTACACATTCTATACTCTTCTTTACAAGGAGCCACCATTAGTGGTTCTTTATTTTTTTTTCTAATTAGATTAATTATTTTTTTATATACTTTAGCCCGACTTTCAAACTCTGTACGGCAGCGCCCCCCCCCGCCCATTTCTCTGGTTGCGTTTAAAAAGTATTCACCTGCTTTAGGATGACGTTTTTTAATAAACTGCAGCAGCATTGGATAAAAACGCAGTTGACCCAAAGTTATAACTTCTGGCTCAACCATATCAAATAAATAATCTATTAATTCTGAGTACTCTTCTTCCCAATTATCACTATATGTAATAATTGGGTCTATTCGACATCTTATTCTATACCCTTTAGCTTTAGCCCTAGCAAGAGCATCAATTCTGGAATATGGATCCGCTGTTCTATCTTCAAAAACTGCAGCATTAATTGGAGTTGTTAAGCTGGCTGAAATAATCACCTTGTTATTTTTAATATCTGGTAAATGATTAACATTTGTCCCTTTACTAACCAGTAATAAGCTAACATTACACGTATTAGATATTTTGTCTATCACTTCTTCTACTGATTTAACAATAGGGTCAACAGCTAGAGAATCAGATAATTCTCCAGAGTTTAATAAAACAGGCTTTCCAATTTTATCTATACTATCTATTTCTTTAAATAATGATTCTAAATTCAAGTACTGTCTTACATAGGGGGTCATTCTAAAAGTAAGCTGTAAAAAACAATAAGAACAATTAAATGGACATCCAGTTCCCAATACAACTTTATAAAATTTATGACAAGCTAATCCTTTTGGTGGAGTAAAGGTATCAATAAATTTGCTACGTCTTTCCCCTAGATACAAAATTTTCTTGCCAGCATCTAACTTGTCTACCAATGAAGGATTCTTACCGTAAAAGTAATCTTTTAAAATTATTGAAGAATCATTTATCCTATCTTTTGAAAATTTACAATCAAAATTAATATCTTTAAGCGAAGAAATATTTCCAATACCAGCCTTTTCTTCTAAATTATGGTATAAAAATAAAACCTTATTAAAAATTCCTCGCATATTATTAAGTGCATTAATAACTCGTTGATATGACTTCTCATTTAAAAGCAAGCCGCTATCTACAACTACTGTTGTTAAATTTCCCCAAGGTTCATCTGCTTTATCCAAGCTTTTGACAACTGCCATAAAAAATCATCTCCTAAGACACATTTTATATTTAATAACTACTATTGCCAATATTACATATAAAATAATTTATAAAAATAATAGCAAACAAATGTTCTGTTTGCAATAAAAATCTGGTATTTAAGGAAACTGTTTGGACAATGCCTGCATGGAAAACTTCTTCAGCCATTTCAAGGCAGAACGTTTCAATCTGTACTCTTTCTGCACAGCCGAAGAGGTGAAGGATGCGGTACACAAATATATTTGTTTTTATAACCACCAACGCTTCCAAAAGAAATTGAACAACCTGAGTCCTTATGAATATAGGACTCAGGTTGCTTAACTGTGCTTTTTTATTCCTGTCTGCTTGACAGGGGTCACTTCAGATCATTTCTTCCAAGGGGGGTATGTGTAAGAATTTTTAAATATTTTTATTGATGCAGCAGGAATATTTAGAAATTTATTGAAATGAATACATAATAAAAATTGATAGCAATTTGGAGAAAAGGAGACGGCTTATAGTAGAATATTCCCCAGGGAATATAACTTATAGGCCGTTATTTTTTAACCGGTGAAATAGAAAGCTTTTTATTTTTGGATACAAAATACATCATAAAACTTGATGTCTGGTTAGGAGAAACGGAGATAACCACGGTGAGGTAGATTATAAGAACTGCCTATTGGGGTTATCTTTGTTTTTGTTTACAATTCGGCCGGGTACTGTTCCAGAACAGCAGGGTAACGAGTCTACACTAAATTATACCGGATGTGACGTAGATTTACTGTAAATTTGCTATGGAGGTGGTTGATAAATGCTGGGGCTGAAAACGAAACCTGTATGGAACGGGCGGGCAGCTTCAAAGAGTATAGAACAGTACAATCCTTTACCCCTGGCGGAAAAATTGAGTTTTGACGCCCATCAGATTAACTGGACGGTGCAGGAAAACGCAGAGGCTGCGAAAAGTTTGGTAAAAAATGTTGAAAAAAACACCCGGGAACTGATGGATGGCTCGGCAGGACTCCAGGAACTGACAGGTTTGGCCAGGGAGCTGGAAGAACGGGCACGGCGGGTATCCGATGTGTGCTCGTCTAGACTTCCCCAGGCTCAAAGGGGCAAAGAAACAATGAATGAGGCAAAAGCCAGCCTGGCGCAGATTGCAGAAGATGTGATGGCTTATGCTGACTCAGCCGTTAAATTAAGGGAATTATCTGAATATATTTCTGATTTTGTCAATGAAGTGAGAGACATTGCCCGTCAAACCAACCTGCTGGCGCTGAATGCAGCCATTGAGGCGGCCCGGGCCGGGTTGGCCGGTAAAGGGTTTTCTGTTGTAGCGGAAGAGGTGCGTAAGCTGGCGGATAAGAGCGCCCTTTCTGCGCAAAGGATTCAGAAAACGGCAGAGGACATTACAAAGGGCATTAATAGCGTGGCTTCGGGGGCGGAAGAGAGTTCCAAACAATTAAATGCTGTGGAAAAAAATGTTCGGGCAGGTGTAGATATCCTCACTGCCATTGTTTCTACCTTTGAGGAAATTACCGGTTTGAATGAGGAGTTGTTTCAATCCACGGCCCAGCAGGCAGAAACAACAGAAAAGCTGGCGGATATTTTTTCTTCTCTCACCGGTGGTATGCAGGAAATTGTAGGTTTGGTTGAAGATCAAGAAAGGCATCATCAGTACCTGCTGACATTGGCCAATCAACTGAGTACTAACATTTATACTCTGCAGAAACAGTCGGCCTTCTTTAAACAGCCGGATGAACTCATATTTGGCATTAATCCTGCTTTAAGTCCGGAAAATATCCGCCGCCTTTACCTGCCGGTTATCACTGCCCTCTGTACCACCATCGGCTGCCGGCCCCGGGTACTGATAGCGGCGGATTACAATGCTTTAGCCGACAGTCTGATTGACGGTATTGTGGATGTGGGCTGGTTTTCACCGCTGGCTTATGTTAACGCTTCTGCCAAGGAAAAGATAATTCCCTTGGCTACCCCTGTTGTTAATGGTGCAGCTTCTTATAAAGGGTATATTATTACCACCGGTGACACCGGCATCACTTCGCTGCCGGAACTGAAGGGCAAGCGTATGGCCTTTGTTGATCCCAAGTCGGCATCAGGTTATGCCTACCCGCGTTTGATGCTGCGCCGGGCCGGTTTGGATCCGGACAGTGATCTTGGAGAGAGCATATTCTTGGGAACCCACAGCCGGGTCATTGATGCTGTATTATCCGGTGCGGTAGCTGCAGGGGCAACATACTCCGAAGCCATTGAGGATGCCAAGCAGCGCGGTTTGGATGTTGACAGGTTGATTTACCTGGCAGAAACAGAACCCATACCCAAAGATTGTATTGCAGCCCGCCCGGGGTTGGAATCTAAAATAATTAGCAAACTGCAGCGAGGTCTGCTGAATTTATCCAACACTAAGGCCGGGCAAGAGGCTTTAGCAAGCTCGTCCATTGAAGGTTTTATCCCGGCACAGGATGAAAGTTACAACATCGTGCGGGAAATAGTCCGGCAAGCAGATTAATAATCAAGGCACCCGTTCTGCTGGGTGCCTTTATCAACCAATGGTGCTTACTTGAACTCTTCAGCATACTTTAATATTCTTTGTAAAATTTCATCCCGTTTGGCGTTAATGGCATCAAAATCCATGGCCGGGATGTAGTATTTTTCCATTGCATCGTGTTCTTCTTTAGCGGCGGCGATGCAGCCCAGTGCCCGGCAGATGGCTGAGTGCAGCCTTTCACTGCAGCACTTGATTTCTTTTGCGTAAACTGCCAGAATGTTTTGGTTTATGAATTTGTCTAAGTTGAACATTTTAATCTTTTTAATATTTGTCACTTCTTGGGGCTTAAAGTTTATACCGGGAACATCTTTAAGCACTGCAGTGTTCATGGCAGGGATGACCACCAGGTCCACCTTTTCCGGTTCCATAGCACAATGGTACACTTCGGTGTCTAATCCATGCATGTGTATGGCGTCAGCTACTGTTTCTACGATGTAGGAACCGGCAGCACTGGCTGCACCGGTGATGAAGTACAATTTTTCAACATCCTGCAGGATAGTGTCCAGGTGGTGGTCCTGTCCTTTAGGAGTAAAGGCGGTGGCAAACAGGTGGCGGTCTTTAGGCTTGCGATCAAATTGAATTTCTGCTTTGCTAATAATAGATTTGGCAATTTCATGAATAATGCCGTTTACCTGGGCGTAGTTGATGGCTTCATCATAGTAGCTGTCCAGCTCATCCTTTATAATTTTAGCTTCTGCCAGCTGACTGTAAGCTGTTTTAAACAATCTGCCCACCCTGGCATTGGAGGCTAACACCTCTTTCTTTGATTCGCGTAATTTGGGCTCATTCCAGTAATCTCCTAAATGAATAATTTCGTCTACCACACCGGGATTTTTAGGATCTACTATGTGCGGTGCCGTTCCATCCAGCATGGCTACTTTTATGGTCGGAATCATAATTCCATCTAAAGAGTTATTATCGGAGGAACAGCAGTGAAATTCCACGTCGTAACCCCGTTCCAGCATTTGTTCGCCGATCCAGCGCATTAGTGTTGATTTGCCTACCCCCGGGCCCCCTTTGATTACCAAAATGCGGGTAGCGTCCGGTTCAATAATATAGTCATAGTAAGAATAGAAGCCGCTGCAGGTGTTACCGCCGGGAAATACCTTTTTTAATTTGCCTTTGCCCACAACCAAACCTCCTTTGGTAAAGTTTGTACTGAGAAAAAATAACCACCGGGCAGGTGGGACCTGCCCTTGGTGGCGCATTTAATCTGTTTTAATTTATACATCTTGAAACAGCGGTATATGACAGGTTATTAGTGTTAATTTGTGGCCGGTTTAACAAATTTCCACTTTATACTCCCTCAGCCAGGTGTCAATTTGGCACAGGTAGGCAAACAGCTGGGGCCCGGTCATCAGTTGGCCGAACCATGGCCGTTTAAAAGTGTCTCCTTCTACCCGGGTGAGGGAACGGAGGGCATTGGCGTTAACCAGCGGCAGCAGCGGGGATGCTGGGTCTTCCAGAATACGTATTAACTAACCAATTGCGCACCGCAGCCAGGTAATGGGGGTTGTGTGTTTTGGGGTAGGGGCTTTTGCGACGATTTAGTATGCCCTCGGGCAGTACACCGGCCAGTGCTCTGCGCAGGATACCCTTTTCCTGCCCATTCCAGTTTTTCATCTGCCAGGGTATGTTCCACACGTATTCTACCAACCGGTGGTCGCAGAATGGCACCCGTACTTCCAGGCCGGTGGTCGTGCTCATGCGGTCCTTACAGTCCAACAGTGTGGTCATAAACCACAGCATGTTAAGGTAAAACATTTACTTGAGGAGGAATTATGGATTATTTAGAAATTAAGACGTTTGTATATTTAAGCCTGGGAATATTATTTATTACTATACTTGCCATTAACGTATGCAGGCAGTCAAAAGAAGAAGAAAAGTCAGGTAGATACTTAAAAGGTATTGTAAAAAGTAAGAATTGGGATGAAGAACTTAATAAATATCGTATTACTATGACTGATAATGGATTCGATTATATTTATTATATTGATGTTGATAAAACAGAAATGTACGAAAATCTTGTTATAGGAAAAGAATTTGATTTTAAGGTAATTGGTTTTAAAATTGTCGAGATTAATAACTAATATACTAATTCAGACTGAAGACAAACACCGCTTTCTTAATGGATCCAAGATTTTAGACACGAAATCAGGGGGTTTTAAGATAGAAATATCTGTTCGTAAGCACCACTCACCAATTCAAAAGCAAAATTGTACTGGAAATTCTTAAAGAGGAAAAATCAATTTCCGAAACATCTTCAGAATATGGAATTTACACTACACAGCTAAGACGCTGGAAGAAAGAAACCGTTGAAAGGCTGTCCCAGCTGTTTTCAGATCAAGAAAAGAGAATTGAAGCCATGAAGGAATATGCTGAAGTTGGGCGACTGACAATACAACTTTCCTGGCTGAAAAAATCTGGTCTCTGGTCTGACCAGGGCTGAGCGCGCGGCCCTGGTCGAGTGGGACAACCCTGACATCCCCATCAAAACCCAGGCAGAGCTGCTGGAATTTAACCGTTCGAGCCTTTATTACAAACCGGTAAAACCGCCACTATAAGAAATCACCATCAAGCACCGCATTAATGAAACATATACACAATATCCTTTTTACGTTTAAGGTGCATCACTGTCCAGCTTGCTTTGCCGGGAAGGTTTTATTATCGACCGTAAAGCAGTTTAACGCCACATGCGCGAAATGGGAATTGCCGGCATTTGCCCTGGCCTGAACCAAGCCGGAGATTATGAACAGCGACCAGGGAAGCCAGCTTACCAGCCCGCAATATATTAAAGCTTCTAAAAAAAGCCGGTATCCGCATCAGCATGGACGGGAAAGGCAGGGCCATTGATAACATCTTTACAGAGCGCCTCTGGTGCAGCATTAAGTACGAAGAAGTTATCTCAAAGAATACACCAGCTCCAAGGAAGCCCATAGGGGGATAAACCGTACGTGTCCAAAATTAGGGGGCCAGCGCGCCAAGTCTCCAGGAAAAAGCTGCAAAACAAATAGACAATAGTTTGTTTGGTAAAAGCCTATAGTGGCAATTTAGTGGCATTTCATAACAAAAGGGTTCCAGCAGTCTTACTGGAACCCTTGATATTCGTGGCGTCCCGGGAAGGATTCGAACCCTCGACCTACGGATTAGAAGTCCGTTGCTCTATCCAACTGAGCTACCGGGACAAGTATTCAATTGATCACCAACGCATATAAAATATTAGCAAAAAAATATCTTTATGTCAACTACATATTACAAATAGTCTCTGCCAAAAATTTGCGGGAATTTTTTCATTAATGAATGCCGCATAATTATTTTATTTTAATTTATATTTTACCAATCCATAAAAGGTGTTTGGGCAGTAAATTAAGGTAATAATAAAGTCAAAGCCGCTAAAATATGGATTCAGAAATGCGCCCTTTACTCATACCCATCGGAGGTGTAAAAGGTGTTAAAATCAGCAGCTGTGCTGGCAAAACTAGATGAAATCTCGCGCAACGTTTTAATATTTGTCGCCGATAAATCTACACCAGATGGTATGCTAATATACCCGGCAAAGGATATGGGAAAAGAATTGGGGTATTCTGAGTTTGAAATTAACCAGGCTTTAAGCCGTTTGGAATCCCAGGGAGTTATTGATGTGCGTGAAGGTGAAGATAAAGAACAGCCCAATGTAATTCTATACAAGGAAGAATGGTTAAACAAATTGAAACACAGCAGCCAAGACCATCATATAGATTAATTTAAAAGCCAAGGTCAATGGTTAACCTTGGCTTTTAAATATTAATAAGGCACGTTCTCTTTACGGGGGTATCCCGCCAATTTTTCTCTAATGGATTTAATCTTTGCCGGGATATCCTCTGCCCCAACTATTTCGGTAACCATGGCCATACAGGTGGCCCCCTTATTATAAACTTCTAATATGTTGTGTTCTTTAATTCCACCAATGGCCACAAAGGGAAGGTTTATGTTTTGGACCACATATTCCAGGTATTCCAGTCCTACCGGGGCACACACATCTTTTTTAGTGCTGGTGGCAAATATCGGGCCCACTCCAATGTAATCCGCTCCACACTTTACTGCTTCCCGGGCCTGCTCCGGCGAGTGGGTGGATAAGCCGATTATCATTTCTTTACCAACCAACCGGCGCACTTGCTCCACCGGCAAGTCTTCCTGGCCAACATGCACCCCGTCCGCTCCCACTGCCAGTGCCAGGTCTATATCGTCATTTACTATAAATGTAACTCCCGCGGCCTTGGTCATTTCTCTTATCTCCCGGCATTCCCGAAATTTGTATAACTTTTTTTTCTCCTTTTCCCGGTATTGAATTATTTTTACCCCGGCCTCTATTAACTGCCGCACCACTTCGATATTGGAACGACCCAGGGAGTATTCTTCAGCAGTAATGGCGTAAATGTCTGTGTTTAACAAAGTTACACCTCCTTGTCAGCCACTAATTTCATCCTTAATGATAACCATATGCCATGCCGGCGGGCATCCTTTATTTCAGCACCCAGCTTAAAACCACATCCGCTTGTTTTGCCGCCACAATATTTACCCTGGGTGACATAGGGGGGCAGTCCTCCCTTACTGCAGAAACCATGTCACCCACAATATAAAAATTATCTTTTACCCGCCGTACCTTAATATCGTCACTTTTTCCCCAACCCGCTATACCGGAGGCAGCAACCAGCAGCTTATCCGTATATATGAATGCTTCCACTAGCATTCGCTTGCAGCTGGCATCATCAAAGGCTTCCACCACCACATGACAGTCTGCAAAAACCTGTTTAATGCTGCTTTGATCCAGCTTTTCTGCTACAGCAATCACATCAATACCGGGATTGATCTGCTTTAAATTGGCCTCTAAGGCCAGCACTTTTAACTGCCCCACCTGGTTTGAAAAATAAAACTGGCGGTTTAGATTAGAATAATCCACCACGTCAAAATCAGCCAGTACAAAATTGCTAAAACCGGAACGTACAAGGTGCTGGGCACAGTTGGAGCCCAACCCCCCCGCCCCGGCAATACCCACTTTAACGCTTTGAATTTTTTTTAAGTTTTCCGGCCCCAGGTATTTATTTAAAGCCTCTTTAAAACTGCTCACCATCAATTCTCCCCGTCCAGGGACTGCCAGTCCTTAAATACCGGCTGGTAGCCCATTTCCAGCAGCATCGCTCTTATTTCATCCACCCCACGTTGATCAGAAATTTCAAACTGGCCGGTGCCGGAACTTTCTTCTCTGTTGTAATGGCCGCCCACTTCGGTGCTCACACCGGCAGACATCTTGGTTATGCCCAATTTTACCAGGTGATTGCGCAGTTCGGCCCTTTCCCTGGTGGAAATGGTTATGCCCACCCGGGGCATAAATAAGCGCAGGGCCAGGATTATTTGTACCAAATGGCGGTCTGTAACATCAAAACGGGGGGTAAAGCCACCGGCATTTGGCCTTATCCTGGGGATGGATACACTGATTTCTGTATCTAAATACTTGTTTTGCAGGTAATTGGCATGCATGCCGGTGAAAAAGGCTTCTTTGCGCCAGTCTTCCAATCCCAGCAACGCACCTATGTTTACCCCGCGCATTTTCGCCTGGCAGCCCCGCTCCGGCGCATCCAGGCGAAAACGGTAGTTCCTCTTGGGCCCCCGGGGGTGCAGCTGGCGATAGGTTTCTTCGTCATATACCTCCTGGTATATAGTGAGGCCGTCCACCCCGGCACCAATTAACCGGGCATAGTCTTCGGTGCTCAACGGGTATATTTCTATGGATATGGAATGAAAATATTCTTTTAATACCTGTACACAATTTGCAATGTAAGATACGGGGCTGTATTCCGGTGACTCCCCTGTTAAAATCAAAATATGTTTCAGTCCTGTTGCCGCAATGCTTTGGGCCTCTTTCTCCACCTGTTCCAGTGTTAATTTTTTTCGCACCACCCGGTGATCAGCACTAAAACTACAGTAAACACAGCGGTTGGTGCAGTAGTTTGATAAATACATCGGGGTGTAAAGCAGTATTGTGTGCCCAAAATGCTGTACAGTCAGGCGGTGAGCCTTTTGAGCCATGGGCTCCAGGTAGGCTGCCGCTTTTGGAGACAGGAGAGCCAGAAAATCCATATCATTTATCCTGTCTTTGGCCAGTATTCTTAATATGTCATTGTCAGTAACGCTGTGCCAGTAATTTTCAAAGTTAAAATTTTTTATCCGGCTGTAAACTTGGTAAAAACTGATTTTATATCCCCCCTTTAATCTAGAAAACCGGTGAGGGGTGAGCTTGCTTCCGCCTCCACCTTAACCGGGCCCAGGCCGGCCAGGTAGGCTTTGCGCCCTGCCTCCACAGCCATGCTGAAGGCTTTGGCCATGGTCACAGGGTCCCTGGCGGTGGCCACCGCAGTATTGGCCAGCACTGCCGCCGCCCCCATCTCCATTGCTTCAGCCGCTTCCGACGGCCGGCCGATGCCTGCATCTACAATAATGGGCAAGTTAATCTCATCAATTAATATCCGAATCAATTCCCTGGTTTGCAAACCGCGGTTGGTACCGATGGGCGCTCCCAGGGGCATTACCGCAGCGGCACCGGCATTTTCCAGGTCCTTAGCCACCATTAAATCCGGGCTGACATAAGGCAGCACCACAAAGCCTTCTTTCACCAGCATTTCGGTGGCTTTTGCCGTTTCATAGTTATCCGGCAGTAAATACTTGTTATCGGAAATAACTTCAATTTTTACCCAATTACCGCAACCACAAGCCCGGGCCAGTTTGGCAATGCGCACCGCCTCTTCGGCATTTCTGGCCCCGGATGTGTTGGGCAGTAAAATACATCTCTTTGGTATGTAATTTAAAATATTTTCCTGGGGAGAAGTTAAATCCACCCGGCGCAGCGCCACCGTTATAACTTCTATCCCCGATTCATTAACCAGTTGAGGAATAATGGCATTGTTGGCATGTTTCCCCGTACCGGTAAAAAAGCGATTGGTAATTTCTTTACCGCCAATAATTAGTTTATCCGTCATAATTTTAACCTCCCCCTACGAATTGCAGCACTTCCAAGTTGTCCCCTTCTTTTAAGGTAATTTCCCCCCATTTATCCCGCTGTACAATGTCATAATTATATTCCACCACCACCACATCGAGGTCTATATTTTTGGACTGCAGAAACTGTAAAAGGGAAATTTCCTTTTCCAAAACCTCTTCTTTACCGTTTACTTTTACTGTCACCGCCACACCTCCTAAAAAAGAAATGCCTACCCAACAAAGGTAAGCATAATTAACAATCATCACCAGAAAACAATGCTTCCCTACGTTGGCATTACCCAAACAGGTTCAAAGGGTTAGGACACAGTCCCTCTCAGCCCCCAAGGGCACCCCCAGCATTACTATTCATTTTTTATAAGTATACCTCTTATAACTATATATTGTAAAGTGCAGAAGGAAACCACCCCATGTCATCGAATATAAATTAATCATATAACTGAAAAAGTATCGTTTTAGCTGGGGGAGCTTAAAAAGCTGAGAGGGATTATTCCCGACCCTTTGAACCTGATCAGGTTAACACCTGCGTAGGGAAGCTAAACAGCGTGGTTTGATAATTCCCTGTTTAGCTTTAAAAACGGCAGGGAATTTTTTATTTACCTTTACAAGGGAGGCGTTTAATTTATGAAAGCAGCACTGACAATCGCCGGTTCCGACTCCGGGGGCGGTGCCGGCATCCAGGCAGACTTAAAGACATTTGCTGCCCATGGGGTTTACGGCACTTCAATAATTACCGCGGTAACAGCTCAAAACACAACGGGCGTTCAAGGTGTGGCAGAAATAGAGCCATCGTTTGTCGCTTTGCAGATGAAATCAGTTTTGGAAGATATCAAAATTGACGCCATTAAAATCGGCATGTTATCCAGTACTGAGATTATAAAATCAGTGGCCCGGGTTTTAAAGGAATACCCCCACATCCCGGTGGTGCTGGACCCGGTAATGGTGGCCAAAAGCGGGGATCACCTGCTGCAGCCCAGTGCAAGACAGGCACTGATTGACTTTTTATTTCCTTTAGCCAAAGTTATTACCCCCAACCTGCATGAGGCCGGTGTTATTGCTAACTTTACGGTTAAATCAATGGATGACATGAAAAAAGCAGCCCAGGTTATCAAGTCAATGGGAGCTTCTAATATCTTGGTTAAGGGAGGCCACCTGCCGGGGGATGCTGTGGACCTGCTTTATGACGGCAAAAAGTTCAGCTCTTTCACTGCCCGCCGGCTGTCAAATAAAAACACCCACGGCACCGGGTGTACCTATTCCTCCGCCATTGCTGCCAACCTGGCTAAAGGGTTAGATTTAGAAAATGCCGTTGCCGAAGCCAAGAAATATATCACCGGTGCCATAGAAAACGCCTTCCCCGTGGGCAGGGGTGTAGGCCCTACTAATCACTTTTTTAAAATATACCGGTAGCATCGTGCCCGGGCCAGGGGAAAACCCCTTTCTTTTAAGGTTTTCCCTTGGCATACATATCCCGGTATATCTCATCCGGAAGCAGCAGCCCGCCGGTAGCCCAACATATATGAGCCGCATTTTCACCGCTGTCAACTATCACCGGCCCCAAAAGGCCGGCAGCAGCGGAAGGTTCCACTTTAATGTTCTCGGTATCCTTTAGCACAGCCAACAGCCTAAACAATTTACTGTCTTCAATGGTATATATACCGTCAACCAGCTTATCCGCCATGGCGGAAACAAGGGCTGATGGTGAACCCACAGCAAGGCCATCGGCCTCTGTAACATTGTCAATCCCGCAGTCATTGACATGGATACGGTTATATTTTCCGGTTAACAAACCCAGCAGCATGCTTGGCGAATGAGTGGGCTCTACAAAGTAACAGTGAACATAATCTCTAAAAACATGTTTAAGACCGAAGGTTATTCCGCCCGGCGCCCCACCTACCCCACAGGGAAGATAAACATACAGCGGGTTATCCCCATCCACAACTATCCCCTTTTCTTTTAACCGCTCTGCAAGTCTTAAAGCTGCAACACTGTAGCCTAAAAAAAGATCCCGGGAGTTTTCATCATCTATAAAGTAAGCCCTTGGGTCCTCTTGACATTGCTTTCTGCCCTCTTCAACGGCTTTACCGTAATCCTCACTGTGTTCTACCACCTCTGCTCCCCTGCTTCGCAGCAGCTTCTTTTTCCATTCCTTGGCATCCCGGGACATATGTACAGTTACCTTAAAGCCCAGGGCCGTCGCCATTGTGCCAATGCTTAAACCCAAATTACCCGTAGAACCCACCACAATTTTATACTGGGAAAAGAATTTTTTAAACTTCTCACCGGCCAATTTAGCGTAATCATCATGCACTGATAATAAACCATTTTCTAACGCCAGTTTTTCGGCCTGTTTTAACACTTCATAAATACCGCCCCTGGCCTTAATAGAGCCGGCTATTTTCAGGTGACTGTCACATTTTAAATACAGCTGACCCTTTATTTTTCTGCCAGCGGTCTTTTCCAGCTCCCTTTTCATAGCCGGTATTTCCACCAGGGGAGATTCAATAATGCCGTCACCGGTTTCAGGAAACAGTTTTTTTATTAGCGGTGCAAACCGTTTCAGCCTTTCTTCCGCCTCTTTAATGTCTGCAAATTTGATATCCAAGGCAGCAAGAACTTTATCACTGCTTTCTTTTTTCGGGTTCTGCCAAAGAACCGGTTTTAACTTAACTACCTCATTGAATATTTTTTGATTATATTCATCCATGCATCTCACTCCTTTATGTTAAATCCGCCCACACCCCCCCAGGCCTACATTAATTTTAACAATTAACATCTAAAAAAGGCTATCACCTTTTACCAAGATGATAGCCTTAAAAATAAAATGGAGCGGGTGATGGGAATCGAACCCACGTACCCGGCTTGGAAGGCCGGTGCTCTACCATTGAGCTACACCCGCAGGAAAAAGTTTTATTAACTTAGCGCAATATTTATTATAACTTAAAGTTTTTTTTTCGTCAAGGGGGAATTTTTATTCCCCCCAAAGCAGCAGTATTATAATAACACAGTATTTATAGTTTTACAAGGGTTTATTTTTTTTACAAATCAAATATCTGGGAAATAATCTCTTGATTATCTATTTCAATTACCCCGTAGGTGGGGCCCCGCTGCCCCCTGGGCTGGGTTGTACTGCCGGGGTTAAAAATTAATATCCCCTGCCGCTCTTCAATCACCGGCACGTGGGTATGGCCGTAAACCACCACGTCAATTTTGTGCTGCAGCGCTTTTTTCACCAATGCATCATGTGATGTTTTAACCCTATATTTATGCCCATGGGTCAGCCATATTCTTTTTCCCGCCGCGTCTATCAACAGGTCAGCCGGTTCCTGCACGTCCCAATCACAGTTTCCCACCACGGCACACACCAGCAGTTCTTTACTTTTGGCCAGTTGATGAGCGTCTCTGTAATGATCCCCAGCATGCAGCAGCAAATCAATCTTTCCCATGCTGGTAACTGCCAGCCTGGCCGCTTCCATATTGCCGTGAGTATCACTTAATACACCAATACGCACCTTATCACTCTTCCTTATTTTTCTTGGGCCATTTTAGCCAGGATTTCCACCGCTCCTCTCAAGGCTTTACCCCGGTGGCTGATCTTATTCTTTTCACTCATATCCAGTTCAGCAAATGTTTTATCATATTCCGGTACATAAAACAATGGGTCATAGCCAAAACCGCCCTGCCCCCTGGCCTGCTGCAGTATATATCCCCGGCACGTACCTTCGCTGGTATACACCTCACCCTGCGGGGTGCAAATGGCCATCACGCAGCGGAACCCGGCGGTGCGCTGTTCCCAGGGTACATTTTGCATCAACCGCAGCAGTTTGCTGTTGTTGGCCGCATCATCTTTTTGAGGTCCGGCAAACCTGGCCGAATACACCCCGGGCTGCCCGTTTAAATAATCTACTTCCAGACCGGAGTCATCGGCCAAAGCCGGCAGGCCTGTATAGGCCGCCGCTTCCCTGGCCTTTTTAACAGCGTTTTCTAAAAAGGTGCTGCCGTCTTCCACCGTTTCCGGCATATCCGGGTAATCAGCCAGAGAATACACCGTAATATTATAGGGTGCAAGTAAGGCCCGCAGTTCCTGCAGTTTTCCTTTATTGCCGCTGGCCAGTACCAGTTCCAACACTTTTATACACTCACCTTTCCCACTTCACGTGCCGCTTCACCAAGGACTTGTTTTTGTATGGCTATCAATTCTTTAATTCCGCCTTCGGCATAATCCAGCATTTTTTCCATCTCCCGGCGGGAAAAGGAATATTCTTCGCCGGTTCCCTGCACTTCTACAAATTCGCCGCTGCCAGTCATTACAATGTTCATATCCACCTCTGCAGCGGAATCCTCTTCATAACAAAGGTCCAGTATCACTTCCCCGTTGACCCGGCCTACACTTATGGCCGCCACAAAGTCTTTAACCGGAATATAGCTGATGTCACCTTTTTGAACCAAGTGATTCAAAGCATCTATTAGTGCCACGAAGGCCCCGGTAATGGAGGCAGTGCGCGTACCGCCATCGGCCTGTATTACATCACAATCCAGGGTAATTGTTCTTTCGCCCAGCGCTTCCAAATCCACCACCGAACGCAGTGCCCGGCCGATCAAGCGCTGAATTTCCATCGTTCTTCCACTTAGTCTGCCTTTAGCTGCCTCGCGAACGTTACGGGTATTAGTAGCCCTGGGCAGCATGGCATACTCAGCGGTAAGCCAACCTTTTTCCGTTCCTTTCAAAAAAGGCGGTACTTTATCTTCCACTGTGGCATTACAGATTACCTTTGTATCTCCCATCTCTATCAGCACCGAACCTTCCGGGTGTTTAATATAGTTTCTGGTGATTCTTACCGGGCGAATTTGCGCCGCATCTCTGCCGTCAACTCTTTGCACCGATATTAGTCCTCCTTAGAAATTGGTTTTTGTTGCTCGTTTTTTCTCCCCAGTAATAAGGTGAAACTGGTTGGGATGGTCGGGAGTTTCCTCTTCTCTTACCGGTCCCACCAGCCCGGCTATTGTATACAGCTTATTAATCGGGTCCCATTTAAACTCTTTTACCAGCCTGAAGTTTTCCACTTCACCGGTGTTTTTAACATGCAGCCGCGGACCGGTACATTTAATTATATTATCCCCCACCCTTATATGGTGATCATCGTAATAATGAATACTCCTTTTCTTTTGGATGATCTCTTTAACCTGTTTTTCCACTTCTTCCAGATCAATGTTTGGCTTTTCGTTAAATTCCAGCACAAAACCGTGTTTTAAATCGTCATGCTCCACCGCTTCTTCAAGACCCATCTCCCGCAGTACGAACCCGGTAATATCTTCCGCACTGTGTGCCATTTTGCGGTATATAAGTGATTCAAAAACAATATCCACTATTTCCTGGGGTTCCGGGCCGAAGATATTGGGACGGGTAACAATTACTTCTTCCCCTATACCCAGCAGTATACTGGAATTATACTTTAGGTAAGGGTACAGCAGGTCAAAGTGTTCCACCACCACCCGGTGTTCACTGTTAATGGCCTGCATAACTGCTTCTGCTATTTCGTAGGGTTGGGTAAAGGCAGTTTCAAAACGCATATCCACATGATATGTACGGCTGCGGAAAAAACCCCGGCGGGCGTCTTCCAAAAGCGGCAGGGGCCGCACATTGATACCGTCATCGTCGTTTGTTAACTCCAACCCGGGAAACATCCCCCTGATTAAAAGCGATTTACCCGCACCGGCATCGCCGATGAAGCCAATTAATTTGTCCAGGGGACTTAAATATCTCTGTGAAATACTGGACCCCAACGCCATCAGCCTGCGGCGACCCCTGGGGGCAAAGTACACGGCGTGCATCAAGTACTCATGTACCAGGGAAACCACATTTACCCCTCCCCTATACGCTCAGCTCCTCAAAACCTTCGCCGCCTTGAACTTCTCGTGTCTCTCGTGCTCCTCTTCGAACACTTACTTTAAGCATTTTTTATATCGTATTTAGCATCTTCTTTAGCCACGGCAACCGTTTTTCCATAACCTTCACCGGCCTGAATACTCAGTTCATTAATATTGTACTCCGGGTAAAGGTGAGTAATAAGCAGCTTACGCACCCCGGCATCTTTGGCCAGCTGCCCGGCCTGCCGGGCGGTGAGATGGCTGCCGCGTACAAATTCCACATCTTTATCTAACCCACTGGCCTCACAGAGAAATAAATCCGCCCCCCTGGCCAGCTCCTCCAGTTCCTTTGTTCGGGAAGTATCTCCGGAGAACACCATGCGCCCCCGGCCGCAATCGATGCCCACGGCATAAGCAGGTACCGGATGGCGATTGAGAGCAAATTCCAACTGCAGCATTCCCACCCGGCACCGGTGCACCTGGACACCGGCGGTTAAATTCACTGTGGGCATATCTTCAATTTTATTGATTATAAATGTATCGGTATATTGAGCCAAGCGCTGGTACTCCTCCGCCGGGCTGCCGGGCATAAACAGTGCCAGCGGCCCGGGGCGCTTTTTTTCCCGGATGGCCCCGGCAATGGCATGCCGCAAACAAAATATGTCCATATAGTGGTCTGGATGCAGGTGGGTAATTACCACTGCCGCTAAGTAACGGAAATCTATATGTTTACACAGCCTGCTAAAGCTGCCGTTTCCCGCTTCCAGCATGATGCTTGTTTCACCGTTTTGTATCAGATAGCCGGAGCAGGCACCTCCGGGAGCAGGGTAGGGAGCGTATCTTCCCAATACCGTTAATTGCATTTTCCATATTCACCTTCTTTCTAAAAAAGGAACCGGTTTTAGCACCGGCAAACCAGTACATCTTTTATTCTTCACTTTTCATTATTTTTCCATGCAGTAACAGCACAGCCTATGGCCCCGGCATACTGCGGGTGCTTCGGTACCACCACTTCCACGTCAAGTTCCCGTTCAATAATTCGTCTTAACGCGCTGTTTCCGGCCACCCCACCGGTGAATACCACCGTGGGGCTGCTCAACTTAATTAACATGGGCTTTATTCTTTTAAAAATGGTGTAATTGACGCCGGCAGCCAGGTTAGACACCGGGTGACCCTCCACCACCTTGCCAATTAATTCCGTTTCACCAAAAATGGCACAGGTGGAAGTAAGATCAACGGGGTTTTCGTAATAACGGCTTAATTCTTCCATATCTATGTCCAGCACAGCAGCCATGTTTTCCAAATAGCGGCCGGTGCTGGCGGCACAGCGGTCATTGGTTTCAAAATCTATCATCCGTCCCTTTACCACCTTGGCCACCTTGCTGTCCTGGCCGCCTAAATCCAGCAGGGTAAAGTTATCTAAACCGGTGAGATGCACCGCCCCGGTTACATGGGCCTTAATTTCCGGAATGTTCCGGGCTCCCTTTAAATTTATGGTTTGTCTTCCGTAGCCGGTGCTCACCACCGCCTTTAAATTTACATTTCCCAACCCCAGCCCGGAAAGGTTTACCACCAGTTGACCGTCCTCTAAACGGCCGTGCTCCCGGTAAAAGGATACGGTATCAAACTTATGTAAACTAAATTCTCGATTATCATCTAATAAAGCCACTTTAACGTTACGGCTGCCCAGGTCTATGCCAGCATACATTGTTGTCACCTCAGCATTTCTATAAAAGAATCCACTCTCATCTTGGTACGGGCATCCAGCTTGTTGGGTTTATCTCCTTCCAGCGTTAATACCGGCACCTTCAGTTTTTGACGGATAATTAAATCTTCAATTTGCCGGTAACAAAAGCTCTGGGCATAGTGTATGATCCCGTCCAGCTGACGCAGTTTTGTCTGCTCTTCAATGTCTTTCAGACGGTAAAAAATGCCGTAAGGATAGGAGTATAAGCGGTATTGTTCCACTATGTCATCGGTGGCAAAAGGCATGGTAAACTGGCGCTGGGTCTCGTTATACACCACCCGGGCACCACGCTCTTCCAGGTAGTCATACAGGTCATCCACTATTGGCGGCACACCTATATAACCCAAACGCAGTTCGGCGTTCAGTTTTGGTTTTTCCGGCACCTGAGCCAGGTATGCATCCACCTCTCCGGCAAACCCTTCGGGGTCACCGTTAAAATCGCTGCAGGACACCTGATAAAGGTGGTTGTCCCACCCGGTGATGCGGTCCTGCTGCCAGGTAAGCTCATCCAGCTTCCATACTTTTTGGCGCACCGCATCCAACCGCTCTTTGGCTTCATTTACCTGCCGCCAGTTAACTCCAAAGGCGTCCATCAATTTTTCTATTTGCAGTTTTAACAGGTCATAATCACGGTCGTAGGGGTAGGCAAAGGGGATCACCTTAACCCCGGATAATTCCAGCGTTTCCATCAGGGCATGGGTATTGCTGCAGTCGCCCTGGGTAACGGCAATTAAAGTGTTTATATCATCTCTTTTTTGCACGGTGGCATATATCCCTTTTATCCAGGCGCACAGGTTGCGGGGGTAGCCGGCCATTTCGGCCTCTTCCACCAGGGCCTGGGGATTTTCAGCGGTAATAAAAATGTTGTTTAAATCCACCGGTACCATTCCGGCGGCATAAATAATTTCCACCGGAACGGTGGTGGTAATACCAACTTTCTGCATCTTACCACACCTATCTATCCTAAAATGAGCCCGGCAGCTGCCGGGGGTTTTCATTAACTAATGGTGCCGCCCTGGTAAGCGCCAACACCATTTTCTTCAGCATATAAAACGGCCTCAATAGTATTATTTATGCCCCCGGGGAGGCCGGTACATTGATTATTTTCAACTTAAATTTACCGCGGCCGCCCCACCAGCATTCCCTTACCAATGGCATAAATATCGTCTATCACCATTTGGAAACTGGGCTGCCTGTTTTCTTCTCTGCCCCGTTGGGCTATTTTTCCCCGGTGAAAATCTATTATTTCCTTCGTAAAAGGTAAATTGCCAAAGTCCAGCAGTCTCACTGCCCCGTTGTTGTCCCTGGCGGGCAGCAGTTTACCGTAATTAACTTTGCTGGGGGCAAAGGGTACATCTAAAATACCGGCTTGAAAAGCCCGCACCGTACCCAGCGCCACGTTACTTTCACCAAATTCAATTACTCTGTCAACAATAGCCCGTACCTCCTGCACAATTATATCTTTCTCCTGTTTTAACTCCTCACTTTCGGGCAGGCTCTGATCCTTTAACATGTTCAGTATCTGCTTGGTAGCTTTAATTCCCAATGCATTGGCCTCTTTTGTAGGTACACCCATTGCTTCATGGGGGGTTTTTACAATCACCTTAGTAGCTTTTGCCAGAGCAGCGGTAACAGCTCCCCAGCCAATTACTCCATAGGCTTTACTCTCATCCTGGGGAAATCCCCCCATCCACTGGTGGAAAACAGTGGATAATTCTATATCTTGATAACCGAATTTATCCAGGTATTCCCGGGCCAGTTCTTCTAAGGTGATAACGGCGGCCGCGTCTTGTATAAAATTGCCGCACTGGCCATAACCGAGGGTAATGCTTTTAACCCCCTGCTCCGCTGCCAAAAGGGCTTCAATAATGCCCACACTGTGAGATATGCAGGGAGGAACCAGGGTTCCGGTAAGGGGCCCAAAGGATTCCCGGTTAATGGTAATACCCTGTTCTTGATAGTACCCAATTAAACGATCCACATACTGCCAATTGGCCAGCGATCGTTCCAGCGGCACATTCTTGGCATAGGGAATATTACATGAAATTCCGCCCCCTTCAAAACTGGTAAAACCCCCGGCCAGTGTTATTTCCGCCAGCAGCCTGGCATCGGGAGTGCCGTGCCGCACCTGAACCGGTACATCCACCGCTTCAACCACTTCCCGGCAGGCCGGCAGGCCGTGGTTTACCGCCGGAAAACCGTTGAGCATGGAGCGGCCTTCTATACGGCTTTCATCTATGCCTTTTTGGGCTTCATTGTACCGGTTCTGCCGGGTATAACTGTCTATGGTGGTAGGCAGGCAGTCTGCCTCCCCTTCCCTTTCCAAATACTGCAGCAGCTCAATGTGCTCGTGAAGCAAAGCTGCACCGGCGCGGGGTTGAGCCAGGGTTCTGCCCTCCGCTTTCGCGGCTCGCAGCAGTTCCGGAAAACGGCGGTTGGCAGCCAGCTGTTTATGATACTCCACCGCCTCATCCAAATCCACTTCCTGCCCGGTGGGCCACGACATCAATACTTCCCGGCGTATTTGTTTAAACTGCTCCCAGTCAATCTTTTCCTTTGCCAGCTCTACATCCACCCTAATCTTCTCCCCTTATCGTTGTTATATATTTTTTCATAATCCGCAAGGATTTTTCCGGTTCAACTTCAGCCAGCAGTCCCATGGCCGCCAGTATATAGTTTTTATCCACCATTAACCGGGGGGTCTTAGGTTTTAACAACGTAGGTTCCTCTTCTCTAAACAGTGCAGCCTGCAAAATTTGCTCCGGGTGGGGATGGTTGACAATGACCCCACCGGTACCAATAACACAGGGAACAGCGGTTAAATCTTTGCCGTGCTGTATATAACTGGCACCAAAAGGTGTCCAAACTACCTCCAGTGTACCCACATGCCGCTCCACGGCCAACCCGGCACAGCTTGCGGCCATAGCCGTTTCAATTTTCATTTCTTCCTCATCCCGGGGCAGCAGGCTGTAATTTTCCTGCACATCATCAATATATTTTTTCACCCGGTCAATATGTACATTACTGTATTTTTCAAACACCGCCGGGGGCACTGCCTCATATAATGCCGCTGCACTCACCCGCATACCCAAGTCACCTTCAACGGTACGCTTGGCAAAGGGCTGGGGCAGCCCCCGGAAACTAACTCCCGGCCTGGTAGGCAGCCCCTCTGCCAGCGAGTGTACGTCTGTGGTGGCCCCGCCAATATCCACCACTAAAAGATCGCCCAATCCCGTCTCATTTTCCAGACCTTTGGCCAGCAGCTGGGCGGCATTTAAAACTGCTGCCGGGGTGGGCATTAATATTCTTTCAACAAACAGCTCTGCCTTTCTTAAACCCTTGGCTTCGATAATTTTATCTAAAAACACCTGGCGAATTAATCGCCGGGCGGGAATCACGTTTAACTTTTCCAGTTCCGGCAGCACATTCTCAGTAACCAGCACCTCTTTACCGGCCTTGGTTAGTATCTGCCGCACGTCTTCTGCCGCTGCCTTGTTGCCGGCCACAATAACGGTGGCATCCAGTACACTTTCCGCCACCATGCGGGCGTTGTGCAGTATTACATCTTTATTACCGCCGTCTGTTCCACCGGCCAGCAGTAAAATCTCCGGCCCGGCGCTTTCTATTTCGTTTATCTCTTTAATGGTCAGTTTGTGAGCATAAACACCCAGCACCCGGGCTCCCGCCCCCAGTGCCGCCTGCTTAGCCGCTTCCGCCGTCAGGTCTTTTACCAATCCCACTGCCACTATACGCAGGCCGCCCGCTGCACTGCTGCAGGCCAGTTTATATTTAAATTCTGTTTTTTTAGAGCCCAATTTTTGATAAATATCTTCCATGGCCTGCATTAACCCATCCATGATGTTAGTATCAACGGTGGTACGGGCCAGGGCAGCGGCCGCCACCGTTTCTTTATCTAAATCAACTGTAACAACTTTGGTATAGGTACTGCCAAAGTCAATGAGCAGGGCCAAGTTCATATTAACACCTTCTAACTGAAATCAGCATTTAAGTCATCAATTACTTCCTGGGGCATGGTGCCGGAGGGATAAACCCGGTCAAAACCCATCCTTTTAAATTTCTTTTCTATTTCTTTCCAATCCTGTTTGCCTACCACCAAATTACCGCCAACATATAATTTAACGTTATGTAATCCAGCCTCTATTGTTTTTTCCTTTAAACCCCGGCAGTCAATTTCACCGTGTCCGCACAGTGAAGATACCACAATGACATCGGCACTGGTTTCCACAGCCGCGTTGATAAATTCCTCCTGGGAGGCCATCACTCCAATGTTTATCACATTAAATCCCGCTTCACTAAAGGCATGATGCAGTATCCGGTTACCCACCGCATGAACATCCGCTCCTATTACTCCCAGCACGATGGTAATTTTTTTGTTCTTTTCCATACGGGAAACCTCCTCCACGGCAGCAAAGCGGCATATTTTGTACTTTGTATATATGTTATTTTTTTCTCTAGCCCATAAAATGTTCCTGCTTTCTATCCACATTATAAGGTATCTGAAACAGTTATGTCATTGAATCTTTACAACAGGAACTATTATTTATTTTATGCCGGCTATTATTGAGCGGCTGTATACTGCAAAAGGGCTTGAAAAATCAAGCCCCTGCTGAAAAAGAAATATTTAATTTTTTTCATCACCGGCCCGCAAAGTAGGCATTAATACCCCGGGCAATGGCCTCTGCCGCTTTTTGACGGAAGCTGCTGTCCTGCAGCATTCTTTCTTCCTCCGGGTTGCTTAAATAGGCTGTCTCTACCAGTACCGAAGGCATGGCGCTGGTTCTCAATACAGCAAGATTGTCCTGTCTGACACCTTTGTCCGGTATTTTAAGCTGCTGCACCAGTTCGGTTTGAATATCCCGCGCCAAACGCCGGCGGTCGGCCAGCTGTTCATGTAATTCCGCCCTGTGGGAGGGGGCATAAAAATATACGCTTGTCCCCCTTATTTCCGGGTTGGAATTGGCATTGGAATGAATGCTGATAAAAATATCGGCATTAATTTTATTGGCCATCTCCGTTCTCTGGTATAAACCTACAGTGGCATCGTTTACACGGCTCATTTCTACCCTCGCACCCTGCTGCTTTAATATGGCCGCCAGTCTTAACGCTATATCCAGGTTAATATCCTTTTCATATATGCTGCGGCTGTATCCCAAAGTACCGGGTTCAGTACCGCCGTGACCAGGATCAATAAATATCAATTTACCTTCCACAAACTGGTCATAATTAGTACGATAAGTTTCAATATGCAGCACCCGGCCGTGGTCTGAAGTGTTCAGGCGATAATAAACGGGGCCGGCCAGATCCAGCACTAACCTGGATATCACCGGGTCTTCGCTAAACTGCCCGGTGCGGTACCTTATTACCGTTTCTGAGTTGATTTTTTTCAGCTCCGGCAATTCCCCCAGCTTTACCCCTTCAAAATTTATTACTAAACGATTGGGGTTATTGAGCATAAAACTGTTGTACTTCAGCACAGTGTTGGCTTCCACCGTGATAACTGTTTTATCTTTTTCTTTGTCCACCTCAATACCGGTCAGCTCGTAATTGCTGCCGTCTTTATCTTTGTCCTGATCGGTGTCTTGTTTATTTTCATCCACCGGAGGTTCCTCGTCACTGGGCAGCCAGCTAACCATGTCACCGGCCGACGGAGTTTTCCCCCTGTCGCCATCTCCCCTTGAAGGAAGGGAACCAGAAGGCACTTTCACCTCTTCTATTTTGGCCAGCCAATTGGCCACCCAGCCTTCACTGCCATCAATTTCCAACTTATACCACCGGCCGGAACTGCCCAGCCACCGGTAGCGTGCACCGGCATCAACCCGGTCTAAAATTTTATAACCGGTGCCCGGGCCGCTGCGAATATTTACATCAGTGGCTGTGATAACCACTTCTTTACGCTGTCTGACATTGTTTTCCGCCGGTTTTGCCGTTTCGGAAACAGGCACCGGGGTGCCTTCTATGCGCACCAGCCATCCCGCTACCCAGGCAGGCTGGCCATCACTTTTTCGCACCTGGCACCACCCTCCCTGCTTGCCGATCACCGGCAGCCTGTCCCCCTTGTTCACCCGGCCGCTAACGGGGTAACTGGTTCCCGGCCCTTTCCGCAGGTTAACACCGGCAGCGGTTACCACCGCTGTCTTTTTAATTACAACCGGTGTACTTTCCACCCGTACCAGCCAGCCTGCCAGCCATACAGCCTGGCCGCCGCTTTTTACTTTATACCAGTCTCCCTTTTGACCCAGCACCGGCAGCTTGTCACCTTTGTTCACCCGTCCCTTCACGGGATAATTTGTTCCCGGGCCTCCCCGCAGGTTAACATATTTACCGGTTACCACCGCCGTTTTAGCAGCAGCAGCCTCCGCAGCCGCCGTTTTCAATACTAATTCCTGTATATTTACAGGCCAGGCCAAACAAAGGGTTCCCAAGGCAAAAATCATCACCGAAGACCTGACCACCTGCCGCAAAAACTTATTGTGCATTTCCATCCTCCTGCTGAAATATGTGTTCACTAATGTAGACGGGATATTTCTACATTTCGTTCCAAAAACCTCCTGCATCATCCATATTTAACCACAGGTAATTGATGGAAATGAACCTTTCAGGATAGACCTTCATGCCGCAAACAGCACCATCAAAAAATGAAAAGCCCCGGCAGCCATCTGCAGGAGCAAAGGTTTTTTAGTGAGCAGCCGCCGGGCCCAGTGAGATAACATTTTTCACAATAGACCAGCTTACTGACTGGTTATTAAATTATCTTCCCTTTCCAACGGCACGCTTAAATCCACATGCCCGGCCAGCGTTTCCACCACCCGGCCGTCGACCAAAATCTGCACTTTATCCACCGTCGAAAACTGGGTTAAAGTATTAACTATGGAATACACCGTTAACAGTTCACTGCTGCTGCCGCCGGGGTGATTTTCTTTCAGCTCTTTTGTCCAATCCACAATACAAACCCCATCCCTGATATTGATATCCTTCAACTGCGTACCCGGCGGCAGGGTGGGTAACAAACCGCAATCTGCTTCCGGCCCTTTGGCCAGTTCCTGCATGGTCATTCTGGCAATACCGTCAACCTTTGGTATTTCCCTCTGCTGAGCCACCAAATACCCCCGGTGGTTGGCGAAATACAGCACCACCGGAATTTTGTCCATCACTTCGGGCAGCACAGCGACCTCTTTTGCCGCCGGTTCCTGCACCTCCGGGGAATCAACGGGAGTAACGATTACATTATTCTCTTCACCGGCCGTTTCCTGGCCGCAGGCGGCCAAACAGGCTAAAACTAAAACCAGCCCCCAAATTATTAAATATCGCTGCCTTTTCCTGTACATCATACCCCTCCTAAAAACTTAACGGTTTACCACTAATATAGATATTTATGCACCCTTTGTTCCAAATATTACATTATATGGAATAATTATTTAATTTTGCCAGGCTGCATAAAACTACCGGGATAATAGAAATAATTAAACTTGGAGGGATGGGCGATGAAAACAAAAATTCTTTTAATTGTTATTTGTACAGCAGCGTTATTTTTTTTACCCCCGACGGCGGAAGCAGGTGAATATCACCTGTGCCCGATAACCTGCCAAAAAGAAAGGATATTAACTTTACAGCAGCCATATTTAACAGGGCCGGACGTAAAAGCATTACAGCGGGAGTTAATGCAGTTGGGATATTATAAGGGAAAAATTGATGGGATATACGGCCTTAAAACCGCCCAGGCGGTATCTGCCTTTCAAGCAGACCAAAAATTAAATGTCACCGGAACGGTCACCGGTGACACCTGGGAAATGCTGGCCTCACACCTGGAACAGCCCGCTGTAAAAGAAACCCCGCCACCCCCAGACGGAGATATCGCCCTTGTGGTGGACACAATAAATCGCACGCTGACATTAATGGCCAACGGGGAACCCTACAAACAGTTCCATGTGGCCGTGGGCACACCGGATACTCCCAGCCCGGTGGGCATATGGAGAGTTTCCAGAAAGGCTAAAAACTGGGGTACCGGTTTCGGCACCCGCTGGCTGGGGCTTAACGTGTACTGGGGAATGTACGGCATTCACGGTACCAACAAACCCGGTTCCATTGGCAGTTACGCCAGTCACGGCTGTATCAGAATGCACAACAGCAAAGTTGAACAGTTATATCCCTGGGTGCCCACAAACACCCCGGTATATATTATAGGCAATCCCTTTGGCGTCCCGGGACATACCCACCGGATTCTCTGTGTGGGAGAGAAGGGGGCAGACGTGGCAGCGGTTCAGGCATACTTAAAACGCCAGGGGTATTACAACCAGAAAGTGGACGGAATCTTCGGACCCGCCATGGAACGGGCGGTATTTAACTTCCGCAAAGATCACGGTTTATTAAGGGACAACCGGGTGGACAGAGAAATGTTTGAAGCCATGGGACTGTAAAACAAATCAGGGCGGTACGCATACAGCCCTGATTTTTTATTTCCATCCTTCTGTTTTAAATACTGTCTCGTTTAAATGTACTATGCGCGGCTGAAAATTAAGCTTCCGCAGCAGTACGCCGTATTCTTCGGGAGTAATATCCTCCCATTTTTTCTCTAAAATGGCCACCAGTAAGGCTTCGATAACATTGGTACCAAAGGAACGACCGTTAAACTCCGGGGTGGTGGTAACCAGCATCCCCGCTCCCCGCTGCGCCAGCATCTGAACATCCTGGCCGGTGGTGGTATTGGTAATTATTATCTGCCCGTTCAATTTCAGGGGCAAATACTTGCGAATAAAGTGAAAATCACCGGCGATCACATCGGCCTCCCGGTAATAGCGGGCATACCTTTCAGCTTTGGCCGGGTCCTGCCTGTCCTGCTTTTTCCCGGTGGGGTACAGAAAATTAAAGGGCAGTTTGGTTACTACCGGCAGCAGCTTATTGGCTATATTCTCCAGCCTGGCCACCGTTTTTACCGGGTAAGGAATTCCCAGGCCAAAAATTAAATCCCCGCAGGTGACATGGCAGCCCGCCTCTTCCAATGCCTCGGCCATACCAAAGCGGTCTACGGCACTGGTCATAAGTACCCTGCTGCCCGGTTTTAAATAACCCTGGTTTACAAGGTGTTTAACAGCTTCTCTTTCCAGTGTATTTTTTATACCACTGCCGTCCACCACCGGCGTTTTTTTCAGTGCCCGCACCAGCGGCCTGCTGTCCCGTATCATGTAGCGCTTTTTGCCGGCATACAGGTAAATATCTATACCACCCAGTCCAACGGCATCGACGTTACCATCCAGTTCCTTTAATTTTGCCACTGCTTTATTAAAATCCCCGTCGGTGCCCACCCGGCTAATGATAAACTTTTCATTCAACAGCTCCAATGTAACGGTATGATCCCGTTTGGATGAACCCAGGCTGACACTAACAACTTTTTTCAAAGTAAAAGCCTCCAATTTTGTAATATTACATATATTAACATTTTAACCAATATATAATAATATTACAACTCTACCCTTTTAACTTAAACCGGACAAAAAATGTGGTTCCCGCTGCACTGGTTTCAAAATCAATAGATGCATTGTGACGGTTGGCAATGTTTAGGCAGATAACCATTCCCAGCCCGGTTCCCCTGCTTTTAGTGGTTAAAAAAGGCGTACCCAGCCTTTCCTGTATCTCCGGGGCAATTCCCTGTCCTTCATCCTTTACTGCTAAAACCACTTCATTATTTTCTACATAAGTACTTATATTTAAATTACCCCCGGGGTCCATGGATTCCAAGCCGTTGCGGCTCAGATTTAGCACTAATTGACGTATTTCCTTTCCATTTAGCAGCAAATCGGGAATACTTTTTAAATTTGTAGTTACATACTTGTTTGTTTCCATGGCATCAGCTTGAATTAGCGGGTATATGGCTTTAATAACGGAGTTGAGATTCTGCATTTTTAATTCTAACGGGCGGTTCTTGGCCACCGATAAAAACTCGGTAATAATGGCATTGGCCCTGTCCAGTTCTTCTATCATCAGTTCAAACTGCTGTTTATACTCATTAAACTCTGTTTTGCCGGCCATTACCTGCAGCAAACCCCGCACAGTGGTCATGGGATTTCTAATTTCATGGGCAATTCCCGCCGCCATTTCTCCCACCAAATTCAATCTATCCAGGCGGGCCATTTCATTTTCCCACTGTTTTCTCTCGGTGATGTCTTCTAAAGTAGTATATACCTGGTAGGGCCTGTCTTCCCCTTCCCTGAACCAGGGTACGGCATTAACATTTGCCCACCGGTGTATTCTTCCCTTGGAGTTTAAAAAACCCATTACCACATTTTTTATTTCTCTGCCGGTCTTCATGGAAATCACAGCCGGGTAATTTTCTGCAGAAATAAAGGAACCATCTTCACGGATTGCCTTCACTGGTAAATCAGCAATCACCCGGCCTTTCACCTCTTCCAGCGGCAGCCCCAGTATCTCCTCAGCAGCGGGATTGGCAGAAATCACCCTGCCCTCGGTATCATAGTAGACAACACCCTGTTTCATGGTTTCAAACAGGTTGCGGTACTTTTCTTCTGACTGTCTAATGGCTTTCTCTGCCTCTTTGCGCCTGGTAATATCCCGGCTGCTGAATATCGCCCCGCATTTTTCTCCTTTCTCATCATATATCACCTTGCCAATGGTCTCCAACCAAACATAATGACCATCGGCATGCCTGTAGCGATATTCTGCTCTTCCCACTAAATTAGTTCTAACAGCTCTGCTATAAGCAGAAAGCACCCTGTCTTTATCCTCCTGGTGTATAAATTCAAAAATTGAACGGCCCAATAACTCTTCCTGCTCATAACCCAAAACATTTTTGTGCGAAGGACTGACATATCTAAAAACACCATTCAAATCGCTTTCACTTACTGTATCCAGCATGTTTTCAGTAATACGGCGCAGGTATTTTTCACTTTTTTTCAGTGCCTCCTCTGCCTTTTTGCGCCGGGCAATGTCCCGGTGCAGCTTTTTATTTATCTCCGCCAGCTGGGCAGTGCGTTCTTGAACTAAAATTTCTAAGTTCTCTTTAGTCCTGCGCATTGCCTCTTCAGATTGTTCTAATTTTATCTGTTTTAATCCCAGGTCAGAAATCATTTCCGCTAACTGCACAAGAAAATTTAAATTGGTACCAATTTCATCTTCTGAAATAACCGGGACCCGGGTCAACGCCGTTAAATATTCATCTGCATTAAATCCAAACCTTTCCGCCTGGTGCCGGAAGTACTTAAAATCCGGTTTGCTGGTTAAAAACTGGCTTAAAAACATGGTGGCCAGGTGTTTTCCATCAACGATGATTGGTGTTGCTATCATCATCAACCCGTTTAAACATTTACGCATCACATAACGCTGGCCTGACTTAACAGTATTAATAAAAAAATTTTCATCAATGTTTTCACTAATGCTGCATCTCTTCTCAGTAAAAAAGTTCCGGCGGTGAAATTTACTGCAAATGTCCTGCCAGCGGGAATGAACTAAAAAATTTCCACCGGGATCCAAAACGGCATTGCATATTCCCGTAATGTTATAAAATTCATCCATCAGGTTTTGTAACTTGGAAATATCCACAACATCTATAAATTTATACTTCATCTCTATCCCCAGACCTTTCCCAACAAAATAATTAATTAAAATGTTAAGCAATGAGCATCATTATTCCTTTGGATATTTTGCCGAAATTGGTAATATTTTCAGCAGAATCTCAAAAAACAAAAGCTGTTGACGCTATTTTTGCCAACAGCTCTAAAACTTGTTAACTTTCCTTATTCTGCTTTTTTCCCGGCTTCACCTCTGAAGCCGCTTCGGCCTGCTCTATCAATTCCAGCGCATCATCCATCCCGTCAATATACCCTGAAGCCCACACCCTTAACTGCCGGGGCTGCAAAACGGGTGCCTCTTCCTTTTCCCTGATACGTTCCACCGCCTGAGAAAAGTTTTTCGGTCGTTTCATTTGCAGGGCCGCCCCCTCATATAAATTATATTTTACCGCCGTGCCGTTTAACAATACTGACGGCTTGATCCAAGTGCTGCTCATCGGTTACCGCGGTAACCAGAAAGCTGCTGCCTCCCGCCACCCCGTAACCAGCAGCACCTATTCCACTGACCGATGGATCAGCGGCCAGCAAAACCCTTTCCGAGCTGCTGTCAAGCTTACTTGTCTGGCCTGATGAAAACAGAGTTAAACTGGTTTGGGTAGGCCCCCCGGTAAGGGCCTGGTTTATTTCCCGGTTGTTTTCCACCCCGTAACGGGAAACCCGGTCTACCTGTACATTACTAATGCCCATTTCCTTTAACGCATTGGCTGCTTCCTCCGCCTCTGCCGCGGAAGAAAAATAAGCCAGTATGGAACGCTCGTTTCTTTTCATGCGCATAAAAATACCCTCCTCAGCACTTTAAAATTATTGTTTCCCGGGCCAGCGGCAAAATTCACCGCCTCCAGCCCGGTAATTTATCCCATTTTCCACTTAAACCTACCTATTTGGATTTTTTTAGTGTATAATACAAACATAATTCATTTTTGTAAGCGAGGTGGTAACAGCCGGCATTTGATTAACCAATAAATATTACTGAATTATTCCAGAGAATTAACTTGAGGGGGCAGCAGTGTTGAAACAGCATCGATTTATCAAGGGTTCTCTGTTTTCCGCTATTTTGTCAATAATTTTATTATCCCCGTTGAGCATGGCAGAAGCCGGTGAAACATATACCGTGCAGCCGGGGGACAGCCTGTGGAAAATAGCAGTTAAATTTGGCACCACTGTGGATGAGTTAAAAGAGGCCAATAATTTATCTGATATAGAAATTGGTGTGGGGCAGAAGTTGATAATACCCGGTGAAGACGGTGCCGGTGATGAAAAAGGTATTATCTATACTGTTAAACCGGGAGACAGCTTGTTTTTTATCGCCAGGGATTTCGGCATTACAGTAAGCGAACTAAAAAAGGCCAACAACCTCAAAAGCGATGAAATTCTGGTGGGACAGAAACTGGTAATTCCCGTTGATAAGGGGCAGCAGCCGGAAACCGGCGGTGTTTATACCGTTAAACCGGGAGACAGCTTGTTTTTCATCGCCAGGGATTTCGGCATTACAGTAAGCGAACTGAAAGCTGCCAACAACCTCAGCGGTGATGAAATTTGGGTGGGGCAGCAGTTAATTATCCCCACGGGGGACAAGGAATATAAAGAATATACAGCAGCACCCGGAGACAGTTTGTATCTTATCGCCCAGCGGTTCGGCACCACAGTAGACAAGCTGATGGAAATCAACCGGTTAACTGATTACAATTTATACGCCGGTCAGGTGTTAAAAGTACCGGTTCGGCACTCAGAAGGGGAACCGGCGGGTTGGAATATTCCCCCGGGTGTGGCCCTGCATTACGTGCAGTCCGGGGATACCCTGGGTTCAATTGCCCGGCAGTACGGTTCATCAACCGAAGCGATAATAAAAACCAATAGATTGAAAGGTGATCTTATCACCCCGGAAATGCCGTTATTCGTGCCTGTTAATTCTCAAAAACCGGTATACGGTATTGAAGCACCAAAGGCACCTAAAAAAGAAGGTTACGGCGAACTGCTGGATTGGGAATACGCCAACTGGCATTTTAATCACCAGAGCACCGGGGTAATTAAGGATCTGGAAACAGGCATTACATTTAAGGTTTATCGCATCGGCGGCAGCAGCCATGCCGATTGTGAACCGCTAACCGCCAAGGATACCGCCATTATGAAGAATCTTTTCGGCGGCAGTTGGACCTGGCTGACCCGGCCAGTGATACTCAGCTATGAAGGCCGGGAGATCGCCGCATCAATGGCCGGTATGCCCCATGCCTTTGATACCGTTCCCGACAATAATTTTGACGGCATGTTTGACCTGCATTTCCTGCACAGCCGTACCCACAATACAAATCAGGAAGATAAAAAGCATCAACAAACGGTGTTAAAAGCTGCAGGCCATTAAGCCATCACATATATCTCATTTAATTAAGGCGCGAAAATTCGCGCCTTAATTTATTATCCTGTAAAAGTACAGCGGTAATTATTTCTAAAAGGTAAAATGAATTTTTCGTTCTTAAGAACAGGATTTTTTTATTGTTTTGAGGAAATTGTATGTTTATGCAAATATTTGAGGGTGAAATACATTGCACATAGATAAAAACGAGGTGTTGAGATACCTGGGATATAAGCCGGGCCAAACCAACCTCAGCAGTTCGATGCTGGAAAAAGTAGATTACTATATTTCCCTGGGCATAACACTGCTGGAACCGGACAGCACATACCGTATATTCAACAGGGTTAAAATTAATGCCGCCGGTGTTGAGCTGCCGGAAGCAGACCTGGTGCTGCCCGGCCGGAACATTGTCAGCCACCTGCAGCACTGCGGTAAAGTGTGTATTGTAGCTGCCACCATCGGCCCCCGCTTGGAGCACAAAGTGACCGAGCTTTTCAACCGGGGAGAATATGCCGGAAGCACCATTTTGGATGCAGTGGGCAGTGATGCGGTGGAAAAGGTGGCCGACCAGCTGCAGGAAAAGCTAAAGGCCCTGGCCGCAAAGCAGGGCTACCGCATCACCTGGCGTTTTTGCAGCGGTTATGGTGATCTGCCGCTGAGTACAAATCAAAAACTGGCCGCCGCCGTTGATGCCGGCAGAATAGGTATCACCGTAACAGAAACCTGCATGCTGCTGCCCCAAAAGAGCATCATCGGTATTGTTGGCTTTAACGTCAAAGAAACCGGTACCCGGTTAACAAACAAATGCGCGTACTGCAGCGCCACAGACTGTGCTTACAGAAACAGGGGTGATAAATGTGCCAAAGCTAATGGAAATGATCCGTAATCAAATACTGGTTTTTGACGGTGCCATGGGCACCATGCTGCAAAAACAGGGTCTGTTAAACGAAGGCTGCCCGGAACTGCTTAACGTGGAGCAGCCGGAGGCCATTGAAAACATTCACCGGATGTACGCCGAAGCCGGGGCAGATATAGTGGAAACCAATACCTTCGGCGGTAACAGGATAAAGCTGGCAGAATTTGGGTTAGAAGAAAGGGTGGCAGAATTAAACGCCGCCGCAGTGAAGGCCGCTAAAAGGGGGTGTGCAAAGGGCACCCTGGTGGCACTGTCGGTGGGACCCACAGGCAAAATAATGCAGCCCAGCGGTTCCCTTACCTTTGAAGAGGCCTATGACGTATTTAAAGAACAAATAACCGCCGGCGTACAGGCCGGGGCCGATGTTATCTGTATTGAAACAATGTCCGATTTGGGAGAAGCCCGGGCTGCACTGCTGGCTGCCAAGGATGCGGCCCCTGCCGTACCGGTGATCTGCTCCATGACCTTTCAACCGGACGGCCGTACATTAATGGGCACAGACCCGGTAACGGCGATCATCACACTGCAGTCAATGGGAGCAGACATAGCGGGCGCCAACTGTTCCGGCGGCCCGGAAGAACTGCGCCGGGTTATTGCCGAAATGTACCAGGTAAGTAAAATACCCCTATTGGTGCAGCCCAATGCCGGCCTGCCGGTGTTGAAAGGCAGTGAAACGGTGTTTCCCCTTGGGGCCGGTGAAATGGGCCAATATGCACCCCGGTTGGTGGAAGCGGGAGCATCACTGGTGGGCAGCTGCTGCGGCTCCACCCCCGAGTTTACCACCGCCATTAAAGAAGCCGTTAAAAAATTAACCCCCCCGGCTCCCCGGTACCGGCCTAAAACTTACGTCACCTCCAGCACCGGCACAGTGATCATCGGCAGCGGCCAGCCGGTACAAATTATTGGTGAACGCATCAACCCCACGGGTAAAAAAGCCTTGTCCGCAGAACTGCGCCAGGGATTGCTGGCCAAAGTGGTTCAAGAAGCAGTACAGCAGGTGGAAAAAGGAGCCACCCTGTTGGACGTCAATGTCGGCCTGCCGGACATTGACGAACCATCCATACTGGTTAAGGCAGTTAACGCGGTGCAGAAGGTGGTTAATGTACCGCTGCAAATAGACAGTACCGATGTACAGGCCATTGAAGCGGCTTTAAGAGCTTATCACGGCAAGGCACTGGTGAACTCGGTTAACGGCAAGGAAGAAAGTTTAAAAACCATCCTGCCGCTGGTAAAACGCTACGGCGCCTGTGTGCTGGGACTGTGCCTGGATGAATCCGGCATTCCCAGCAGGGCGGAAGACAGGCTGAAAGTGGCAGAACGCATTGTAAACAGAGCGGTTCAGTACGGTATCCCTAGAGAAGATATTTTAATAGACTGCCTGGTGCTCACCGCCAGTGCCCAGCAGCAGGAAGTATTGGAAACAATTAAGGCGGTGCGCTTGGTAAAGGAACACCTGGGCACTCCCACGGTGCTGGGGGTCAGCAATGTTTCCTTCGGGCTGCCCAACCGCAGGCTGTTAAACCGCACCTTTCTGGCCATGGCATTGGCCGCGGGCCTGGATGCCCCCATTATAAACCCCCACGATACCGAAATGATGGACACTATAAAAGCCTCCCAGGTGCTAACCGCAAGGGATGTGGATTCTAAAAGCTATGTTGCCGCTTTCAGCAGCCAATCAAACAGCCCGCAGCCGGTAAAAGATACACCAAAAAATACGGCTGAGAACCTGTACCATGCCGTAGTTAACGGCCTGAAAGACGGGGTAATACCGCTGGTGGAACAGGCCCTTGCTGAAGGAAAAACGCTGATGAACGTGGTAGATGAAGTGCTGGTTCCGGCACTGGATGAAGTGGGCAATAAATATGAGCGGGGCGAATTCTTTTTACCCCAATTAATGCAGTCCGCCGAAGTGGTGCAGATGGCCTTTAACCGCCTGCGCCGGGAATTGGATTCCAGTGATGTGGATAAAGGAACCATAGTTTTGGCCACTGTTAAAGGTGATATTCACGACATTGGCAAAAATATTGTCAAAGTGCTGTTGGAAAACTATGGTTACAATGTGATAGACCTGGGTAAAGATGTACCACCGGAAAATATAGTGCGGGCCGCCCGGGAACACCGGGCCAAAATGGTGGGATTAAGCGCGCTGATGACCACCACCATTCCCAGTATGAAGGAAACAATAGAACAGCTTAAAGCCGCAAAATTGGACTGTAAAGTGGTGGTGGGCGGTGCAGTGCTGAACCGGCGCTATGCAGACATGATAAAGGCAGACTTCTACGCCAAAGATGCCAGGGAAGGGGTACAGATAGCCCGCCAAATTTTTAAATGTTAGAATCGAGTAGGAGGGAGTGATTAACTCCCGTCCTCTCACACCACCGTACGTACCGTTCGGTATACGGCGGTTCATGTTGTGGAACGAAGTTCATC
>NZ_JAFBCW010000022.1 GCF_016907915.1 Desulforadius tongensis
AACTTCGTTCCACAACATGAACCGCCGTATACCGAACGGTACGTACGGTGGTGTGAGAGGACGGGAGTTAATCACTCCCTCCTACTCGATTTTTTTTGCCGGTGCGATCCTTTTGACACTTTTTACCCTCACAGTTAAAATGGTGGTATAAATGATTAGAAAAGAGGCTGTGCGGTGAATAAAAAACAAATTTTAGTTGTGGATGATGAGAAAAAGATAAGAGAATTAATAGATATATACCTGCAGAACGAAGGTTTTGGTGTGCATCAGGCCTCTGACGGCCAGCAGGCGCTGGATATGCTGGCCAGCGGTGACTATGACCTGGTGATTTTGGATTTAATGATGCCGGGTATTGATGGTTGGGAGGTCTGCCGTAGGATTAGACAGCATTCCGAAATACCGGTTATTATGTTAACTGCCAGGGGGGACGAAATCGACCGGGTGCTGGGATTGGAACTGGGTGCCGATGATTATATAGTAAAACCCTTTAGTCCCAGGGAAGTTGTGGCCAGGGTAAAGGCGGTGTTAAGGCGGGCTGGTGCGGTGCAGCCCAATAAAAAGGGCGCGGATAATAAACTGGTATTTAATAATTTAACCATTAATCCGGGTGCGCGGGAGGTATCTGTGAACGGTAAACAGATACCGCTTACTCCCAAAGAGTTTGATTTGCTGTACTATATGGCCAGGAGCCCGGGCCGGGCCATCTCCAGAGAGCAGCTGCTGGAGAATGTTTGGGGGTATGATTATTATGGAGACCTGCGCACGGTGGATACTCATATTAACCGCCTGCGGGATAAGCTGAATAAAACAGGCACTGCCCAGTATATAACCACCGTATGGGGTGTCGGGTATAAATTTGAGGTAAGTAAATGATCGGGTTTAAAAGTATCATTGGTAAGCTGTGGCTGGCCATGACACTGCTGGTGCTAACAGTGCTGGGCTTTTCGGCATTGGTTCAGTCCGGGCTGCTGCAGCACACCTATTATAAGCAGCAGACCCACCGGCTTATTACCACAGCCCGGGGCCTGGCAGAGGATATTGCCATGGAAAATGATGCTGACATCATCCGGTACAGGATAGAAAATACCGCCAGTGCTTCCGGCGCCCATATTATGCTGCTGGACAGCCAGGGGAGGTTATTGTTCAGCCAAAGCGCAAAAGAAGGCAGGCACAGGTATGGCTGTGTAAGAAGGACAATGGGCCATCACAGGAGCATGATGGATCAAAGACAGGTTTGGCCCGAAGTGGATGTAAATAAGGTGCTAAAAGGCAGTGTGGTAACTAAACGAGAGTATTCTCCCTGGTTTAGAACAGAGGTGCTCTCTGTTGGCGTACCGGTGGCGGTGGGAAATAATGTTTCCGGCATTTTACTGATGCATGCCCCGGTTCCGGAGTTAACCACCCGTTTAAGGGCGCTGCAGCATGTAACGGTATATACCGCCCTAGGGGGTGTGCTTTTAGCCACGGTATTAAGTTTGTTTTTGTCCCGTTCTTTGGTAAAGCCGCTGTTAGAAATAAACAGGGCGGCCCGGGATATGGCCAGGGGAAATTATAATCGTAAGTTAAATATTAAAAGCAGTGATGAAATTGGAATGCTGGCTCAATCCTTTAATACCCTTGCTGCTGAGTTGAAAGAAAAAATTGACACCTTGGAACGGCTGGATCAAACCCGCCGGGATTTTGTGGCCAGTGTTTCCCATGAACTGCGGACACCGCTGACCATAGTTCAAGGTTATACCGAAGCTCTGCAGGATGGGCTGGCTAAAAATGAACGGCAGCGGCAGGAGTATCTAACGAATATACACGATGAACTGATGAGATTAAGGCGTTTAGTAGATGATTTGCTTGATCTGCGCCGTTTGGAGACAGGGCAGATAAATATAAGTTTTTCACCGGTAAACTTGCTGGAAGTTATTCAGCGGGTGGTAAACGGTATCAGACCCCTTGCGGTGGAAAAAGGTGTAGAAATAATTACCGCGCTGCCGCATAATTTATCTGCTGTTAGCGGCGACGAAGACCGGTTGGCCCAGGTATTGATAAATTTGCTGGATAATGCACTGCGGGTAAGCGCCCCGGGAGATAAGCTCACCGTTTCGGCAGAAGAAAAACAGCAGTCTGTATCAGTGAGCGTTAGCGACACCGGGCCCGGTATACCGGAAGAGGAGCTTCCCTTAATTTGGGAGCGTTTTTATAAAGTGGATAAGTCCCGTACCAGGGAAGGGGCGGGGACCGGTCTGGGCCTGGTGATAAGCAAGAAGATTATAGAAATGCATGGGGGAACAATTGGTGTCAAGAGTAAGCTGGGGAAGGGCAGTACCTTTACATTTACTCTGCCCAAAGAAAATTAAAACTGGAACTGTTTTTTACAGTTCCAGTTTTCAGTATATTACTGCTGATTGTTGGTTTGAGGAATTTGCTGGTAGTAGGGGCAGTTTCCCCAACCGCCGCAGCCGTAACCGCGTCCCGGTCCGGGACCGCCGCCGTTCCACCTGCCGCCGTAACCCGGGCCCATTGGGCCGAATGCTCCGGGATTTTGCTGAATGTACTGCAGGCGATTTTGCATGTTATTTTTTATAAGTTGGGCTTGGGATTTGTCAATTAAACCTGCAGCTTGGTACTCATCCACCATTTTCATGCGCAGCTTAATCATTTCCTGGTGCAGCTGGTTGATCTTTTTGACCTGTTCGGAGTTCAGCCCGTTGACGGTGGCGGCAAAAGCCGGGATGGCCAGCGCCAGTACAGCTACAACTGCCACTGTGATGATTAATTTTTTCCGCATAAACTTCACCTCACAATCTTTTATTTATTTTTATCTATAGTATAACCGTCAAATATGGCAAAGTTGTTATTAAAATGTCACGATTTTGTTACAATTTATTTATTAGTGAAGTTATGCGGTTATCGTTAGTTATCTACTATATCCCACCGGGGGCAGCGATTGCCCCACCGGCCGATAACCTTACCCTGCTCATAAATTTCCACCACTTCGCAGGCGTTGGAGCAGCCGTCGCATTGGAAACTGCTGGTTTGATGGGGCAGATCGGTAATGGCAAAACCTTTAAATTTTGTTTTGCCGGTTTTTAAAGTTTCTTCCTTTGCCAGCTGTGCTGCACCTACCGCTCCCATTACATTAAAGTATTTGGGAATGATTACCGGCTTGCCCAGTTCCCGTTCAAAGGCTGCTTTAATGCCCACATTGGCAGCAACACCGCCCTGAAAAACAATGGGTTCCAGCAGTTCTTTTCCTTTACCCACGTTATTTAGATAATTGCGCACCAGTGCTTCACATAAACCGTTGATGATGTCCGGCAGCGGGTGCCCCATCTGCTGCTTGTGTATCATATCCGATTCAGCAAAAACGGTACAGCGGCCGGCAATACGAACGGTGTTTTTGGATTTCAGTGCCAGAGCGCCAAAGTCGGAAATCGGTATATTCAGGCGCGCAGCCTGTTGATCTAAAAAAGATCCCGTTCCGGCGGCACAAACGGTGTTCATGGCAAAGTCAGTAACTATACCGTTGCGCAGAATTATAATTTTAGAATCCTGGCCGCCGATTTCTAATACCGTTTGTACCCCCGGTACCATTGTTGAGGCTGCCACTGCATGGGCGGTAATTTCGTTTTTTATTACGTCGGCGCCGATCATTACGCCGGCCAGGTAGCGACCGCTGCCGGTGGTACCTGCCCCGGCGATTTCCACCTGAGAGTCTAACTGAGCAGCGGTTTCTTTTAACCCGTTTTTAATTGTTTCAATGGGGCGTCCATTGGTGCGCAGGTATAAATTAACAAGCACTTCACCGTCATCGTCAATGACAACAATGTTTGTACTTACAGACCCTACATCAACACCTAAGTATGCCTTCATTTTTCTATATCCTTTCTATCCTGAAAAATGTTATCTTAACTAAGCCGGCGGCTTTTGTAACGTTCGCTAAAATTCCTGCGGTTCATCCATAATACAAAAGGCCGCCTGCTATGGTGCCATTTGCGGCATAAAAATGATATCCTGCTAGGCCCGGCGGCATCTGCACACCGCTCACCGGTCCTTGTTGTTTAGGTAGGGGCAGCCTGCTCAAGCGCTTGGTACTGCTTCCTGCGTCTCAACAGATCCACAAAGGCTTCCAAGCGGGTGACCATGCCTGCCTTGCCGGTTTGCTCGTCCAAAAAGAAAGTTAAAACGGGAATGTTATGTATTTTACTTACCTTAGTTAAAATGGTACGGGCTACAATTTCCGGAATGCAGGTAAAGGGAGCTATTTGTATTACCCCGTCAAAATTACGCTTGGAGTAAAGTACTGTGTGTCCCACCGTATCCCTGCCGTGGCCACCGATTAATTCCGGCAGGTAAGGTTGAGCGGCTTCGATTGCACTAGCCAGTTCCTCCGTACCTTTACCCAGGTTATCCCTGGTCCAGCCGGTCAGGAACATGGAACGCTCTACCTCAACTCCCATGTGCCCGAGGGTTTCTTCAATTTCTAAATTGCTGGCCGGTTCCAGCAAAACATATATTTCGCCCACCAGGCCCACCTTTAATACACTGCGGTTGGGATCCTGGGGGATGTCCTGAAATGCTTTTACCCCTGCTGCTTCTGCCTCTGCGATCTGTTCGTGGGTACGGGCTTCATCCAGCCAGGCCTGGGTTTGACGGTACACTTTACTGGTGGTTCCTTTCTTTAATTCCCTGGGCCGAATTTTATGACTCAACCTTTCCATGTGGTCCAGTGCCTTTAGCTTGTGCCACCCCCTCTTAATGGCTTTAATAACGGAACGAATTGATAACCGGGCGCTGTTCAGCTTTTGTATTTTGCGATAAAAATCGATGGGGTGTTTTTTGGGAGATTCAAAACAAACCAAATCTACATTATGCCCTAAACTGCGCAGTATGGCCTGGTGCAGATGGGCATAATGCCCGGCCCGGCAGGGCCCGGAGCCGCCGGAAGTAACGATGGTGTCCATGCCCTTGGCGGCAGTTTCCAGATATGTGCCCAGCAGTATTTTATAAGGCAGGCAGGCAAATTCGGGAGCGTATTTTACTCCCAAATCTAAAGTTTTTTTACTGGGGCGAGGAGGCAAAATTACCTCATTACCCATATCTTCCATTAACATTTTAAAAGCAATGTATGAGTGCCCCATATGCGGGAATGTTACCTTACGCATCAGCCATCGCCTCTTTCTTGCGCCTTACCATATCCACAAAGGCTTCCAAGCGGGTGAACATACCTGCTTCACCGCTGTGTTCATCAATGGTAATACTCATAAAGGGTATCTGGGGATGCTCTTTAGATTTTAGCTCCATGTATTTGTCCACCATGGAGTCAGGACCGCACCCAAAGGCTGTTAGATGAATAATGCCATCTACGCCGCCGTTTTCGAAAAAATGATATGATGATTTAAGAACCCTATCACTAAAAGTCCAAAACATATCTTTGGGAATTTTTAGCTTTGCTTTATTAATCCACCGCATTGGAACCTGCTCCAATGTAATCACTTCTACCCCTAAACTTTTTAACTTGTCCAGCATGTTAACGCTGATATAATTGTCATGTACAATGTAAGGATAGCCCAAAACGGCAAAACGCAGCGAAATGCTGCCGGTTTTGGGAGCCCTTTGCTTTTTATGCTGGAGCGCCAGCATGGCTTCTTCAGGGGTCAAACCTTCTAGCATTAACTTTTGATATTTTTTCAATGTCTTTTTGGCTTTTAAATAGGCTACTAAGATCTTTGTTTTGCTGTTACTAAAACGCCGGCCTATGCTGTAGAAAGCCTTCCAAATGGCAAACCGTTCATCCCGGACGTCAATGCGCGTATCGATAACTTCAGGTAAGCCATCCAGGGAGTGTTTAATCATATCCGGCAATCCCAAAAATTTGGGACAATAAATGGTTTTACCGTTTAAACAAACCACCCGCGGTATAAATAAAAAATCAACCTTACCCTTTAAAGCCTGCACGTGGCCGAAAAATACTTTTACAGGAACGCAGGCATCGGCCAGGGCTTCACGCACACCATCATCTAAAATTTTTCTGGAAGTTTTGTGGGAAGTTACCGTTTCTACTCCCAGTTCTTTGAAGAAAGTTTCTATCATTGGATAATATACGTAGTAAAACAGTGTACGCGGTATGCCAACTTTAGCTGCCAAAGGTTTTCTTCCTTTCCTTACTGGTGTATAAAAATGTTAATAGAGGAAAGTTATGCTATAATAAAAATGATTTAGTAATATTTCTACGAATGTGATATAACTCCTGCTTAGTAGGTATTCTTTTCTCCGGACATTACCAAAAGATAATCCAAATATCATGGGCGTGTCCAGAAAAATAACTTTATTCAACAAAAAAACGGGTGCTGCAGGGGTATAAAAAATACCGGACATAAAAGTCCGGGTAGATATAGGGTGGGTATGTTCAAGGGAGAAAAAGTAATTATATTTTAAATATGTCCCTAAAATCTATGCGGTATTCCGGGTTAAAAGAAAACTGATAAAAAATGCCGTGATACCGGGACAGTATACGGCTGCTTTGAAAATGTTAACTGGTCTTAAAATTTAGCCGCCCAGGGTACGGCCATCCCTATGACCGGCAGGTTTAATACCACCGCTAACCCGTCCCAGCATAAAGGCGATGATGCCTGCTCCTCCTAAAAAGGCGAGATAAATCAAAGCTTTAATCATTTTATTCACCTCTGTAATTTTTTTACTATATTTTCTACTATATATAATATCAGAAAATTGAATATAATCAAGTCCAATTGTGCTGTTAAGTATTTCGTTAGAGGATAAAATGATTTATCATTAAAGGCATACAATAAAGTATATCGCAGCCGATGATATAATTTAATATTGGAGTGTGGTGTTTAAATTGGATAAATATCAGCTGGTTATTGTGCTGGAAAGCAAATATTATATACACTTTGATATGTACGTTAACGGTGTGCTGACCAATCCCCAGCATCCCATATGTATGAACAAAGGGGAATTTGACCGGTTTTTTAAAATGCTGTTTCGGGGTTCCAAAGGCAACTGTATTCGAATGTATTCCCACAGCCCGCCCACCCAGTTTTATCCTTGAATTTATCAAAGTTCTTCCATACACACCTGCCCTGTTGGGGACATATGTTACATTAAACCTAACTTGAAGGTGTCTGTTCTTTAGGGGGGGTAGGGGTGAAAATAGGTGATATCGTAACCAAAAAGGTATATGGTGAAAGTATGCAATTTTGTATTTTAGGTTTTTATACTAATCAAAGTACCGGGGAAAGGGTGGCGATTCTGGCTCTATTAGATCCCAGCTTGATTGTGGAATCTTCAGTGCAGGATCTTTGTCCCGTCACCGCTCGAGATTTATTTGCTTTGACAGCCAGTACAGTGGTTCACTAACTACCCGTGCCGCGGGTGTTTTTTTTATTGGGTTCTAATGAGCCCCGCTCTGCCGGGTTATAATAATGAAGGAAAATATTGTTTGTCCTAGAATTTTATTTTGACCAAACAGATATAACGGGGAAAGACTGGTAAAAAAGCTGCTGTTAAAAAACTCATGTTTTTAGCAGGGGTTATATTAGTTATTTGGGAAAGGAGTTGTACCGGAGCGATGGGAGAAAACTTGTTAAGCGCTGCAGAAAGTGCTATTGCCAGTGCCGGTAAAAGCGGTGTTAGTATGGCTGAAGCCTATATAGCCCGGTCAAAAGAATTATCCATTGAAGTGCGCAGCGGCGAGGTTGAAACCATGAAGTTAGCCGAGGACCGGGGGATTGGACTGCGGTTGATTAAAGACGGCAGGGTTGGTTTTGCCTACAGCACGGAACTTACTGTTGATGGCGTGAATGAACTGGTTAGACAGGCCCTGGCCAATGCCGGCAGTGCGGAACGTGACGAAAACATTTGTCTGCCGGATCCGGCTGCCCGCTACCCGCAGCTGGATTTGTATGATCCGGATATAAAATCGGCACCGGTGGAAGAAAAAATTAAGCTGGCCGTAACCATGGAGCAGCAGGCCAGGGCGTATGATTCCCGCGTTAAGATAATTGAAAGTTCAAGCTATCAAGACGGTGAGGCGGAGATTATCATTGTTAATTCCAAGGGTATCAAAGCCGGTTACAGGGGAGCATACAGCGGCCTGTATATTGCTTTGGTGGCCGGCGAGGGTGATGACAGTCAAACGGGGTTTGCCTTTGAGTATGGTTTAAAATATAAGGAACTTGATCCGGCCGGGGTGGGCAAATTGGCTGCCCGGCGGGCGGTGCGCATGCTGGGGGCCAAGCCGGTGCCCACTCAAAACGTGCCTGTGGTTTTAGACCCGTACATAGTCACCAATTTTCTAGGCCTGTTGGGACCGGCGCTGACGGCGGAAGCGGTGCAGAAGGGCCGGTCCCTATTTGCCGGCAAGGTGGGGCAGGAAGTGGCTTCGCAGCACGTTACCATTGTTGACGACGGTTCGAGACCCGGCGGCATTGCCTCGGCTCCCTTTGACGGTGAAGGAGTGCCTTCGTCTAAAACGGTATTGATCCGGGATGGAAGACTGCAGGGATATTTGCATAATACATACACCGCTGCTAAAGACGGGGTGCAGTCCACGGGCAACGGGGTGCGCAATTCATTTAAGAGCACTCCCGAAGTGGGAACTACTAATTTTTATATTGAACCGGGAACAGTTAGCCATGAAGATATTATTAAAGATATTGACAAAGGCTTATATATAACCGAAGTAATGGGCATGCATACAGCCAACCCTATTTCCGGTGACTTTTCGCTGGGAGCGGCGGGTATGTGGATTGAAAAGGGGGAATTTACCAAACCGGTTCGCGGTGTAGCCATTGCCGGCAACGTGATGGAACTGCTTAAGTCTGTGGATGCTGTGGGCAGTGACCTGTGTTTTTACGGCAGTAAAGGTGCCCCCACGGTAAGGGTGGCCCGGATGACAGTGAGCGGTAAGTAGGAACAAAATTTAATTTGGATAAAACCGGGGTGACCCCGGTTTTATTTAATGGGGGTATTGCACTTGGGTAAAGTTACTTTTTCAATGAAATTCTCACCAGTTAGTAACCAATGAACGAAATGAGTAAATTTGGAAGAAGTGAAACTTCGCGCGTCTGCTGTTAGTAAACGTTTTCAGCTTCACTACTTTGATTGTTTGCAATTTGCTGTTCTGTGACAATATATCCGCATTTTGTGTGTTTTACAGCATTGAGTTCTTTTAAGCAAAAGTTGCTGAACTTTATGGGAAGGCTCACAGCTAGAAAGAAATTTGGATGATCTTGCACATGGAAGTGGAGATGTGGTTCAGTTGAGTATCCGGAATTCCCACATAGCCCTATCACCTGCCCTCTCTTAACTCTATCGCCGACTTCAACTCTAATGCTTCCCTGTTTCAAGTGGGCAAGGAAGCTGTATTCATTTTTAGCATGTCTAATAACCACAAAATTACCCCTAAAATCCTTGGTTTTCCAATCAATATGCCCTATATTGAAATAATCAGCAGCATCATTCCTCATCTGGATAACAACTCCATCTGCTGGCACTAATATCGGCTTTCCAAATGCATAATAATCTTCGAGTTTTTTTCCATTATTCTTGTAAGTTTTCCCTTGCTCGTCTTTTATCACAAAATCATAAGCATAACGCTGATTAACAATATCCCACGAATGGGACACCTCTTTGCTTATCCCTCCATTTTCTATAGTCCAGAAACCTTCAAAAGGTAATGAAAACTTTGTTTTTTGGTGATAATTTTCTGGTGATGGAAGATTGCCCTTACATCTCAAAATAGCTAATAGCTGCCCGAATGTGTGAAGTAAAGCTTGATACGAAAGATAAGGGTTGAAAAACATACCGTTCATAACTGCTATGCAGTAATCTGCCAGTTCTTTTCTTTTTTTCCCTGACATTTTAACAAACTTGAGTATTAAAGATATTAATGGTAATAGAAAGAATAAGTAAAAAAACTTAAACGGCTTTAGAGGTTGATATACTGTTCCAAGAAGTCCGACAAAACCCAACCACCAGAGATTGTCTATATTAAATCTTCTACTGCGGAACATTTTTCACTCCACTTCTATCATTAAAAATATCGCCTGATGAACCCTGTAAAACTTTAAATTAAAAACTTCTAAACCGCTCTTGTATTCTCAAATTAAATAATCTGCAAATAATTTTAAGGCTAAAAATAATTCATTATATTTTGGTACCAAAATATTAAAAAATTTGCTGCGGGAGTGATTACTTATGCAGCAAATTTTTTAAACTTCAGTAACCCCAAAAGAATATTTTGACATGGGTAGAAAATTTTCCTTCCCGCAACCTGAAAGCTGCTTTAATCCTGCCTTGTACAAATATCACCTAAAAAGCACGGGTTCTACAGCCGCAATTGTATCTGTCAGGATTTCTCTAACAAAATTCTAATCCGTCGTTACTACTGCTCCTGCTGCGGTAAGACTTTTTCTTACCGGCCCTCTTTTTGTCTGCCGTACTTCCAGTACTCCATAGGACGTATCTTTATGGCTGTACTGTATTTTTTTACCTTAACCGGTTGAAGGAAGGGATTTTAAGACTTATCAAATTAATGTATAGACTGGCAAACGGATATTATGTATGGCCCCTGGCTCAAGGTGGGTAAGTCTAAAAAACAAACGTATTTGATAGCATTTATCGATGATGCCTCAAAATTAATAACTTACGGTTAGTTTTTCTTTAATATGAACCGCCGTATACTGAACGGTACGTACGGTGGTGTGAGAGGGCGGGAGTTAATCACTTCAGCCTAACTGGATCTTTGCAATAAATGAATATTATGGTAAAATGTTTTCGGTTAAATAGGCAGGTGTCACTTTTGAAAATTTTAGTACTGCACGGTCCAAATCTTAATTTGCTGGGTCAAAGAGAACCTGGTGTATACGGTTTAACCACTTTGGAAGAGGTAAATAACAAACTGCGGCGGTTGGCCGATGAGCTTGGAGTTAAAATAGAATGCTTTCAATCCAATCATGAGGGTATACTAATAGATAAACTTCACCAGGCCGTAAAATCATTTGATGCCGTTGTGTTTAATCCCGGTGCTTTTACTCATTACAGTATTGCCCTGCGGGATGCGGTGGCGGCAATAGGCCTGCCGGTGATTGAAGTGCACCTTTCCAACATTCACGCCCGGGAAGAGTTTCGCACTCAATCTGTAATAGCTGCGGTGGCGGCGGGGCAAATTTCCGGGTTGGGAATACACAGCTACTTGCTGGGTCTGCAGGCGGCGGTGGCACTGGCTAAAAAAACGGAGGCTGAGATATGAGCGATAGGGTTAAGAAATTGCAGCAAATTTTAGACCGCTATAATATAGAAGCGATGCTGATCAGTAAACCGGAAAATCGCAGGTATATAAGCGGTTTTACCGGTTCTGCCGGTACCTTGCTGATAGACAAACAAAATGCTTACCTGTTTACCGACTTTCGCTACGTGGAACAAGTTAAAGAACAGTGCCCAGGTTTTAAAGTTATACAAATCGGTGATGATTTTTATCAGAAACTGCTGCATTTGCTGCAGAAGTCCGGCGTCAGTCGGCTGGGGTTTGAAACCCACTATGTAACCTATGAGAGCTATGACAAAATGGCCGGAGAACTTTCCGGCGTTCAGCTTGTGCCGGTAAAGGATATTGCAGAGGAACTGAGGTTGATCAAAAATTCTGAGGAACTGCAGTTGATAGAAAAGGCGGTGGATATTACCGACCGGGCCTATAGCGAGATGCTGCAGCTGGTAAAAACGGGCATGACTGAGAAAGAGCTGGCTCTGGAGCTGGAATTTATTATGCGGCGGTTAGGTGCCCAGGGAAGGGCCTTTGATTTTATAGTGGCTTCAGGCCCCAGGGGAGCACTGCCCCACGGTGTGGCGTCGGACCGGGTAATACAACCGGGTGATATGGTAACCATAGATTGTGGGGCGGTATACAAGGGGTATCATTCTGATATGACCAGAAATTTTGTATTGGGGAAAGCCGATGAAAAACAGCAGGAGATATATAATATAGTTTTAGAAGCCCAGGTAGCGGGAATTGAAGCGGTACGGCCCGGGGTGCCCGCCGCGTCGGTGGACCTGGCAGCCAGGGGAGTTATTGAACGTTACGGTTACGCACAAAATTTTGGCCACGGTACCGGGCACGGGGTGGGGTTGGCCATTCATGAAGGACCCAGGATTTCCTTTCAAGAACAAGAGTTGATACTGAAGCCGGGTATGGTGCTGACGGTAGAACCCGGTATTTACCTGCCCGGATGGGGCGGGGTAAGAATAGAAGACATTGTGCTGGTAACGGAAAATGGTTGTCGAATTTTAACTAAAACGCCTAAAAACCAGTTACCGGTGATATAAAATTTTTTTAAGAGCAGGGAGGAAAGTTCAGTGATTTCAACCAACGATTTTAAAACAGGCTTAACCATTGAATTTGAAGGTGATGTATATCAAGTAATAGAGTTTCAACACGTGAAACCCGGCAAGGGTTCGGCTTTTGTGCGCTCCAAATTAAAGAATATGCGTACCGGGGCAGTGGTGGATAAAACCTTTAATGCCGGTGAAAAAATTCCTAAGGCTCACGTGGACCGCCGGGAAGTACAGTACCTGTACAACGATGGCGCCAATTATTATTTTATGGATATGGAAACCTATGACCAGTTTGAGATGACTAAGGAACAGCTGGGGGATGCGGTTAAATATCTTAAAGATAATATGATCATTACAAACCTGCTGTTCAAGGGGCAGTCCATTGGGGTTGACCTGCCCAACTTCGTAGAGTTGGAGGTTGTAGAAACTTCACCCGGCATTAAAGGTGATACAGCTTCCGGCGGCAGCAAGCCTGCTACTTTGGAAACGGGTATGGTGGTTAACGTTCCTTTCTTTATCAATGTAGGTGATGTACTGCAAATTGATACCCGCACCGGCCACTATATCAAGCGGGTATAGAAAAATATTTAATACTTGTTTAAAAACCCCCTTTTAGTGAAATAATAAACTAGCATTTGCCGATGCTGGCATAAAATTTCCAAGGGGGGTTTATTATGGATTTGAGGGCGAGGGTATCTTACCTGCAGGGGTTGGCTAATGGCTTAAACATTTCACGGGATAGTAGGGAGGGCCAGCTGCTGCAGGGGATTGTGGATGTGCTCACCGATTTTGCCGAAGAAGTTAGGGAACTGCAGGAAACCCATGAGCAGATGGAAGACTATATTGAAGCTTTGGATGAGGATTTGTATCAATTGGAAGATGATTTTTATGATCACCAGTCGTACCTTCCCGAGGATGATATTGAAGAATACGATGAGTACGTGGAGGTAAAGTGTCCCGGCTGCGGCGAAACGGTAATGTTTGATTCAGACATTCTTGAAGAAGATGAGTTAATAGAGGTTACCTGCCCCAACTGTGATGAAGTGGTCTTTGTAAATGACAACACATACGTGTCGGCAGACGAGCCGGAGGAATTGACTGCTGCTGGTGTGGGCGCTGGAGAAGACCTTTAACTTAAATTATATTAAATAGGCGCGTAAAATATATTTTTACATTTTACGCGCCTATTTACATGTCAGAAAATGTAGAAAATTACTTCGACAGCCCCTTGAATATATCTATATTATCAAATAAAATGTTGTTAATGGTAATATAGTAATCATTTGGGGTTATGTCCAAACGTTATTATTAGAAATGGGGGTAATAAATAATGGGTGAAAAACAAAAAATAGTGATAATCGGTGGTGTAGCTGCCGGGCCGAAGGCTGCTGCCCGTGCTCGCCGGCGTAATCCTGATGCCGAAATCATTATGCTGGAGCGGGGTGAAATGACATCTTATGCCGGCTGCGGTATGCCTTTTTTCGTTTCAGGCATGATACAGGATTACAACCAGCTCTTTAACACTGCTTACGGTGTAAAACGTGATGCCCAGTACTTTGGCCGTGAGAAGGGTGTAAAACTGTATACCCGCACCGAAGCCAAAGCTATTGACCGGGATAAAAAAGAAGTTAAAGCAGTTAATTTGGAAACAGGGGAAGAAATGGTTTTCCCCTATGACCAGTTGGTGCTGGCCACAGGTGCTTCACCCGTTGAACTGCCTATTGAAGGTAAGGAGCTGAAGGGTGTTTACAAGTTAAATCATCCCACAGATGCGTTAAAAATAAAAGAAGCGTTGGATACCGGTGAAATTGAGCGGGCCGTAGTAATCGGAGCGGGTTTAATCGGTTTGGAAGGTGCTGACGCGTTATTTAATAAAATGGTAGATGTTACCATAGTAGAACTGCAGGAGCAGGTACTGCCGGGCATGTTGGACCCGGATATGGCAGAAAAACTGCAGCAGCACATGAGAGAAGAAGATGTGGACCTGTGTCTTGGTGATAAGGTGCTGCGCATAGAAGGCGACGAGAATGGTAACGTTAAAGGTGTGGTAACTGAGAAGCGGGGATTTATAGAATGCCAAATGGTAATTATGTCCGTGGGCGTGCGTCCCAATGTTGAACTGGCCAGGGAAGCCGGCTTGGAAATCGGTAAAACCGGTGCCATTGTGGTTAATGATTCCATGCAAACCACCGATCCGTACATTTATGCCTGCGGTGACTGCGTTGAAAATACCCATCTGGTGTCCGGAGAAAAGGTGTATACTCCCATGGCTACATATGCCAACCGCCAGGGTCGCGTGGTAGGTGACAACCTGACCGGGGGAAATTCTACCTTTAAAGGTGTACTGGGAACAGGGGTGGCAGAATTATTTGAGATGAATGTGGCCCGCACCGGTTTAGGTGAAGTACAAGCTAAAAAGCTGGGTTATAATGTAATTACTGCCCTACATTCCGCCTTTGACCGCACTCACTATCACCCGGCCCACGGCCTGATGTTTATTAAAGTTATTGCTGATAGAGACAGTAAGCGTATTTTAGGTGCCCAGGCCATTGGTAAAGCTGAAGTGGCCAAACGGATTGATGTTATCGCCACTGCCATTACCTTTGGGGCCAAAGTGGATGATTTAATCAATATTGACCTGGGATATGCACCGCCGTTTTCTGCACCCATTGACCCGGTTGTGCATACCGCTAACTTTATCAGCAACAAGGCTGCAGGACTGGCCACCGGTATTTCTGCCAAAGAGTTTAAAGAGAAAGTGGAACGGGGCGAAGACATGGTACTGCTGGACGTGCGTACTCCGGAACAATTTGCTCCTAAGCACTTTAAAGATGACCGGGTAATGCAGGTTACACTGGGAGATTTGCGGGAGCGCATTAATGAAATTCCCAGGGATAAAGAAATCATTACCATTTGTGCCATGGGCTCCCGGGCCTATGAAGCAGCAAGAATCTTGCAGGGTGCAGGATTTAAGGATGTGAAAATTCTGGAAGGCGGTTATAATGCCTGGCCGTATGAATTAGAATTTGAGAAAAAATAAAACATAACAGCCATTACATCCCCTGTATGTATTAAAGAATAATGGTCAACATATCGTTAAGGGGGGATGTTATATGGCTAGATCAAAAATTATGAGTGATGCTCTGAAGTACGAAATTGCCCAGGAAATGGGTGTGGCCCACAAAATTAAAGGGGCAGACTACGGTGAACTAACTTCCCGTGAATGTGGCAATTTTGTAAAGTACGCCATTCAGAAAGCAGAGCGCAGCCTGTTATAACTTCCCCGAATTTAAGGACCCCTGCCTATAAATTTAGGCAGGGGTTCTTTTTATGAGAATGTTCGAAAAGTCCGCGCCAGATCCACTTCGAATTTCTACGTTGTCTCGGCTTTTGCGTGCTCACGTATTTTCGTATACGCTCCGCTCCTCAAAGCCTTCGCCGCCTTGAACTTCTCGTGTCTCTCGTGCTCCTTTTCGAACACTTACTTTATGTGTTTATGGATCATTTACGACAAAAATTCCCGGCATATTTTACCAGTAAAAGCCATAAATATATTCCTGAGGAGGGACAGCAGTTGAATGCTGTGAATGTGGTTTTTAACAACAAAGAAAAAGCCGGGGCGGTACAAGGTTTTCCCAAGCCGTTAGATATGGTGATAAATGTACTGCCAACCCACCTGCGTAAAAAGATACGGCAGCTTCAACCTGATGTGCTGGCCCGGTTGGAAGAACTGCGATTAAGACAAAATCGTCCGCTGGTGGTGGGGTTGAGTGATGGAGATGTTTTTTTACAGCGGGAGGGGGGGCTGACAAAGTCACCGGAAAGGGCATACATTGTTGATGCCGATGATATCCAGCGCACCACCCAGCTGGTGAGCAATTCTTCTGTTTACGCTTTGGAAGAAGAATTAAAAAACGGTTATATTACCATTCCGGGCGGCCACCGGGTGGGAATAACCGGTAAAGTGGTGGCGGAACACGGCCGGGTGAAAACCATTAAATATATTTCGGGATTTAATATCCGCATCTCCCGCCAGGTGTTGGGGGCGGCGGATGAGGTGTTGAAAGATCTGATATCTCCGCAGGGAGAGGTGTATCATACCATGCTCATTTCTCCGCCCCGGTGCGGAAAAACTACTCTGCTGCGGGATATAGTGCGTCAATTGTCCAACGGGATACCGGGCTTAAATTTTCCGGGCACCACTGTGGCGGTGGTGGACGAGCGGTCGGAAATTGCCGGCTGCCACCGGGGTATTCCCCAGCAGGATGTGGGTGTGCGCACCGATGTGCTGGATGCCTGCCCCAAGGCAGAGGGAATGATGATGCTGCTGAGATCAATGTCGCCCCGGGTGATTGCCACCGACGAAATTGGTCGTATGGAGGATGTGGAAGCGCTGGAGGAAGTGCTTAACGCCGGGGTAAAGGTGTTAACCACGGTACACGGTTCATCTCTGGAAGAATTAAAACGCCGCCCGGCCATACAGAAACTGTTGAAACTGCAGGTCATTGAACGGCTGGTGTTTTTGGACCGCAGCAGGGGGGCCGGCACGATAAAGATGGTTATGGACGGTATAACTTACCGGCCGTTGGGGGTGAAGAGATGCTGAAACTTTTCGGGGCGGTGATGGTACTGTGTGCCTGCGGCTATGCCGGTTTTTCCATGGCCAGGAATTATCAGCAGCGGCCCAAAGAACTGCGCTGCCTGCAGTCGGCACTGCAGATGCTGGAAACCGAAATATCTTATGGAGCCACCCCGCTGCCCGATGCCCTGGAACAGGTGGCCAGGCGCAGTGAAAGCAGCGTGGCCGGGCTGTTTGCTTTAACCAGAGAACAGCTTTTAAACGGGGAAGGAATTACTGCCCGGGAAGCGTGGGATGAAGCGTTAAAACAATTTTACCGCAGCAGTGCCATTAAGGCCGGAGACGCGGCGGTGCTGAAAGCTCTGGGTGCCGGTTTGGGAATATCAGACCGGGAAGATCAGGTAAAACACCTGCGTTTGGCCCGGGAACAATTAAAAATCGAAACTGCCAAAGCCGAGGAGGAAGCAGTTAGAAATGTAAAACTGTACAACTACCTGGGTTTTTTAGGGGGCCTGACCATAGTATTAATTCTGATCTGAAAGGGAGGAACGCCATGGGCAGTATTGACATTATTTTCCGGATTGCCGGTATCGGTATCCTGGTGGCAGCACTGCATACCGTTTTAAAGAATGCTGGCAAGGAAGAATATGCCCACTGGGTTACAGTGGGCGGTGTGGTAGTGATACTGTTTTGGGTGATAGATTTTTTGGGGGCATTTTTTGCCGAAGTAAAGTCAGTATTTAACCTGTTTTAATGGTTTGAAGGTGGTAGTTTATGGAGATTATGCAGATAATTGGTATCGCTTTAGTAACTACCATATTAGCCGGTATCATTAAATTTGGCCGCAGTGAAATGGGGGTGTTATTAAGTTTAACTGCCGGCCTGATAATCTTCTTTATGGTTCTGGGCCCGATCAGTTCTGTGTTTCAGGTATTAAAAGACCTGGCCAACCGGGCCAACATCAGTATGGCTTACCTGGGAACGATCCTCAAAATCGTGGGTATTGCTTACATAGCTGATTTTGGGGCCCAAATCTGCCGGGATGCCGGTGAAGGTGCCCTGGCTGCCAAGGTGGAGTTTGCAGCTAAAATTCTGGTTTTGGTTTTGGCGGTACCCATCATTGTGGCGGTACTGCAGGCACTGCTGAAAATAATACCGACGTAGGTGGTGAGATGATTAGAAAAATATTAATTTTTTATATACTGGCGTTGAACTTGCTGTTTTCACTGCCTGTCCGGGCGGCCCAGCAGGACAACCCCGGGGATATAGACTTATCTGTGCTGGATATGGAAGCGGTGGAACAGGTGGTGCGGCAGTTAGATGATGAAATACAGCAGGCTGTGCCGCAGTTGGATTTTCGTTCTTTGACTGCCAAGCTGGCCCGGGGTGAACTGGAGTGGAATATTAGTGAAGTATTTAACTGGTTAATAAAGTTTATCTTTAATGAAGTGCTGGCCAATCTGCTGCTGCTGGGCAAGCTGGTGGTGCTGGCTATTATCACTGCTGTACTGCAGAACCTGATGACAGCCTTTGAAAAGGCCACAGTGGGGAAAATAGCTTACTTCATCTGTTACCTGGTGCTGATAACGCTGGCGGTGGGTACTTTTACCCTGACTATTAATATTGGCCGGGAAGCGGTGGATAACATGGTGATTTTTATGCAGGCCCTGCTGCCCCTTTTGCTTACACTGCTGGCGGCCATGGGAGGTATAGCCTCATCCACCCTATTTCACCCCATAATTTTGGGATCGATAACGGTGATGGGCACAGTTATTAAAAATGTGGTGCTGCCGTTGATATTTTTTGCCGCGGTGTTAAGTGTGGTCAACGGTGTATCGGCAAAGTTTAAAGTATCCAGAATGGCAGATTTGTTTAAGACGGCCGGGATGACGATACTGGGACTTTGTTCCACCGTGTTTATGGGGATACTGGCTGTTCAGGGTGTGGCCGGTTCCGTCAGTGACGGGGTGGCGCTGCGCACAGCCAAATTTACCACCGATGCCTTTGTGCCGGTGGTTGGCGGAACGCTGTCCGACGCGCTGGAGGCGGTTATGGGTTCAGCTTTGTTGATGAAAAATGCAGTGGGTGTGGCCGGCGTAGTGGTTATTGCCCTGTTAACTGTTTTACCCCTGGTAAAAATCCTGGCCATTGCCTTTGTTTACCGCCTGGCCGGTGCAGTGGTGCAGCCGGTTGGCGACGGTCAAATGGCAGACTGTTTAACCGGCTTGGGAAACAGTTTAATTATGGTGTTTGGCGCCGTGGCCACGGTGGGATTGCTCTTTTTCTTTGCTATTACCATAGTGGTGGGTATGGGCAACCTCACGGTAATGCTCAGGTAAGGGGGAATGGAAGGTGGAGATATTACGCCAGTTGGTGCAGAGTTTAATAATTATTGTCATGCTGGCGGTTTTTTTAGAACTGCTGTTACCCTCCGGCACTATGCAGGGTTATGTAAAAATGGTGATGGGGCTGCTGGTGGTTATTGCGGTGCTGCAGGTGGTATTTGATTTTTTTCACACCGACTTTTATCTCCATGTACCTAAGCTGTCTTCCACCCCTTCGGCGGCGCTGGAACAGGTACAGGCCAATGCCAAGGAATTGTCCGAGCATTATCAAAACAGGGCGCTGGAGGATTATCGCAGCGGTATTGCCAAACAGGTGCTGGCACTGGCCCGTTTGAACCGGGAACTGGCGGTGTTGGATGCCCGGGTGGATTTAAATACCAGCCGGGGGGAAAACTTCGGCCGACTGCAGTTAATTCAGCTCACTGTAACAGATAAACCACAGACAGAACAAGGGGCAGGAAAAATAAAGCCGGTGGAAATCCAGGTGGGAGCAGACGGCGGTGACTCATATCAACAAGGACAGGTGACGGAAGAAAAACAGCAGGCCATGGATAAACTGGCCAAAACGGTGGCCAATTTTTATAATCTGCCCCCAGAGCAGGTGCAGGTGATTTATACAAACTGAGCATTTAAAGGGCTGCAAACGGCACCATCAGCGGATGAAAAGCGGGCGGCCTTTTGTGTAAATGAGCATTTATGAATGAGCGGTAGAATAAAGGAGGTCAGTGGGGTTGAACAAAGACTTTTGGAAAAACTTTGATAAAGATAAAATGAAATGGTTGGGGACAATTTTTGCTGCCGCTGTGGGATTAATGCTTATAGTTGGCGGCAGCCCTTTTGATTCACCCGCTCCCCCCCGGCACCCGGTACAGGACATATCTGAGCAAAGGCAGGGGAGTAAAAACACCAGTGATAATAAGTCACAGCCCAGCACAGCTGCTGAAGAAAAATACCTGGCGGATAAACTGCAGCGGATGCTGGAAATGGTGGAAGGGGCTGGCGAAGTACATGTAACGGTGCAGTTGGAAAGCTCATCCCGGGCTGAATACGCTATCAATACCACCACCGATTCTAAAACAACCCAGGAAAAGGATCAAGCCGGCGGTACCAGGGTACAGACCGAAGATAACGATAGCAGCCAATTGGTGCTGATAAGGGATAGCAGCGGCGGTGAAATTCCCGTTCTGCGCCAGGAACTGGCACCCAAAGTATCCGGGGTGCTGGTGGTGGCCGAAGGGGCCGGCGATCCGGTCATTAAGGCCCAGCTTTTTAAAGCGGTAAAGGTTGCCCTGGGGGTGGAACCGCAAAAAATACTGGTGCTGGCTAAAGGTAAATAACAGAAGGGGGCGGAGAGGGTGAAAATTATAGTACCTAAACGGGGTGCTTTTATAATGGTACTGGCACTGGTGGGAGCGGCGCTGGTGGGCATTGGATATGCCGGTATCGGTAAAATGGACAGTGATATACCGGCTGAAACCACTGCAGCTACCGTTACTGAAGTAAAACCGGAGAATGCAGCGCTGGAAAAGCCGCAGAGTGAAGGTTCGGGAAAAGAACAGAAAAAGAATGACGGGTTCTTTATTGAATACCGCTTGGAACGGGAAAGAACCAGGGGTCAGCAGGTGGAGTGGCTGCGGGAAATCATCAACAACCCCAATGCTGAAGCCGATACCAGGAAAAAGGCCCAGGAAAAATTGTACGCTATTACCCAGAACATCGGTAAAGAAATGGAAATGGAAAACCTGATCCGGGCCAAAGGATTTAAGGATGCGGTGGTGCTGCTGCAGGACAAAGGGGCTACGGTGGTGGTGCAGTCAGAAAGTTTAACCACCGAACAGGCGGCCAAAATTGCAGAATTGGTTTCCCGGAATACCGGAATACCGATGAACGGCATAGTTATTATCCCCAAACCTTAACCCTGTTTTAAACAGGGTTAAAATTGTCTATAAATAAAATAGAAGTGGGAATATAAAGCATTATGTATACTTGGAAGTAAACTGTTCCCAATTATTTGCTGTTATAATATAATAGTTGTGCATAGTTGTGCAGCCAAATGGAATATGGCTAATAATTTTTGATAATTCTGCCAAGCAAGCTCAGGTGAGCAGGTTTGCGGTAGCCTGAGTTTTTGTATTCAGATAGGGGGGACTGCTTTGCAACACCACCGCGTAAAAATTACTGACACAACGCTGAGGGACGGACACCAAAGTTTATGGGCCACCAGAATGCGTACAGAGGATATGCTGCCGGTGGCGGAGAAGTTAGACCAAATAGGATACCACTCCCTGGAAGTATGGGGTGGCGCCACCTTTGATGTTTGTCTGCGTTATTTATATGAAGATCCCTGGGAAAGACTGCGGGCCATAAAGAGAGTGGTTAAAAACACTCCTTTACAAATGCTGCTGAGGGGACAGGCTGCAGTGGGTTATACCCATTATCCTGATGATGTGCTGGAAGCGTTTGTGCACAAGTCCGTGGAAAACGGTATCGATATCATTAGAATTTTTGACGCGCTGAACGATGTGCGCAACATGGAAGTGGCCATTAAGGCCACCAAGGCTGCCGGCGGGCATGCCCAGGCCACGGTGAGCTATACGGTAAGCCCGGTGCATACCATTGAGAACTACCTGCAAATTGCGCAGCAGCTGGCTGAAATGGGTGCAGATTCTATCTGCATTAAGGATATGGCTGGTCTGCTGGCGCCCTACAAGGCATATGAGCTGGTTAAACTGTATAAAGAAAAAATCGGTTTACCGGTGCAGCTGCACTGCCACTACATTGGCGGTATGGCGGTGGGGGCTTATCTCAAGGCCATTGAAGCAGGGGTTGATGTAATTGATACGGCATCGGTGCCGCTGGCCTTTGGAGCATCACAGCCCCCGGTGGAAACGGTGGTACGGGCGTTAAAGTCTACACCTTACGATACCGGGTTGTCCCTGCGCGCCCTGTTTGAAGTGGCCGATTACTTTGAAAAGCTGCGTAAAAAAGAAGGAAAGGAACGCGGGGTAACTAGAATTAACGACATGAAGGTGTTCGATCATCAGGTTCCCGGTGGAATGATTACCAACCTGGTCAGCCAGCTGGAAGAACAAAAGGCGCTGCACCGTTTGAACGAGGTGCTGGAAGAAATTCCCCGGGTGCGGGAAGAACTGGGATATCCCCCGCTGGTTACTCCCACCAGTCAGATAGTGGGCACCCAGGCGGTGTTGAATGTTTTAACCGGTCAAAGATATAAGTTGATTCCCGGTGAAGTAAGGGCCTATGTGCAGGGGTTGTACGGTGAACCTCCTGCCCCCATTGATCCGGCCATTTCCCGCAAGGTGTTGGGAGATAAAGAGATGATTACCTGCCGCCCGGCGGATTTGCTGGAACCCAAATTGGATAAACTGAGGGAAGAAATAAAGGATTTGGCAGCTTCGGAAGAAGATGTGCTTTCTTACGCTCTTTTTCCACAAATAGCCAGGAGGTTTTTCCAGGCCCGGGCCCGCGGAGAGCTGGAGGCCAAGGCTAAAGCTGAAGCAGAAAAGGCAAGAAAAAATGCGCAGAAGGATAAAGCAGGCGGAAAACTGCATGGAACCAAGGAGGGTAATAAAGTGAACCTTAACGATTTAAAAGAGTTGATTAAAATTTTAAACGATACCGATATATCGGAAATATCATTGGAAAGCGACGGGGTGAAAGTGTCCATTAAAAAGGGCAGCGGCCGCGCTGAAACTGCTGTGGTAGCTGCACCGGAGATTACCGATGTGCCGGCAGCAGAAGTTAAAGCTGCTGTGAAGCCGAAACCCGAGGCGGCAGTACCGGAAAAGAAAGAAACTGTTGATGATGAAAATGTAGAAACGGTTACAGCGCCCATGGTGGGAACCTTCTACCGGGCCCCGGCGCCCGATGCAGATCCCTTTGTGGAAGTGGGTCAAAAGGTGGAAACCGGTCAAACCCTGTGCATCATTGAAGCGATGAAACTAATGAATGAAATTGAAGCTGAGTTCCCCGGTGAAATAGTGGACATTTTGGTAGAAAACGGCCAGCCCGTTGAATATGGCCAACCGCTGTTTAAAATTAAGAAGTAATGGAGGAAGTATGTTTAAGAAAATATTAATAGCTAACCGGGGAGAAATAGCGCAGAGAATAATTCGTACCTGTCGGGAAATGGGTATCAGAACAGCAATTGTTTATTCTGAAGCTGACCGGGACAGCTTACCGGTTCGCCTGGCCGATGAATCCTACTGTATCGGCCCTGCTTCGTCGGATAAGAGCTACTTAAACATTGCCAATATTATCAGTGTTGCTGAACTTTGCGGGGCGGAAGCCATCCACCCCGGTTACGGTTTTTTGTCTGAGAACGTTAATTTTGCCGATATTTGTGAAAGCTGCGGCATTACCTTTATCGGCCCGTCGATGGAAGCCATAGAGCGGATGGGTAACAAGGCGTTAGCCCGCCAAACAATGATTAAAGCAGGGGTGCCTGTGGTTCCCGGTTCCGAAGGGGTTATTCATGACACCGAAGAGGCAGTTAAAGTGGCCGGGGAAATAGGTTATCCGGTGCTGATAAAAGCCTCCGCCGGCGGTGGCGGGCGGGGTATGCGGGTAGCCCACAACCAGGAAGATTTAGTTAAAGCCATAACCGCTGCCCAGTCTGAAGCTCAAGCTGCCTTTGGAGACAGCGGGGTATATTTGGAAAAATATGTGGAGCAGCCCCGCCATATTGAGTTTCAAATTTTGGCCGACAAGCACGGCAATATAGTTAACCTGGGCGAGAGAGACTGCTCTATTCAGCGGCGCAATCAAAAACTGCTGGAGGAAGCACCGTCAGCTGCCTTAACTCCATCACTGCGCCGGCGGATGGGTGAAGTGGCCATCAAGGCAGCCCAGGCGGTAAATTATTACAACGCCGGTACAGTGGAGTTTTTGCTGGATAAGCATAATAATTTTTACTTTATAGAAATGAATACCAGAATTCAGGTGGAGCACCCGGTAACGGAAATGGTCACCGGTATTGATTTGATAAAAGAGCAAATTCGTATTGCTGCCGGGGAACCCCTCGGTTATAAGCAGAGTGACATCAAAATTCGCGGCTGGGCCATTGAGTGCCGCATTAATGCCGAAGATCCGGCCAAAAACTTTATGCCCGGGCCGGGCACCATTACCACCTACCTGCCCCCCGGGGGGCCCGGTGTAAGGATGGACAGTTTTGTTTACCAGGGTTATAAAGTTCCACCCTTTTACGACTCTATGATTGGCAAGTTAATTGTATGGGCACCAAATCGTGAACAAGCCATCGCCCGTATGGAGCGGGCTTTAAAAGAGCTGGCCATTGAAGGCGTGCCCACCACCGTTCCCTTTCACCTGCGGGTTTTAGGAAATGCCTTTTACCGCCGGGGCGAAGTATATACCAACTTTATACAGCGTCGTATTTTGCCTGAAGAAGAACTTAAGTTGCGGTAATTGGCATTCTTTGGTATACTGAATTAAGTAATTTGATGTTTGATTAACCGGAAGTTTTATTTTTTGGAGGTGCTGTGTGTGGAAAATAAAAAAGACATTTATGTACATGATATGGAAAACAATTTAGGCTCCATTCGCATTGCTGATGATGTGGTGGGCATTATTGCCGGATTGGCTGCCACCGAAGTACCCGGTGTAGCCGGCATGAGCGGCGGGTTGGGCGGGGGCATTGCTGAAATGCTGGGCCGCAAAAACCTGTCCAAGGGTGTAAAGGTTGAAGTGGGTCAAAAAGAGGCGGCTGTGGATCTTTACGTAATTGTAGATTTTGGCGTGCGCATTCCCGAAGTGGCTGCAAACATTCAAAGCAATGTGAAGCAGGCCATTGAAGGTATGACCGGGTTAACTGTGGTTGAAGTGAATATCCACGTGCAGGGTGTTGTATTTCCCAGCGAAGAAAAAGAGGATGAACCTGTTCGGGTACGTTAGGAATGGTTTCCCCTGCCGCCTTGCGGCACCACCAGGGGATAAAAAGCAGCGGCTCAGAACCGCAGCGTTATTTCGAAGATAAAAAACAGGAAAAAAGAAGTGGGTAACGTTTCCCACTTCTATCTTGTTTTGTGGGGAGGTGTGCCTGTGGGTATTTTCGACCGGGGCCTACTGGCGGTATATTCTCTTACCGTTACCGTATTATTGTTGATATCGGTACTTGTCCTGGGTGGTTGGTGGATAGAGCCTTTGGATATAATATTAAAGGCTCCCAGTGATCCTGAAAACAGCACCATATTGTGGACAATCATAGCTGCACTGGTGCTGGCCGGGCTGTGGTTGTTTTATGCCAGTTTACGCCGCGGCAGGGAGCAGCGGGCGGTGGTACAGGAATATTCCCTGGGTCAGGTGCGCATTACAATGCCGGCCATGGAAGAACTGGTAAAAAAAGCGGCTTTTAAAGTGGAAGGAGTACGGGAAATAAAACCCCGGATAATTACCAGCGCCGGTGGTATTAGCGTGGTTATTAAAGCTGCCGTTGCCCCGGATATCAACATCCCGGAAGTTTCCAAGCATATCCAGCACCAGGTTAAGGAATATCTTTTAGAAATAACAGGAATATCGGTGCATAATGTCAAAATAATGGTAGAAAGTATTTCTACCAAGGGATCCCGGGTGGAATAAATGCGAAGGGGTGTCTGTATTGGGGTATAAACGGTTTGTACAGGAAATACTGGAATATCACCGGGGCAAAGCGCTGGGCGTTATACTGGGTTTGTTTTTCGGTTGGTTTGCCATCACTTACGGCTTATTTAAAGCCCTTTTTGTAACCCTTTGTATTGCGGTGGGATTTTTTATTGGTAAAAGACTGGATGAAAGTAATAATATCAGGCATGTTTTTGACAGGTTGTTTCGAGACCGGTAAAAGTGGGGACAGGGTGCCGCGCATCCTGTGCGGCACCGGCAGACCGGGCGCTTAGCTTGACCGGCGAAGGAATTTTAGCGAACGTTACAAAAGCCGCCGGCTTAGAACCGCAGCATTTTTCAGGTAGCTACTGTGAAATTGCATCAGGAGGTAATAAATTGAGCAGGAGACAGGCCAGGGAAATGGCCCTACAGGTACTTTATGCAGTTGAAATGGGCAAAACGGAAGCGGGCCAGGCATTTGAACATATAAGAGAATCCTTTGGCACCTCTGCCAAAGCGGAAAAATTCAGCCGGGAGTTAGTTGAAGGTACACTGCAGCACATTGAGGTACTGGATGAAGTAATTAAAAAGCTGTCCAAACGTTGGGACATTAACCGTTTAGCCACCGTTGACCGCAATATAATACGTTTGGCCCTTTATGAAATATTGTACCGTGATGACATTCCCCCGGTGGTTTCGATAAACGAGGCGGTGGAGCTGGCCAAGGTATTTGGCGGTGGAGAAGAGTCAGGAAGATTTGTAAACGGCATCTTGGGACAAATGGTTAAACACCCGGAAAAATACAAACCGGAACAATCAAGCTGATTGCTACATACCTTATACTAGTAAATACATAGCCTGCCTTTCCTTATAGCCAGGAGCAAAGCCCAAAGTGCGAGGTTTTAAAATGCATGTTTTATCGGTTGCCGATTTAACCCGGCACATTAAAAATAAATTAGATAGTGATTATTTATTAGCCAACCTGTGGGTAAAGGGTGAAATATCCAACTACAAACAGCATAGTTCCGGTCATGTTTACTTTACCCTGAAGGATGACCACAGCTGTGTCAGGGCAGTGATGTTTCGTTCCCGGGTCAGCCGGCTGTTGTTCAAACCGGACAACGGCATGGCCGTGACGGTGCGTGGGTATATATCGGTATATGAGCCCGGTGGATGCTACCAGCTTTATGTAGAAGAAATGGAGCCGGAGGGTGTTGGTGCCCTCCATATGGCCTTTGAACAATTAAAGAAAAAGTTACAGCAGGAAGGGTTATTTGACAGGGCCAATAAAAAGCCGCTGCCCAAGTTTCCAAACTGTATTGCCATAGTAACCTCACCAACCGGGGCGGCTGTTCGGGACATGATTAAAATAATAACCAGGCGCTGGCCGCTGGCCCGGCTGGTATTGGTACCCGTGCTGGTACAGGGTGAAAACGCCCCCCGGGATATCCGGCGGGGTATAGAACAGGTTAACCGGTGGGGAAGGGCTGATGTTATTATTGTTGGCAGGGGCGGCGGTTCGCTGGAGGAACTGTGGGCCTTTAACAGTGAAACGGTGGCCAGGGCGGTGGCAGATTCCAAGCTGCCGGTGATTTCCGCTGTTGGCCACGAAACAGATGTTACCATTGCCGATTATGCGGCCGATGCCCGGGCGGCCACACCGTCCAACGCTGCCGAAATGGTGGTGCCGGATCAACAGGAAGTGAAGCGTTACTTAAATATATTGTTGGCCAGAGCCCACCGGGCTTTATCCCAGCGTGTAAAACAGCACCGGCTGACATTATGGCGTTTACAAAACAGTAAGGCATTAAAGAGCCCCCGGCGGGCAATAGTAGATACCCGTTACCAGCATGTGGATGTGCTGCAGAGAGAAATGATAAAAAATATTCGTTTGCTGGTGGCTGAAAAGAGGAACCGTTTGGGCGAACTGTCCGGAGCTTTGCAAAGTTTGAGCCCGCTGGCCACGCTGGCCAGGGGTTATAGTTTGTGCACCGGTAAAAACGGAGAATTAATTAAAAATGCCTGGGAAGTGGACATAGGCAGTGATATAGAGGTAACACTGCATAAGGGTAAACTATTGTGTACAGTGAATGACCGGGAATAAATGCTCTTAGAACCGGATCACCGAGAAAGGGATGGTACTGATGGCCAGGATTCTTGATGGGAAAACAATTGCTGCTCAAATTAAAGAAGAAATAAAGGCGGAAGTTAAAAAATGGCAGGCCAAGGGAATAAACCCCTGTTTGGGGGTATTACTGGTGGGAGAGGATGCGGCTTCCGCTGCTTATGCCAAGTTTTTGGAAAAGGTAGCCGCAGGTGTGGGGGCAAAGTTTCACCTGGAACAGCTTAAAAAAGATGCAGCGGAGGACAGTGTTTTGGCGGTAATAGACGAATTAAATCACAACAGGGATATTCATGGTATACTATTGCTGCTGCCGCTGCCCAAGCATATCGACAAGCAGCGGGTAATGGATGCCATTCTGCCGGCCAAAGATGTAGACGGGGTGCATCCGGTGAACCGGGGTTACATACTGAGCGGCGGCCAGTGCATATACCCCGCCACCCCCCTGTCCTGCCTGGAAATACTGAAGCGTTCGCATATCAGCATGGACGGTAAACATGCCGTGGTGGTAGGCCGGGGAGAAACGGTGGGTAAACCGCTGTTATACATGGCGGTGGCCGAAAATGCCACCGTTACAGTCTGCCATTCCCGCACGACAGACCTTTCCCATCACACCCGGCAGGCAGATATTCTTTTCACTGCGGTGGGCAAACCGGGTTTGATAACCAAAGATATGGTAAAACCCGGGGCGGTGGTGGTGGATGCCGGTATCTCCGAAGTTGACGGCAAAATTTACGGTGATGTGGATTTTGAAGGGGTAAAAGAAGTGGCCGGGGCCATTACCCCTGTACCGGGCGGCGTGGGCAGTTTAACCACCGCCATGATGCTGAAAAACCTGCTCAAAGGTATAGCCATACAGGATGCTTTAGTAGAATTGAAAGTTAATTAAAGAGGATGTTCGAAAAAACATGCCTTTAAAGAAGGGGTTCAGCCGATGAACGATGTATTTAAACAAAGTGTGGACGATTTTTTGGCAGCAGCATCCACTGACAGCCCCACTCCCGGTGGCGGCAGTGTGGCTGCTTTGACCGGAGCCCTGGGGGCGGCGCTGGTACAGATGGTGGGCAACCTGACGGTGGGAAAAGAAAAATACCGCCACGTGGAACAAGAAATGAAGCAGCTTGTTAACAGGGGCTCAGAACTGATGGAAAAACTTAAAGAACTGGCCAGAGAAGATATGGCCCACTTCGATACCTTTATGGAAGTGCTGAGCCTGCCCAAAAATACACCGGAAGAACAGGCGGAAAGGGCGGAACGCATTCAGCAGGCTTTAAAAGGGGCTACCGAAACCCCGCTGGCCATAGCGGCGGCCGGGGTGGAAGTGCTGGCACTGGCCCGCCGGGTGGCCGATGTGGGCACTGAAAATGCCGTGAGCGATGCAGCGGTGGCCGCCCACCTGGCAGAGGCGGCGGTACAGGCAGCACTGGTTACCGCTGACTGCAATATACCGCGCATAAAAGATCAAACCTTTGTGGATAGGGCCGGTAGGGAAAAACAACGGCTTGGGGCGGAAGCACTGCAGTTGAAAAATAAAACAGTGGAACTTGTGCGCTCGCGGATGGGTTAGGAGGACATGCAGGTGCAGCTAAAAGAGATGAATTTTGAAGATGCGCTGTTCCGGCTGGAGGAAGTGGTTAAAAAGCTGGAAGACGGTCAGCTGCCGCTGGAACAGGCGCTGGAACTGTTTGCTGAAGGTATTGAACTGGCTAACGTGTGTAATAAAAAGCTGGAAGCTGCGGAACAGCGGATCAATACCCTGGTAACTAACCAATGCGGGGAACCAGTACTGGAAGAAGCTCCGGGGTATGGGGGAGGGCAGTTTTAAAGTGGACTTTTTACAGCAGTTAAAAGAACGGGCTAAAATGGTGGAAGACGCCTTTGAACAGTATATACCCCGGGAGTCTGCCTATCCTTCCGCTATACACCGGGCCATGCGGTACAGCCTGCTGGCCGGTGGCAAGAGATTAAGACCGGCGCTGGTACTTGGTGCCGCCGAAGCGGTGGGCTGCGATCCCCGGCGGGTAATGCCCACTGCCTGTGCCTTGGAATTAATTCACACTTATTCGCTGATCCACGATGATTTGCCGGCAATGGATAACGATGAACTGCGCCGGGGGAAACCAACCAACCACGTGGTTTTTGGTGAAGCCATGGCTATTCTGGCCGGTGATGCATTGTTAACCATGGCATTCCAATTAATGGCTGAAAACAGCAGGACTGCTCCGGCAGAGGCAGTGGTGCAGGTAATACGGGAAGTGGCCAGGTTATCCGGTTCCCAGGGATTGATAGGCGGCCAGGTGATGGATACCGTATCGGCAGATAACGAAGTGGACAGTGAAACTTTGGAATATATTCACCGGCATAAAACCGGGGCGCTGTTCCGGGCTGCGGTGCGTTCCGGTGCCATACTGGGAGGTGCCGGCGAAAAACAGCTGCGGGCACTGACAGGCTATGCGGAAAACCTGGGCCTGGCCTTTCAGATAGTGGATGATATTTTGGATGTGGAGGGTGACACTGCAAAAATCGGTAAACCGGTGGGCAGCGATGAAAAGAACAAAAAAGCCACCTACCCGGCACTGTTCGGTATTGAAGCAGCACGGCAAAAGGCCCGGCAGGCGGCAGACAATGCCATTAAAGCATTAAGTATTTTTGGGCCGGAAGTGGAATTTTTGCGCGCTGCCGTGCATTTTATAATTAATAGGGATCATTAAGTACGGATAAAGCCATAAAACGAACTGCGGAGTATTGCGGGAAAGATTAAAGAATCTACTGTAAAACTTATGACGGTACAAAACCAATCCGAAGTTTAGCGGTCAAACATCGACTTTGATAGTATAAGTTAATTATGCTATAATCTTTACGCAGGAAAAAAACCGTGGATAAGTGATGCAGTATCCTAGTCAGAACTGCCTTTTCGAAAGCGGGCCTAAAAATCCGCAACGGGCACATCGATGAAGTTCCTGGTGCTTGCTTTCGACGCCCAGTCGGGGGCGGTGCTGGGAGTTAAGGTGATAGGGCAGCCACAAGGGCATGTGGGAACTGACCCTGCACCGTGGAGGCCCAAGGCGTGGTTGGTAAAATCACCCTTGGGAAAACCTGCACGTGGGGAAAGCTGCGTGCAGCGTAGCCTGCCTTGAGTGGTAACGGTGGATTCCATGAAGGGGCTTTGCTCAGTCTGGGCCCATTCTGGGTAAAGTCCGGATGAAACCCTTACTGCAAAAGAGGCTAGAAAAGGTTTGTTCTGTTGAGGAAAACTCCTAGGCTGTCTGGTGTTAAACCAGGGCTTGCCGGGGATTTCAGTGCGGACTAAGTGGTAATCTAGCCCCGGAACCGGTGACGGCCGGAAAAGGCCTTAAAGGGAAACCGCCAGTCTGGCGACAGCTGGTGGCCTTTTGGGAAAACCTGCTAGACCTAAGCCGCAACGTTTACCCGGTAAGTTATCACTTACACATTCGGTTACATAAATTAGTTGCATGGGCTGCTAAAAAGCAGCCCATATGCGTATTTCCGGATGGGGTGGTAATGATTGGGCCATAATAAATCCAGTGTATCCGGCTCATATATACTATTAGTTGGAATAGGTTCATTTTCGCTGGCCGTAATTTTTGCCATTATTTCCGAGCTGTTTGTTCGTAAATTAGATAATATAGCGTTATCTTTTATCATTTTGTTGGTAATTATATTTATAGGTATAATTTCCGACACTTTGGGAACGGCTGTAACGGCAGCCCAGGAAACCCCTTTTCATGCCATGGCGGCAAAGCGCGTTATGGGTGCCCAGCAGGGCGTATACTTAATACGCAATGCCGACCGGGTGGCAAATATAGCCAATGATGTAATAGGAGATATTGCCGGAACGGTTTCCGGTGCCTTGGGCATATCAATTGTGGCCCGCTTAATAATGCTCAATCCCGGCTGGGATGCATTTATTCTCAATATCCTCATAACTTCATCCGTAGCCTCAATAACGGTGTCCGGGAAGGCTTTGGGCAAAAAATTTGCTTTGAGCCGTCCAAACAACATTATTTTTTTTGTCGGTAAGAACATGGCGCGGTTGGAGAAACTTTTGGGACAAGATCCCTTTCGCAAAAACCGTCGCTCCAAAGGATAGCGGCAAAAGGTGGTATAAAGGTTTTGAATTTACTGGACAGCATTTATTCACCGCAGGATGTTAAGGCATTAAGCAGCAGGCAGCTGCAAATACTGGCCGGTGAGCTCCGGGAGGAGATAATAAAAACCGTTTCTAAAAATGGCGGGCACCTGGCTCCCAATTTGGGGGTGGTGGAGCTGACGCTGGCCATCCACAGGGTTTTTGATACCAGTAAAGATAAAATAATCTTTGATGTCGGTCACCAGTGCTACGTGCATAAACTGCTTACCGGGCGCCGGAAAGAGTTTCACACCCTGCGCCAGTATGGAGGCCTGTCAGGGTTTCCCCGCTGTGCCGAAAGCATTCACGATGCCTTCGGCACCGGTCACAGCAGTACATCAATTTCCGCTGCTTTAGGTATGGCGGTGGCCCGGGATCTGCGCCGTGAGAATTACTCTGTGGTGGCGTTAATCGGTGACGGTGCCATGACCGGCGGGATGGCCTTTGAGGCCCTTAATCATGCCGGCCACCTGGGGAAGGATTTAATTGTTATTTTAAACGACAATGAAATGAGCATTGGAGAAAATGTGGGGGGGTTGTCCAAATACCTCACCCGTATTCGTACCGATCCAATGTATTCCCGGGGTAAAGACGAAATTGAAAACCTGCTTAAAAAGCTGCCCATCGGCAAGCAGGTATTAAAGGTGGCCGAACGATTAAAAGACAGCTTAAAATACCTGGTGGTACCGGGAATGTTATTTGAAGAACTGGGCTTTACTTACTTGGGACCAATAGACGGCCATAATATAGAAGAAGTTACCAGCATACTAAAGCAGGCCAGGGCGATGAAAGGACCGGTGCTGGTTCATGTCATAACCAGAAAGGGCAAAGGATATAAACCGGCGGAAGAAAATCCCGATAAATTTCACGGTGTTGGTCCCTTTGACATTGTGTCCGGGGAAGTAAACAAAAAGAACGGCGCGCCAACCTATACATCGGTATTCAGTGATACGCTGGTTAACCTGGCCGGGCAGGATGAAAGAATACTGGCCATTACTGCAGCCATGGCCGGCGGTACCGGCCTGTCACAGTTTGCCGAACGTTACCCGGAACGCTTTTTTGACGTGGGCATTGCGGAACAGCATGCTGTAACGCTGGCGGCCGGTATGGCCAGCAGTGGATACAAACCGGTGGTGGCCATATATTCAACATTTATGCAGCGGGCCTACGATCAGGTGCTGCATGATGTGTGTCTGCAAAACCTGCCGGTGGTATTTGCCATTGATCGTGCCGGTATTGTCGGTGATGACGGTGCCACTCACCAGGGTGTATTTGACATAACTTTTATGCGTTCCATACCCAACCTCACTGTGATGGTACCCAAGGATGAAAACGAGCTGCAGCACATGTTAAAAACGGCTTTAGAGCACCCGGGACCGTGTGCAGTGCGCTACCCCAGGGGTTCCGGTGTAGGCTGTTCCATGGATGAAACCCCGCTGGCACTGCCCATGGGAAAGGCCGAGGTGCTGCGCCGGGGCAGTGATATAACCCTGGTAGCTGTGGGCAACATGGTACCGGTGATTGAAGAAGCGGCCCGGGAACTGGCCAAGCTGGGTGTACAAGCCACTGTAATCAATGCCCGGTTTGTAAAGCCGCTGGATGAAGAATGTATTGCCCACTATGCCGGCAGAACCGGGCGGGTTATCACGGTGGAGGAACATGTTCTGGCCGGCGGGTTCGGCAGCGCGGTTTTAGAAATGCTGGAATCCAGGGGCCTGAGCGGCGTTAAAGTAACCAGATTTGGAATTGGTGACGAGTTTGTAGAACACGGTCACCCGTCAATAATGCAGGAACAATACGGGCTGACGGCAGGCAGTATTTTAAAGCAAGCCCTGTACATGGTGGGGAAAAGACCCAGGCTGCAGGCGGCCCAGGAATAATACTTACCATTACTGGAGGTACCCATGTCCGGTAAACAGAGATTAGATAAGCTGCTGGTATCCCTTGGTAAATTCGAAAGCCGGGAAAAAGCCCGCTCCGCAGTGATGGCGGGCTTGGTTTTTGTTAACGGGCAGCGTGTAGACAAGCCGGGATACCAGGTAAACGGTGAGGCAAAAATTGATATTAGAGGAAAACTGCTGCCCTATGTGAGCAGGGGCGGTTTGAAACTGGAAAAGGCTATTAAATCCTTTAACATCGATCTTACCGGTAAAGTGGTAATGGATATTGGAGCATCCACCGGGGGCTTTACCGACTGTGCCCTGCAAAACGGGGCTGAAAAGGTGTACTCCGTTGATGTGGGATACGGGCAGCTGGCCTGGTCCTTACGTCAAGATCCCCGGGTGGTGGTGCTGGAGCGCACCAATATCCGCTATCTTACCGCGGATAAATTAGAAGAATTACCCAATTTTGTTACAATTGATGTATCCTTCATATCATTATCTAAAGTGTTTCCCAAGTTAACGGAGTTAACCACTGCTGATGCCAGCGGGGTGGCGCTGATTAAACCGCAGTTTGAAGCCGGAAGGGAAAGAGTGGGCAAGAAAGGTGTGGTTCGTGACCCGGCGGTACACCAGGATGTTATTAACAATGTATTGAAAGTGGTACGGCAGCTGGGTTTCCAGGTACTGGGCCTGGATTATTCTCCGGTGAGGGGGCCGGAGGGGAACATTGAATACCTGCTTCATTTTACCAGGGATAATTCTTCCGGTGGTTTAAACGATAAAATGATAGATAATAATTATGTAAGCGCGGTGGTTAAAACCGCAAATGCGGAGCTGTGATTATGAAGCCTGCAGATCTTTTAATTTTGGGCATTGTTTTCGGTGCCCTTTTAGTTTACTATTTAATCAAGTTAGTGCATGCTTATAAATTAAGGCGGCAGTCAATAAAATCCCGGCGGGCGGAACAAAAGGCCCAAAAATACCTGCAGCAGCAGGGATATACCATTGTGGCGGTTCAAAAAAGGGTACCTATATATACGAAAATTGACGGCCGCAGTTATAAAAATCACGTTAAAGCAGACTTTATAGTCAAAAAAGGCGGCTTTAAATATGTGGTGGAGGTTAAAACCGGAAAACAGGTAGCAAAACCCACCGGCGCCGGTATCAGGCGGCAGCTGCTGGAGTATTATCTAATATACCGTACCGATGGGGTACTGCTGCTGGATATGGAAAATAAAAATATACATACAGTTGAATTTAAGTTAATCCTGCCCTCCCGGGCAAAAACCTGGGTCACCCACGCTATGGCCATGGCCACCGGGGTGTTATTGGCATTACTTTTAGTTAAGGGAGGACTAATTTTTTGAAAACCATCGGTCTGGTGCTAAACAAACAAAAATATCAAGTGGCGCCGGTGGTTGAAAAAATATATCACTGGCTGAAAAATAGAAATATAAACGTGTTGTTGAGTGACGAGTGTGCTGAAACTTTAGGGCAGCCTGAGAAGGGCCACCCGCTGGCCAGTTTGGCCCGGCAGTCGGACTGCATGCTGGTATGGGGTGGGGACGGGACAATACTTAACTGTGCCCGGGTGGCCGCGCCGCTGGGAACACCCCTTTACGGGGTTAATGCCGGCCGGTTGGGTTTTTTAACGGAAGTAGACATTCCTGATATTCTGCCCGGTTTAGAACGACTGCTGGCCGGTAAGTACACCGTTGAAGAACGGATGATGATTGAAGCCCGGGTATACCGGCAGGGGCAGGTGGTGGAAACATCCTGGGGTTTAAACGATGCAGTTATTTCTAAAAATGCATTTGCCCGAATGATTTGGCTTAGAATATATGCCAATAAAGAACTGGTAAACAGCTACCCAGCTGACGGGGTTATCATAGCCAGCCCCACCGGTTCAACTGCCTACTCGCTGTCTGCCGGGGGGCCGCTGGTGGGACCCAATATTGATTTAATGGTAGTTACTCCCATTTGTCCCCACACTTTGTCGGCGAGACCGCTGGTTATATCCCCGGACAACGTGGTTACAGTGGTCACAGAAACCTCCCGGGGTGAAATTATGCTTACCCTGGACGGTCAGTACGGTTATCCTTTGGAACCTAATGACGAGGTACAGGTGCGCCGGGCACCGTATAAAGCCCGATTTATCAGAACACAGCAAAGAAGTTTTTACAGTGTGCTAAGGGAAAAGCTGGAGGAGTGGAACAGTTCAAATGTTTAGACAGCAGAGAAGTGCTGTGGCAATGGCCCATCAATTTATCGCTTCTAATCTGCCTGTGGACGGCACAGCTATAGATGCCACGGCGGGCAACGGCAATGATACTGTTTTTCTAGCTCAGCATTTAAAAAAGGGGAGGGTATTTGCTTTTGATATTCAAAAGCAGGCCCTGGATAATACGGCAGACCTGTTGAAACAGCAGGGGATTATGGATAGAGTAAAGTTAATTCATGACGGCCATCAAAATATAGATAACTATGTACAAGAGCCGGTGGATGCGGTGATGTTCAACCTGGGTTACCTGCCCGGGGGAGATCACTGTATCATTACGAAACCGGACAGTACAGTAGAGGCATTACAAAAGGCTGTCCGGCTGCTGAAGGTGGGAGGAAAAATAAGTCTGGTGGTTTACACCGGTCATGAAGGTGGTCTGGAAGAATTTAATGCCGTTGAAGCAGCAATAAAAGAGCTGGATTCCCGTAATTATTGGGTGGTTGGAGTAAGGTTTGTTAACCGCCCGGCCGCTGCCCCGGTATCATTTTTTATAGAAAGGGTGGGTTAGAGATGACTAAAGCCAGGCGTCAGTTAAAGATACAAGAAATAGTGCGGGATCAGCCCATTGAAACCCAGGAAGAGCTGGTTAACGCCCTTAGAAAAGCCGGTTTTGACGTCACCCAGGCCACTGTTTCCCGGGATATTAAAGAACTGGGACTGATAAAAATACCCGGGGAGAATAACGTGTCCAGATATGCCATGCCCAACCAGCCAATAGTTCGTCACAATGATGAGCGCTTAAAACGGTTATTTAAAACATCTGTACTGGAAATGGATTACAGTGAAAACCTGATAGTGATAAAAACTATGCCCGGTGAAGCCATGGGAGTTGCCTCAGCCATTGACAACTCCAATTGGCCGGAAATAATTGGAACCATCGGGGGAGATGACAACATCCTGGTGATTGTTAAACCCAAAAAAGCTGCACCCACCGTGATTAACAGGTTTAATAACTTGTTCAAGGAGTGATACTTTGCTGCACTCACTTTATATTAAAAATTTTGCCCTGATAGATGATATCACAGTGGAGTTTGAACCGGGCTTCAACGTGTTAACCGGTGAAACCGGTGCCGGTAAATCTATTTTGCTGGATGCACTGCAGGTGGCACTGGGCGGGCGGGCCTCGGCGGAATATATCCGGGCCGGTAAAGATAAAGCGGTGGTACAGGCGGCATTTCAAACGGAACATATTGATTTAAAAGCCCGGCTTGAATCGCTGGGCCTTGAACCGTCAGAGGACGGTTTGCTGATACTTTCCCGGGAAATCAGCCGCAGCGGGCGCAACTGGTGCCGGGTTAACGGCCAGGTGGTGACACTGGCCATGTACCGCCAAGCGGGGGCGGGGCTGGTGGATTTACACAGCCAACACCAGCAGCAGTCGCTGTTGGACCCGGAGCGGCACCTGGATCTGCTGGATAGTTTTGGCGGCCGGCAGATAACCAGCCGCAAGGAGCAGGTGGCAGAGTATTATCACCGGTGGCAGCAGCTGGAAAATCGCCTGCGGCAGCTGCAAAACAACGCCAGGGATATAGCCCGGCAAATTGACATGCTGCAGTTTCAGGCCCAGGAAATTGAAAAGGCCAATCTGGCACCCGGTGAAGATAACCAGTTAATGGATGAAAGAAATGTACTGGCCAATGCAGAAAAAATTTCCCTGCTGGGAAACACGGTGCGCCGGAACCTGTACAGCGGTGGTGGGCAGTACAGTGTTTCGGCGGTGGAATTAATTGGTGAAGCGGTTAATTCCCTACGGGAATTAACCCAGTACGACAAAAAAATGGCCCAGATGCTGCAGTCGTTGGAAGAAGCGCTGTACACTGTGGAAGACGTGGCCCGGGAGATATCCGGCTATTTGGATAACGTGGAATATGACCCCCAGCGGTTGGATTACATAGAAAAACGTCTGGACGAAATAAACCGGTTAAAGAAAAAATATGGGGAATCAGTGGCGGAAATTTTATCCTACCACAAAAATATTCTTAATCAACTGGATGAACTGTCCGGCAGCGAAGAACAGTTGGATGAACTAAAGCAGCAGAGGGAAAAATATTACCGGCTGTGGAAGCAGGAAGCCGAGGCACTTTCAAACCTGCGCCGGGAGATGGCAGAGAAGATGCAGCAAAAGGTCACTAAAGAATTGGCCGCGCTGGAAATGGGTAAAGTGCGGTTTAAAGTGGGTTTTCAACCTCTGGATAAGCCCACTCCTAAAGGAATGGATGAAGTACAATTTTTAATTGCCACTAACCCCGGTGAACCTTTAAAACCGCTGCATAAAATTGCCTCCGGCGGTGAATTGTCCCGGTTTATGCTGGCGGTAAAGTGTTTATTGGCCGGAGCGGACAAAGTTCCCACATTGATATTTGACGAAGTGGATACCGGGATAGGCGGGCGGGCACTGCGTTCGGTAGGGGAAAAGATGGCCCAAATCGGACAAAAACACCAGGTTATTACGGTGACCCATGCTCCCCAGGTGGCCTGCTTTGCCCGGAACCATTACTTAATTAAAAAAGAAGTGCTTGAAAACAGAACCTATACCAGCATTAAAAAGTTAGATTACCGGGGAAGAGTTAATGAACTAACCAGAATGCTGGGCGGCGGGGATTCATCAAATGCAGTGTTGGAACATGCCGAAGAACTGTTGAAATCAGTGTACTAAGTAAAAATTTTTTATATCGGAATAAGGCGCGGTAATACGCGCTTTTTTTATTTGTTTTTTTTTTTTTTTGCGGAAATAAAACAAAAATTACAAAATCGCCGGAGTGATGATAAAAACTGAATTTGGAAAATGACGGCACATTTAGGTATAATAATTGCTTTTTAAGAAGGTTACCTTAATATTACGCTCATTCTTTTAAAATTATTAAGTATTATGGCACTTTAAAATAAAGGGGGGGTTTAATAAGTTGGACCGGGATAAAAAAATAAAACTTTTATCACTGATCTTTATATTGGCACTGGCATTATTGTGCCTTAATACCCAGGTGATGCATTTATGCACACTGCCAATGCAGAAGAAAATTATGGTTGGGGAGGCCTTGGATTTAGGTTTTGAAAGAACAAATGAATTTTTGCGTGCTTTGCAGGTGGACATTGAAGCGGAAAAGGCCGACTGTGTTGAAGGTTTAACTTTAAACAACAGTACATTCACGCTGGCCGGTGCAGCACCGGTTGCTACAACGCCGGGAAAAATTAATATGTACTTGAAACTGTTTGGAATTATACCCTTACGTAATGTGACAGTGGATGTGGTTCCCGAAGTAAAAGTTTTACCCGGTGGGCAGTCAATAGGCGTAATGCTGCATTCCCAGGGAGTTATTGTTGTCGGTTTAGCAGCTGTAGAAAACAGCCGGGGCAAAAGTTATAACCCGGCCAGGGAAGCGGGGATTAAAGTGGGGGATATACTTTTAAAAATCAATGACCAATCCATTGAAACCGAAAACCAAGTAAGGGATATGGTAACTAAAGCCGGTCATAAAGGCGAAGCGGTGATATTAGAAATTAAAAGACAAAATAAAAAGTTTACCGTCAAAGTAAAGCCGGCTTATTGTAAAGAGACCAAAGATTACCGCCTGGGATTATTAATAAGAGACAGTGCTGCCGGGGTGGGTACATTGACATTTTATGACCAGGTATCATCTATATACGGGGCCCTTGGTCATGTAATAACTGACAGCGACACCGGCCAGAAGATTGATTTATCCAACGGTAGAATTTTTGAAGCATCAATACAAGATATTCACCCCGGAAAGACGGGACAGCCGGGGGAAAAGATAGGATTATTAGAAAACGACAGTAAATTATGTGGTAACATCAAAAAGAACACACCCTATGGAATATTTGGAGAATTATCTTATCCCATTACTAACCCTTATTTTAAAAATCCCATACCGGTGGCATTACCCAGCCAAATAAAAGAGGGACCGGCAGAAATTATTACCGTTTTACATGGAAATAGAATGGAAAGATTTAAAATTAAAATTGAAAAAGTAACCCGCCAATCTCGCCCGGATGGTAAGGGAATGATAATAAAAATTACCGATCCTAAATTGCTGCAAAAAACCGGGGGAATAATCCAGGGTATGTCGGGAAGTCCCATTATTCAATATACGGAAAACGGGAATCCGGTACTGGTTGGGGCGGTAACCCATGTTTTCATCAATGATCCCACCCGTGGATATGCAGTACTGGCAGAATGGATGTTAGAAGAAACTAAAACCCTTTTAAAAGAAACCGGTAAGAATTTATCGAATTTACATGCCGCATAAAATTAAAAAGGAGTGTAATTTTTAATTAGAGGTTTTTTAAAATAATTGATATTTTTTTACAATTCAAAAAAGGACTTTGCCCCCCGGTTGTCGAATGTCTAAGCACATAAATAAAAATACAATAATTGGTAAAAAGAGGTAAAAATTAGGAGGCGGGGGTAAATATTATGGCTATTAAAGTGCTGATTGCAGATGACAACCGGGAATTTTGTGAATTGCTTAAAGAATTTGTTAATTCTCAGGAAGATCTAGCGTTGGCAGGTATAGCTTCCAATGGCATTGAAGCGTTAGAACTTATCGAACAGCAAAAGCCTGATGTGGTTGTGTTAGATATTATAATGCCCCATTTAGATGGTATCGGCGTGTTGGAAAAAATATCATCCGGTACTACGGCGGTGAAACCAAAAGTAATAATGTTAACTGCTTTCGGGCAGGAAAGCGTTACCCAGCGGGCCGTTGAACTGGGTGCAGATTACTATATTTTAAAACCCTTTGACTTTTCCGTACTGGCCCAAAGAATCAGACAGCTGGCCCAAGGCGTAGAGGTATCGGGGTATATTGTACCATCTAAAACAAAAAATTTAAATGTGGCTGTTACCAATATCATCCACGAGATGGGGGTACCGGCCCACATTAAAGGTTATCACTACCTACGGGATGCCATTTTAATGGTAATAGAAGAAATAAGTTTGCTGGGTGCGGTGACAAAGGAGCTTTATCCCATGATTGCCCAAAAATACAATACCACCCCCAGCAGAGTAGAACGGGCCATAAGACATGCCATAGAATTGGCCTGGGATAGGGGTAACATTGAAATGATGACTAAATTCTTTGGCTACACCATCAATTTAGAACGGGGTAAGCCCACCAACAGTGAATTTATTGCCATGGTGGCAGATAAATTGCGGATTGAAAGTAAGGCTGGGTAAAAAATAAAGGCACCGCTTATTAAAAAATAAGCGGTGTTTCTATTGATATAAATCTAACAGCAGCCCGGTAATTTTATCCAAAGAGGCCATGATGTCGATGTTTTCTTTTTGATCTTCCAGCAGTTCTTGAGTGAATTTTTCCACTTCTTGATCAATTATTTCTATCCTGGTATATAAAGTGCTGTAATCCAGGCTGTGAGTTTTTCTTATTTTATAAAAATTTTTTAATACATAAGATAAATACTCGGTAATTAGCTGCCTATACTCGATTATATTAGCTTCCGTTACCTGTTGTTTTAACTTACTGCCCGCTTTTTTAATTTTTTTCAGCATCTGTCTTAACTGCTCTTTACTGTGATCCCTTTGATTCATGTCTAAGTAGCTGAAGAAAGATTTTTCTCCCTTGGATTGAATTTTATTTTTATCGGGCCAAAATGTCTGCTTATTAATACTGGATATTTTCATGGCATACCTCCACCCTATGAACCGGTGCTGCCAAAACCGCCTTTACCTCTTTCTGTTTCCGTTAGCTCTTCGCATTCCACCAGTTCAATGTCCGGAATTTGATGTACCACCGCCTGGGCAATTCTGTCCCCGGGCTGAAAGGTAACCGGGTGCTGGCCGGAATTATACAGTAATACAGCCACTTCGCCCCGGTAATCGGAATCAATAACCCCCACGGCGTTGCTTAAAGTAATGCCGTGTTTTTTGGCGTTGCCGCTGCGGGTATAAATCAGCATTACGTAACCGGGGGGAAGTTCAAAGGCCAACCCGGTTCTTATGGTGCGGTGTTCTCCTGGATTGATGGTGAACCCTTCAATACTGTGCAGGTCAAAGCCGGCACTTCCGGCAGTGGCCCGCTGGGGAATTTTAGCTTTGCTGTGCAGCTTCTTTACTTTAACCAGGCTGTTTTTAAAAACAAAAAAGCTGCAGCGTCTAAAGGGGTATAAGGCTTCATCCCTGAAGATTTTTACTTCCTGTATTTCACACTTATAATCACCGCGGATGATCTCAACTCCGTACTTACACCGATCACAAGTTTGTCTCAACCTTTTAACACTCCTTAAAACAACAAATGCTATGTAATTGTTTTCTTTCGACGATATGGTTGATTTTCCTCTTACGAATAAAATGATTGCCAATTATTTCTATGATTTTTTTCATTAAATTAATTGACAGTGAAATAACTTAAAAGTATAATGGGATACGTTGAATATAATAGACATCAAGGGGGAATCAAAATGAGAAATAAACTGTTAATTAATAGGTTTCGCAAGCAGGGCTTAACCTGGGTGGTGCTGCCCGTCGTGATTGCTGCCGGTTGGATTTATCCACCGGCCGGGTTTGTGTTGTTTGTATGTATGATCGGTGCGGTGGGTCTGTCCTTTTTCCGCGGGAGGGCATGGTGCGATTGGATGTGCCCCCGGGGCAGTTTTTTTGATATCTTTTTCCTGCGTGTGAATAAAAGCAAACCCGTTCCCAGTTGGCTTCGTTCCAACAAACTGCGGGCATTTATGCTGGCTGTTATTTTTACCGTGCTGGGAACACAGTTCTACCTGGCCTGGGGAGATCTGCACGGCATGGGATTGGCCATGGTGAGATTACTTACAGTTACTACCATTGTAGGAATTGTTCTGGCCGTTTTTGTACATCCCAGGGCTTGGTGCCACATCTGCCCCATGGGTACACTGGCCAGTTGGTTTGGGAAAGGAAAAGAACCTCTTTACATCAGCGAAAATTGCACCGACTGTGGTTTGTGCTCCAAGGCCTGCCCCATGGGACTAACTCCCAACCGGGATAAGGAAACAGGCCGGTTAATGGATGCGGATTGCATCAAGTGTGCCAGCTGCACGGCGGTGTGCCCGAAAAGAGCTTTGAATTTTGATACCGGTAGAAAAACTGCTTAAAACAGCTGCCCCGGCATTGCCGAGGCGGCTTTTTATGTGTGCCCGGCATGGGCAATGTCTATAGGGTGAAAGTCCCGAACGTTGAAGGTAGCAGTAAACGTTAGCTTAAGGCAAGGGTGTCCGC
>NZ_JAFBCW010000023.1 GCF_016907915.1 Desulforadius tongensis
TTTTCTTTTTGACACCCCATCCCTCGTCTGGCAATAACATAGGCTGCTGCTTCGTGATTTGATATGCCGTATTGTTCTTGATATTTAAGAACACCAATTATCGAAGTAAATGCAGGTTTGATTTTTTTTAGTGGAATACCTTCTCTTAAGGCCCTGCGTTCAACTGCTTGCAAAAACTTTGCATATATAAAACCGTGACTAATTCGATTGAACTTTGCGGACACATCTTTATCGTTCTTAAATTTTAAATCCTCAACAACTAAAGCGCATTCTGCATTTTTAACTATATCTGCAACCAATTTAGCTGTTTCTCCAATAAGATTTTCTCTACGGGCAGCCCTTGCATATGTCCATTCAGGGCAGTTAATCCATACACTGCCTTTGAAGTTACCAAGATAATCTGTTTGAGTTACACCTAAACCTGCGGGATTGGTATCAACACCAAACGCTCCGTTTAGTGCTTTATAAGGAACCGGTATATCTTCTTCAAAAGTTACGTGAACGTAATACCGGTCGTTCTCGCGAATGATTTCAACTTGATATGCTCTACCTGTTTTAAGATAGTCAATAACCATTTGGCGGTAGTTTCTGCCATTGATCTTACCTGTTTTTTTACTGGGTTTATGAGCCAAGTATACGGGTACGGTAATGCGTTTATATCGTACGACTTTCCCAACCTGCACCGGTTCTGCAGCTATTTCAAGATAAATCTTGCCGCCTGCTTCATAAAGGCGAGTATTTAAGTTGCCACCCTTAGCCTTATCACCTCTTGAAACATATCGGTTATTTCTGGCAGTTTGCCATTCTTCTTTGGTGATATTGCCTTTACAGCGTTCGTAAAACAGCTTTTTGCCTCCAAATATTACTGTTGGAATGGTGTTTTCGTCTAAATGTTTTTGCCATTTAGCAAGTTTTTTCTCCCATTTGTTAAGCTTGGCAGTCAAACCGGTAATTTTCCTTGGTGATTTAGCTTTTTCCAATCGCTCTCTGATGGCTTTAACCTTTAATGCAGCATTTTCGTAATGATATTTAACCATTTCTTTTTGAGAAGAAATAATTGTTTGGGCTTCATATACCGCATCGTTTGCTTGCCGGGAATTAAGATTGTATTTGTTTTGTACCAGTTTGCGGATCGATTGTATTTTAACGCCTTCAAGCAAACGGTTAAAACCAAATCTAACAGCAGTACAGTAGAGTTTCATAAGTTCATCAATATATTTTTTCTGTTCCTTGTCGAGAAAGAGTATCACGCCTCTAGTTGTCGTTTTCATTGGCGTTCAACTCCTGTCTAATATTTTCTTTCAGCTTTTTTGCTGCTCTACCACCACGCCTGCCATATATCCTTGCAGAAAATATTGAATGATTTAAGACTCTTTACGTCATTTATCACCTAATAATATTATATTTAGACATATTTAACTAGGTATAAATATATTTTTAAAAGCAGTTTCAACCTCCCGCTGCCGCTCAGTGCCTTTAACAGCGGTGGCTGCATTTCTTTTACCGGTCTAAATACCCAAAAAAATTCTGAACTGAATAAAAAGAAGCCGCAGCAGCTCTCTGGTGGGCGGAGCAATAACCATAACCACCGCCAGCGGAACCAGAGCTGCCAGAACCACTTGAGCTAAATATTTAGCTTTCATCGGGCTTTTATACAGCTTATTTACACCCTTGGCATCCACTAAAATGGATCCCACTTTTAATCTTACTAAAAAGGTGCTGGCCATCCCTTTACGGCCCTTTTCTAAAAACTCCAGCATATTGGAATGGGTGCCCACAGCTACAATCAAATCTGTTCCTTTTTCATAAGCCAGCAGCATGGCTATATCTTCGCTGGTACCGCGGGCGGCAAAAACTTTGGCTTTTAATCCCAGCTTTTTAATCCTTTCTAAGCCGGGGGCCCGGCCATCGGGATAACCATGTACTATTAACTCCGCCCCGCATTTAAGGGTGCTGTCACTGATACTGTCCATATCACCTATAATAATGTCCGGTGTATAGCCGAATTCCAACAGGGCATCAGCCCCACCGTCCACACCTATCAGCACCGGCTTAACTTCATCAATATAGGATTTAATAGCCATTAAATCCTCTTTATAATTATGCCCCCTTACAACTATCAAGGTATGCCGGTTTTTAAATACTGTATTTATATTGGGAATGGGCAGCTCTTTACAAATTAAGTCAATTTCATTTTGGGCATAATCAAGGGTATTTTGTACAAACTTGGCAAGGGTGTTATTGATATTATTTTTAGATTCTTCCATTTTCTGCAGCACATAACTTTTATCCAATAAAAGGCCGCTGCCCACCAGCCGGCCGCCAGCATAAATATCCCCATCTATTAATTCTACCTTTTCACCTTCGGTCAACTTATTTAAAAGCTCGGTACCGGCATCATCTATCAGCGGAATACCTGCTTCTAATAATGTTAACGGACCCAAATTGGGATAATCCTCGCCAAGGGACGGTACAACATTTATAACTGCTTTCACTTTTGTATCAATCAAAGACTGCGCTGCTACTTTATCTAATTCACGGTGGTTTATTACAGCAATATCGCCCGGTTGCAAACGTTTAACTAGATTCTTTGTTCTGTTATCAATCTTTACTATCCCTTTTATTTGCAACACCAATCACCACCTTTAATTTAAAATTAACAATCATTTTACATTGTACTTTACTTTAATACAGCAAGTCAAGGGAACCGGGACTTATTTGTTAATTTTTTACAATAAGCAGCCGGGCTCTTTTTTGTATTTTTATACGCCGCAGGGACAATAAATCATGGTTTTTATAGTAACCAATACATTAATTAGTATCTTTTGTATTTCTTTCAACTGTTCCTAATGATAAAATGTAATTAATATCTGCCGTCAAGGAGGGTGGTTATGAGTTTCGATACAGCCAACCAACCGCTTACTAAACAAGGTACTCGTGAAAACCAAAAAAAATACTTGAACATCACCAGCAGCGATTTGGCTTTAATGGCCGGTTATAAAGAGTTGTTTATAAAAGAAGCTGACCTGGTAGTACATAATTTCTACAACCACATTTTAAAGTTTCCGTATTTAAAAAAACTCATTGACAAATACACCAGCGTAGAACGGCTAAAAGAATTACAAAAGCAGTATTTCATCAGCCTCTGCGATCCATTAGACGATAATTACATCCAGCGCAGATTGGCTGTTGGCAAAAAACACCAGCAAATTGCCCTGTACCCCCAGTGGTATATTGGAGCTTATCAAATATACACCGAGGAAATAGCGCGCATTTTAACCACCGAACATCCCAACGATCAGGACACCGTAAATAAGGCCTTAACAACCTTTATTAAACGGCTTAACTTTGATATGCAGCTGGCCATTGAAAACTACATTCTCGATCAATTACAGCAATTGATCGCTTTTCAAAAGGAAATTGGCTCGGTGGCAGAGATAATTGATGACATAGCCGGCCAAACCAATATGCTCTCTCTTAACGCTTCCATTGAAGCGGCGCGGGCAGGAGACCACGGGCGCACTTTTGCTGTGGTGGCTCAAGAAATACGCAAATTGGCAGACCGTTCCCATACCTCGGCTAAAGAGATCAGTGAAATGGTGCGCCAGAACAGCAAATTAATTGAAAAAATCAAACTGCATTCGGAATAAAAAGCATTTAACCGCCGGCTAAAGCAAACATGCCGGGCATACCACATAAAAGGCTGCTGGCACTATTTTGCCAGCAGCCATCAGCCCCCTCCAGGGGTTTTTTTATTTTAATACTTAAACCGGTTAATTTCCTTCTGCAGATCGTCAGCCAAGGCACTTAATTCTTCTGCCGAACTGGATAACTCCTGTACTGTGGCGGTTTGTTCTTCCGTAAAGGCAGCAACGCTTTCTATACTTTCGGTGGTGTCTGCAACCAGTTCCACAGCACTTACCATTTCTGCTTTAACAGTTTCACTTTCTTCTAAAATAGACTGGGCTTTAGAAACCACTGCCAGTACATTGTTTGAAACATCCCTGGTCTTTTTCAGAATATCTTTAAAGGCTTTAACCACGTTGTTGGCATCTCCCTGTTCAGTGGCCATTTTAACTACTTTTTCTATATCAGCACTAATTTCCCGTACCAAACTGCCAATTTGATTGGTAGCCTCCGAACTTTGAGAGGCCAGCTTTCTTACCTCTTCTGCCACCACAGCAAAACCCCTGCCCTGCTCGCCGGCCCGGGCCGCTTCAATGGCAGCATTTAAGGCCAAAAGATTAGTCTGCTCGGCAATGCTGTTAATGGTGTCAACTATAGAATTAATTTGATTAGCCTTACGACCCAAAGTATCAATTGACAGGGCCATTTCATCAACCAGCTGCTGCCCGTTTTGCGCAGCTTGATACGCCTCTTCTGATGTGTTTTGGGTATTTTCAAGATTTTCCATTATCTTAGTCAGGTGATGGTTTAAAGCGCCAATAAATGAAGCCACATCATTTATTTTTATTTCCTGGTTTTGGGCCGAAGAGGTTATATTCTGCACCTTAGCAGCCACATCACTGGCTGCCGCCGCTGAGTGTTCAGAAATTTCCTTAAACTGCTCGGCAGATGCCGCCAGTTTTTCTACCGCCCCGCTGATGCTGGAAAGCATCGCCCGCAGTTCAGCGGCCAAACTGCCAAATGCTTGTCCCAGTCTATCATCACCGCCAAGTTCTTTGGAAAAATCTTTTTCATTAATAGCCTGTATGTAGTTGTTAATCGGTTTGGTAATTCTGTTAGTTATTAATAACACAAGCGGCAGCAAAACTAATACCATGATAAATATGATTTTAAAAGTTACGGTGCGCAGTTTACCGGTTACTGCATAAACTTCATCCACCGGGCTCACCATGGCCAAAGACCAGTTGTTAATGTTGGCCGGTTTGTAATTGATAATCATCTGCTGCCCGGCTATGGTTATCTCTTCAGTTCCGCTTTCCTGATTTATCATCTTGTTAATTACATTTTTAAAGGAATCGCTGCCAGCGGTTTCCAGCGAGTTTTCTTTTAATAACTTACCGGTGTCGGGATGACTAATATAAACCCCTTTTTGGTTGATCATAAAGGTATAACCGGACTCGGTAACCTTTTTACCGGTGATACGGTCAGATATATACTCCAGGCGAATAAATCCCACTAAAACACCTATTTTTTCCCGGGCATCGTTAAATATTGGTACCCCCAAACCGACAATTTTCCTGCCTGTGCTGGTGGAAAAAGTGGCATCTGCAATCACCGGCTTACCGGTTTCCCAGGGAACTTTAAAGTATTCTTTATGGGCAATATTTTTCCCATGATGACTTGATCCTTCGGAATGAGCAATTTCCGTACCCTCAGGATCACATATCAATATATGAGAGTACTGCGGGTTATCCTTGATAAAACGTTTAAAATACGGTTCAACCCGGGTGTAATCCATGGATTTAATAATTGGATTATAAGATAACTCTTTTATTACATTTTGCTCAGCACTTAATACCTCGTTCAAATTGGTACTTAATAACTGCTGCGTCTGACTTTTAAACTGCTCTTTTAAAATCTGTTCAGATGTTTTAGTGGCCAACATCGAGCAAACAATTAACGGTACCAAAGCTACAAGCATAAACCACAACAGCAGTTTCCCTCTCATACTGCCCCACTTAGGCAAATTCATGCTAAGCCGCCTCCTAACATTTATGAAAAAAATTCTACTGTATGTGTACAAATATACACCCAGCTAATATTAACATTTATTAACATGCGTTAATGTCATCTACCCGACATTATCGTTCAATATAAACCTGCTGCTTTTTTTGATTTTTTCTTCTATATGTTTTCAATTCCAAGTTTTATATATATTAGAAATACAAAACTGTCCCCAGCAGTTTCTTTTTGATGGTAATTTTAGCTTCTTCTCACTCATAAATTTAACAATAGATGACTTGGGGGTTGGATAAATGGCGTTACATATCACTTTTAAACAACTAAGAAACTATGCCCTAATTTTTATAACCTTATTAACCATCTGGTTGGTGATGGGGCATTTCATATGGATTGAGGTAAGCAGGGATGGCCATAACGTGCAGGTGGATTATTTCTTTCTCGCTCCCATGAATACCGGCAGGGCGATGGAAAAATTCAGCATTCTATCTGAAGTGCCTACCCACAAGGTGGATTATACCTTTCAATGGCACTCTCCCTTTCATTTAACACTAATCATAAATGAACAGCACTATCCTCAAGGGGTAAAATATACATACTGTTTTAAAAAATCCCGGGCTTTAATACCGCCATTTTCAGTTTCTAAAACGGGAGAAATACTAACCAGGGTGACACCAAAATTAGTTTCCGTCTCTCCCGCCGAGAACGCACCAACTTTAGGACCTGTTATACTTAAATTCAACACCCCCATTTCCCCAATCAGCATGGGGAAAATGGTTATTTGTGAAGCCCAGGGACAATTCAAACCGGTTAACGGTGATTATACCCGCTGGCAGTTTATACCGGATAAACAGCTTAGACACCAGCAGAGTTACCATATCACCGTTAAAGCGGGGCTGAAAAGTAAATACGGCCTCAAAACGGCCGAGGACCAGCAGGTAACATTTACCACTGCACCGCGGATAAAACTGCTGAGCTGTTACCCCAAAAAGGGCAGTGACAGTGTTTGGCTCAGCCGCACCGTAAAATTAACAGTGAACCAACCGGTTTTAAAGGCAGAAATCAAAGGTAACTGCCCGGGCAAAACCATAGTAAGAGATAACACTGTGCTGTACAGACCGGACAGGGTCTTTTTGCCTGCATCCAATTACCGGTTTAATGTCACCATAACATCTACGTATGGCGAAGTATTAAAAACTGAATTGAATTTTTCCACCACCAACCTGGGAAACAAAAAATGGATAGAAGTTAAAGCAGGTAAACCCTGCCAGGTGTGGTTAATGCAGGGGAAGAATGAACTGCAGCTGGTTGACGGGTGGTTTACCAGGGAACTGGATAAATTACCCACTGTAACTATGTACGAAGCAGACCGGGGAGCAGGTACGGGAGTAAGGGGTACAGGAGAAAAGTTACCCTGGATAAAGTTAAATACAGATATACTGCTGCATGCCACAAACCATACGGGTAAAGACGATCATCATTTTTTGGGACTCCCCAGCACTTATAGCTGCATTTTACTGCCCGCTGATGTAACTGAAGAAATATACGCAAACTTTCCCCGGGGTTTTATGGTTATAGTTCACTAGCGGCCGGTTTGCAGGTTTTTTAAATTGATCGGTGTATTTATTGGAACATTTTTCAAAAATTATATAATTATTCAGAAAACACTTTACATTTAGCCGGAAAGTTTGTTATTATTTGAACAAGGCGAAAAAATATAGCTGCAGCGATATTGCACTATAGCAGCAGCATAATATGTATGTATCAGTCGAAAAATGTAAAACCTATCTACCTACACAAGGAGGGGTAAAAATGACCGGTCAATGTAAAGAGCGCGGACACAGGTTTGATAGATCTCCGGCTGCGGCCAGAGAAACCACCCTTAAAGCAAAGAAAATTTTTCTTCAAGCCCTTCCTGACTGCTGGATACCCCGAAAAGGGGGATCTGAATACGGTATCGATTACAATGTCCAGCTGCCCGAAAACCTGGTACCCACAGGCGCAAAATTCAAAACCCACATCAAGGGAACGAAAGGCATCAGGTTTCATGACCGTCAGATAGTATTTTCGCTGGAAACAAAAAAATTAAAACACTACTACAAAACAAAACAACCTGTTTTTTTTATTCTGGTTGATGTTAATAACAGCAATGTATTCTGGCTGTTTACACAGGAATATATAAAAGAACTGGACCAAACAACCCCCGGGTGGCGCAGACAAAAAACCGTTAGTTTAAAAATTCCCCCGGCTAATAAATTAAATGAGCGCATAGAAAGTTTTCAAGAAGCAGTTATAAAAGGCCAGCAGTTTGTTCACCTGCTTCAGTTTCAGCTGTCTTACAGCAGCATTTCCCAAAAGATAGAAAACGTAATTAAAAATTCAGCCCATCATTTCAGCGGACAATTTAAACAAATATTCCCCAAAACATACCCTGACAGCAGCTGCAGCTGTTTTATAGAAGAAAACCCCTTTGATTTAGAAATTGAAAACAGCTTGAAGAGGGCAGAAAAACTCCGTATCAACGACCCTAAAGAAAACAGGGAGGCCTACGAGCAGATTTGTAATGCTTTGGAACACGCCGGCTGCAGCGCATCACCCGGCATTCGCTACCTGGCCCTAGGCGAAAAACATTATCACAACTATATGTTTTACCTGGTTAAAGCCTTCGATATGGAAAACAAAGAGGATGAGCAGCATTATTTCAGCGCCATAGAAGGTTTAGTGGAAACAATTTCCTCTTCCATTGATGCCGGGGAGTTAACCACCGCTTCAACGATAATACTGCGGCTGGCTGACGTTTATTTTCACGCCTTTCCTTACGTATGTACCGCTTACGGTAATGACCAGGCTTTTACTTTATTGGATTCAGCCCACTCTCTGCTGGAACTGGCAGACAACATGGTAACCATAATTGAATCTCCCAACCGGGTAATTCAATAAAATTATGAAGCCCAAGCTGCTAACACAGCCTGGGCTTCATAAATTAATGGCCTAAATTAAAACATCATGTCCTCTTCGTCGCGCAGGAATTCCAAGAATGGTTTTTCAATATCCACCATGGCATTTACCACCAGTTCCACTAAACCGCCATAGTGAACGTTAAACTTGGCCGTAGCTTGGTAAAACTCCAGGATATCCCTGATGGCACCCTTACAGTTTGAGCAGGGTGCACAAACATACTTCGGTATTTCTGCATCTTCAATGGTATCCTGGAAGGCATCCAGAATCTGCTTAAACTTCATCCGGCTGGATACTTTATTTCTAAAATCTGTAAAGTTAAAGGAGTTCATAATAGCAAACCCGCTGCCGCCGCCACAGCAGTAGTTATTTACCCCGTGGGGTGTCATCTCTCTAAATTGCGGGGCAATGGCTTTTAAAATTTCCCGCTGCGGCTTAACAATTCCCATCATCCGCACGATGTTGCAGGGATCATGCAGGGTAACCGGGAAATTGTTTCTACTGGGATCCAGTTTAAATACCTTTTTCTTAATAAGTCCTTCTAACAGGGGCAAAAAGCTTTCCCGCGGTATATTATCTTCCCCGGTCATAATCCGGTCCTGACTTACCATAGAAGCTTTATGAGCATGTCCGCATTCAGCTATCACTATTCTCCTTACGCCCAGTTCCTTAGCCGCCTTTAATTGAGCCGCACCGATTTTACGTCCCTGAACATCATCATAGAATATGCCGTAGTTAACGTTGTCGTAACCGATCATTTCACTGCTCAATGTCCAGTCCAAACCGGCTTCTTCCATAATAATGGTAAAAGCAGCCGGGTTTTCCGGCCAGGCCATATATTCACCGGCGTTGTGAATTAAAAGTATATCCGCTCCCTTTTTATCCACCGGAACTTTATACTTTTTGCCGGTCATTTCATAAATATCTTCTTCCATAAACTCGATCATATCTAAAAATGCCTCTTTAGTAATACCTGTACTGGAACCGGTTGTAAGCTGTTTTATGGTACCGCTTTCATGGAGAGGCTTGGGTGCAATACCCATTTCCATGCTGAATATTTTTCTGATTTCCCTGGCTAAAATCCCGTTGTCCAGTCCCAACGGACAGGTTTGGGCACAGCGGCGGCACAGGTTGCAGCGGTATGCCAGTTCACCCAGGCGCATAATTGTTTCAATGTTGATGTCGATATCGCCGCCCACAAACCTGCTCACCAAGCTGCCGCCCTGCTTGTGCTTTTTATACAACTTACGCAGCACTTCAGAACGGAAGATGGGCCTGTATATCTCTGCTTCGCCGCTGGATTTAAAAACGTGACAGGCTTCTGAACAGGTGTTGCATTTTGCACAATACTCAAAGGACAGCATAAAAGGCTGCAGCATGCCCCGGTTGGTATCTTCGAGGAAAAGTTTCTCCATCCCGTTCAAGAATTTTTTTATCATTTCCTCTTCTTCTTCTTTAGTTTCCGGTCTTTTTAAGGCATCATTGGCTACAAAACCGTCTAATGTGGCGCAGTAATTTTTTTTCCAATCTTCTTTTATTTCTTTAAAATCCGGCTCCATACCGGGCTTGTCATAGGGAGCCGGCAGGGGCATCAGGTTTTCTATTTTACACAATTGTTCCGACGGTTTGCCCATATCCTGGGGTTTTATATTTTTAGCAGACATAGCTATCCTCCTATCCGTTCAATTTTTCTTTACTTTTTACTGGCAGAACCAGGATTTATATGCGGTGCCGACCAAGTTGTTCCTGTCTTGGGCTTATAGCTTAAAGCATCCCTAACTATTTCTTCCATGTAACTGTTTTTCAAATTGGGCTCGTTTTCCCACAGAACCTTATGGAAGGCAAAGTACTTCCCTACATAATGGCTCATTTTGGTTTGCGGAATGTAAATCATTACAGCACCCAACAGGATGATATGAATGGTCAGAGCAGTATCAGCTTGGATAGGAGAAAAAGTTAGTAATGCCATCATAATTTCCCGTCCATAATTAAATCCAGGGTCACCGCTCCACACAACCAAACCAGATACCGCCACCGCAAAAAGAAACAGTAAGTTGAAGTATTCCTGCGGAGTAGTATACCTGCTTAAAGTACTGTCGGACATTCTTTTTAAAAACATGCCGCCCGCACCGACGGTGAGCAGTACAGCACCGGCTGCACCGGCTAAAAATGTAACATAGTAAACCAAACTTCCCCACACACCGGCGGTGGCAGCTACCGGTGTCCCGGACAATTCTGTTACAGCACCTACAAATAACATAAAAGTCCATACAAATAATACATAAATACCCAGGTGCAGGCTGTAACAAACCCACCACTGGCGCCTCTGGTTAATGAACAGGTTTTTAATAAACAGCATTTCTTTTAACATGTCCACAATTTCGCCGGCATGAGTTACCTTTCTGGGCTTATTCCACCATTCATATTCCTCGTAGTAAGAGCCCCCGTAGTGTCCTCTTCCGTCACCTTCCTTCGGTACCGGGTACAGTTCCCAACGTCCGTGCATGGGCATCCTGGCATACTCATAAGCTTTCAAGAGAGACAGCCCTATGAATGCAAGGATTGAAAAGTACGTAAAAAGCGTTAGAAACAACTGTTATACCTCCTTAAAAACTTAATTTTGTATCTCTCCCAGGATTACAGCTTCACCCCAGGGGAATACCGCAGGATAAAATACTTGTCCATTTTGTTTATATAGCATAATTTATTCCTATTAAATGACGTAAAACGACATACTAAAATACTATTCGACAATAATTATAGTTTACTTTATTTAATTAATCAATAGATAATAAATCAATATTCAATCAATTTCATAAGAATACTTAAACTATAGAAAATAAAACGGGTACCCATAAGGCACCCAAGTATTAGTTAATATAAATGTCTTTATTTATTTTTGTAACTTAGTGCTATACCGTCACCCAAGGGAATGATGACTGTTTCCAGCTGAGGATGTTTCATTACCAGTTTCAGGTAATCACGCAGTCTTCTTACCGCCGTTTTGTTTCTTCTTTTATCTATATCACCGGTTATCACCATACCGTGCATAAACACGTCATCTGCCACCAGCAGGCCGCCGGGGCGGAGTATGTCTATACATTTTTGTAGAAATTCCAGGTATTTTCCCTTTGCTGCATCGAGAAATATAAAATCGTAGGGGCCTTTTAATTTATAGATTAATTCCCTGGCATCCCCCAATATTAAGTCAATATTTTTATCTACCCCGGCCGCTTTAAAGTTCTTTTTAGCCGCTTCATACCTGGGCTCATTAATTTCTAAGGTGGTAATTTTACCTCCTCTGGGCAGTACCGCTTTGGCCAGCCAAAGGGTGGAATAACCAATGGCCGTACCTATTTCCAGCACATTTTTCACATGGTGAGAAAGGGCCAACCAGTATAATAATTGGGCCACTTCCGGTTCAACAATGGGCACTATTTTTTCTTGGGCTTCTTTTTCCATTTGAGCCAGTAATTCTTCCCTGGGGGGCAGCAGGCTTCTTATGTATTTTGCAACCTCTGCACTGGAAAGTCCCTGCATAATTTACCTTCCTGCAGTTAGTTTTTTTATTTCATCTTCTTTAATATCTTCTATTTTGGTTATTTCCATAGTTTTATTCCCCCGTTGTTATTTTTTATTATTTTATCATCACAGGCAGGATTTTTCAGTCCAAGCACTAAGTGTTATACTACTAGTTTAGGAGGTGTGGTATGAAAGAAATTAATGTGGATTTCACCTGTCCCAACTGTGAAACAAATTTTAAACTGGATCCCCGGGATATATTGGAAAGGGATTTTATCTGCTGCCCTAATTGTGAATGCTGTCTTAGCGAAGAAGAGCTGAGCAATTTAAAAATCGCCATCAGGCACATGCTGGATGTACATTAAAGAGTCTTGTCAGGCAGGGCTCTTTTATTATTAAGCCTGATTTATTTAAGCTTGATGTCAAACAACAGTCCCTGCGGGTTTTTTACAGCAGTAATAACCCCCCGGTCATATAAGCTGTTCAGTGTTTCCATAATTTGCTCTTTGGGATATTGTCTCAGAAACATATCTATAAAATGCAGGTAGTCAACTTCTATTTGATTAAAATACTTGTGGTCTTTAACATTTTCTTGATGTTCTTTAAGTTCCCTTAGTTCATCAAGGATAAGCTCTTCTAATATTTTTGCGTCATCTATCATCATTACAGCTACCTCCATATGATAAAATGTATATTTAATTTTACTTAAAGAGGACGTTCGAAAAGTCCGCGCCAGATCCACTTAGAATTTCTACGTTGGCTCGGCTTTTGCGGTGCTCACGTATTTTCATATACGCTCCGCTCCTCAAAGCCTTCGCCGCCTTGAACTTCTCGTGTCTCTCGTGCTCCTTTTCGAACACTTATTTAATACCTGTTTGGAGTGTAAAACATGATTAAACTTATTGCCCTGGATGTTGACGGCTGCTTAATGCCCCATGATTTAACCAAAGTAGATTACCAGGCCTTTACCCGGTTAAGGGAATACTGTCTTCAATGCAGTGAAAAAAATTTACCCAAAATTTGTTTGTGCACCGGCAGGCCGAGATCCTTTGTACTGCCGCTTCTCGCTTTACTGGGAGCCCTTTGGCCGGATATTCCCTCGGTTTTAGAATCGGGAAATCAGCTTTACTTTCCCCTGGACCGCAGGATAACTGTTAATCCGCTGGTTCCGGACAGCTGGCCGGATATTAAAAGGGCTGTAAAAGATTTTGCCCAAAAAACCAACGGACTGATTATTCCCGGTAAAGAAGTGGCTGTCAGTTTGATTCCTCCCCGGGGAATATCCATTGAAAAGTACAGCGATATGGCCAAAGACAGTCTACCATATCAAGAACTGGACATATCTTACTCCACCCTGTGTGTGGATTTCAACCCCCGGGGCATTAACAAAAAAGTGGGCTTGGAAACTGCGGCCGGTATGCTGGATATTCCGCTGTCGCAGGTGCTGGCCATTGGCGACAGCGGCATTGATATGGAGATGTTAAACAGTACCGGTTATACCGCCTGCCCCGCCAACGCCATAGATGAAGTTAAAAAGGTGTGCCAGTATGTATCTCCATACCGGGAAACCAGGGGCGTGGTAGATATTATTGAAAACTTAATTAAGGGGGCCGGTTTACAGTAAGCTGGAGCCTGTTGTCCAAACCTTCTGCTATCTGAAAATGTTACGGCATTTACCAATCGCTGCCCTTTGCCGCGTTTTCTCCCGCCACGTAGCCGGAAGACCAGGCCCACTGCAGGTTAAACCCTCCGCAATCCCCGTCTATATCCACCACTTCGCCGGCAAAAAACAAACCGGGCACCAGTTTAGATTGCATTGTTTTGGGGTTGATTTCTTTTACGCTCACCCCACCCGCAGTAACCTGCGCTGATGTCCAACCCTTTGTTCCGGTTACCTTTAACCGCCAGTCATGCAGTATGGCGGTAATTTTTTTTCGTTCTTCCGCAGTTACGTTACCAGCCAACTTGTTAATGTCTTTTATACCGGCCTGTTTTAAAACCACCGGTGCCAGCTGTTTATTAATCAAACCGACAAAACTAAAGGCCAGTGTTTTTTGCGGTTGGGTTTGAAAGCGGTAAATTAAAAGTTCTTCCAGCTGACCCTTACTTATGTTTTTCAGCAGCACCAGTTTCAGCCACACTTCTTTGCCCCTATGCAATGTTTCATTAACCGTTCTGCTTATATCCAGTACGGGAGGGCCGGAAACTCCGTACTCGGTAAATAAAATTTCCCCTGCGGCCCCAGCTATGGTTTTACTGCCAGCTAATACTTCAACATCACCTATAAATTTTATTCCCTTAATCTGCTTATAAAATTTTTCGGCCAGTTTTACCTGTACCAGTGCCGGAAACGGTTCCACTATGCTGTGGCCCAGTTTCCTGGCCAGGTTATAGCCGCTGCCGTTGGAGCCAAGGTTGGGATAGCATTTGCCCCCGGTGGCAATAATTACCCGGTGGGCCCGGTATTTTTTTTCATTTTTGGTGGTTAGGATAAATGAATTATTTATTTTTTCAATGCCGGTAACTTCTGTTTCAGTAATTATATTTACTCTGCGTTTCTGCAGTTCAAAACGCAGCACGTCCAGTACGCTGGAGGCCTGGTCGGACATGGGATATACCTTGCCCCGTTCTTCCACTTTGTGAGCTATACCAAGGTATTCAAAATAATCAATGGTCTGCTGTACATTGAAACGGTTTAAGGCACCAAGGGCGAAGTTGGGTTTTTGGCCATGGTAATTTTCTATGGTTAGGTTAACATTTGTAAGGTTGCACCTGCCGTTGCCGGTGGCCAGTATTTTTTTACCTACCCTGGGCATGCGTTCTAAAATTGTTACTTCAGCGCCGTTGTTCACTGCGGCAAGGCCGGCCATCAATCCGGCGGCACCTCCGCCAACAACAATAACTTTTATCATCTTCATACTCCTACCCTGAAAAATTATATCTTTCTAAGCCCGGCAGCATTTGCACACCGCTCACTAAGTTCGTGTTCAGGCCGAACTAATACTCAGCTGGCCGGTTCCGGGCTGTACTTTCCGGCAATGCTTTCCGCCACTTGGATCCCGTCCACCGCGGCAGACATTATTCCGCCGGCATATCCCGGGCCTTCTCCCGCCGGGTATATACCGCCTATATTTGTTTCCAAATTTTCATCCCGGTAAATTCTAACCGGGGAAGAACTTCTGGTTTCCACACCGGTCAGCACTGCATCGGCCATGGCAAAACCTTTAATTTTTCGATCAAAGGCAGTTATAGCCTCTTTTAAGGTTTCAATTACATAACCGGGCAGGCAGTTTTTAAGTTCAGCCAATTCAACCCCCGGCTTGTATGAGGGTTGTACACTTCCCAAGGCGCTGGAAGGCCTGTCCAAAAGAAAATCTCCCACCAGTTGGGCCGGTGCCCGGTAGTTTCCACCGCCCAGCTCATAAGCTTTGCGCTCCCACCGGCGCTGGAAATATACACCGGTAAGGGGATGGTCACTGCCATAGTCATCCGGTTTTACCCCTACCAGCAGCGCGCTGTTGGCATTTTCGGCATCCCGGGCATATTCGCTCATACCATTGGTAACTACCCCTTCTTTTTCTGAAGCCGCCGCCACCACCAGGCCGCCGGGACACATGCAAAACGTATAGGCAGACCGCCCGGAACCGGAATGGTAGGATAACTTGTAGTCTGCAGCTCCCAACCTGGGGTGGTTGGCAAACTGTTTATACTGGGCCCGGTTAATCAAATCCTGGGGGTGTTCTATGCGCACCCCGATGGAAAACGGTTTCGGGACCATAACAATACCCTTTTGGTACAGCATTTCAAAGGTATCCCTGGCGCTGTGGCCAATGGCCAGTACCAGTACCTGGGTATTTATTTTTTCACTGCCATTTACCGCTACCGCAGATACGCGGCCGTCTTCAACGATTATGCTGCTAACCCTGCTGTTAAACCTTACTTCCCCGCCCAGCTCTATTATCCTCTGCCGAATATTTTTAACCACCGTTTTCAAAATGTCTGTGCCTATGTGCGGTTTATAAGCATACATTATTTCTTCCGGCGCACCGGCCTGCACCAGCTCTTCCAGCACCTTCCGACAGCGTTTGTTTTTTATCATGGTGGTTAATTTACCGTCGGAAAAGGTGCCGGCCCCACCCTCGCCAAATTGAACGTTGCATCCGGTGTCAAGCTGTCCGGTTTGCCAAAACTTCTGTACCCTTTCAGTTCTGGTATCAACATCTGCCCCTCTTTCCAGCAGCAGGGGCCTGTAGCCCATTTGAGCCAGTATCAAGCCGCAGAAAAGTCCCGCCGGGCCGGTTCCCACTATTACCGGCCGGTGCTCCAGTTTACTGAAGCCGTGCTGCACATATTTATATTTTAAATTGGGAGTAACGGATATGTCTTTGCTTTTAATCTTATCGAGAATATTTTTTTCTTTTTTCAGCCGTACATCTACAGTATAAACAAAGTAGATTTTATCTTTTTTTCTGGCATCTATTGACTGCTTGTAAATCCGGTACTCCAGTAAATCATCTTTTTTAATGCGCAGTTTTTTTAATACAGCGGTTACTATATCAGCGGTATTGTGATCTATTGGTAGTTTAATCTGAGAAACTCTAATCATCGCCAAATTCCTTTCAATAATATAATAATATAATTTTTTTCTGCATCTTTGTATGTAAGTTATCATCATTGTGTTTTATTGTCAATATTAGGTAATTGTTAAGGGCAGTATTTAACACCCTTATAGTATCACCAAAATTAGATATTATTGAAAATACTTATAGATAGTTTTATAATTAGGTAAACAACTTATAAAAATAGGGGGTGTTAGGTTGGTAACTACAATCGGTTTGGTATCCGGCGCTGTGGTGCTGGTAATTCTAATTGGCTTGCACGGCGTATATAACAAAGAAAGGGAAGCCCGTTTCCCGGTGAAGGAGTTAGAAAAGTTTAATAAGTCTTCGGAATAAAATTTTCAGTAAATTTTTACAAGCGCGAATTTTATTGTTGGCATGCTAAAGTAATCGAAATTAAGGTAAAATAACAGGCGGATGTTACATTATGTTAACATCGCGCCTGTTTATTTTCTCATCCCGGCTGTCCAGCCGGGTATTTTTTTATCTGCCGGAGGGTACGGCCTTCATTTTCGATCATCAAATGCCGGTATTTATGCAGCATAGTTATTAAAATATATTGTATAATGTGTTTTTAATAGGGCCTGTATTTTAACAACCGGGAGGGGCTTGCAGATGTTTTTTACCGCCGCCAGGTTTATTAACAAATACGTTGTACAAATTCTCCTGGCTGTCATTTTGTTCTCGATAACCTTCGGCTATTACTATCCTCAGGTGGGCCATAGCTTACAGCCCTTTGCCCCCCTGTGCCTGTTCAGCATGCTGGTTCCCATGATGGTAGGTATTCGCCTGGATGAACTGGCCACTGCGGCTAAAAGAATTAAGCTGCTTGGTGTAACCCTGGTAATAAATTTCTTATTTTCTCCCCTACTGGCCGGCATACTGGCACAGCACTTTTTATCCAATTACCCGGATTTTGCAGCCGGTTTGATTTTAATGGGTACAGTTCCCTGCGCCGGTATGATTGTGGCCTGGACTGGGCTGTCCAGGGGTAATGTTTCCATAGCCATTGTCACGCTGGTAATAAGTCTTTTGGCGGGAATACTTTTAATCCCATTATGGACCCTGCTTTTGGCCGGCCAGTACGTATCAGTAAACCCGCTGACCATGCTGAAAAACGTTTTGATTATTATTGCCATCCCGCTGGCCGTTGGCAGTTTTATCCGCATTCAATTAACTAAAAGATTAGGTCTAAAAAAATTTAACGAAGTAAAAATGGCCCTGCCTGCCGTGTCAAGTTTAAGTATGTATATGCTGTTTTTTATTTCCCTAACCGCAGAAGCCACCGAGTTAATTAAGCACCCGGACTATTTATTGTCCATGGCGGTACCGTCACTGCTGTTTTATCCCACCTTGTTTCTGCTGGCAGCGTTAATATCATGGTTTAGAAAGCTATGTTATGAGGACATGGTGGCTGTTTCTTACAGCGTGGCGGGCAAAAACATCGCCCTCACTTTAGCCTTGGCAATACTGTTTTTCAGCCCCAAAACGGTAATGATAGTGGCCATAATGCCCATGGTGCAGGTAACTTACATGGCCACCTTTTATAAATTATCACCGGTAATCCAAAATCTATGGCCTTATAAAACCGGTGCGCAAAATATTTCGAGCTCACCATAATACAGGTGAGCTCCCTTGTTAGTGCTTTTCCAGGTAATATACCACATAGGCCCTTTCCACATCAGTTCTTATTTTTTTCATCACATCTGGTCCTACAGAAACTTCCCCAAATAAGTTAAAATCCTGATCCAGGTCAACGTCTTCTTCTTCGGTAACCTTGCGCACGTCAATTTTGGGGTTGGGGTCATGATCGGGCTTAATGCCCAGGGCAAGATACTTTTCTTTGGCTTCCTCCGCACTGTCAGCAAAAATAATTTGGGTATGTGTTGGATGTTCCATTTTTAACCTCCATGTCTAAAATTTTCGACAACAATTATAGCACCGGAGGTTAAAAGTTTCAATATTAAATTCCTCAATACACCTGTATATATAATCATAAAAGACAATTAATAACAATTCATAATATTTGATTTTCTGACAAAAACTAACTCCATGAAAACAAGATTTTTTATTTACGGCCTGCTGGGCTGGGGGTTAGAGGTGTTTTGGACCGGGTTCGAATCGGCCCTTAGCGGAGACCCCCGTCTAACCGCACATACTTACCTGTGGATGTTTCCCATTTATGGATTGGCAGTGTTTTTAGAACCGCTGCATAATGCCATTCGTAGATACCCCTGGTTTATACGGGGAATGGTGTGGGTGCTGGTTATCTTTGCCCTGGAGTATTCCACCGGTGGGTTAATCAGGTTAATTACCGGCTATAGCCCCTGGAACTATTCCGGAACCTCGCCGTGGGAAATACACGGCTTAATTCGCCTGGATATGGCCCCGCTGTGGTTTATAACCGGTTTTATCTTTGAACAGGTTCATGACTATTTAACCCGGCGGTTAAATTTACAGGGGCGCTAATCCTTACCTGTCATCTCTTTATAAGCACCCACATGGGCAAAATTCTGTTTAATATGTTCAACCAGCCGCTGCCAATCTTCCTCGCTGCGTGTGGATTCAATTAAAGCGTTAACCACAAAGGAATCGGTTAGGGCTTCCACCATGGTCTGTAATTTTTGCTCACATTCCCCGCGCAGTTTTCCTCTTACAAAATAACGATTTATCTGTTTAACAGCCCAGTCAGAGAGAACTTGATCAGGCACCACAAAAGGTAAAAACTTGTGCGCCTGCTCAGTAATGCGCAGTATTGCACGCCGGTCTTTTTCCGGTGTAATGTGGCGAATGGTTTGAACCAGCTGCTCTGGTCCCATTTTTAACGCCTTGTTTAATAATTTATATTCAAACTTTGTAGCGGTAAACAGCCCTTTTTCCCTGGCCCGCACCACCATGCGGCGAAATTTTTCCACTTCTTCCAGCAGAATGTCTTCATTATCAATTATTATATAAGCGGTTAAGAAATCACATCTCTGCAGCTCAATATTCATCATCCTTACCTCCTCACCTATTAGGTTGTAGTCTACCCCGGTGAGAGAAATTCAAAACAGGTATTAAAGCACTGGGAGGAAGTAAGGTTATTAACTCGTTCAAGGGGTATAACATAGTCTGTGTACTGCCTTATCACTACTCCTCGGCCGGCAGTGGGTTTGGTAACTTTTTGGCCCAGTATTTCTGACCTAATCAGCAGTTCCGGTTCCTTTACCCCCAGGGCAATGCGCATGCCGGTGGAACTGCTGAACCGGGGATTAATTTCAAAAATATAGGGCTTACCATTCTTAAGACGCAGCTGCAGATTGCACGGGCCATAGCCGCCTAACATTTCAGCCACCCGCTGGCAGTAACTGCAGATCTGCGGGTAAGAATCGGCCACCGCCCACATGGTCATACCGTCCTGCAGGCATCTTTTTAAAGCAATACAGGAAAGCACTGTACCCTTTGCTCCCAAACAAACCCCCACTGTAAACTCCCCATCATCACCGGGCAAATATTCTTGAATAATATAATCCTTTTTATCCCCGGCAAATTGATTTAACTCCTTGATATTTGATAAAACAGCCACCCCCCGGGAGCCGGCACCAATGCGGGGTTTGGCCACCAAGGGAAAACCAACCCGTTCTATAAAATCGGGCAGCAGTGCCTTATCCTCCGGCCATCTCAATGTTTGTGGAAAATAAAAACCATTTTCTTTTAAAAAGTTCAATGTCAGCCATTTATCCTTACATGTGGCAATAACTTCCGGGGAGTGTACGAAAACCCTGGCCCCGGTTTGCTGAAAAATATAGTCCTTGTGGCGGGCAAAACCCTCAATCTCGTGGGATGAGCCAATCAATATGCCGTGAATTTTTTCCCGGCGGCAGATATCTATTATTTTATTCAGCCAAATTTCTTCTTTGGATGCCGGCGGCACCAGGTAGCCTTTATGGGCCAGGTACAATCCCAAAGTCATGGCATTGGTATCGCAGGCTGTCACCCGGCAGTTCAGCGGCCCGTTGAGCAGTGATTGTATAATTGCCACCCCGTACAGTGATCCGGACCCGGTAACTAAAACGTTAACCTGTTTCACCGCTGCATTCCTCCAGAATCTCTTTACTTTTAGGACCGCAGTTGAAAATCAAATCCACCACAGATAGTTTATCAACAAACTGACCCCACAACTGGCGGTAAGTGGGATGTATAAACTGTTGATACCTCAGCTCTATGCCATGCTGTTTGAAAACCTGCTCATCATTGTACACTTTAGCTCCCTGCCCGGATAAATAAACACCGGCTCCCAGTTTTTTGCAGATATCAACAATGCGCCGGCTTTTTCTTCCCTGTACATTGGGCAGCTCTGAAGAAAGAACCAGGGGAGTTTGAATATCTAAAATCTCCCTTATCAGATTAATCATGGCCAGGTTTAAATCCAGCAGTTTCTCCCATTTTTGGCTGTAAACCTGCCTAAACCGTTCTTTGTAATACTTCCAGTACTTTGAACGTGCGTAGCAGTGCTGTAAAGACTGAAAGTGCCGTTTAGCCCAATTTTCGCTGTTACAAATCAGCACTTCTTTAATAAGAACTTTTTTCCGGGCCAGTGGAATGGTTAATAATACGGGTCCGCTGGCGCATTTAATTACGTTACGGTGGGTCACTGATTTTGATGACAGCAGCACATCATCGGCAATTACAAATACATCGCAGTTAAGCATTTTATGAAAGTACCCAATCCACGGTAAATAGTTAGGCTGGTGGATGGCCAGGACTTTAGGCATAATTATTCACCACCTCAGCAATGTATTGTCGTTGTTCACCAGTAAGGCCGGGATGGACGGGAATGGAAACACACCGCCGGCATATTTTTTCCGCCACCGGCCAGGATTGGCTGTAATTGAAGTTATCCCGGTACAAACGCTGGTGGGGAATAATTAACGGGTAGTGAACGGCACAGCCAACCCCCTTCTGCTGCAGGTAAGTAATAAAACGCTCCCTGTTCTTCACCTGTAAAGTAAACTGGTGATAAACGTGGAGGCAGTCTTTGGGTTCACAGGGCAGCACCACCCGGTGGTTATTAATGTGCTGCCGGTAATAATGAGCATTGTGTATCCTTTTCCGGTTCAATGATTCTAATTTTTTTAGCTGTGCTATTCCGATGGCCGCATGGATGTTGGTGAGGCGAAAGTTATATCCCAGTATATGGTGCCGGTAGCGGTGGGATTGGCCGTGATTTATAATCATTCTCACCCGGTCGGCAATTTCCCCGCTGTTGGTAACAACCATGCCTCCTTCGCCGCAGGTGATATTTTTAGTGGGGTAAAAACTGTACGCCGCAGCATCGCCAAAGGTGCCTACTTTTTTTCCTTTATATGCTGCACCGTGAGCCTGGGCACAATCTTCAATTAAGAGCAGGTTATTTTCTTTAACCAGCTGGCAAATTGATTCCATTTCCGCCGGCAGGCCAAAGATGTGCACCACCAGAACAGCTTTGGCATCGGGATGCTTTTTTATTGCTTGGGCCAGTGCCTTGGGTGAAAGGTTGTAAGTGCAGGGGTCAATATCTACAAACACCGGAATGGCACCGCAGTACAAAATGGCATTGGCTGAAGCTATAAAAGAAAATGGCGTGGTCAGCACTTTATCCCCCGGGGTTATGGGCAGGGCCTCCATAATGGCATGCAGGGCTGTGGTTCCCGAAGAAGTGGCAATGGCATACTTAATATTCAAGTACCCGGCAAATTCTGCTTCAAATTGCTGCACATATTTGCCCTGGGCCAGCATTTTACTGTTTAATACCTCTATCACTTTTTCCTGCTCTTCTAAACCGATCTGCGGTTCAGCAATGGGAATCATATTTATCACTCGCTGTTATTTAGTTATTTTTTTAATCATCTCAATATTTAATTTATGGCCGCTGCGAAAGGCTATAAACTTACCTTTTATATTACAACCGGCAGTACCCAGGTCACCCAGCAAATCCACCAGTTTATGCCGGGCCGGCTCGTTGGCATATCTCAGCCTGGGGGCTTTGCCTTTAGAAAAAACCAATACCGACTCCATTCCTTTACCGATTAATTCTGCCACCAGCTGGTATTCCTCCCCCGTTATATAAGAGCGGGCATCTGCCAATTGATTTATAAAAATTTCCCGGTTGATGATATAACTGGCTCCCTGGGAGGGCAGGGACTGATCTGGATAATCCAAAATATATGTCAGTTCTAAATTCCGGGCGGGCAGGGCAGCAATATACTTATTAAAGCGTTTGCGGCGGTAATAAAATTCATCTTTTAACAGGCAGGGTTCTTTTACTTCTATGTACCGTTTCGGTACCTGCTGCTGCTGCAGTCCCACCCGCAGTACTGCCTGCACAAATGCTCTGCAGCTGTATCCATCCACCACCGGAAGGCTGGAGCAGTTCATGCGCACCACTAAGTTATCTATCCCCATTCCTCTGACAGCTGCCAGCAGGTGCTCTGTATGCTCCACCCTGACACCATTCTGCTCCAGTGAAGTCCAGCGGCTGTCTACCAAGGCATCTTCACTGCAGCAGCGCACCACAGGTGTTCCGGGTAAGTCTTCCCGGATAAATAAAATTCCCGTGTCAGCGGGTGCAGGTTCCAAGGTTATTTTCGCCTCCCCGGTGCCTTTGATATTTATACCCCTGCATTGAACAGGTTTTTTAACGGTGGTTTGCATGTTTACCCCCCGCTCAGCAGCAGCTCTTTAGCCCGGTGGCGGTAAGTAAATTTTTCAGTCACTAGTCTGCGGCCCCGGCAGGCTATTTTTTTACGCTCTGCTTCATGTTTCAAATAATAGTCTACTATTTTTAGCGTTTCTTTTTCTGAACCGGACACAGCCAAATGTTTACCGGGCTGAAATATTTTTCTTATGGCCGGGGTGTCGGAAGCCAGCATGAATCCCCCTGCCGCTGTAATTTCAAAGGTGCGGGCGGTCAATTCGCCGGTGTAACTTTGTATACCCAGCACAATTTTGGCGGAACTGTACACCGCATTGGTTTCTTCATAGGGCAGTTTGCCGCATAAGCATTTTTCCGGCACGGAGAAACCCACCAGGTGAGGATCCAATTTATCCCAGCGCTTGCCCCATATTTTTACATCGTACCCGTTTTCCACCAGCGGTTTAACTAAAGTGCGCACCGACTGCCGGCGAAACCCCCGCCAGCTTACCCCGGCGGTGGCAACCACCGCTATATCACAGCGGTATTCTTCCTTCGGCGGTACCGGCCGGTGATACTCGGGATTGCAGGCCCAGGTTATATATGCCGACACCAGCCCCATTTTCCGGTATAGAGAAACTGAACCGGGGTCTATTGTAAATACATGGGTAGGCTTTGTGGTTTCTATATAGGGCAGGGACCATTTTTTCGTCCACCTGGGGTCTTCGGTGGCCCAGTAGACGTGCACTAAATTATGCCTTTTGGTAAATGTACCCAGGTTGTTAAGGTTATCCCGGGTGTGTATTTTGTTCCACCCGGCGGTAAACAGTACATGGGGCCGGAACAGCTCGTAAGCCAGTTCCAAATCTTCTTCAGCAGCAGTTTTTAATACCAGTACATCACATCCCACTTGGCGCAGTCCTTCAGCCATACCGTTAATGTACTGGGGATCACTGTCCACAAATAATACTCGCATTAAATTAAGCCTCCCATCCTACCATGAAAAATGGTATCTTGCTGAGCCGGCGGCTTTTGCAGCGTTTGCCAAAATTCCTCGCCGGCCAAACTCGGTACTCGGTCTGCCGGGGCTTTTCATCCCCCGGTGGTGCCGCAATGCGGCACGGGGAAATTATACTCAAGATGTTAAACTGCACCTGTAAGCTTCACGCAGCACACCCCTACCACCAAAGCTTTCTTTAAAGTTAAACAGCCGGGTATTTACCTTTGTGCCCCGGTTTTCAGTGGAAATACCCCAATCTAAATACGTAAAACCGTGCTTTTTACCCCACTCAATTAACCGGTAAAAAAGTAAATTCAGCGGGCGCAGTGACTGGTAGTTTTCATCTTGGGCAATGTAAAAACAATTTACCGCCCGCCTATTGAGAATAAACACCACCGTACCGGCTATCAGCTTTTCTTGGTTAAAAACACCGAAAAGTTTAATTTTTCCCTTAAACCGGTTCATTAAATCAATTATTTCGGCATAGGTATGAGTGGGTTTGGCTTGATGCCGTTCTTTTAAGTTGCGGGTTAAAATCAGCCAATAGGTTTTTACATCATCGGTTTCTCTAACTGTCAGGTTATTTTTTAATGCTTTACGCACATTTCTCAGTACAGTGCTTTTAGCCTTATTGTGGTTATAGTCCTGCAGCGGCACTGCTGTGGCCAGTTCCGTGTATGCCACCTTAAACCCATGGTAGCGGAGGGCATAATCTATTTCATCACAGGGCCACGTGTGATAAATCCGGGGTACCAGTTTTAATTCCACGGCATCAAAACCTTTTTGTTGGGCAAATTGCTTTATTTCAGCCACTACTTCCAGCATGGAGTTGGTTTTAGTCTCATGCCCGATGATAATTCCCCCGTGGGATGCCCCGGGATGGGAATGCAAAACTTTTTTCTTCCCCTCTTTTTTCTCCGCCGCCGGCAGCACCGCCAGCAGATGCCCTTTATCGCTTAATATTAATAAAGAACGGTCATTAAACCTTTCCGGGGGATGATAACTTAAGAACTCGCGCTGCTGCATAAAGGTTCCATTGCGAGAATTCTTAACAAAACTCTCCCACAGCGGGATATCCCCTTCTTCCAAATATTTAACTTTCATCTTTTTCTCCTTTACAGATATACGATTTGCTTTTTCAGCACTGAACTTTCTATTGCTTCCATCATTTTTATCACTCTTAAAGCACCGGCTCCCCCCGAGCGGGGCTGTTTTTTGCGGCGAACACAATTTAAAAAATGGGCGCACTGTCGTTGGAGCGGCTTTTCCACCGGTACGGCAACGTTTTGCACTCCAGCATTTGGCCGGAGGAAGGTCAACTTTGGGCCCGGTTTACGGGTATCATCAAATTCGGCCATCATTTCTGTACCAACAATATTAAGCCGGCGTATTTTTTGGGAGTAATGCCAGTTATTATGAATGTGAACCAGGGTATGATCAGAAAAGCCACAGCTAACCAGCAGTATACCCATGGGTAAATCTTCATTCCATTTTATTCCTCTGGCAGAAACCCACACCGGCTTACTTTCCAGCAGATAAAACATGATGGTTAAATCATGTACTGTTAAATCCCAAAGCACGCTCACATCCTTCCGGTATACACTGCAGTTTGTTCGTTCAAAGTTTAGGAATTTAATATCTCCAAAGGCACCCCGGCTAATGTGGTTTTTTAATATCTCCACCGCCGGGTGATATTCCATTAAATGACCGGTCATTAAAATTTGTTTATTTTCCTGGGCCAGTCGAACCAGTTTTTCTGTATCTTTCATGTTAGTTGTGGTGGGTTTTTCAACCAGTACCGCTTTACCGTTAGTTAAACAATCAGCCGCTATTTCATAATGGGAGTGGGGTGGTGTAGCTATTATCACCGCCTGCACATCTGAATCATTTAACAGGGGATGATAACTGCCAGTTACTTTAATGTGCGGAAATTTGGCAGCAACCATTTCCCGTACTGCCCGCTTTTGATCGCAAACGTACAGCAGGTTAGCTTCCGGCATGGCATTTAACGTACGCAGGTAAGCGCTGCCCCATACCCCACATCCTATTAAAGCAATTCCAATCATTTTTAATCACCACATTAACAAGTTCTTTTGTAGTATATACTCGGGTAACTAAAATAGTGATATTTATTGCAATAATTTCCAAAAAATCAGTTAAAGTGGTCTGATAACAAGTTAAATTTTATGAATATTCCGGGAGATTAATCATTTATTTATAGTGAGAGGAGTGTTGACAGATGGGAAAAATAAAAAAACGTAGAAAACTGAAGAAGCGCAATAAAAAGATAAAAAATAATTATACCGGGTCGGTACCGCAAACAGGTTCTAAAGTAAAGAAATTTATTCCGCCAAAAATGGAAACTACGGCGGTGGTTTTAGGGCCCAACGCCGGTTACGCAAAACGGGTGAAAAAATTTGACACCAAGGCCGCTTTTGTACCACCAAGCTGTATTATTTCCAGGGAAACCACCGCAGCACCAAGGGCAGAGTTTTCATCTCCGTCCCCGCCAGAGCATAAACCCAGTCCCCCGCTCATTGGTCCCAATCCAAAAAAGCGCCGCAAAAAACCATTTGGAGATAATAAAGTTTTTGTACCTGCCAGCTGCATTATCAATCCTGTGTTTAAACAGTCAGTGAGCAGTTATGACTGGCGCAGTGTATTCCCCAAACCCATATGCCTGGAAAAGGTAGGCGAAATAATTGGACCCACCATAAAGTTCCGCCATAAAAAGCAAAAAAAAATCGGCATTTCTTTTGTTCCCAGCAGCTGCATTATTAATACTCCGTTAAGGGCAGAAAAAACCTGTACAGGTACAGGGGAACAAAAGGATGCCCTCCAGGCACTGGCCCAGCTCCCCCCCGCTTCTAAACAAAGGGCCGGAAATGGTTTGTACCTGATTACCGCCGCTGTAATTATAATTGTTGTTTTAGCTATTCTTATGACTAATAGTTAATCAATGAAGTAAAAACCCGGGGTTCTAAAATTAGAATCCCGGGTTTAATAATTCTTGAAAATGTTATCTTACTTATACCACAGCATTTTCAGATGGGCCTGTTGTTTCTAAATCCGTTTCCCCTAATTCACCTTCCCACCTGGAAACCACCAGGGCAGCAACTGCGTCACCTATTACATTCAAGCTGGTGCGGGCCATGTCCAGCACCCGGTCTATACCGGCCACCAGTGCTATACCCTCTAGGGGCAGGTTAACTGAAGTAAATACCATGGTCATAACCACCAGCCCCATGGAGGGAACGCCTACACAGCCAATGGAGGCCAGTACAGCCATCAGCAGAATGGTTAACTGTTCACTGCCGGTTAAGCCCAAGCCGTATATTTGGGCCACAAACACGGCGGAAAGTCCCAGGTAAATGGCTGTACCATCCATGTTAATTGTGTTCCCCAAGGGAATAACAAAACTGCTGACGTCTTTAGATGCCCCCAATTTCCTGACAGCTCGCATGTTAAGCGGCAGGGCAGCGGCACTGGTACAGGTTGTAAAGGCTACCAGTAACGGTTCTGTTATAACGGCAAAGAATTCTTTTAAGTTCTTTTTGGCCACCAGTTTAACAGAAACAAGATACACCAGTACCACATGAACAGCAGATATGATATACATGGCAGCAATTACTTTTATTAAAGGCAGTAAAACTTTGGGACCGTACTGGGCCACTGTGTAAGAAACCAGGGCAAATACACCAATTGGAGCATAACTCATAATAATGTTGGTTAGTTTAATCATGGTTTCTGTTACCAGTTCAAAGAGATTTAGTAAGGGCTTTCCCCTTTCGCCCAGGGAGTTTAATGCAAAACCAAAGAAAATGGCAAATAGTATAATCTGCAGCAGGTTACCTTCGGCAAAGGCCTGCACCGGGTTAATGGGAACAATGTTTAACAGTGTATCCACCATGCCGGGGGGATCAACTTTTTTGGCTTCTAAACCTTCCGGAGACAAGTTTAAACCCACACCCGGCTCAAGTATATTGGCAAAAAACAAGCCCAACCCTATAGCCACCGCTGTGGTTCCAAAATACCAAAAGAGGGTTTTGGATGCCACGCTGCCCAGCTTGCGGGCGTCTCCCATGCTGGCGGCACCGGCCACCAGAGAGGCAAATACCAGGGGAATAACTATCATTCTAATTAAGCGAATAAACAAATCCCCAAAGGGTTTTATAAAGTCTAAATTCCAACCGGCCATTTGAACAATAATTCCCAAAACAACACCGGCAATTAAAGCCAAACTCATTTTAACCGGTAATCCCATTTTCTCTTTTTGTGTCATAATTTACCCCCAATGCAGCATATTTTACTTTATCTTATTTTGTCGAGCAAAATACAGTATACAGTTCTGCGCTAATTACAAATATCCTTTTGTTATTTATTGTGTATACAAAATACTTATAGTATAAAAAAGCCCGCCGCTCCTTTTTTAAAGGATCACTGCGGCGGGTTTATTTGCTTTATTAAGCATCAATGCTCTTTAAAATTTTTTCTTTGATTTTTACAAAATGGGCACCGGTGATCATACCGGGAATACGGGGTCTGGCCAGCGGTACATCAACCTCCAGTTTTATTCTGCCCGGCCGCTGGGACAATACATAAATTTTATCTGATAGGTATACAGCCTCTTCCACATCGTGGGTAATAAATAACACCGTTCTTTTAAACCGATGCCAAACCTGCAGCAGCCAGGACTGCATTTTAAACCTTGTAATGGCATCCAGTGCCCCAAAGGGCTCATCCAGGAGCAAAATATCTTTTTTAGCCAGCACTGTGCGCATTAAAGCGGCCCGCTGGCGCATACCCCCGGACAGTTCCCATGGATACCGCCGCTCAAAACCTTTCAGCCCAAAGACATCCATTAAACCCATAGCCTCTCGCACTGCATCAGCGGTGGAAACTCCGGCCAGTTTTAACGGCAGTATTACATTGTCAATTACCCTGCGCCAGGGCAGCAGCAGATCTTTTTGGGGCATGTAGCTTATTAAATCACCGGGCTTAGTTTTTTCCTCGCCTTCCAGCAGAATGCTGCCGCTGTCTTGTTTTACCAAACCGCAAATGATATTAAACAAAGTGCTTTTGCCGCAGCCGCTGGGCCCCACCAGGCTGACAAACTGGTTACCCCTTACTTCCAACGATATCTGCTCCAGTACCGGCAGCGGGCCTTCTTTAGTGCTGTAACTTTTTGTTACTTCAACCAGTTTTAGTTTTGACATAACTGCTCCTTTTTAGGGTAGAAAATCATTGGTAAAGGCTTTATCCACAGCTATCATTTCCGGCAGCAGACCCCAGCGGTACATCCACCGGGTGTAATTTTCCCACACCTCTTTCTTTTGTTCACCCCACCTGGGCGCATCATCCCGGTACCTGGTACTCAACCATTTCTGGCTGGCCACCACCAGCTCTTTATCCAATTCCGGGGCATGTTTTAACAGTATTTCTGCTGCCTCTTCAGGGTGTTCAATGGCAAATTGATAACCCTTTGCTGTGGCAGCCATAAATTTTTTCACCAGTTCCGGGTTATCCGCTATTGTCTTTTCACTGCTGATCAGCACCGGGGTGTAGTAATCCAAAGCAGGATGCAGGTCCTTTAACATCATTACGTTAAGGGGTATTCCCCGGCGCTGGGCTTCCACACCGTCCCAACCGTAATATATCCAGGTAAAGTCAACATCCCGCCCAATGACACTGAAAAAGTCCGCTTGACCAATGTTAATGAACTGCACTTTGTTAAAATCAGCACCGGCATTTTCCATGATGGCCTTGATAACCGCCTCTTCGGTGGGTGACCCCCAGCCGCCATAGCGCCTGCCCTCTAAATCTTTCGGTGTGGTGATGTTATCTTCTTTTTTAGAGGCCAAACCAGAGGTGTTATGCTGAATTACCGCAGCAATTGACACCACCGGCACTCCATTGGCCCTGGCCATGGTTACATCTTCCTGGTAACTGACACCAAAATCCACCTTATTGGTGGCCACCAGCTGGGTGGTGCCGCCTTCGGCGGGTGAAATTATTTCTACATCCAATCCCTGCTCTTTATACCAGCCCTTTTCCAGAGCAGCATACAGTCCGGTATGGTTGGTGTTGGGCACCCAGTCCAGCATTACCGTCACCTTTTCCAGCGGCTTTTCGCCCTGTTCTTTAACCTGGTTTTCCTGCCGCCCGCAGGCAGCCAGCCCAACAACCAGCAGTAAACTTAATACCACCGCAATAATCTTTCTCATAATTTTACTCCCCCTTTTTGTAATGCCAGGGTATTACCAGCCTGCCAATCACTTCTATAATCATAAACAACAGCACACTTAACAGCGATACTACAATAATGGCAGAAAACAGCCGGTCGTACTGGTATGAGTGCATGGCCCGGGTCATAAAAAGCCCCAGCCCTTTGGCAGCCCCCAGCCACTCGCCAATTACCGCTCCCATAATACTGTATGTACCGGCAATTTTTAACCCGGCAAAAAAAGACGGCAGTGCCGCCGGCAGCTTTACTTCTTTAATAATTTGCCAGGTGCTGGCTCCCATCACCCGCAGCAGGTTAACCATATCCCGGTCTACCGCTTCCATTCCCTGGATAACGCTCACCACCAGCGGGAAAAAACATACCAAAGCTACAACTATAACCTTTGGCAAAAGCCCATACCCAAACCAAATGATAAACAGCGGAGCCACAGAAATGATGGGTATGGTTTGGGATATGACTAATAAAGGATAAATGCCTTGGCGCAGCACCGGTGATATATCCATTAACACCGCCAGTAAAAGTGCCACCGCTATGGCCAGCGCGAATCCCACCACCGCCGCCAGCAGGGTATACCGGCCGTGCTCCACCAGCAGCGGCAGCATTCCCGGAAACGCTGCCGCAATATCGCTGGGGGCGGGCAGCAGCCATTTTTCCTTCCCCGTAAAATACACATAACTTTCCCACAGCAGCAGAAACCCGGCAGTAAATATCAGCGGATAGCGATATTTAACACCCATAGCCGCCCTTACCTGTATTTGTAAATCTTTTCTTCCATGGTAACCCCGCCGGGAGCATAATCTATTTTAATTATCGTCATCACCCTGCCGGCCCCGGCATCTATACAGGCCTGCTGGGCCTGCTTAACAACCTCCAGAAGCTGGTCTAATTCACCTTCCATGGTTGTTTCCATAGGGCCCACTTCATATTTAACTCCTGATTTCTGCACCACTTCAATGGCTTTATCCACCACAGCATAGGTATCTTCACCGGGTACCTGGGGTATTACTTGAAAACTGACATTAATACTGGGCAAATTTATCCCCCCTTATTCCATACTCTAATCATCAATAAAATGCCCTCTCTTACAGTTATGGCGGCGGTGGAACCGGTTAATTCATTGCTGATACCAAAGGGATGGCCGATATTAAAACTGCGGTCAACCAGTTCCCACTTTAAACCTGTACTGAACACACCGGTTACTTCACTGGTAAGCGGGATTAGCGACACCAAATCGCCGGTTTCTCCTTTTATTTCCCCGGGCAGCTGCGGTGTAACCAGGGAAATGCGGTGCTGTTCATCAATAATGGTACCCCGCACCCCCAGTTTTGCTGCCGCCACCAGCAGGTGAACATTGGCCAGGGTATGGTCCAACCTGCCCCCGGTGGCACCCAACAGCAGTATTTCTTTAGAGCCGGCCTTTACTGCTTCCCGTATGGCCAGTTCTGTATCCACCTCATCCTTTTCTGTGGGGTAATAACAAATAACAGTCCCTTTGCCCTGGTAATAATTTAATAATTCTAACTGCACTGAATCCATATCTCCAATAATCAAATTGGGAATTAACCCCATGGCACGGGCGTGCCTTGTTCCTCCGTCAGCACATATTATGTAACTTTTATCGGGTATCAATTTTTTCAGTGCTTGATAATCCTGTATTTCTCCACCGGCAAAAATAACAGCCATTAATATCACCTCAGATAATTAAAAAAGTACACCCGCAGTTCAGGTGTACGTAAAAATACACTTTATCCTTCCCTACGCGGGCATTACCCCGATCAGGTTTTAAGGGTCTGGTGCTCACTAGCCCACTCTCAGCCTATAACATAGACTCCCCCAGAACTTATTCAATTACAGCCACAGTAGTATTTTACTACTTAAGATATGTTATGACAATAAGTATCTTCTAAATTTATGTTACCTTTTTCCATATTTATACATATGCTGATATAAAAAAAGCGGGAGTGATAACTGTGAATACAACCAGGCAGCCGGAATACGGCATCGGGGGGCATGTTCATTTTTATTATGGTCCCACCAGCTTCAATTTGGGCCATATACACCGCTACAGCGGTATCTCCAGCAGAAATTTCGGTGGTGTAGACGCACACGCCCATTACCTGACTGGGACTACAACCTTTAACAATAGACACACACATTACTACCAGGTGGTTACCGGCCCGGGAATACCGGCAGGCAGGGGGTATCATGTTCACCGTTACTACGGGATAACATGGTTTAACGGTATCAGACCGCATACCCATTACTATGGAGGCATAACTGCCCCGGCCCCCAACGACAGGTATTATTATTAACAGATATTAAATGAAACCCGCTGTTTCACTTTTAACGTAAAACAGCGGGTTCCCCTTTAAGAGCTATTTATTAGCATCGTAATACCCATAACCGAATCCGGGTGTTCCCAACAACAACAAAATGAGAATCAAGAAAACCAGAGAAGCAGGGTTTCCATACCCGTATCCGCCATATCCGGGCATAATTTTTCCTCCCTTCATCATTTTTAAATTATGCGGTTACTTCTCGTATGGTCCATAGCCCGGGCCATAACCGCAGCCGGGTGTACCCAGCAGCAGTAAAATGAGAATTAAAAAGATGATGAAAGTAGAGTCATTATGACCGTATCCACCGTAGTAGCCCATTAAATTCCCCCCTTATTGATTCGGAATCTAATGACATAATATGTAGAATGGTGAAAGTTGTTACAGAAATAAAAACAAAAAACCCTGGGCGGTGTATCACCCAAGGTCTTTCTGCAGTTCCCGTAAAATTACCCTGGCCGGTGCCCCGTCGCCCCCGGCAATTTTTAACGGCAGGCAAATCAACTCATAGCGGCCGGGCGGAACTGCGGATAAATTTAGCCCCTCAATTATTACTACCCCTGCGGATAGAAGTATTTCGTGCACCGGCAGCACCTCACCGGGGGGATCTACAGAAAGGTAATCTATCCCCACCAGCCGGCAGCCGCTCTGAACCAGGTATTCAGCAGCACCGGGAGTCAGGTGAGCATAATCGCTGACAAATTTCTTTTTTGTCCAAAGCCCGGAATTGGCTGTTTTAAACAATAACCTTTTAACTCCCTGCAGGTGGAAACCGGACAAATCCTTTTTAGTTATGGCCCCGGTATTGGGCAGTTCTATCACCGCCGCCGGGCCCACCAGTGTTTCCAGCGGTATTTGATCTAAAGCCCTTCCATCACTATATAAATGTTTAGGCGCATCCACATGGGTGCCGGTATGGCTGCTCATGGTAATGGCGGTGGAATTGGCCAGGTCACCGTTTTTTACGGCAGATAATTCTTTTACCTGCACCGGAATATCTCCCGGGTATACCACCATACCGTTATTTATACTTCTGGTAATATCATATATCTTACTCATATCTTTCCCCCCTCTTATATTTCTCCCATCACCCTGTTTCTGCCTGGCAGTATTTCCGCTGTTCCCGGTTTAAATTTTTAAATTCTACCAGCAGCCAAGCCGCAGTTAGCAGCGAAGAACACAAATCAGAAATCGGCAGGGCAAATAATATGCCGTTTAAACCGTAAAACCTGGGCAGTATTAACAATAAGGGAATTAAAATCAGCACCTGCCTGGATAGGCTTAAAAACATAGCCTGTTTTGATTTTCCCACCGCCTGGAAGTAGCTGGAGCCAACTACTTGAAAACCAATAACCGGTAACAGTATTAATGAAATGTGCAGCGCCCGGGTACCAAAACTAATCAGCTCGGCATCCTGGTTAAATAGGGCAATAAGCTGTTCCGGATATAACCTGGTTATTATAAACCCGGTGGAAACAATCACTGTAGCCGCCATCATGGCCAGCTTTAATGTTTTTTTCACCCGGTGGAACTTCCGGGCCCCGTAGTTAAAACCGATAATGGGTTGAGCCCCCTGGTTGATTCCAAAGACAGGCATTAACACTAATGTCATAATGCTGTTTATGACACCCATACCGGCAACAGCCGCATCTCCGCCGTAGTAATTTAAGCCGTTATTGATAATAACATTTAACAGGCTGGCAGCAATCTGCATAGCAAAGGGAGCAGATCCCACCGCTGCAATGCTGGCTGCAATTGAAAACCGCAATCTCAAGCTGCTTAACCGGAGTTTGAGCGTGCTTTTTCCACTCCAAAAATAGTTAAGCACCCAAGCCGCCGATGCCGCCTGGGCACAAACGGTGGCCAGGGCCGCTCCCTGTATTCCCCACTGGAAGATAAAAATGAAAATGTAATCCAGTAAGATATTTAAAACGGCTCCAATTAACATGGTATACATGGCAATTTTGGGGTTCCCTTCGGCACGAATAAAGTTATTCATTCCGAAACCAATGGACATGATTATCGTGCCGCATAAAATAATGGACATATAATCCCTGGCATAGGGCAGTACCGTTTCACTGGCCCCAAAAAGCTGTAACAGGGGATTGATAAAAAACAGCCCCGCAGCTGAGATAATCACAGAAATTAAAATTAACAGTACCATTCCATTGCCCATAATTAGTTCTGCCTCTGCCTTTTTCTGCTCTCCCAATTTAATTGATATCAGTGAAGTGGTACCGAAACCCACCAGCATGGCAAAGGCAATTACAATCAGCATAATGGGAAACCCGATGGTAATTCCGGCAATACCCAGGGGACCAACGCCGTTACCAATAAAAATTCTATCCACAACGTTGTACAAGGCATTAACCAGCATTCCGGTAATGGCCGGGATGGAAAACTTAATTAACAGCTTGGAAACCTTTTCTTCTCCCAGTTGTTTTGTACGTTCCATAAGTACCCTCTTTTAATTTTCTGCTTTAAAAGTTATTAAAACATAAATCAAAACAAATCGCTATAGGGTTCCGTTCGTGTAAGGGGCCATTGTTAAATAAACCTGCTGGAGTATCTGATTTTAAGCATGCAAAGAGCCAACCCATACGCTCGGCTCCTATCAATAACCGGCCGGCTTATTATATTCGATTTCTTTGATCTCAAACCGGTACCAGTTATAGTCCCCTGTTTCCAGCTCCCAAGTAACCTCCCCAGCGGCGGGAATCCTTATACCGTTAAACTCCTTATGTTCCCATACGTTAATGATCCAGTTCTTTTCCAGGTACCGACCGTCAAAGTTCCCATATCTCCGGGCAATAAAGTTAATAACATCACCCTCTTGGTTAAAGGTAAACAATCCTGACACAGTCATCCCTCCATAGGTCATGACAGCCCTGGCTGAATTAGCATCCACTTCCTCCCATTCAATATAGCTGTTCAAGGCCGCAGAAGGAAACCATACGGTCTCAGCCAAATAGCGCAGCATGGAACCCTGGTCTATTTCATTTCCTTTTGCGTCCGCCACCTTTACCAATGAGAGAACCTTTATGAGCATGTGGCCGCTGCCTTTTTCATACTTATCCCTTCCCGCAAAGTACAGCAGCGGGGCCATGTTGACCCTTACTTTCCAAATAAACCCCGGCTTATCCACCCTGAAATACTGCTGCACATCGGCGGGCATCCAAGGACCTCCCTCTTTGATCCTCATGAATGCCTTTTGCTTTAAGCGCACTGCCGTTATTCTTTCCTTACCCACCACCTGGGACCGCTCCAACCATTTTTGCACCACCGGCGGCAGGCCATCAAGATCATCCATTTGAATAATATCATGTCTACTTTCCACATCACCGAAAAAATCTCTTACTTCTTTATCTACATTCTTATTGAACTGTAAATTTGCAAAAAATGAAGCTGCTGCCACCAGCGCTAAAACCACCAAAATGCCAAGCAATATTACAAGTAAAATTTTAAGCATTTATCTTCCTCCCAATATATACACCTATTCTGCTCTCCTATAAGTTATCCTTGTTCTTTTGGCAAGCTTTTTTATTATCAAAAAAGCAGTTAACTATATCAGCGGTAAATTTTTCCCCCATTAGAAACTCCAGGTCTACACCGCATACATCGGCAGTAAAATTTAATGCACCCAGCTTTCTTTCTCACATTGGCTTCCAGTTTTTTTGCTGTATATCACTGCTGTCTCCTCGGTACTTTTTGATACTGTTTGCCCTGCCACTGACATGGGGGTATAATAATAATTGGACTGGAATGAGGTGTTTCTGATGTCAAATTCTTCTCCCATAGGAATTTTTGACTCCGGGGTGGGCGGGCTTTCTATCGCCAAAGAAATACGCCAATTACTGCCCAACGAAGATTTACTGTATTATGCTGATTCCGCTTACTGCCCCTATGGTGAAAAACCGCCGGAAGTAATCAAGCAGAGAGTTTATTTATTGAGTGATTTTCTGCTGTCCAAGGGGGCCAAAATGCTGGTGGTGGCCTGCAACACCGCTTCCATAGTCTCTTTGGACGACATGCGAAAAAAATACCGGGTTCCGGTGGTGGGAGTGGAACCGGCCGTTAAACCCGCAGTGGCGGCCACCAAAACGGGAACCATCGGTGTGCTGGCCACCGGGGTAACCCTTTCCGGTGATCGCTTTTCATCACTGGTAAAATGTTTTGGCAGCAAAACCAAGGTGGTAACCCAGCCCTGCCCGGGCCTGGTGGAACTGGTGGAAAACGGTAATATAAACAGTGCCGAAACTGAAAAACTGTTAAGTAAATATATCAAACCGCTGTTAGAACAAAATGCGGACACCATCGTGCTGGGCTGTACCCATTATCCTTTTCTGAAATCTAAAATTCAAGAATTAGCCGGCCCGGGCATCAAGGTGTTAGATACCGGCAAACCCGTGGCCAGGCAAACAGCGCGGGTTTTAAACGAATTTGGCCTCAACAACGCACAGCATCACCAAGGAAAGGAGTTTTTTTATACCAGCGGTAAACAAGAAACCGTTGAACCGGTGATAAGACTGCTGTGGAGTTATGAAAGGTTAAAAGTAAATCACATATTGTTAGGAGGAATATCCAGTGCGGTTAATTGACAGTCATATTCACGTTACCATGCTGCCCTATGACGGCCTGCAGGCCATGGCCAGGGGGGGAGTTGTTAAAGCCATCAGCTGTGCAGTGCTGGTGGGAGCCCAGCATGCCGAAAGTTACTTTGACCACTTCAAGCAGAATTATAATTTCTACCGCAGCTGGGCCGCCCAGGAAGGAATAGAACTTTATACAGCGGTGGGGGTCCACCCCGCCGGCATCCCTGCCGATTGGACCAGGGTGGTGGACAAGCTGCCGGAATTTCTGGCTGAACCTTCGGTGGTGGCACTGGGTGAAATTGGCATGAACAACGATACCCAGCTGGAGCGGGATGTGCTGAAGGCACAGCTGGAAGTGGCCAAAGCCGTTAATAAACCCTGCATCATCCACACCCCCAACCAAAACCGCCGGGCTTTTGTAGACCTGTACTTCGAAATGGCCCAGCAGGTAGGTATTCCCGCTCACCTGCTGGTAATTGACCATGCCATGCTGGACATTATTGACCAAATCAACGAATTTGGTGCCGTACCCGGCATCACCATCCGTAAGCAGCACGTGCTGCCGGAACACCTGGCAGAAAACCTGGACCGCTACGCCAACGGCATGCTGAACTGCGATTACAGCAATATTTTCTATAATGATCCCACCGGAGTCATTAAAGCGGCAAATTACCTGAAAGAACAAAATGTGGATCCTAAAATTATTGAAAACCTCACTTACAACAAAGCGGCAGAAGTTTTTGGCATTGGAGATTAAAATGCATCAAGCCCGCCGGCGGCCTGTGCCAGCTGCCGGCGGGCTTGATTATTACCTTCTTTATTTTTATTCCCAATATATTTCTATCCTGTCACCTTCCAAGAGGGGTTGGGTATACTCCGCCTTTTCCCCGTTGACCTTAAGTACAATCATTCCCTTGGAGTTATTTAAATCAAAATCTATAAAATTAAAAATATCCACAAAAACAGGGTTATCTTTGCCTTTTAACTGCACTTTTTCACCGTTTACAAAAACGGATATCCATTTTTTCTCTGGAAAACCGCCATGCGGTTCAGCCTTTGGCGCAGTATTTTGCTTGTTTTCTTCTGGTTTCTCCCCTGTTACCTTTCCTGTATCATTAATTGTTACTGCATCACCGTTTTGAATTAAATAGCCGGCTTTTTGTGTTACACCGTTAACTGTTACCCGACATTTTTCCATATCAAAGCCCTGGGAATTCAGCAGCTCACCCAGCGTCAAACTGGCATCGGCACCGTGCACCGCTTTAATTATTTCAACGCAGTCTTTATCTTTTATTACTGTTTGCATATTGGCCGGCTGCCCATTCACAGTTATTTGGGCCGGGGTGCCTAATTCTCCATAGATTTGTTTCTTTTCCCCGTTTAAGGTAAAGGTTAAGTTCTTGCCGTTGCGGGCAATTAATTCCCTGGGGTTATAATCAATCAGCGCCAGGGCATTAGCCACCGTTAACTGACTGGAATTAAACAACCTGTAATTTTTCCCATTTACATTAATGGTGATAAAATCATGTCCCACATTTTTAAAAGCCACGCTGGCAATACCCAGCACGGTAACACCGTCAGGGCCGTCGATGGGGTCTTTTTTAACCTTTATAACGCTGTTTAACATTTGGCGCCCCCGTACTGCCACCCGCAGCTTAGGCAGCTGCAGCCGCCGGGCGATTTTTTCATCAAGCAGCGGCACCTGGGAACCACCGCCAATACAAAAAACCGTCTTGGGAGCCTTGTTGCCATTTAGTCTAATTATTTCAGCGGTAATTTTATCGGCCAGCTGATCTAACACCGGTTCTATAACTGCAATAACATCCGGGCATGAAATGGTGTTCTTCATACCCAAAATATCCACGTAATTAATATCTTTACCTTTACCAAGCTCCCGCTTTATATTTTCGGCGGTTTTAAAGTCAACCAGGCAGTTTTCAACAATGGCTTCGGTAATTTCATCCCCGGCCATCGGCACCATGCCGTATGCTGTGATGGAACCGTCACTGGTAATGGCAATATCTGACGTTCCGGCTCCGATATCCACCAGGGCCAGGTTAAGGGTGCGTACATCTTCAGGTATGGCTATATCTATGGCTGCTATGGGTTCCAAAGTTAAACTGATCGGTTCCAAATCCACCCGCTGCAGTACAGAATACAGGCTGTTTACCACTGAATCAGGCAAAAACGTGGCCAGTATTTCCGCTCCGATACTTTGTCCCCGCTGCCCCTCCAAATTGGCTATGGGATAATTATTTAAGTAATAAGAAACGACGGTATGGCCCACACAATAAAACCGGTCTCTGCCATCTAATTCTTCATTAAGCTCCCGGTGGGCCTTTTGTAAACCCGTTATTTCCAGGCTGCGTATCATGTCGGAATCTATTTCAACATCTTCAACCTCTTGTTCCACCCTGCAGCGCCTGGTTTTTAGTGAGCGGCCGGCCGCAGCGATGGCCACTTTATGTAAACTGTGGCCAATTTTCTTTTCCAGCGCCGCCTTAACCTTGGCCACCCCTTCGGCCACTTTGGGTATATTGTGTATCTGCCCGTCGTACATCGCCCGGCTGGCATGCTCCAATCTGTGCTGGGCTTTAATTTTAATTTTTTCATCCACAAATTCGGCCACCACACCAATTATACTGCGGGTACCAATGTCCAGTGCAAAAATGGTATTACTATTCATAGTAACACATCCTAATATTTAGTAATGCATCGTGTGATGCTTTTCGACACCCTATACCGCATTCCCTCCCTAAAACATATAAAAATGCACAAAGAACACCTTTCTGCGGATAAATTCTTCTTGACTTCATTCCTTTAGTTAATTAAAATGTTAGAGTAAGTGAAGATAATTTTACAGGAGGAGATAGGGAAAATGCGGGGAATTAAGTATTTATGGCTGGTGGTGCTGGCACTGGGTTTGGCACTGTTAGCAGCGGGCTGCGGCGAAAAGCAGGCAGACAAGCCTAACCAGCAGGCTGCAAAAACCACTTGGGAGCAGATTCAGGAAAAAGGGGTTTTGGTGGCCGGCTTGGATGATACCTTTGCGCCCATGGGTTTTCGTGATGAAAATACTAATGAATTAATTGGTTTTGACATCGATATGGGGGCAGAGCTGGCAAAGCGCCTGGGAGTGGAAATAAAGTGGCAGCCCACCGAGTGGAAGGGCGTTATGGGGTCATTAAATTCCAAGAAGTTTGATGTTATCATTTCCGGTATGAGTGTTACCGACGAGCGGAAAAAGGTTATTGACTTTTCCAGAAATTATGTTAATGCCGGTATCGGTGTGGTTGTTAAAAAAGATAACAACGATATCGCTTCTGCCCAAGACCTGAAAGGTAAAAAGATTGCCACTCAAACCGGCAGTTCCGGTGCCATTGCTTGTAAAGATCAGGGCTTGGAAAATGTCACCTTATATGACCAGTATCCACAGGCCTTTAACGATCTGGCCATCGGCCGCGTTGACGCTGTGGTAGTGGACGTAACCACTGCTGCTCACTATATAAGCAAAAAACCGGATACTTACAAACTGCTTGACTTCCGTCTTACAGATGAACCTTACGCCATCGGTATTCGGAAAGAAGATAAAGACTTGAAAGAAGCCATTGATAAAGCTTTAACCGAAATGATGCAGGATGGCACCCTCTCCGCCATTTCACAAAAATGGTTCGGTGACGATGTTACTCCTAAGGCTGAATAAAAAAGCAAATAAACTGTAATTAAACGGAGTGTTTATAATGCAATTTGGTTCAGTTGATGTAGAATTTTTACTAAAAATTTTACCAGTACTGCTTAAAGGGGCAGTAATGACCGTTGAACTAACTGTTTTAGCAATTTTCTTCGGGACTATTATTGGGCTGTTTGTAGCGTTAATGAAAATTTCACGCTTTAAACCGCTGGCAGTTATCGGGGGGATTTACACCTGGGTTATCCGGGGAATCCCCCTTCTTGTGCAGTTGTACATCCTTTATTACGGCCTGGCCCAGGCGGGTATAGTGGAGTTAAAACCGTTTACTGCCGCCGTTATGGGCCTGAGTATCTGTGGCGGAGCCTACATTGCTGAAATTATCAGGGCAGGTATCCAATCCATTGACAAAGGCCAAATGGAGGCCGCCCTTTCCCTGGGCATGTCATACACCCAGGCCATGCGGCGGATAATACTGCCCCAGGCTTACCGCAGGCTGCTGCCGCCAATGGGTAATGAGTTTATCACTTTAATGAAAGACACCTCTCTGGTTTCGGTTATCACCATGGTAGAATTAATGCGCAGCGGCGTACTGCTGGACAGCACCCATTTCCGTTCCATGGAAATTTACCTCACAGTGGCAGCAATATATTTATTACTAACCACTGTTTTTGTATATCTTATCAGCCGGTTGGAAAAGCGCCTGGCTATATCCGACGGTGAATAACGGAAGGTGAATAGGTGATGATTGTAGCAAAAAATATCTACAAGAGTTTTGGTAAATTACAGGTATTAAAGGATGTCAGTCTCACCGTTAAACAGGGGGAAGTGGTGGTAATTATCGGCCCCAGCGGTTCCGGCAAGAGCACTTTCCTGCGCTGTCTTAACTACCTGGAAACCATTGACAAAGGATATATTACGGTGGATGGTCAACCGGTGGGAAAAAGGAAGTTGGAAAACGGCAAACTGGTGGACGACAGCAGGAAAAATATTTACCGACTGCGCAGTCAAATTGGCATGGTATTCCAACGTTTTAACCTGTTTCCTCATCAAACAGCACTGCAAAACGTAATGGAAGGGCCTATAACGGTATATAAAACCCCGGTGGCCGAAGCACGGGAAAGGGCCAAAGAACTGCTGGCTAAAGTGGGATTAGCCGATAAAGCGAATACCTACCCCGCACAGCTTTCCGGCGGCCAGCAGCAGCGGGTGGCCATTGCCAGGGCACTGGCCATGCAGCCTAAAGTAATGCTGTTTGATGAACCCACCAGCGCCCTGGATCCGGAACTGGTGGGTGAAGTGCTGGCGGTAATTAAAGACTTAGCCCGGGATGGTATGACCATGGTGGTGGTTACCCACGAGATGGGCTTCGCCCGGGAAGTGGCAGACAGGGTTATCTTTATGGACGACGGGAGAATATTAGAAGAAGCCAGCCCGGAAACAATTTTTACCAATCCAAAGCACCCCAGAACCAGGGAATTTTTGAGCAAGATATTATAAAAGCCTTGAATGCAGTGCATTCAAGGCTTTTGTTGTGTGTGCCCGGCATGGGCAATGTCTATAGGGTGAAAGTCCCGAACGTTGAAGGTAGCAGTAAACGTTAGCTTAAGGCAAGGGTGTCCGCGGCGAC